>DASWED010000001.1:0-92192 GCA_036394995.1 Actinomycetota bacterium
CTCGCGGAAGGGGGCCCACCTGGTGGCCCGGCTGTCGAACGAGGACTTCGGGGCGCACGCGGCGCGGGTCCTCCGGGACGGGACCATCGAGCTCCCGCAGTGAGCCACCGCGACGCGCGCCGATGCGCTCGCTTCGAGGCGGCGGAGCGGGCAGGATGGGTGCCGTGAGGCCTCGGATCCTCGCCGTCGTGCTGGCGGCCCTGCTCGCGGCGGCGCCGGCGTGCTCCCCGACCGGCACGAAGGCGAACCCTCCCGGCGCCCGCCACGGGGCGGCCCACACGGGAGCTCGCGGCGCGGCAACGGGATCGGTCCGCCTGTCCCAGGGATCCCCGTCGCGCGCCCGGGCCGGATCCGCCCACACGGCCGCCAAGGAGGTCCCCTCGGGCCTCCGGCGCCTCCGCCTGGTGAAGGTGCTCACCGGCGAGATCACGCCGAAGTCGGTGGCGGCCACCGGGGCCGGGCTGGTCTTCGCCCAGAACATGATCTACCAGCACTCCGTCACGGTGTACGACCGGAGGCTCCGCCTGGTGAAGACGATCCCGGACCGCATCCGGCTGTCGCGGTACGGCTACCCGCAGTACCCCGGCTCGTTCCAGGGCGGGCCGGTCGAAGCCGCGTTCTCCCCGGACGCGAAGTTCGCCTACGTCACGAACTACTCCATGTACGGGCCCGGGTTCGACCATCCGGGCTCCGACTCGTGCTCGCCGTCGTCGGGGATCGACCGGAGCTTCGTGTACCGGATCGGATTCCAGCACCTCCACGTGAACGCCGCGATCGAGGTGGGCTCGGTGCCGAAGGTGGTCGCGGTCACGCCGAACGACCGGTTCGTCCTGGTGTCGAACTGGTGCTCCTACGACCTCAGCGTGATCAGCGTCGACAAGGCCCGGCAGGTCCGGCGGATCCCCATCGGCCGCTACCCCCGGGGGATCGCCGTCCCGCCCACGTCCCGGATGGCCTACGTGGCCGTGATGGGGTCCAGCGACATCGCCAAGGTCTCGCTGTCCACGTTCAACGTCCGGTGGATCCGGGGCGTGGGTTCGGAGCCCCGGGCCCTGGTCCTCTCACCCGACGCGAAGTTCCTGTACGCCACGCTGAACGGGACCGGCGAGGTCGTGAAGATCGATCGTTCGAACGACCACGTGGTGGGCCGGGTCCACACCGGCACCGAGCCCCGGAGCATGGCCATCGCCCCCGACGGCAAGGCCCTGTACGTCGTGAACTACGACTCCCAGACCGTGACGAAGGTCAGGACGAGGGACCTGCACGTGATCCAAACGGTCCGGACGAACGTCCATCCCATCGGGATCACCTACGACGGCCCCGCCCACCGGGTGTGGGTGGCCTGCTACTCGGGCAGCGTCATGGTGTTCGACGACGCCGCGTCCGCCGGGTAGCCGGCGCGGCACCGGTCCTCGACGGGGTCATTCGCAGGACTTCACGGTGTCGCCGGGGTCGGTGGAGCAGGTGTCGGTGCCCCTGCCGCCGATGGCGGTGTCGCCCGCCGCGCCGTCGGCGGTGTCGAGGGCATCGGCCCCGCCGCCGCCGACCAGCTTGTCCGTCCCCGCGTGGTCGGTGAGGGCGTCGTTGCCGCCCTGGCCGTACAGCGTGTCGGCGGCCCCGGCCCCATTGATCGTGTCGGCGCCGGCCCGGCCGCAGATCACGTCGGGACCGCTCGTCCCCGTGATCGTGTCGTTGCCGCCGGTCCCGATGATCGTGCATCCCTTCGCGTTGGTCTGGACGGCAACGCTGTCGGTGTCGGACTCGTCGCCCGGGACCGCCTCGGCCGTGGACGACGACACCGAGGCCGTGTTGTCGAACGACCCCGACCGCGTGGGCCGCACGGTCAGCGTGACGGTGAACGACCCCCCGCTGCCCAGCGAGCTCTTCGTGCAGGTGACGGTCCCCGTCGAGCCGGCCGGCGGCGTCGAGCAGCTCGCGCCCCCGGTGTTCGAGATCGACGAGAACGTCATCGACGCGGGCAGCGTGTCCGTCACCTGGAGGTCGGACGCGGCGTCCGGGCCACCGTTCGAGACCGAGATCGTGAACGGGAACGACGTCCCGATGACCACCGGCGACGAGTGGGTCTTCGTCAGCACCAGGTCGGCGGAGGCCGGCGGCGCGCTGGTCACGGTGAGGATGCCGGCGCCGGTGGCGAGCTGGCCGTCGGGGTTCGTGATCGTGACGTCCTTGGTCCCGGGCGCGGCTCCGGTCGTGTTGAGGTCGAGCGTCACCGACGTCGGGCTGTTGGAGGTGGCGCTGTTCACGGTCACCCCGCCCGACACCGTTGCGCTCAGGTGGTGGAACGGCACGGCGCCGCCTCCGAGGTTCGGTCCCGGGTCGTAGAAACCGGAGCCCGACGACGACGTTCCGGTGATGGTCACCGTCGTGGACGACGAGCCGGCGGGGACCGACCCGCTCGCCGACGACGGCGTGGCGGGCGGCGGAGCGATGAGCTTCACCACGCGGACGCCGTAGGAGTTGGTGGCGTCCACGAACTGCTGGATGCTCCACATGGTCATGTCGTCGAGCGGATCCAGGCTGACGTAGGAGTAGTCGCCCCACCGACGCCCGAACTGACCGCCGGGGTCGCCGGGAGGGTTGTACGCGGACCCACTCGATGTGTACAGCGCGGGCGTCCGCATCGTCCCGAGCGCGTCGCCCGACAGCCGGCCGACGGTGGCCGCGTTCACGTGCTCGGCCGGGCCGGCCGCGCTGGACCCGATGGCCGAGTGGCCCTGGCCCGACACCATGATCGAGGGGATCCAGTACCAGCGCGGGTTCGACGAGGCCCCGTCGAACACGGTCCCCGACTGCACCAGCGAGGGGGTCGCCGACACGTTCTGGATCTCGTACCAGCGCACACCGTCCCGGGTCCCGGCGCCCGATCCCACCCCGCCGGTCGTGACCGCGATGTTGTGCGCGGTCCAGATGTGCCCGTTCTCCACACGCGCGGCGAACAGCCGGTCGTCCAGCGCGTCGAGCTCGCCGTTCGTTCCGCCGGCGTTCCCCAGATGCGGCACCGTCAGCGGGAACGACGTCGTGGGAACGGTCAACGTCACGTCCCCGGAGAGCGACGGCGTCCCGCCGGGGTCGGCGACCCGCCGGATGTCCAGCTGGCCGAACGACGCGTTGTCCACGCCGATGAAGTAGCCGACCGTGGCCTCGGCATCGTCGTCGTCAACGCCCTGCGGCGTGAACGGGCCGGCCCCCGTCGCCGAGCCGACGAGCCCCCGGAACGCCGTCACCACGATCGGCCCCGCCCCCAGCACGGAGGACTTCCGGACCACGAACGCATCGGTCCCCAAGAAGTGGCCCGTCGCGGTCGAGAACGCGTTGTCACCGATGTAGAGGGCGTTCGCGTCGATGCCGAGCGTGTCGTAGTCGGCGAACCGCTTGGTCACCGACGGCGTGATCGACGCGTTGTTGAAGAAGAAGAACGTGAAGCTCGACGACGACGTGATCACGCTTCCGCTGCTGACGGCGAGCAGGACGCGATTCGTCTTCGAGCCGTTGCAGCCGGGCACGTCGATGATCGTGAGGAACCATCGACCGGACAGCCGGTCGTACCGGATCCTCGGGTCGGAGGTGAAGTTGCACCCCACCCCGGTCGTCATGACGCTGGCGAAGAACACGTCGGTGTCGGCGTCGAGGGCGCCGTCCGCGACGCCGCTGCGGTTGAAGCTCCTGATCCGGCCGTTCACCGCGACCACGTACTGCGTGGGGCCGATGGCCCCCATTGTGTCCGGCGGGAACGAGAAGTTGGTGTCGGCGAGCGTGGCGCCGGTGAAGCTCGTGCCGAGCGCCTGCGGTGCGCGGGAGCGTCCGCCCGTCGCGCGGGGCTGCGAGGGCGTCGACGAATCCCCCGTGGGCGCGGGCGGCCACTGGGCCACGCGGGGAGCGGACGGGTTCTGCCGCTTGGGATGCCGGACCGCTTCCGGGAGCCGGCCGAATTCGCGAAGCGATCCCCTCGATCGGGCCTCCCGGGCCTGGATGGACCGGACGGATTGCCTGATCCCGGCCCCACCCGTCCAGGGATGACCCCGTGTCCATCCCCCGGCGCCGGCGCGGCCCGCGGAACCCTCGGCGCTCGGTCCCAGCGAGGCCAGCACCAGGATCGTCACCCCGGCGGCGAGGACCGTGGGGCCCAGTCGCCGGGAACGGCGGACGGCACGGGGACGCTGGGGCGGTGCCTGCATCGAGGGGCTCCTCACAACGTGGGGGAACGGGGCCGACCTACGGTAGCCAGTCCCGGCGCACGCGACAAGGGACGTTCAGGGGACGCCCCGACCGCGGGCCACGGGTCGCGCCTGCCCGCGCGGAACCTCCGGCCCGGATTCGACGCCTCGGGCCCCCGCCCCTCAGCGGGGCGCCACCAGGAGGCTCTGGGCCCCCTCCCCGACCCACCCCCGCCGGTCCCACATCGTGCTCCGGGCCACGCCCAGGCCCTCGCTCCCGACCCGCGTGATCGCGTCAAGGCAGACCCACTCCCCCTCCGGCATCCGGGCCAGGTGCACGGTGAGATCGACGTTCACGAACAGGACCTCGGTCATCGGGAGCTCCCAGCTGATCCCGTTCCCCGAGTCCGCGGCGGCCAGCACCCGGGACAGCGGCGAGATCTCCTCGCCATCGACCAGCGGGATCCTCATGCGCATCCACATGGCGGTGGGCCCGGGCCGCCCCCAATCGCCGCCGGCCGTGCGCCACTCCATGGCGTGGAAGTAGTTCGGCGCCCACCCCGGGTCGTACTCGCCGGAGGTCGGACAGTCGTCGGGCCCCGGGAGCTCGGTCGCCGGGAGGTTCACCTCCCCGGCCAGTCCCTCCTCCGGGCGGATCCGCCAGGCCGAGGCCAGCGCGACCTCCTCGCCGGTCCCCGCGTCGCACAGCGCGGCCCGCACCAGCTGGACGCGGCGGCCCGGGCGCTCCACCTCCGCGCGGATCGACAGTGGCCGGCACGGGATGGGCCGTAGGACCTCGAGCGCGAACCGCGACACGAGCATCTCCCCCAACGGCTCGACCGCCTCCACGGCCCGCCCCAGCAGCGCCGACGGCGGCCCGGCGTGCAGGGCGTCCGCGGACCACGGCCCGCGCGCGAACTCCGTGGGCACGAACCGGTCCCCGTCCGCGATGAAGAACGCGTCGGGCGGCATGGAGGGGAGCTTAGGCGGTGAGGTTCAGCCGCGGTCGAGCAGCTTCTCGGACCCGCGCTTCCGGGCTGCGGGTCGGTCAGCTCGTCGATCCACCCCCGACAGGGCTCAGGCCTCGGGCATCGGCGGGGGGGCGATCGATGGAGGCTCGTCGGGCGCCCGGCCCGCCGGGTCGTCCACCGGGAGCGAGATCCGGAATGCCGCGCCGCCGTCCGGCCCGTCCTCGACCCACACCGTGCCCCGCAGCGCGGTGACCACCCCGCGGACGATCGACAGGCCGGCCCCGCCCACCGAAGGGCCCTCCTGGCCGGCGAGGGGAACGCGCGCGAACAGCGCCTCCCTCTGGTCCTCCGGCACGCCGGGCCCATGGTCATTCACGGAGATGAGCACCCAGTCGTCGTCCCGCCACACGCGAACGGCGACCGGCGGCCGGCCGTGCCGGAACGCGTTGTCCACCAGGTTCACCAGCACGGGCTGGACGATCTCCTCGTCGCCGAGGATCACGCAGCCCTCTCCGGCGTCGACCTCCACGGGCCGCCCCTGCCGCGCCAGCCCCTCGGCCAGGGCCCGGGCCAGGGCCCCGACGTCCAGCCGGTCCTCCCCGACGGCCGCACCCCGGGACCCGTGCCGGCCCTGCCACCGCAGGCGGTCCACGATCCGCAGAAGCCGCGTGCCCTCCCGTTCCATGGCGTCGACGAGGCCGTCGCGCTGGAGCGGGTCGAGGTCCATCTCGCGGAGGTTCCGGGCGTTGCCGATGACCGCGCGGAGCGGCGCGTGGAGCTCGTTCACCATGGCCGAGACGAAGTCCGCCTTCAGGCGGTACACCTCGAGGAGCTCCGTGACCCGAGCCCGTTCGCGCTGGTACAGCTGGGCGTTCGCGATCTGGGGCCCGACGTGCTCGGCGAACACCCGGAGGGACCCCAGGTCGGACCCCGCGAACGGGTGCCCCCTCGGCGCGTCCATCCGCAGGACCCCGACCAGGTCGCCGCCTCCGACGAGCGGCGCGCACATGGTGTCGCCCGTGACGTCGCCCCGTTCGAACCCGGAGGGGAGCGAGGGGTGCCGGGGAGCGGGGATCAGCATGGCCTCTCGGCGGGCCGCCACTCGGCCCTCGATCCGCTCGCCCACCTGCGTGGTCGCGCCGAACACCGCGCCGGCCCCCCGGGCCGCCGCGCACCGCAACATCCCGGGCCGGACCACCAGGTGGATCGACCCTCCCTCCGCCTCCAGGAGGTCGATCGCGCTGTCCAGGATGAGGTCGAGAGTCCGTTCGACGTCGAGCATCGCGGCGATGGCCTTGCCGGCCGTGGTCAGCGCGGTGTCCTCCTCGATCCGGCGGGTCAGGGCCTCGATGGTGACGTGCTCGTCCACCAGCAGGCCGGAGAGCTTGCGGAGGTGGATCTCCTTCTCCATCACATAGGCCCCGAACCCCACCGCCAGCAGGACCATGGCCGCCCGGAGGACGGGCGCGGACAGCAGCGAGTCCGAGGTCTCGGGACGCGGCCATGCCGAGAGCAGGACCAGCGTCACGCTCACCGCGGTGAGCATGGCCAGGACGATCCCCCACAGCTCCAGGCGACGGCGCTCCACCGCCCGCAGCGACACGTTGCGGACGTCGCCCAGCCCCGACCGCCGGGCGGCCCTTCGGATCGGCTCGGAGACGTTCGCGGCGGCACTCATCGGCGCACTCACCTGAGTTATCGGCGAACGGTGTCGTCCGCGAGCATCGGCCAAAGGTCCGAACCGCGGGTCCCCCAACCCTGCGACGAGCTCGGTCAGCCGGGTGTCACGGAGCGCCGCCGCGCTCCCCGTACAGCACGTCGTCCCCGCCCATGCCGTCGATGTGGTCGGCCCCTCGCAGGCCGCAGATCAGACCCGTCTTGGCCTTGAACGGCCGCCCGATCTCGACCCGGTCGAACTCGTGGGTCGGGTCGACCGGACGTGGATCGATGCTGACGCGCTGCCATGGTGCCCCCTCCGCCCGGGCCGGTGCCCGATGGGTTCCACGGGCGTGGCGGACCGCCATCGCGGCGCACACCCTCGCGCGGGTGGTAGAGCAAGGCGAGCTCATCCGACAGGGGCGCTCGGCGTCCCGGCCGTCAGGGAGCGAGCCGGGTGATCCGCCAGCCGCCGGCGCCGTCGGGGTCGTAGCGGACGCGGTCGTGCAACCGGTTCTCCTGGCCCTGCCAGAACTCCCACCCGGCTGGGACCAGCAGGTACCCGCCCCACCACGGCGGTCGCGGGACATCGTCCCCGGGATATCGCTCGGCGGCTTCGGCGTACGCCCGCTCCAGGGCGTCCCGGTCCGGGAGGGACTCGCTCTGGCGGGACGACGCCGCCGCCAGGCGGGCTCCCCGGGGCCGGGCCTCCCAGATGACGTCCGACTCCTCGTCGGCGCACCGCTCCACGGTCCCCCACGCCCGGACCTGCCGGTGCAGGGCCACCCAGTGGAACGCCACGGCGGCCCGGGGGTTGGCCGAGAGATCCCGGCCCTTCGAGCTCCCGAAGTTCGTCCCGAACGTGAGCCCCCGATGGTCGGCCCGCTTCAGCAGCACCATCCGGACCGACGGTTCGCCATCCGGCGAGGCGGTGGCCAGGGCCATGGCGTCGGGCTGGCGCTCGGCCTCCCGGGCCTCGTCGAACCACCGGTGGAACTGGGCCACGGGGTCGGGATCGAGGTCGCGCTCGTGCAGGACGGCCATGTGGGGTCCCGAGCCTACCGGCCGGCAGTGGTCTCCGATTCGCGCGATCGGGGATCTCTGCCACACTCCCGCCCGGACAATTCCCCCCTGGAGGTGACATATGCGACGATGGTTCACCGCGGCGGCCGGCGCCCAGACCATCGCCATCGTCGACGCGTTCGACGACCCCACCGCGAAGGCCGACCTCGACGTCTACGACAGCACGTACGGGCTGCCGTTCTTCCCGAGCTGTGGGGGGTCGGTGACCACCGCGTGCTTCCAGAAGGTGAACCAGGACGGCAACGCCTCACCGCTGCCCCGCAAGGACGCCGGCTGGGCCCTCGAGATCGCGCTGGACGTGGAGACCGCCCACCAGATCTGCCAGAACTGCAGGATCCTGCTGGTCGAGGCCAGCAGCAACAGCTTCTCGAACCTGGCCGCGTCCGTGAACACGGCCGTGCGCCTCGGCGCGAACGTCGTGTCGAACAGCTACGGCGGCGGCGAGACCAGCAACACCCTTGGCGGCGCGCCTACGATCATCCCGGCGTGGCCATCACGGTGAGCTCCGGGGATGGCGGCTACGGGGTCGAGAGCCCGGCCTCCTACAACACGGTCGTGGCGGGACCATGTGCAAGGGAGCGGCCGGCTACGACGGCCCCACCGGGGTCGGGACGCCGAACGGCACCGGCGGGTTCTCGGCGAACGACAGGGACCCGGGCGGGCCACACCGCGGAGCCCGCCCGGATCCTGTCACGTTCGCGGCCCAGGTGAGACAGTTCGCCCGCGATGGACGCTGAGCGGGAGCGGCTGGAGGACGCCGGTCCGTGGCGGACATGGGGGCCGTACGTCTCCCAGCGCCAGTGGGGCACCGTCCGCGAGGACTACTCCGCCACCGGCGAGGCCTGGGAGTCCTTCCCCCACGACCACGCCCGCTCCCGGGCCTACCGATGGGGCGAGGACGGGCTGGGCGGGATCTGCGACCTTCAGCAGACCCTGTGCCTGGCGTTCGCGTTCTGGAACGGCCGGGATCCCATTCTCAAGGAGCGGATCTTCGGCCTGACCAACGCCCAGGGGAACCACGGCGAGGACGCCAAGGAGTACTGGTGGTTCCTGGACTCCACGCCGACCCACTCCTTCATGCGGTGGCGCTACGCGTACCCCCACGGCGAGTTCCCGTACGCGCGCCTGGTGGAGGAGAACGCCCGGCGGGGCCGGGAGAACGACGAGTTCGACCTCCTGGACTCGGGCCTTTTCGACGGGGACCGCTACTGGGACGTCACCGTGGACGTGGCGAAGGCCGCGCCGGAGGACATGTGCATCCGGATGGAGGTCCGCAACGCAGGGCCGGAGGAGGCCACGCTCCACGTCCTGCCCACGCTGTGGTTCCGGAACCGGTGGTCGTGGCGCACCAACGTGGAGAAGCCCCGGATCACGCTGGATGACGGCGTCCTGGTGGCCGAGCACCGCATCCTGGGCCGCCGGGTCCTCGCGGGATCCGGCTCCCCCGACCCGCTGTTCTGCGAGAACGAGACGAACGCCGAACGACTGTGGGGGACCCGCGCCACCACGCCGTACCCCAAGGACGGGATCGGCGACCACGTGGTGCGCGGCGCGGACTCGGTGAACCCCGCGCACGAGGGGACCAAGGCGGCGCTGCACTACGTCCTGACCGTGCCGCCGGGCGGGTCGCGGGAGATCCGCCTGCGGTTCTCCGACGGCGACACGGACCTCGGGGTGGAGCACGACCGCGTCCACGACCAGCGGCGGCGGGAGGCCGACGAGTTCTACGCCTCGCTCACCGAGTTCGCCACCGACGAGGAGGCCTCGGTGATGCGCCAGGCCTTCGCCGGCCTCCTGATGTCGAAGCAGTTCTACTTCTACGACGTCTCGCGGTGGCTGGAGGGCGACCCCACCCAGCCCCCGCCCCCGAGGGAGCGGCTCGACGGACGCAACTCCGAGTGGGGACACATGAACAACTTCGACGTCCTGTCGATGCCCGACACCTGGGAGTACCCGTGGTATGCGGCGTGGGACCTGGCGTTCCACACCGTGGCCCTGGCCCACGTCGATCCGCAGTTCGCCAAGGACCAGCTGCTGCTGCTGTGCCGCGAGTGGTTCATGCACCCGAACGGCCAGCTCCCGGCGTACGAATGGGCGTTCGGCGACGTGAACCCGCCGGTCCACGCGTGGGCGGCGCTCCGCGTGTTCGAGATCGACGGCTCGCGCGACATCGAGTTCCTGCAGCGGATCTTCCACAAGCTCACGCTGAACTTCACGTGGTGGGTGAACCGCAAGGACGCCGAGGGCAACAACATCTTCGAGGGCGGGTTCCTGGGGCTCGACAACATCGGCCCGTTCGACCGGTCCCAGCGGCTGCCGGGCGACGTGCACCTCGAGCAGTCCGACGGCACCGCGTGGATGGCCATGTTCTGCCTGAACATGCTGGAGATCGCCCTCGTCCTGGCGGCGCACGAACGGACCTACGAGGACATGTGCACCAAGTTCTTCGAGCACTTCACGTACATCGCCACCGCCATGAACGACCAGGGCCTGTGGAACGAGGACGACGGCTTCTACTACGACCAGCTGCACCACCGCGACGGCGGGATGGTCATCCCCATGCGCATCCGGTCCATGGTCGGACTGATCCCCCTGTGCGCGACGACGACGCTCGGACCCGACACGCTGGCCAAGCTCCCGGAGTTCACGTCGCGGCTGCAGTGGTTCCTGGCCCACAAGAACGAGTTCGCCCGGGTGGTCCAGACCGACGACCTCGGCGAGGAGCGCATCGCCCGGCTGCTGTCGATCGTCACGCCGGACCGGCTGGTCCGGATCCTCGACGTGATGCTCAACGAAGCCGAGTTCCTGTCGCCGTACGGGGTCCGTTCGGTGTCGCGGTACCACCTGGAGCACCCGTTCGAGCTGGACGTCGGCGTGGGCGTGGCCAGGGTCGGCTACGAGCCGGGCGTCTCGACGTCGGGGGTGTACGGCGGGAACTCGAACTGGCGGGGCCCGGTGTGGTTCCCGGTGAACTACCTGATCATCGAGTCCCTCCGGCGGTTCCACCGGTACCTCCGAGAGGACTTCACGGTGGAGTACCCCACCGGGTCGGGCCGCCACAGCACCCTCGGCGAGGTCGCCGACGACCTGTCGCAGCGCCTGGTGAAGCTGTTCCTGCGAGACGATCGGGGCCGCCGTCCCGCGTTCGGGCGCCTGGAGAAGTTCCAGACGGACCCCGGGTGGAACGAACGCCTGCTGTTCTTCGAGTACTTCCACGGCGACACCGGCGAGGGCCTCGGCGCCTCTCACCAGACCGGCTGGACGGCCCTGGTGGCCGACCTCATCCTCAACCTGTCGAACCGCGACTCCGTGTCCGCAACCTAGTGCTCCGCCTCGGAGCCGCGGGCCCGTTCATTGCCGGTGGACCGGGCAGAGGAAGGCGAACGTGCCGTCGAACCGGAGGGTCTGGGTGGCGCCGCCGGCGGGCGCGGCAACCGTCCGCGCCGCGCGTGAACCCGTGAACCGGATGACGTCGACGCCGCGGGTGAAGTCCGCGATGAAGACGTATCCGTCGTGCCAGTACGCGGCCCATGTGTTCGCGTCGTCGGGACGGTAGTAGCCGACCTGGCGGATGTCCCGGGGGTCGCTGACGTCGATGAACCGGGTGCCCTGGGTATAGAACGCGTAGGCCAGCAGGCCGTCGCCCCGGTCGGTGAAGTAGTGCGCCGAGTCGCAGCCGCTGCTGCCCTCCTGCTTCTCCGGCGTCCACGTGTCGAGGACCCGCAGGCGGAAGTGGGTCTGGTCGATGTCCCGCCAGCCCTGCCCACCGAACGAGCCTCGGAGGTCGAAGGTGGCGAACCGGCCGGCCGACTTGCAGTCCGTGGTGACGTTCTCCTCGGTGGCGTACAGGACCTTGCCCTTCGTCCCGGCCACCCCCGGGATGCTCGCGTTCACGTTCCGCCAGGAGTTGTGCATGAACCGCGACGGCGTGTACTTGGCGGACGACCCGCCGCCCGCGTACGGGACCGGCCGGCACCCGGTGGCGCGCTGCGTCTTCCCGGTCAGCGGGTTCCGGTGGAGCCCAGTGGTCCAGTAGCCGCGGACACCGCCCGCCCCGGAGACCCACGCCACGCCGGCCGCGTCCACCTGGACGTCGTGGACGTAGTCGGTCACGCCGTCGTTGCGCTTCGTGTCGATGGGCTTCGGGCACGGCACCGGGTTCGCCGGATCGCGGACATCGGTGGCGAAGATCGGCCGGCCCACGAACTGGGGCTGGGTCTCTGCGTTCGCATAGGGCCCGGCGGTCCAGATGAACGCACAGCGGTTCACGCAGGTGGTGGTGTGGCCCGCCGGGACCAGGAACACGCTGAGCTGGCGGAGCAGCGTCGGGTCCGACACGTCGATGACGTGAACGGCGCCGTAGGGGAACGTGGAGCCGGACGTGGCGGGTGAGGTGAACCCTCGGGGATCCCGGCTGACGAACAGCAGGTGGCGGGCCGGATCCACGTCGACGTCCTCGTTCTCCCAGATGTACATGGGGAGCGCGCCGAGCAGCGCCGGAGCGGCGGGGTCGGAGACGTCATAGCTGTACACGCCGTGGACGGTCGAGACGAACATCGTGTCCCCGATGAAGTTGATCGAGATCGCCGCCCGCAGCTCCGGGATGTTCGCCACGAACCGCACGTTGCCCGAGATCGAGCCGGCCGGCGGGGCGGCCTCGGCGCCGGCCCGGACGGCGGGCATCGCCAGCACCAGGACCAGCGTGAACAGGGTGGGAAGCAGCTTCGGTCGAGAGCGCATTGGCGGGCCCCTCCTCGATCGCGCACCGACGTGTCTACCCCCGCGGTCCGGGGCACAAACGGCGCCCGGGGCCGGTCCTCAGGCGGGTGACCAGCGGAGGACGGCGCCGACGTCGTCCTTCGGCCCGGCGTCCCGGGGGATCACCAGGATGCCGGCGCCGGTCCCGAGCGTGGCCCGGACCAGCACGTCGAGGAGCCGGCCCTCCTGGATGTGGCCGGCGCCGATGCCGAACTGGGCCAGGTCCTCCGGCCGGAGGGCCAGGTGCGCGGGCTCGGGTCCGAACCAGGCGGTGCGCTCGTCGTCCGGGTCGTCGGCCACGAGCAGGACCTCGACCTGCGCGCTCCGGAGCGCGTCGACGACGGCGGCGGGACCGTCGGCCGCGCGATCGTCCTGGCCCCGCTCCCGGTGGAAGTGCTCGATGAGGGCGGAGGCCTGTTCGGCGGCGATCCCCGAGACCGCCTCCTCGACGTCGGGGGGGAGATGGCCCGGCGAGCCCCCGGCCCCGCCCCTCGGGATCACCCGGAGGGCACCCGCCCACCGCTCGGGGATGGACTCCTTCACCAGCGAGACCGCCCGGACGTCGCCGGCGAGGACGACCACGGCGGCCCCCACCCGGTCGGCGAGCTTCGCGGCCTCCTCGGCCACCTGGTGGGCGTTGTGCTCCCACGTGTTCTCGGCCCGCTGCTGGTACCGGCGCTGGGACCACCCCCCCGCCTGGACCTTGCGGATCGGGCCCCCGGCACCCTGGACCTCGCGCGCGATCTCCGTTCCCTCCAGTCGCACGCCCACCAGATCGGCGCCCGTCCGGTCGGTGACGACCGCGACGAACGGCACCCGCTCCTGGCGCCACCGCACGATGGGCAGGAGCTCCGGGAGCATCGCCCACCTCGCCCGGTCGCGAGGCTCGGGCCTTTCGGTGTGCTCCACGTGGACCACGCCGGACGCGTTCGCCACCACGGCCAGGCTCCCGCCCCTGGTGTGCGCCCCCGGCACGACCTCGTCGATGGCACGCAGCGACTCGTCGGGGGTTCCCGCGTCCGCCAGGCGGTCGCGGAGCGACTTCCACCGCGCCGTCCCGAGCTGCGGTGCGTTCTCGACCGCGCCCTCGGTCACCAGGTAGACGGACGCGAAGGGGCCCGGCTGCCGGCAGGCCAGCTCGACGAGGGCCGGGGCGGACACGGCGCCGGCGGGGATCGATTCCGAAGCTTCCATCGAGCGCTCCTTCCGCCTGCGGGCACGACGAAGCGGCGGCGACCGCCTCTTTGGCCACGTACCCGTGCTCGTGCCTCCGAAACGCGGCCCGGCCGGCGGGGGAAGATGCGCGCATGGCTTCGCCCAGGGTCGCGGTGGTCGGGCACACGGAGTGGGTGGAGTTCGCCCTCGTCCGGGCGGTGCCCCGGCAGGGCGAGATCGTGCATGCGTCCGGGACGTTCGCGGTCCCCGCGGGCGGCGGCCCGGTGGCCGCGGTGCAGCTGGCGAAGCTGGCGGGCGGGGCCGCGTTCTTCACCGCGCTCGGGGACGACGAGCTCGGCCACCGGACCGAGGACGGCCTCCGGGTGCTCGGGCTGGAGGTCCACGCGACGTTCCGTCCCGAGCCCCAGCGCCGGGCGTTCACGTTCCTGGACGACGCCGGCGAGCGGACCATCACGGTGATCGGCGAGCGCCTGGGCCCGCACGGCGACGACCCGCTGCCGTGGGACGACCTGGCGGGGTTCGACGCCGTCTATTTCACGGCCGGCGACCCGGGGGCGCTGGCCCGGGCCCGGGCCGCGCGGGTGCTGACGGCCACCACGCGGGCCATGCCGGTGCTGGTGGAAGCCGGGGTGGCGCTGGACGCGGTGATCGGCAGCGCCCGGGACCGGGACGAACGGTACGAGCCGGTGGACCCCCCGCCGGCTGCGGTGGTGCTCACCGAGAGCGGGGCGGGCGGATCCTTCACCACCGCCGGCGGCCGTTCCGGACGATGGGAGGCCTCCCCGCTCCCGGGACCGGTGCAGGACGCGTACGGCTGCGGGGACTCGTTCGCGGGTGGCCTCACGTACGGCCTCGGCGCCGGGATGACGCTGGAGGAGGCCCTGGCCCTCGGGGCGAGGTGCGGGGCCGCCTGCCTCACCGGCCCTGGCCCGTACGAGGGGCAGCTCCGGTCGGCGGACTGACGGCCCACCCGGCGGGCGCTGCTAGCATCGCGCGACCGTGGACGGCGCGCGCTTCCCGCTGGAGCCCGATGCGGAGCTCATGCTGGGCTCGGCGGAGGCGGCCGCCCGTGTGGTGGTCGAGCACCTGGCCTCGCTGCCGGACATGGCGGCGGTGGACCTGGCCGGGGCGCTGGAGGCGGCGACGCGCATACGGGAGCCCGCGCCCGAGGGCGGAACGCCGCTGCGGGAGCTCCTCCACGCGGTCGAGGCCGGCGCCCGGAAGTCGTTCACCACGGCGGGGCCCGGCTACCTCGCGTACATCCCGGGCGGGGGGCTGTGGTCGGCGGCGCTGGCCGACTTCGTGGCCGCCGCGCTGAACCGGTACGTGGGCGTGTGGGAGGCGGCGCCGGTCCTGGCCCAGATCGAGGCGCAGGCCGTGCGGTGGATGGCCGACATGTTCGGCTTCCCGCCGGAGGCCCGCGGGATCCTCACGTCCGGCGGTTCGCTGTCGAACTTCTCCGCCGTGGTCACGGCCCGCCACGCGCTGCTCGGCGAACGGTTCCAGGACGGCACGCTGTACGCCTCGGACCAGGTCCACAACTCGGTGGTGAAGGCGGCCCTCCTGGCCGGGTTCCCCCGGGACAACGTCCGGCTGGTCGCCACCGACGCCGAGCTCAGGCTGGACGTCGCCGCGCTTCGCGAGGCGGTGGCCGCCGACCGCCGCGACGGGCTCCGGCCCGCGTTCGTGGTGGCCAGCGCCGGGACCACGAACACCGGCGCGATCGACCCCATCGCCGAGGTCGCCGACCTGGCCCGGCACGAGGCGATGTGGCTGCACGTGGACGGGGCCTACGGCGGGTTCTTCCAGCTCACCGAGCGGGGGCGGGCCGCGTTCGCCGGGATCGAACGGGCCGACTCCATCACGCTCGACCCCCACAAGGCCATGTTCCTGCCGTACGGCACCGGGTGTCTTCTCGTCCGCGACGGCGGGCTGCTGCGCGCCGCCCACGAGTCCCACCACGGCGAGTACCTCCAGGACCTGGCCCTCGAGGAGGAGATCCCGAGCTTCACGAACTACTCCCCCGAGCTGTCCCGGGACTTCCGGGGCCTCCGCGTGTGGCTGCCCATCAAGCTGCACGGCCTGGCCGCGTTCCGCGAGGCCCTCGACGAGAAGCTCGACCTGACCCGGTTGCTGTTCGAGCGCCTCGGCGAGGTCCCGCAGATCGAGATCCCCTGGGAGCCCCAGGTGACGGTGGTGGCGTTCCGGTTGCGGGGCGACGGGCCCGAGGCCGACGAGGCGAACCGCCGGTTCCTCGAACGGATCAACGCGTCCCGCCGGGTCTACCTGTCGAGCACGACGATCCGGGGCCGGATGATCTTGCGGGCCTGCATCGTCAGCCACCGCACCCACCGCGACCGCATCGAGGAGGCGGCGGAGATCATCCGGAGGGCGGCAGCGGAGGCGGCGACGTAGGCCGGGATCAGGGTCTCGATATGGCCGCGGCCAGGTCGCGCATGCTGACCATCCCGATCACGCGGTCGCCCTCCACCACCGGGAGATGCCGGAAGCCCCCGGTCAGCATGCGGTCCAGGGCCTGACCGGCCGTGGCGTCGGGCTCGATGACCTGGGGATCGGAGGTCATGCGGTGGCGGACCAGGGAGGAACGGCCGATGTCGGAGGTCCCCGACAGCGACTCCAGGATGTCGCGTTCCGTGAAGATCCCGACCAGCCGGTCGCCGTCCATGACGAGCGCCGAGCCGGCCCTCCGCGCGAACATCGTGCTGGCCGCCTCCATCACCGTGGCCGCCGGGCCCACGACGACGAGGTCGGTGGTCATGACATCCCGGACCGTCGTCACACCTGCCTCCGCGTGCGGATCAGCCGAAGCGTAACGATCCCGGCGGAGCCGCGCGAGCCGAGCCCCCCGCCGCCGAGAAAGAGTGACAAAACCCGGGCTCGAACTTGACCGACCGGCGGCCGATCCGTAGGGTTCGCATCGGAGACCGCTGGAACCCTCGGGTTCCGGCGGTTTCCATTTGCGGGTCCGTTTTCCCTCCCGACCAGCGGTCTTCGCCCCACGCCCGCCCCCCCGGTCACCCATCCAACGGCGGCATCCGCCCCCGTCGGCGCGTTGGGACAGAGTTGTCCCTGGGGGCATCTGGGTGATTTGCCAGGTCCGCCCGATGGGTAAAGATTGATGCGTAGTCGTCCAAGGAGGGCAACCATGGCGTTACGCGCCGAGGAACTCCGCGGCGAGGAAGCGCTCCTCCAGCGATACATCGAGTCCGCCCGCCGGCGCGAACGGCTCCGGGTCGACACCGCGACGAACCCGGACGGGACCCGGGACCTGCTCCTGGCCCGCTACCTCCGGGCCCTTCGCCGGAACCCGCCCCCCGAGGGCGTCAACCTGGAGCACGCCGCGGTGCGGACGTGCCCGTCGTGCGGCGAGCGGACGGAGTTCCGCGAAGAGCGCGGGGGCTGGGCCGAGTGCCCGTCCTGCGGCCAGATGGCCTGACCGGCCCGAAAGCCGCGCGGCGGATCCACGAGCGCCTGGAATTGTCCCCATCGGCGGCCGTTCGCGAGGTGCAGGCTCCGGGACAGTTCACGGATGCGTCGACGCGCACCCGTGAGGCGATCCAGCCGGAGGGGGGTGGCGCCGATGGGCATCGAACGCTCGACCGGCCGCATCCCGCGAGGCGCATCGATCGTACGCCAACTGCCCGGCGGGGACCTCGGTGACGGGTGGCGGGGTCCACGTCACCGGTCCGAGCAGCGACCTCGAGCCCAACTCGACCCGGCCGTTCGACGGCGTGGACGCCGATGCCCTGGGCGACGACGCCTGGCAGGCCCGCGAGAACAACCACACGGAGGTTGACCCGACCGTGAACGCGTTCGCCGTCTGCCACGAGCCGACCCAGCGTGTCGTGCCGGGGCCGATCCGGTATACCGTGTCGCGGTCGCCATCGTCGGGGGCCTGGAACATGCCAACCAGTCCGGTGTCGCGGATCACCGCACGGATCGCGGAGACCGCTGAGCCGTTCATCCGCTTCTTCTCCGAGTACGCGGACCACCGCGACGCGGCGGGGCCCGACGCATCCGACTTCGTGGCCGGGAACCCCCAGGAGCCGGTCATCGACGGGTACGCGGAGGCCATCCGCCGGCACGCGTACTCCGACGATCCCCGGTGGTTCGCGTACACGATGAACGACCCGGGCGCGCAGGCCGCGGCCGCGGCATCGCTGAACGAACGGCTGGGCTCGCGGTTCCGGCCCGACGACATCGTGATGACGAACGCGGCCATGGCCGGACTCGCCACGAGCCTGCGCGCCGTGTGTGACGACGGCGACGAGGTGATCATGGTCAGCCCGCCGCACTTCCTGTACGAGCCGATGATCCTCGCCGCCGGCGCCACGGCCGTACGGGTGCGGATGCGCGAGGGGGACTTCGACGTGGACGTGGACGGCATCGCCGGCGCGATCACGGCCCGGACCCGCGCGGTGATCGTGAACTCGCCGCACAACCCCACCGGGCGGATCTACCCGCCGTCGACGCTGCGGCGTCTCGCCGACGCCCTCACCGAGGGCTCGAGGACGAACGGCCGCGCCGTCTACCTGTTGTCGGACGAGGCCTACCACCGGATCGTGTTCGACGGGAACACGTTCGAGAGCCCGGCCATGCACTACCCGAGCTCGTTCCTGATCTACACGTTCGGCAAGACCCTGCTCACGCCGGGGCAGCGGCTCGGGTACATCGCGGTCCCGCCCGACATGCCGGACCGCGAGGAGGTGCTGCGGTCGCTCACCGTGGCCCAGCTGGTGAGCGGGTGGGCCTGGCCGAACGCGCTGCTCCAGCACGCGCTGCGGGACCTCGAAGGGCTCACGATCGACGTCGGCCACGTCCAGGAGCGCCGGGATCTCATGGTGGCGGCGCTGCGCGACGTGGGCTACGAGCTCCACTCGCCGGAGGCCGCGTTCTACCTCCTGGTCCGCTCGCCGATCGAGGACGACGAGAAGTTCACCGAGCTCCTTGCCGGGAACGGCGTGTTCGTGATGCCGGGCCGGCTGCTGGAGGCGCCGGGGTTCTTCCGGATCTCCCTGACCTCGTCGGACGCGATGATCGAACGGGCCCTGCCGCTGTTCGCCGAGACCCTGGCCCAGGCCGGCGGCCGGGCGTAGGGGCCCGGCTCGGCGGCGCCCGTGACCCTCCACCTCCTGCTCGACACCTCGAGCCTGATGTACCGGGCCTTCTTCTCGGTGCCGGCCACGGTGCGGGACCGGGGCGGGCGGCCGGTGAACGCGGTGCACGGGTACCTCGACATGACCGCCCGGCTGGTGGAGCGGTTCCACCCCGAGCGGTGCGTGCACGTGTTCGACGCCGACTGGCGGCCGGCCCCGCGGGTGGCCGAGTACGCGGGGTACAAGGCGCAGCGGGCGGCCGACCCCGAGGGGCTCCCCGAGCAGTTCGACCTGCTCCGCGAGGTCCTGGAGGCCCTCGGCCTGCCGTGGGCCGAGGCGCCCGGCTGGGAGGCCGAGGACGCCATCGGCGCGATCACGGCGCGCGGCGGCGAGGACGACCGGTTCGCGGTGGTCACGGGCGACCGCGACCTCCTCCAGCTGGTCCACGACCCGGAGGTCCTGGTGCTGTTCACGCTCCGCGGGGTGTCCGAGCTCCGCGAGTTCGACGAGGCCGAGGTCCTGGACCGCTACGGAGTGCCGGCGGACCGCTACGCGGAGTTCGCGACACTCCGGGGGGACCCCTCGGACGGGCTCCCCGGGGTCCGGGGCGTGGGCGAGGTCACCGCCCGGGCCCTCGTGAACGCGTACGGGAGCCTGGAGGAGATGCTGGAGGAGGCCAGGGCGCCCCGCCGGCGGCCCGGCCCCCTCCAGGGCTCGCGGTCGCTGGTGGCGAACCTCCGGGCGGCCGAGGGCTACCTGGACGCGATGCGGCGGGTGGTCCCGATCCGCACCGACGTGGACGTCACGTGGTCGGAGGCCGAGGCCCACCCGGAGCGGGTCCGGACCCTGGCCCGTGAGCACCGCCTGGTGGGCCCGGTGGAGCGCCTGGAGCGGGCCCTCCGGGGCGAGCCGGCCGGCGGCGCCTCCCGGAGCACCCGGGCCTGACCCGGATCAGCCCTCGGGGGCGTCCACCGGCGGGACCGTGTCCTCGCTCTCGCGGCGCTCAACCTCGAGGCGGTCGGCGTCGGCGGTGGCGAGCGGTGGCTCGGCCACCTCGTGTCCACAGGTGTAGGTCTCGAGGATCGGGGATTCGGGACGCTGGATCTCGTCGCCCCGCTCCGGGCCGAGGTGGCGGAGCACGCCCCGGCCGCACACCGGGCACCGCTTCTCCGGATCGGCCATCCCGCCCAGCCTACCCGTGGGGGCGTGAGGACGAACCCGCGTGGAAAGAGTGACAAAATCCGCCCGCCGGCTTGACCGGGAGGGACCGTGCCGCTACATTTGGCCTCGGAGACCGCTGGAACCCTCGGGTTCTGGCGGTTTCCATTTTCAGGGGACTGTGGCGGTGCGGGCGTCCCCGCCGGAGCCCGCTCCGACGCCCAGCTCCCGCCGGAGGGCCGGCAGGGGCAGCGACCCCAGCGTCAGCAGACGGTCGTGGAAGTCCCTCAGGTCGAACTCCGGACCGAGCAGCCGTTCGGCGTCCCGGCGGAACCGTTCGATCTCGCGCTGGCCGATCTTGTAGGACAGGGCCTGCCCGGGCCAGCCGATGTACCGGTCGATCTCGACCATGGTGTTCGCGCGGGGCCCGCCCGTGGCCCGGTCCAGGTAGTCGACGGCCCGCTCACGATCCCACCCCAGCGCGTGGATGCCGGTGTCGACCACCAGCCGCGCGGCCCGCCAGGCCTGCGCCGAGAGCATGCCCAGCCGTTCGTGGTCGTCCTCGTACAGCCCCAGCTCGTCGGCCAGTCGTTCGGCGTACAGGCCCCACCCCTCGGCGAACGCGCTCCCCAGCAGGATCCCGCCGAACCGGCGGAGGGCCGGGCGGTCCGCGTGCTCCTGCTCCACGGAGAACTGGAAGTGGTGGCCGGGGTTCGCCTCGTGGAAGCTCACGGTGGCCAGCGCGTGGAGGCGGCGCTGGGCCAGGTCACCTGTGTTCACCCAGTAGATGCCGGGCCGCGATCCGTCCCCCGCCGGGGGCTGGTAGTACGCGAGCGGGGTGTCGCCCTCGCGGAACTCCTCGATCATCCGGACCTCACACTCGGCCGAGGGCATCCGGCCGAACACGGGCCGGGCCCCCTCCCACCCCGTTCGCACGTGCCGCTCGGCCAGATGGATGAGCTGGTCCCGGCTGGACGGCACGTCGGCACCGCTCTCGGCGTGGGCCGCCAGCGCCTCGTCCGCCGTGGCGAACCCGAGGCCCTCCGCGATGCGGCGGCGCTCCTGTTCGATCGACTCCATCTCCTCCAGCCCGATGCGATGCACGTCTTCCGCGTCGAGAGGGACGGTGGTGTACGACACGATCTCCACCGCGTACCGCTCCTCCCCGTCCGGCAGCGCGAGCAGGCCGATCGTGTCCCGGGCCCGGGTGCGGTACGCACGGAGGAACTCGAGGTACCGGCCGTAGGCCGGCCACAGGACGTGCCGCAGCGCGTCGGCCACGCGTTCCCGACCCTCGTCGGTCCCGTTCGCCACGGGGGTCATCCCCGGCGACTGATCGGGCGGGATGGCGATCAGGCGCTCCATCTGTCCGATGGCCCGGTCCACCACCAGCGCGGGCGCCGAGATGCCCTCGTCGAGCCCCCGGGTCCCCACGTCGGCCAGGCCCTCCAGGAAGGACGGGAACGCGGCCAGCCGGTCCACGTAGCGGTCCACAGCCTGCTGCGTGCCGGCGGGCTGGAGGACCGAGATCGCCACCAGCAGCTGGGCCGGCCCCCACAGGTGGGTGACGGCGGCGAACCGGTCGGTGCGCATCCGGATGGCCTCGAGGTTCCGGTGGGCGATCGCCTCCAGGACGTCCAGCGCGGTCCGTTCGGATTCGCCCAGCACCGACCGGTCGATCGTGCGGGATTCGTCGAGCGCTGCGCGGTGCACGGCGCGGGCCCGGGCGACCCCCTCCTCGGAGGTGTCCGGCAGGCGGTCGTCGAACCGCTGGTCGCCCACCTGCGTGGCCAGGATGGGATCGAGCTCGAGCAGGGCATCCCAGTAGCGGTCGGCCAGCTCCAGGGCCTGCTCCGCGGGCGGGGCGGGAGCGGGCGGGGCGGGAGGGGGCGGGGCGGTGTCGGTCATTTTGGCGACAGGCTAACCCGAGGGCCGGGCGGGCAGCCGCGCTTCGCGGTGCTGGGAACCCGATGCGTCGGCGCGGTGTAGGAGTCGTAGGAACCGGACGAGGAGGCGAGCATGATCAGGCGATGGGCGGTGGCGTTCGTGGTGGGAGCGGCCGTGCTGGCGCTGGCGGCGCCGGCCCAGGCCAAGGGCGAAGCGAGCAAGGTGTCGATCACGAACCCCGGGGGCGGCGGCTCGGGGTCGGGCGGGCCCGGCGGGGGCGGTTCGGGCGGTTCCGGGGGCGGCGGGTCAGCGAAGGGCTCCACGGCGGTCCTGTCCTCCCCGATCGTCCTCCACGGCCTCGATGCGGGGAGCTGGCTGGGCGACAGCGGGTTCTTCGAGGCGACGCCGGGGCGGCCGGACGTCGCGTCCATGGGGCCCGCCCTCGATGTGGCGGTGACGATGTCGTGCGGCGGGCACGGCACTCCCGGCGGGATGGTGCAGCAGCGGCTGTTCCCGTACGCGTCGGGCGGCGCCCTGATCCAGACCCTTCCCGGCCAGAAGTTCTGCGAGGGCAGGATCGGTGGCGGCTGGTGGTCCCTGTCCTCCAGCGCGCTGGCCATGCTGCAGCAGCACGGACTCCCCGGGACCTCGCCGCTGACGAAGACCGCGGCCCCGGCGGGCGGCGCGGCGAAGGGCTCCGAGGCCGGTTCCGCGGCGGCCCGTTCGTCGGCATCCCCGGGGCGCGCGCCGTGGATCCTCCCGGTGGCCGTGGGGGCCGTGGCGATCGTGATCGTGGCCGGAGCGAACATGGCGGTCCGGCGGCGCCGGCGGGAGACCGCCACGACCGCATAGCCTCCCGGAGCACGCCCGCATGAGCGCGGTCGGCCGCAGGCCGGCCGCGCTCGCGTTCGCCGTCCTGTGGACCACCCTCGCGGCCGCCTGTTCGTCGACCGGCCATCCCGACCGACGTGAGATCAGGGTCCCCTCGGACGCCCCGACCATCCAGGCCGCCGTGGACATGGCCGGGCCATTCGACACCGTGCTGGTGGACCCCGGGACCTACCCCGGGGACGTCGACGTCCCCTCCGAGTTGACCGGACTGACCATCCGGGGCGAGAGCCGGAGCGGCGTGGTCATCGACGGGCGGGACCGGACGTCCGCCGGCATCACGATCCACGCGGACCGAGTGGTGATCGAGAACCTCACCGTGCACTCGTTCCAGGGCAACGCGCTGCTGTTCCAGAGGGTGGACGGGTTCGCAGCGCGGTACGTGACGGTGTGGAACGTGGGCGGGTACGGCGTCTACGCCATCGGGAGCCGGGGCGGCGTGGTGGAGCACTCGCTGGTCTCGGGGGCCGCCGACGCGGCGTTCTACATCGGCGAGTGCCGGCCGTGCAGCACGACGATCGACGACGTCACCGCCCTGCTCTCCGGCCTGGGGTACTCGGGGACGAACGCCGGCGGGGGGCTGGTGGTCCGCGACTCCGTGTTCGACCGCAACGGCACGGGCATCCTGCCGAACTCGTTCGACGACGAGGCGAACCCTCCCCAGCGCGGTGCGACGTTCTTCGGGAACACCGTGAGCGGCAGCGGCTCGGTCCCCACGCCGGCCAGCGACCCCGTCGACGGCCTCATCGGCATCGGGATCGGCGTGGCCGGGGGCCAGGACGACGCCGTCCACGACAACACGGTGACCGGGAGCGCCCGGTACGGGATCGCGGTGTTCGCCACGATCCAGCCGGAGGGTTCGCCCTGGCGGCCCCACGGGAACGCGATCAGGGACAACCACGTCGCCGGCAGCGGCCTGGCCGACCTGGCCCTCGGGGCGCTCGCCGGGGGCGGGAACTGCTTCGAGGGGAACCGGTTCGCCACGAGCCTCCCGGACGGCCTGGAGCGCCTGGCGGCCTGCTCCGGACCCCGCGCGCCTGCCGGCGGCGACCGATCGGTGTCCGAGGAGCTCGAGATCTCCACGCCGGAGGCGCTGGTCCGATCCGGCGACCACCCGCCCTACACGTCGATGCCCGAACCGCCGCCCCAGCCGGAGATGCCCGGAGCGTGACCCGCCCGGGTCAGAGCTTGTAGCCGAACCGGCGGAGGAGGTCCTTGCGTTCCGCCTCGTCGTCGTCGGTCTCGACCCCGAGGGGCGGCTCGCCGTCCACCACGCCGACGATGCCCCGTCCCAGCTCGGTCTCGGCGACCAGGACCTCGGTGGGGTTCGCGGTTGCGCAGAACACCTGGCACACCTCGCTCACCATCTTCACCGCGTTCAGGACGCTCACCGGGAACCCCTCCCGGAGGAACACGATGAAGGCGTGGCCGGCGCCGATGGCCTGCGCGTTGCGCACGGCGAGGTCCACCAGCTCGGGGTCGTTCCCGCTCCGGCGGACCAGGCGGACGCCGGAGGCCTCGCAGAAGGCCAGGCCGAACCTCAGGACCGGCGAGGCCTGGGCCAGCGTCTCGTGGAGATCCTCGACGGTCTTGATGAAGTGCGAGTGCCCCAGGATGAAGTTGAGGTCCTCGGGCTTGTCGATCCTGACGGCGTGGAGCTCCATGCGGTGTCCTCCTCCTTCGCGTTCGACTCAGGTGGGCGGCGCGCCCGTAGGAGGCGGCTCCCCTGGCTCGGCGGGCTCGAGGTCCGGGGGCGGTTCCGCCGGCTGCCGGAAGCCGCCGGTCCGGGAGAGGTCCGGGATCGCCACCGGCGGCGCGACCAGGGGCGTGCGCCTGGCCCGCCACACTGCGATGGCCGTGGCCCCCAGGCCGTACGCGGAAGCCACGAACCAGGAGATCGGGCCGGCCACCGGGACGAACCCCACGGCCCGCAGCACCGCCCATCCCGCCAGGAACGCGGCCAGCCGCCGGGGCCCGCCGTGGCGCGGGGGGTGCACGATCGTCCGCCCGAGGACCCAGGCCGCCGCCACGTATCCGATCGAGTACAGCAGCGCCAGCCCCAGGAGGAGCCCGATGCCGAACGGGATCCCCACCAGGCTCACCATGAGCACGACCGCGGCCACGGGCAGGCCCACCAGGAGCCCGACCCCCCAACCGATCGAGCCCCCCACCGCCGTTCGGCCGGCCCGGCCCACCGCGTCCATCCCGCGGGGGGCGAGCAGCAGGAACAGCAGTCCCAGCAGCAGCGTCGAGACCGAGATCGCGATCCACACGCCGAGCTTCGTGACCAGCGTCCCCGGTGACAGGAACGACCACGACCCCCGCCGGATCTCGCCATCCACCAGGGTCCCGACCTCGACGGTGAGCTTGCCCCTGGTCACCCACACGTCGCCGGTGACGTGCGCCCCCTTGACCAGGGTGATCGGCCCGTTCAGCGCCACCACGTCGCCGTGGACCACGCCGGAGACGACGATCGGGCCGTCCGCCACGACCACGCTCCCCCGCACCATGCCGCCGATGCGAGCGGTCCCGTGCACGATCACCACGTCTCCGGAGGTGGTCCCCCGGGGAACCACCACATCGCCCGAGAGCACGACCTGGTCGCGGGCTCCCCCGCCGGCCCCCGGCTGCCCGCCCGCGGCGAACGCCGGGCCGCCGGCCAGGACCAGCGCGGCTCCCAGGATCAGCGCGGAGCCCGCCAGCACGCCGGACCCGCGGGCTCCCCCGCCGCTCACCGTTCCAGGGCCTCACCGGCCCGGGCGATGAGGACGGCCAGGAGGGCCACCCGGGGGACCACGCTCTCGAGGTCGAGCCACTCGTCCGGCCCGTGGGCCCCGCCCCCCACGGGCCCCAGCCCGTCGAGCGTGGGGACGCCCATGGCCGCGGTGGTGTTCGCGTCCGACGCGCCGCCCGTCGCGGCGTCGTCGACCTCGAACCCCAGGTCGCCGGCCACCTCCCGGGCCAGCGACACCAGCCGGGCCGCGGCCTCGGTCTTCTCCATGGGCCGATGGCCGGCCATGGTCCGGACCTCCGCCGTCACGTCGGGCACCGTGTGCTCATCCGCGATCCGCCGGACCTCGGCCTCCGCCTCGGCGAACGTGTCCACGTTCGGCGAACGGACGTCGATCTCGAGCGCGCACCGGTCCGGGACCACGTTCGGCCGGGTCCCCCCGGCGACCACGCCCACGTTCACGGTGACCCCCGGCCACCGCCCGTTGAGCGCCTGGAGAGCCAGGATCTTGTGCGCGCCCTCCAGGATCGCGTTCCGCCCGCGCTCGGGCTCCACGCCGGCGTGGGCCGCCCGGCCGGCGATCTCGATCCGCACGTCGATGATCCCCTTGCGCGCCGACACGATGTCGCCGTTCTCGCGCGCGCACTCCAGCACCAGGCACACGTCCGCCTCCCGCGCGCACCGTTCGATCACGGCCCGCGAGAACGTCGAGCCGATCTCCTCGTCCGGGTTGCACACGAACGTCACCGGCCGGGCCAGGGCCCCGGCGGCCTGGAGGGACTCGAGCGCCACGAACCCCGCCAGGAGCCCGCCCTTCATGTCGGACACCCCCGGACCCAGGGCGCGCTTCCCCTCGGTCCGGTACGGCCGCCTGGCCGCGGTTCCCTTGCCGAACACGGTGTCCATGTGCCCGATCAGGAGCACGCGTGGTCCGCTCCCCTGCCGGCGCCGCCCCACCACGCAGTCCCCCAGGCGGCGCTCGCCGCCGGCGGGCTGGTGCGGCAGCCGTTCGACCTCGAACCCCAGCCCCCGGAACCCCTCGGCGCACATGTCGGCGATCCGGTTCACGCCGTCCGGCGTGTACGAGCCGCAGTCCACGTTCACCATCTCGCGGAGGACCTCGAGGTACTCGCCCTCGCGGCGTTCGATCTCCGAGCGGATCGCTCCCAGGTCGGCCATCGGCCTGAGATTACAGGGGACGCCCGGTGGGATCGCCGGCCCTAGGAGGCCAGAACGGGTCGCGCTCGCTCTCGCGTGAGGATGTCGAAGTCGCCGCTGAGGGGGGTCGACATGAAGGCGATCCGGGTCCCGTCCGGCGACCACGAGGGCCCCCGGTCGTCCCCGTCGCCCCTGGTCAGGCGGCGGACCCTCCCCCCGTCGAGGTCCATCCGCCGATGGTCCGGCCGATCCGGACGTCCTGCGACATGGGGAACTTCTAGCACCCCGGCCTTCCCGGGACCAGGGGCGGGGCCCACCGCGAGACCCCCTCGACATACCATCGCGGCGATGTCCGAGACGGAGCCCCTCGCCCCACCGCCCGAGGACCCGGAGGTCCCGCCCGACTGGGCCAGCCGGGACCCGTGGTGGACCTTTGGGTACTGGATCCTGGGCGGGCTGCTCCGGTTGCTGTTTCGGATCCGCTACCTGGGCCGCGACCACGTCCCGAAGCAGGGTGGCGCGATCCTCGCCTGCAACCACGTCAGCGTGCTGGACCCCGCGATCATCGCGATGGGCGCCACCACCACCGGCCGGGCCGTCCGGTTCCTGGCCGCCGCCGAGTTCTTCGGCCACCGGTTCATCGGGTGGGGCCTGCGCAGGCTCCGCCAGATCCCCATCCACCGCGGCGCCAGCGACCGCCGGGCCCTGGCGGAGGCCGCCCGGGTCATCCGGCGGGGGGCCCTGGGCGGGATCTTCCCCGAGGGCCAGGTCAGCCCTGACGGCAACCCCCTGCCGGGCAAGCGGGGCGCCGCCCGTGTGGCCCTGGCCAGCGGCGCCCCGCTGACCCCGGTGGGGATCTGGGGAACCCGCGCCCGGTGGCCCCGGGAAGGCCTGAGGCTCCGCCGGCCCCTCCGCCCCCGGGTGTTCGTCTCGTTCGGCCCCCCGGTGTTCCCCGAGGGCGTCCTGGAGTCCCCCGAGGACGTCCAGGCCCTCACCGACCGCATCATGGAGGCCATCGCCGAACAGGTCGAGGTCGCCAAGGCCGCCGTCGAACGCGGCCACTGAGAGCCCGGACCGAAATCTGACCGCTCGCTCCGTTGCGGGCTAAGGTGAAGGTCGTGCGACGAATCGCCGCCGGACGAACTCGCCGAAGGCGCGGCGGCGAACGATCACTGGAGGCGCATGGCCAGAGCGAAGCCGGTGGAGGAGCCCGAGCGGCGTGAGCCGGGCACGCCTGCCCTGCAGGGCGTGCCGGCGTCGTTGGTTGCCGAGGGGTCACGCGCGGTTCGTCCTGATGAAGTCAGGGAAGGACGCCGGCGGGTCGTCATCGAGCACGTCACCCCGGAGATCGAGGGCGGGCGGTATCCGGCCAAGCGCGTCGTGGGCGAGGACGTGGTGGTGGAGGCCGACGTGTTCGCCGACGGGCACGACCGGCTGGCCGCGGAGCTCCGGTGGCGCCGCGAGGGCGAGCGCGAGTGGCACGACGAACCCATGGCGTTCGTCGACAACGACCGGTGGCAGGGGACCTTCCGGGTCGAGGAGCTGGGCCGGTACCGGTACACCCTCCGTGCCTGGGTGGACCGGTTCGGGACGTGGCGGGCGGGGCTCGAGAAGAAGGTCGGCGCCGGGCAGGACGTCTCGGTGGAGGTCCTGGCGGGGGCGGATCTGGTGGAACACGCGGCCCAGCGCGCCGCCGGCGAGGACCGCCGGACGCTCCGCAGAGCCGCGAAGTCCATGCGGGAGGGCTCGGACCCCGACCTCCTGACCGCGCTCCTGGGCACGGGCCGACAGGCGGCGAGAGCCGCGGCCGTGGAGGCCGCGCTCGACCCCGCCGTGGCCGAGGCCATGGACCGCTCGCCGGACCGCCGCACGGCCACGGCCTTCGACCGCGAGCTGGCCGTGTGGGTCGAGCCCGAACGGGCCCGGTTCAGCGCGTGGTACGAGATGTTCCCCCGCTCCACCGGCCGGGGGACCGAGCCCGGCACGTTCGCCACCACCGAGCAGCGGCTGCCGTACGTGGCCGGGCTGGGGTTCGACATCCTGTACCTCCCGCCGATCCACCCGATCGGCCGGACCCTCCGCAAGGGCCCCAACAATGACCCCTCGGGTGGTCCCGGCGTCGTCGGTTCCCCGTGGGCCATCGGGGGCGAGGAGGGCGGGCACACCGCGATCCACCCCGACCTCGGCACGTTCGGGGAGTTCGACCGCCTGGTGGCCGCGGCGGCCGCCCAGGGGATCCAGATCGCCCTCGACATCGCGTTCCAGTGCTCGCCCGACCACCCGTGGGTCCGTGAGCACCCCGACTGGTTCCGCAAGCGCGCCGACGGCTCGATCCAGTACGCGGAGAACCCCCCGAAGAAGTACGAGGACATCTATCCGTTGGACTTCGGGACCGAGGACTGGCGGGGGCTGTGGGCCGCGCTCCGGGACGTGTTCGTGTTCTGGATCGCCCACGGCGTCCGCGTATTCCGCGTGGACAACCCCCACACGAAGTCGCTGGCGTTCTGGGAGTGGTGCATCGACTCCCTGAAGCGCGAGCACCCCGACCTCATCTTCCTGTCGGAGGCGTTCACGCGGCCCCGGCTCATGGAGCGCCTGGCCAAGCTGGGGTTCACCCAGTCCTACACGTACTTCGCGTGGCGGACCACCAAGCGCGAGATCACCGAGTACATGACCGAGCTCACCCAGACGGAGCTCCGCGAGTACTTCCGGCCGAACTTCTGGCCGAACACGCCGGACATCCTCACCGAGCAGATGCAGACCGGCGGCCGGGCCACGTTCATCCACCGCCTGGTCCTCGCGGCCACGCTGTCCTCGAGCTACGGGATCTACGGTCCGGCGTTCGAATTGCAGGAGCACGAGCCGGTGGCCCACGGCCGGGAGGAGTACGACCACTCCGAGAAGTACGAGATCCGGGACTGGAACCTGGAGAACCCCCGGTCCCTGGCCAAGCTCGTCGGCCGGGTCAACGCCATCCGCCGGGAGAACCCGGCCCTGCACTCGATGGACGGATTCCGGTTCCACCACATCGACAACGACAACATGCTGATCTACAGCAAGGCCACGGCGGACCGGTCGAACGCCGTGCTGGTGGTGGTGAACCTGGACCCGTACGCGAAGCAGGCCGGGTGGACGCACCTGTGGCTGGACGACCTCGGCGTCACCGAGCACGACCGGCCGTTCCAGGTCCACGACCTGCTCACCGACGCCCGGTTCGTGTGGCGGGGCTCGGGGAACTTCGTGGAGCTCGACCCCCAGAAGATCCCGGCGCACGTGTTCCGGATCCGCCGCCGGGTCCGCGACGAACGGGACTTCGCCACCTACCAGTGAGATGGGACGATCCCCCGCCTCCTCTCGCCCGCTCGACGAACAGCAGTGGTACCGCGACGCCGTCATCTACGAGGTCCACGTCCGGGCCTTCGCCGACTCCGACGACGACGGGATCGGCGACTTCCGGGGCCTGATCTCCAAGCTGGACTACCTCCAGGACCTCGGGGTGACTGCCCTGTGGCTCCTGCCGTTCTATCCCTCGCCGCTGCGGGACGACGGCTACGACATCTCGTCGTTCCGGGAGGTCAACCCGTCCTACGGGACGCTCCGGGACTTCCGGGCGCTCCTGCGCGAGGCCCACGAACGCGGGCTGTACGTGATCACCGAGCTGGTCCTCAACCACACCTCGGACCAGCACCCCTGGTTCCAGCGGGCCAGGAAGTCGCCCCCCGGCAGCCGGGAGCGGGACTTCTACGTGTGGAGCGACACCCCCGAGCGCTACCAGGACGCCCGGGTCATCTTCCAGGACTTCGAGCCGTCGAACTGGTCGTGGGACCGCGAGGCCGGCGCGTACTACTGGCACCGGTTCTACGCCCACCAGCCCGACCTCAACTACGACAACCCCGAGGTCCGCCGGGCCATGTTCGGCGTCGTGGACTTCTGGCTGGAGATGGGGGTCGACGGGCTGCGCCTGGACGCGGTCCCCTACCTGTTCGAACGGGACGGCACGAACTGCGAGAACCTCCCGGAGACGTTCGACTACCTGCGGGACCTCCGCCGGCACATCGACGACCGGTACCGGAGCCGGATGCTGCTGGCCGAGGCCAACCAGTGGCCGGAGGACGCGGTCGCGTACTTCGGCAAGGGCGACCTGTGCCACATGGCCTTCCACTTCCCGGTGATGCCCCGGATGTTCATGGCCACCCGGATGGAGGACCGGTTCCCCATCGTGGACATCCTGGACCAGACCCCGGCCATCCCGGAGCTCTGCCAGTGGGCCATGTTCCTGCGCAACCACGACGAGCTGACCCTGGAGATGGTCACCGACGAGGAGCGCGACTACATGTACCGCGTCTACGCGGGCGACCCGCAGGCCCGGGTGAACCTGGGGATCCGGCGGCGCCTGGCGCCCCTGCTGGGCAACGACCGCAACGTCATCGAGATGATGAACGGGCTCCTGTTCTCGCTCCCCGGGACGCCGGTCGTCTACTACGGCGACGAGATCGGGATGGGCGACAACATCTACCTCGGCGACCGCAACAGCGTCCGCACGCCCATGCAGTGGTCCGGGGACCGCAACGCCGGGTTCTCCCGGGCCAACCCCCAACGGCTGTACCTCCCGGTGGTGATCGATCCCGAGTACCACTACGAGGCACTCAGCGTGGAGGCCCAGCAGGCCAGCCCGAACAGCCTGCTCTGGTGGATGAAGCGACTCATCGCGCTGCGCAAGCGGTACAAGGCGTTCGGTCGGGGCGAGCTGGAGTTCCTGTTCCCGGACAACCGTAAGGTCCTGGCGTTCCTCCGGCGGTACGAGGACGAACGGATCCTCGTGGTGGTGAACCTGTCCCGCTACGCCCAGTACGTGCAGCTGAACCTGGCGGAGTTCCGGAACACGGTGCCGGTCGAGCTGTTCGGGCACACCGAGTTCCCGCCGATCGGGGACCTGCCGTACATGCTCACGCTGGGCCCCCACCAGTTCTATTGGTTCTCGTTGGAGACCCAGCGGGTCGTCGAGGTGAGCGACACCAAGCTGCCGCGGCTCGACCTGTCCGGGGAGACGTGGGACCGGCTGTTCACGTCCCGGCGTCACCGCGAGGCGCTGGCCGAGGTGATGCCCGCCTACCTGCGGCAGCGCCGGTGGTTCGGGGGCAAGGCCCGGCGGATCAAGGGCGTGACGTTGGTCGAGGCGGTCCCGGTGCCGCCCGCGGGCAAGTCGGACGCGGACCCGGTGGCGTTCTGGACGCTGTTCCGGGTGGAGTACACCGAGGGCGACAACGAGACGTACGCGCTGCCGCTCGCAGTGGCCGGGGTGGGCAAGGGCCGGGACCTGGCGCGCTACCACGCCGGGGCGGTCGTGGCGCTGGTGCGGACCTCCGAGGGCGACCGGGCGCTCATCGACGCGATCTGGGAACCGCAGTTCGGCGGGGCCGTCCTGGCCGCCATCCAGCGCCGCCGACGGTCGCAGGGGACCACCGGGACGCTTGCCTCCACACCGGAGCCTGCGTTCGGCGATCTCCGGTCGGCCGTGCGTGACGCGCCCGCGCCGATTGTGCTGGCCGCGGAGCAGAGCAACACGTCGCTCGTGTTCGGCGACCGGCTGATCCTGAAGATCTTCCGGAGGCCGGAGGAAGGGGTGAACCCGGACCTGGAGATCGGTCGGTTCCTGACCCGTTCGCAGTTCCCGCACATCCCGCCGGTGGCGGGCGCGGTGGAGTTCCGGCGGGGCCGGAGCGAGCCGATGACGATGGCCATCCTGCACGGGTTCGTGACGAACGAGGGCGACGCCTGGAAGTTCACCCTCGACGCGTTGGGGTCGTACTTCGAGCGGGCGGCGGCGTGGCGGGACGGGGGGGGTTCGTCGGGGGGCTTCCCGGAGGAGGTGGAGCGGCTGCTGCCGGGGAGGCCATCATTGCTGGAGATGTCGGGGGCGGAGCCGCCCGAGTTCGCCCGGGAGAGCATCGGGCCGTACCTCGACGCGGCCCGAATCCTGGGGCGGCGGAGCGCCGAGATGCACCTGGCGCTGGCCTCGAACGGCGACGACCGGGCGTTCGCGCCGGAGCCGTTCACGTCGCTGTACCAGCGTTCGCTCTACCAGTCGCTCCGGACGGTGGCCATCAGGACGTTCCGGCTGGTGCGGCGGGCGGACGTGCAGGATCCCCTGGTCGAACGGGTCCTGGAGGCATCCGACGAGGTCGTGGGTCGCTACGAGGAGCTGCTGCGAACCCGGATCGACGCATCCCGAACCCGGATCCACGGCGACTTCCACCTGGGCCAGGTCCTGTGGACGGGAAAGGACTTCGTGATCATCGACTTCGAGGGCGAGCCCGCAGTGCCCCTCGGCGAGCGCCGCATCAAGCGGACGCCGTTCACCGACGTGGCCGGGATGATCCGGTCGTTCCACTACGCCGCGCACACGATGCTGGCCCAGGAGACCGAGGCCCTGACCAGGGCCGGCGACCCCCGGGAGCTCGACCCCTGGGCCGAGTTCTGGTACCGCTGGGTCAGCACGTCATTCCTCGGCGCGTACCTGGAGACCGCTGCCGGAGCGAAGTTCATCCCCGCGAGGGCGTCCGACGTGAACCTCCTGCTGAAGACCTGCCTGCTGAACAAGGCCGTCTACGAGCTGAGGTACGAAGCGAACATGCGCCCCGACTGGATCCATATCCCGGCCAGGGGCATCCTCGACCTCCTCCAGGCCACCGAGTGACGCGATCGGACGACCTGCGGGCGCTGCGCGGGCTGGCGCGGGCGTACGGGGTGCAGACGTCGTTCCGGGACGTGGACAAGCGGACCCATCGGGCCACGGTGGCCGGGCTGGTGGAGGTGCTGCGAGCCCTGGGGGTGGAGATCGAGTCGCCGGCGGACGCCGCGGCGGCGCTCCGGACCGCTCCGCGCGGCACGCCGGCCGGGCGGCGTTCGAAGGGGACCCCGTCGCGCATGCCGGAGATCGCCGAGCCGTCGTGGGGGACCTTCCTGCCCGTGTACGCGATCCGGTCGCGAGGTGACCACGGGGTGGGGTCGTTCACGGACCTCACCGAGCTGGTGCGGTGGACGCGGGAGCTGGGGGGGTCGGCCGTGGGGACCCTGCCCCTGCTGGCACAGTTCCTGGATGGGGAGCCGTTCGAGTACTCGCCGTACTCGCCGGCCTCTCGGCTGTTCTGGAACGAGTTGTTCGTGGACCTGGACGCCACGCCGGAGATGGCCGGGAGCACGGAGGCGCAGGAGCTGGCCGCACGCATGCCGTCGCCCCGGGGGCGGCTGGTGGACTACGCGAGGGCGTGGGCCGCGCACCGGCCCGTGCTGGAGGCGCTGTCCCGGGAGTTCTCCGCGAACGCGCCGGCCGCGCGGCGGCGCGCGTTCGAGACGTTCCGGCGGGAGCGGCCGGAGCTCGAGGACTACAGCCGGTTCCGGGCGTTCGGCGAGCGGACCGGCCGGCCGTGGCAGGAGTGGCCGGGGCCCCAGCGGACCGGCCGGATCGGCCCCCGTGCGACCGATCCCGAGCGGGTCGCGTTCCACCGGTACGCGCAGTTCGTGGCCGACGAGCAGCTGGCCGGCGTGGGCCGGACGGAACCGGGGACCGGCCTGTACCTGGACCTCCCCCTCGGGGTCCACGGGTCGTCATTCGACACGTGGCGGCACCGGGGCCTCTTCGCGAACGGCGCGGCCGGGGGCGCGCCGCCGGACAGCTTCTTCGCGAAGGGCCAGAGCTGGGGGTTCCCGCCGCTGCACCCACGCCGGATCGCCGACGACGACTTCGCCTACGTCCGGGCGTGCTTCCGGCACCTCATGCGCCACGCCGGGGTCCTGCGGATCGACCACATCCTGGGGTTCCACCGGTTGTACTGGGTCCCCGACGGCTTCGAGGCGACCCACGGCGTGTACGTCCGGTATCCCTCCGAGGACCTGTACGCGGTCCTGGCGGAGGAGGCTCATCGAACGGGGACCGCGGTGGTCGGCGAGGACCTGGGAACGGTCCCGCCCATCGTCCGGGCGGCCATGAAGCGCCACGGCGTGCTCCGGAGCCACGTGCTGTCCCTGGAGGCCCAGTTCCACATGGATCGGGCGCTCCCCGAGGCCCCGCCGAACTCGCTGGCCTCGCTGAACACCCACGACCTGCCGCCGTTCGCGGCGTTCTGGACGGGCGCCGACATCGACGACCGTGTCGACCTCGGTTTCCTCGGCCCCACGGACGCAGCTCGGGAGCGCACCACCCGCAGGCGACTCGTCCGGGACCTCACCGAGGCGATGCGGACGGAGGGCCGACTCCGGACGCGTGGTCCGCGGGTGGTCCCGCCGGTGGACGCCGCGGCGGCGCATCTGGATCACCTGGCGGGCGGCCCGGCCCGGATGGTGATCGTGAACCTCGAGGACCTGTGGGGGGAGACCGAGCCCCAGAACCGCCCCGGGATCTACCGGGAACGGCCGAACTGGCGCCTGCGGGCGGCTCGCTCGTTCGAACAGCTCCGGTCGGATCCCGCGATCACGGGTAGGTTGGAGGAGGTGGACCGCCTGCGACGGGAGCGGGCGGACGCCGAACGGAGCCGCCGACGCCGGCCCGCGCGCACGACGAGCGACACGTCAGCGTAGAGCCGCACCGAGGAGGACCCCGCCACATGAGCACCACACAGCACGACGCGCCCGTCCGCTACGACGTCAGCCTCATCACCGACGACGACCTCCACTGGTTCAACGAGGGGACCCACACCGGCCTGCACGCGAAGCTCGGGGCCCACCCCATCACGGTGGACGGCGTGGAGGGGACCGCGTTCGCCGTGTGGGCCCCGGACGCCGAGAGCGTCAGCGTCATCGGTGACGTGAACGGGTGGAACCCCGGGGCCCATCCCCTGGCCGCCCGGGCTCAGTCCGGGATCTGGGAGGGGTTCGCCCCGGCGTTTCGGCGCGGCACGATCTACAAGTTCCACATCGTTGGCAAGGGCGGCCGGTTCCGGGCGGACAAGACCGATCCGTTCGGCCTGCTGTACGAACACCCCCCGAAGACCGCGGCCGTGGTGTGGGACCTCGGATACGAGTGGGGCGACGGGGAGTGGATGGGGACACGGGGCGGCCGGGCTTCGCTGGACGCGCCGATGTCGCTGTACGAGGTCCACCTGGGCTCGTGGATGCGCGACCCCGCGGATCCCGGGCGCTTCATGTCCTACCGGGAGCTGGCGCCGCGCCTGGCCGAGTACTGCTCCCGTCTGGGGTTCAGCCACGTCGAGCTCCTCCCGATCATGGAGCACCCGTTCTACGGCTCGTGGGGATACCAGACCACCGGCTACTTCGCGCCCTCCAGCCGGTTCGGCACTCCGCAGGACTTCATGTGGTTCGTGGACCACCTGCACCAGCACGGGGTGGGAGTGATCCTCGACTGGGTGCCGTCGCACTTCCCCTCCGACGACTACGCGCTGGGGAACTTCGACGGCACGCACCTGTACGAACACGCCGACCCGCGCAAGGGGTTCCACCCCGACTGGAACTCCTACATCTTCAACTACGGCCGGAGCGAGGTCCGGTCGTTCCTCACGTCGAGCGCGATGTTCTGGCTGACCACGTACCACGCCGACGGGCTGCGTGTGGACGCCGTGGCGTCGATGCTGTACCTCGACTACTCGCGGAAGGCCGGGCAGTGGATCCCGAATGTGCACGGCGGCCGGGAGAACCTGGAAGCCATCGAGCTCCTCCGGCACCTGAACGGCAGCGTGTACGCGCAGCACCCCGACGTCCAGACCATGGCCGAGGAGTCGACTTCGTGGCCCATGGTGTCGCGCCCCATCTACGTGGGCGGCCTGGGGTTCGGCTACAAGTGGGACATGGGGTGGATGCACGACAACCTGCGCTACTTCTCGAAGGACCCGGTGCACCGGAGGTACCACCACACCGACCTGACGTTCCGGGGGATGTACGCGTGGACCGAGAACTTCGTGCTGCCGCTCTCGCACGATGAGGTGGTCCACGGCAAGGGCTCGCTGATCGGGAAGATGCCGGGGGACGACTGGCAGCGGTTCGCGAACCTCCGGGCGCTGTTCGCGCTGATGTGGACGACGCCGGGGAAGAAGCTGCTGTTCCAGGGGGGCGAGTTCGGCCAGTGGCGGGAGTGGAACCACGACCGGGGGCTGGACTGGCACCTGGTGGAGGGCGGCCCCAACATGCATTCAGGCCTTCAGCAGCTGGTGGCCGACCTGAACCGCCTGTTCCGGGAGGAGCCGGCCATGCACCAGCTCGACACCGAGTCCGCCGGGTTCGAGTGGATCGACGCGAACGACAACGAGGCCTGCGCGATCTCGTTCCTGCGGCGGGACCGGGACGGGCGGGCGGTGCTGGTGGTGGGGAACTTCACGCCGGTGGTCCGCCAGGGCTACCTGGTGGGCGTCCCGACCCCCGGGTACTGGCGCGAGATCCTCAACACCGACGCCGGGATCTACGGTGGGAGCGACGTGGGGAACCTCGGCGGGGTGGACACCCTCCCGTTCGGGACCCACGGCCGCGACCACGCCGTGAGCCTGACCCTCCCACCGCTCTCGGTGGTGATCCTCCGCCCCGACGCATGAGGAGTGTCGCGGGGTCAGCCGGAGGAGAAGAGGACGTTCTCGCGAGCATGGTTCGGCGTGGTTCGGCGTGGTTCGCCTGGGCTCGTCTGGGTGCATCCCCGCTGCTCAGCGGCCCTGTCCCCGGGACGGCCCGGCACGCATGTCGAGGGTGTTGCGCAGAGGTGGCTCAGCGACGGCTTCGCAGCGAGCTCGACAAACACCGCGTCGAGCCGCTCCGCGGCGGCGTGGTCGGCCGAGGGGATGTGGTGGGCGTAGGTGCGCAGGAAGACGGCCGGATTGTGGCCGAGCCGGTCCGCCGCCGTCTTCACGTCGACGCCCTGGGTGAGCAGCGCCACCGCATTCGAGTGCCGGAGCGCGTGGAACGTCACCGAGTAGCCGTGCCGGGAGCAGAACGCCGTGAACGCATGGCGAGGCAGGAAAGGGACCGATGGGCGCTCGCGCACCAGGGGCAGTTCGTGACGGTGTCCCCCGCGTCGGCGATGCAGGAGTCGGTGCCGCATCCCCCATTGGCGGTGTCGTTCCCGTTCACCCCGTCCACCGCGTCCAGGCTGTCGGCGCCGCACCCGCCCTCGAGGACGTCGCTGCCGTCACCTCCGGTCAGGGTGTCCCGACCGCCCTTCCCGTAGCGCGTGAACCCCGACCGCGTGCGCGCGTACCGTGAGGCCGAGAACGCGAAGCGGCGAGCCCGAGCTCGGGACGAGTAGACGTGCCACCGGGAACTAGACCTGAGCGACCACCTCTCGTACCTCGATACTGTCGAAGGTGACGGACTCAGGCCTCGGGGCGTTCCGTGCCATCTCGGCGCCCCGTTGGGCAGCGTCCTCACTCTCCCAGACAATGAAGGCCAGGCCGTGTCCGTCTTGCGAAGCTAACCAGAATCCCGCGACGACCCCTGGCGCTTCCTTCACCCTCGGGACGACATTGGTCTTGAGGTGTTCCAGAGCCTCCTCCTCGTGGCCGGACTGAACGGCCACACCGGCGACCAGAGCATGCATGGTGCCCTCCTCTTCGGCTCGACAGGGTCCGAGGTCAATTTGGGACACACACCCACGCGGTCGTCAAACCGAATGGCTTGACTCGGCCCGACGATTCGTCGATGCGCCTCGTCGCGGACTCGTCATGTCCATTCCTGGACACCGCGTGCACGGTCTGTGCATGGAACGAGAGCAGGTAGCCGAGCGGCCGGCCTTCGTCCGGCGCGTCGTGTTCGCGGAGGACCCCGCCGTCGCCCGGGCCCTCGAGGAGCGAGCGATCGAGCACGGCCCCTCCGTCGCCGCCGAGGTCCGGGCCGCCGTCCGGGAGCACCTCCGCCGAGGCGAGGAACCGGGGCCCGGATGACGGCGCCTGTTTGCTCTGCTCAGACCCTATGAATCGGAGAAGAAGACGTTCTTGACCTCGGTGTACAGATGGACGGCGTGCATGCCCATCTCGCGGCCGAACCCGCTCTGCTTGTAGCCGCCGAACGGCGCCTCGGTGTGCACGCTGTGGTTCGAGTTGACGGAGATCACGCCGGTCCGGATGCCGCGCGAAACTCGCAGGGCCCGTCCGAGGTCCCGGGTCCATATCGACCCCGACAGGCCGTATGGCGAGTCGTTCGCGATGCGGATGGCGTCCTCCTCGGTGTCGAACGGGATCATGCAGACGACCGGTCCGAAGATCTCCTCCCGGGCAACCCGCATGCTGTTGTCGACGTCGGCCAACACGGCCGGCGCCAGATAGAACCCGGCGTCCGGCTGGTCGGGCGAGCGGCCCCCGGTGACCAGCCGGGCCCCCTCGTCGCGGCCGATCGCCAGGTACTCCATGCTGGTCCGCCGCTGGGCCTCCGAGATCAGCGGCCCCATCTCGGTTTCCTCGTCGAGCGGGGGCCCCACGCGCAGGGCGTCGGTTCGCGCGGAGAACCGTTCGACCACCTCGTCGTAGACGGACCGTTCGACCAGGACTCGGGACCGGGCGCAGCAGTCCTGCCCGGCGTTGCCGAACACCGAGAACGGCGCCCGCTCGATCACCGTGTCGAGGTCGGCGTCGGCGAAGACCACAGCCGCCGACTTCCCGCCGAGCTCGAGCGAGACGCGCGTGATGTGGTCCGCGCACCTCCGCATGATCGAAGCGCCGATCTCGGTGGACCCGGTGAAGGAGACCTTCGAGACTCGAGGATCGGCCACGAGCGCGTCCCCGACCGCAGAGCCGGGTCCGGGCAGCACCGAGAGCGCACCCTCCGGCAGGCCCGCCTCGGCCAGGACGTCGGCCATGGCCAGGGCGGAGAGCGGCGTGGCCGACGCCGGCTTCACCACCGCGGTGTTCCCGCACGCGAGCGCCGGCGCCACCTTCCACGACGCGATGACCATCGGGAAGTTCCACGGCACGATGAGCGCGCACACCCCGATGGGCTCGCGGAGGGTCACGTCGAGGCCCTGGTCGGCCACCGGGATGGTCTCGCCGAGCACCTTGTTGGCCGCGCCGCCCCAGTACTCGAACACGTTCGCCACCAGCCCGACCTCGTCGCGCGCGTCCCGGATGGGCTTGCCCGCGTTGCGGGCCTCCAGCACGGCCAGTTCCTCGAGCCGGTCGCGCACCAGCGCGGCGGCCCTCGCCAGTACGCGGCCCCGCTCAGTGGCGCTCGTTCGGGGCCATGCCCCCTCCTCGAACGCGCGGTGCGCCGCATCCACGGCCCGCCGGGCGTCGTCGGGGCCCGCCTCGGCCACCTCGGCCATCGGTCCCCCGGTGCCCGGCTCGGTCACCTCGAACGTCGCCCCGGACGCCGCGGCGACCCGCTCTCCTCCGATCGACAGCAGCTCCACGCCCACGGCCTGCCTCCCCGCTCCGGGTTCCCGGCCGAGATGATAGGCCCAAGCGGAACGCCGAACCCCGACGTCAGGTGTCGTCGGCGGGCGGGTCCGTGCCGACGAACACGCCGCCGTTCCAGTACGCCTCCACCCGCTTGCTCAGCAGCCCCTTGACGTCGAGGACCAGCTCCTCCGGCGGATCGAACCTCCCGAAGTCGACGTTGAGCTCGAACCCCTCCGCATCCATCCGGCGGAACCGGTGGGGGCGCCGGCTGGACCGGGTGAAGCGTGACTTGCGGCTGGTCCCGGGGGGCTCGCAGTGGGTCTCCAGCCACGTGTAGCCACCGCCGGCCCACTGGTGGGGGTCGAGCCACACCCAGACCCGGCCGCCGCGCCGGCCGATCAGGTCCAGCGCCTTCGGCGTCGCGACCACCTTCATCCGCGAACGGTGGCCCTCCCGAACCCCGACGCTCCCGAACCCGAGATCATCCCGGCCACACCCTACGCGGTCCCGCACCCGGGGCTCGGTTCCGCCCGGCATTGTGCAGTAGCCTCGGCCGGCCGAACGGATCGTGTCCGGCAGGCTTCGGAACAGGAGGGTCCCATGCGCCTCGAGGGCAAGGTCGCGCTCATCACCGGCGGCGCGAGCGGGATGGGCAAGGTGGCCGCGCGGCTGTTCGCCGAGGAAGGCGCCCGGGTGGTGCTCACCGACGTGGCGGACGAGGCGGGCGAGCAGGCGGTGGCGGAGATCGCCGGTGCCGGAGGCGACGTCGCGTACGTTCATGCCGACGTGTCCCGGTCGGCGGACGCCGAGGCCATGGTGCGGTTCGCCGTGGAGCGGTTCGGGAGGCTCGACGTCCTCTACAACAACGCCGGGATCTTCCACCCCCGGGACGACTCGGTGGTCAACACGCCGGAGGAGATCTGGGACCTCACGATCAACGTGAACCTGAAGGGGGTCTTCTTCGGCTGCCAGTTCGGCATCCCGGCCATGCTGGACTCGGGGGGAGGCTCGATCGTCAACGTGGCGTCCTTCGTCGCGTTGATGGGGGCGGCCGCGCCGCAGATCGCCTACACCGCGTCGAAGGGCGGCGTGCTGGCCATGACCCGGGAGATCGCCGTGGAGTTCGCCCGCCGGGGCATCCGCGCCAACGCACTGTGCCCGGGCCCGATCGAGACGCCGCTGCTCGCGGAGCTCCTGGCAGACCCCGAGCGGCGGAACCGCCGGCTCGTCCACATCCCCATGGGCCGGTTCGGGCGCGCGGAGGAGGTGGCGCGGGCGGCGCTGTTCCTCGCCTCGGACGAATCCTCGCTGATGACTGGCGCCGCCCTGGTGGTGGACGGGGGCATCACGGCCGCCTACATCACGCCGGAGTAGCGGACGCCTGCCGGCCCGCCCGCGGCGGGTTCATCGTTTCGGCACATCCCGCCCCCATCCTTCCCACATGCCGCGCAGTGACTTCGCCGGCTCGGTGGGCGCTGAATGATCAGTTCGGGCCATAACCACATCGCTCGCCTGAGTCGGGAAGGGGGGTACATGGCAGACGTGACCGTGCCCGGTGATGGTGCTGCGCCCGGAGCGGCGGCATCGGCGTCCCCGTCGACCGCCACGACCGCGAGATCCGACGTGGAACGATTGCACGAGCTGGGCTACGCCCAGGAGCTCCTTCGCAAGATGGGCGGGTTCTCGAACTTCGCCGTCTCGTTCACGATCATCTCGATCCTCTCGGGCTGCCTGACCCTGTACGCGTTCGGGATGGACGCCGGGGGGCCGGTGGTCATGACCATCGGGTGGCCCCTCGTCGGGATCATGGTGATCCTGGTCGGGCTGGCCATGGCCGAGGTGTGCTCCAGCTACCCGACGGCCGGCGGCCTGTACTACTGGTCGGCCAAGGTTGCCCCCCGCAACGGCCCCGCGTGGTCCTGGTTCACGGGATGGTTCAACCTGGTGGGCCAGGTCGGGATCACCGCCGGGATCGACTTCGGGCTCGCATTCTTCATCAATGCCTACCTGAACCTGGCGTTCGGCCTGTCCACCGCCCGATCGAACACGATCATCATCTTCGGGGTCGTCCTGTTCCTCCACGGCCTGCTCAACACCTTCGGGGTGCGCCTGGTCGCGTTCCTGAACGACGTGTCGGTGTGGTGGCACATCCTGGGCGTGCTGATCATCGTGGGAGCGATGTTCCTGTCCGCCCCGTCGGGCCACTTCACCGTGGGGGAGGTGTTCAGCACCTTCCACAACGGCACGGGATGGAGCTCGAAGATCTATGTGTTCCTGATCGGGTTACTTCTCGCGCAGTACACGTTCACCGGCTATGACGCGTCGGCGCACATGACGGAGGAGACCCAGCGAGCCGACGTCGCGGGGCCCCGGGGCATCGTCATGTCCATCGTGGTCTCGCTGTTCGCGGGGTGGATCCTGCTGATCGGGGTCACGTACGCCATCAGTGACTACGGGGCCGTCCGGGGCAGCGCGACGGGCGTGCCGCCGGCCCAGATCTTCATCGACGCCGTGGGCCGCACTGGCGGCGAGCTGCTGCTGCTGCTCGTGATCGGGGCCCAGTTCTTCTGCGGCATGTCCTCGGTGACGGCGAACTCGCGGATGATCTACGCGTTCTCCCGGGACCGCGCCATGCCGGCCTCGGACCTGTGGCACCGCGTCAACAAGCGAACCCGGACGCCCACCAACTCGATCTGGTTCGCCGCGGTAGGGGCCTTCCTGCTGGGCCTGCCGTACCTCTACTCGCCGACGGCGTATTTCGCCGTGACGTCCATCGCCGTCATCGGTCTCTACATCGCCTACGCGATGCCGGTGTTCCTGCGGCTGCGGGCCGGCGAGTCGTTCCGGCGGGGACCGTGGCACCTGGGCAGGTGGAGCTACGTCGTGGGGTGGATCGCGGTGGGCTGGGTCATCTTCATCGCGGTCCTGTTCAGTCTGCCCCAGTACTCGCCCATCACGATCGACACCTTCAACTACGCTCCGGTGGCGGTGGGCGCCGTCCTGCTGTTCGCCGGCGTCTGGTGGATGGTCTCCGCCCGGAAGTGGTTCAAGGGCCCGAAGGTCCAGGGCTCGCCCGAGGAGCTGGCCGCGATCGAACGGGACCTGGAGCGCGTGTAGCGAAGGGAGCCGGGGAGGGACGCGGCGGCCGACGCGGGCCGTGCCGCCGCGCCTCGGCGTTCCCGGCGTGAGGAGGATGTGGGTGGAACGCGGGAGGCTCGACGCCGGCACCGTCGAGGAGATGGTCGGGCGGGGCGACCTCGACACGGTGCTCGTCGTGTTTCCCGACCAGCAGGGGCGGCTGGTCGGCAAGCGCGTCACCGGGAGCTTCTTCGTCGACGACGTCCTCGCGGGCGACGACCTCCATGCGTGCAACTACCTGCTGGCCGTCGACATGGAGATGGAGCCGTTGCCCGGCTACGCCTACGCATCGTGGGAGACCGGGTACGGCGACCTGGCGATGCGGCCGGACCTGTCGACGATGCGCGTGGTCCCCTGGCTCGACAAGACCGCGATGGTGCTGTGCGACGTGCTCGACGAGGAGACGCTCGAGCCGATCGAGGTGTCGCCGCGGCAGATCCTGAAGCGGCAGATAGAACGGGCGGCGGCGGCCGGGTACACGGTGAAGGTCGGGAGCGAGCTGGAGTTCTACCTGTTCCGCGACTCGTACGAGGAGGCGGCCGAGCGCGCGTACCGCGGGCTCACCCCGCACTCCAGCTACATCATGGACTACCACATCCTGCAGACGACCAAGGACGAGTACCTGATCCGGCAGTTCCGCAACCACATGGACGCGGCCGGCATCCCGGTGGAGTTCTCGAAGGGCGAGTTCGGCCGCGGCCAGCACGAGATCAACCTGCGCTTCACGGACGCGCTCGAGATGGCCGACCGGCACACGATCTACAAGAACGGCGTGAAGGAGATCGCCGCGCTGAACGGCCGCGCGGTGACGTTCATGGCGAAGTGGTCGATGGCGGAGGCCGGCTCGTCCTGCCACCTCCACTCGTCGCTGTGGAACGAGGACGGGTCGCGGTCGCTGATGTGGGACGACTCCGGACAGCACCACATGTCGTCGACGATGCGCGGCTACCTCGGCGGGCTGATGGCGACGGCGCGCGAGATGGCCTGGATGTTCGCGCCCTCGGTGAACTCGTACAAGCGGTACCAGGCGGGGTCGTGGGCGCCGACCGCGATCGCGTGGGGGCACGACAACCGCACGTGCGGGTTCCGGCTGGTCGGCGAGCACACGGGGTTCCGGGTGGAATGCCGCATCCCGGGCGCCGACGCCAACCCGTACCACGCATTCGCCGCGACGATCGCCGGCGGGCTCCACGGCATCGAACACGGGCTGGAACCACCCGAGATGTTCCACGGCAACGCGTACGAGGCGACCGACGTCCCCCGTGTGCCGACCTCGCTGCACGAGTCGATCGCCGAGTTCGAGAGGAGCGAGGTGGCCCGCAAGGCCCTGGGCGACACGGTCTTCGAGCACCTGTTGAACACGGCGCGCCAGGAGCAGATCATCTTCGACAACACGACCGTCACCGACTGGGAGCTCGCGAGGTACTTCGAGCGCCTGTAGAGGTCGGTCTACGCGGGCCGGCGGGCCGCGGAGTGGCGGGCCCGCTCGGCGAGCGCGTCGAACAGCGCCTGCTGTGCGGGGTCGTCCGCGGCCGTGTCCTCCGGGTGCCACTGTACGGCGACGATCCAGCCGGGCCCCTCGTGCTCGAGCCCCTCGATCACGCCGTCGTCGGACCGGGCCGTGACGACCAGCCCCTCGCCCAGCTCGTCGACGGCCTGGTGGTGGTGGGACGAGCATGCCAGGACCTCGCTCCGCGTCGCCTCCGCGAGCAGGGTGTCGGGCGCGACCTTCACGTCGTGGGTGACGGGCGTCCCGCCGCCGGGGACCCCGTGCGGCCCGAGCCCGGGAACACCCGGGAGGTGCTGGATCAGCGTGCCCCCCAGCGCGACGTTCAGGACCTGGATCCCGCGGCAGATGGCCAGCGTGGGGAGCCCCCGCTCGATCGCCTGGCGGACCATCGCGATCTCCACGGCATCGCGATCCGGGTCGACGCCGTACACCTCGGGGTGCGGCTCGGCGCCGTACGCCGCCGGGTCGACGTCGCTGCCGCCGAGCAGCATCAGCCCGTCCACCGAGTCGAGCACGTCGACCGCGGCGGCCGGGTCCGATTCCATGACGGCCAGCGGACGCACTCCGGCCCGCCGCGCCGCCAGGACGTACAGCTCGGGAACGGCGAACGCCCCGTGCTCCCACCTCGCCACACGTCCCCCGGGAAGTCGATACGCAGGCACGGCGATCAGCGGAGCCACCATGAACGAAGTGTAACGGGCGCACGGGCACGGTTTCCGGCATCGGCGAACTGGGACGTGGCGCTCAGCCTCACCGGCGGGTTCTCCGGCTCGCCGGGCACGTACAGCGTGGGTGTGTCCTGTGCACCGAGGACGCCGGTCATGTCGCGTTCTACTCGGGCGACGTCATCGGGTGGACCGTCCCCAACCCGGGCCCCGCCGAGGACGTCAGATCACCCGGAGGCCCTCGGCCCGTGCCGCGGCGGCCTGCTCGTCGTCGAACGTGACGAACGAGATCCCGTCATCGACTGGTATCGAGGCCGCCTCATCGATCGCCGTCGCGACGTGGATCGCGTCGAGCCCGCGGAGGCCATGGGTCGATGCGATCCGGTGCGCCGTGTGGAGCGTCACCGGGGAGCGGAGCGGCAGGAGCGCGACGGGCCCGGCCACGCCGCAGTCCGCGTCGAAGGCGAGCAGGTAGTCGCCGGCGAGATCGATCCTGCGGGCTCTGAACGCCCTCGTCACCGCGCTCGCGAACTCGACGCGAGCGACCTCGGACGTCATGACCCCCTCCCCGTCGAACAGGAGTCGCCGCGCGACGGCGCTCGCCGGCTCGTCGGCCAGGTAGGCGCGGACGAGCGCGCTGGAATCCGCGTAGACCCTGCTCACCAATGATCGCGATCGCGCTCGAGCTGCTCGCTCACGATCGGCCCCCAGCCACGGGACATCTCATACAGCGCCTCGCGATCGAGGACCGGGCCCTCCGGCTGCGGTGGAACCACGACCCTGCCCTCGGCGATCATGCGCGCCTTCCATTCCCGAGGACTCTCCGGGCGGTCTCGCTCCTCGACGGTGCGTTCGAGCGACTCGATCATGAGCGAGTTCATCGAACGTCCCTCGCGCCGGGCCACACGCTTCAGCCGTGCGTGGAGCCGGTCGTCGATCCTGGCGATGATCTGCCGCATCGCCTCGATGATAGCATTCCCCCTCATGCTGATATCACCTCGGGGCACGATGATGGCACGAACCACCGACACCCCGGACAGGAGTGTCCCGGGCGCCACGCTGGGTAGGCCATAGCTGTGTCCGATTCGTACCGGTTGCTGACCGAGGGGACCCTCGGTGCTTCCGTGCAGGCCGATGGAGGCGTCCTGTTCCGGGTGTGGGCGCCGTTCGCCGAACGGGTCGAGGTCGAGGTCGACGGGCGGCGCGTGCCCATGGGCCCGGAGGACCGCGGATATCACGCCGTCACCGTCGCCGAGGCCGCCGCCGGATCCCGGTACGGCTTCCGCTTGAACGGGGGGGAACCACTCCCCGACCCCGCGTCGAGGTACCAGCCGGACGGGGTGCACGGCCTCTCGCAGGTCTGCCCCTCCCCGGAGCCGCCTCCCGACTGGGACGGCCCGGACCTCCGCGACTACGTGATCTCGGAGCTGCACGTCGGCACGGCGTCCGCCGACGGCACGTTCGACGGGTTGCTCGACTACGTCGAGGAGCTGGCGGCGCTCGGCGTCAACGCCGTGGAGCTCATGCCGGTGGCCCAGTTCCCCGGCTCGCGCAACTGGGGGTACGACGGCGTCTTCCCCCACGCCGTGCAGGACTCCTACGGGGGGCCGGACGGCCTCCGGCGGTTCGTGGACGGGTGCCACGGCCGCGGAGTGGCGGTCGTCCTCGACATCGTCCACAACCACATCGGGCCGGAGGGCAACGTCCTCGGCGAGTTCGGTCCGTACTTCACCGAACGGTACCGCACCCCCTGGGGGGACGCGATGAACTTCGACGGCCCGCGCAGCGACGAGGTCCGCCGGTTCTTCGGCGGCAACGCGCTGATGTGGTTCGAGGAGTTCGGGATCGACGCCCTCCGCCTCGACGCCATCCACGGCATCGTGGACACGACCGCCCGGCCCTTCCTTCTGGAGCTGGCGGAGGCCGTCCGCGACCTCCGCGAACGGACCGGCCGCAAGCACTTCCTCGTCGCGGAGACCAACAGGAACGACGTCCGAACCGTCACGCCGCTCCACACCGGCGGCCTGGGGATGGACGCCCAGTGGAACGACGAGTTCCACCACGCCGTCCACGCCCTGCTGACCGGGGAGCGGAACGGCTACTACGTGGGGTTCGGCTCGGTGCAGGACCTCGCGGACTCGGTCCAGCGCGGGTACGTGTACCGGGGCCGGTACAACCCGCACCGCCGCCACCGCCTGGGGAGCGACTCCTCCCACATCCCGCCGGAGCGGTTCGTGGTGTGCGCCCAGAACCACGACCAGATCGGCAACCGCATGCGGGGCGACCGCCTCTGTACGCTGGTCGGCTTCGAGCCCCTCAAGGTGGCGGCCGCGCTCACGCTCCTGCACCCGGGGGTGCCGCTGCTGTTCCAGGGCGAGGAGTACGGAGAGACCGCGCCGTTCCCGTACTTCATCGGCCACACCGATCCGGACCTCGTGGAGGCGATCCGGCGGGGCCGGCGGGAGGAGTTCGCCTCGTTCGAGTGGTCCGGCGAGCCCCCCGACCCCCAGGACGAGGCCACGTTCGACTCGGCGCGGCTCGGTCGGGACCCGTCCCCCGAGGGCCGAATCCTGCGCGACTGGCACCGGGAGCTCATCCGCATCCGGCGCGACCACCCGGCGCTGGGACCGGGCGTCCCCGCGGAGGCCGAGGCAGACGAGGCCCGCATGCTGCTCACGGTGTGGCGCGAGGGCAGCGCCGAATCGCTGGTGGTGGCGAACCTCGGGGCCGAGCCGGTCCCGGACGCGCTGCCCATGGGCTGGGACCGCCTGCTGTGCTCGGCCGACGAGCGCTGGGGTGGCCCCGGCCCCGGCGCCGACCCCGCCACGCTCCCCGGCCACGCCGTGGCCGTCCTGATCCGGACGAACGGGTAGTCTCCGGCGATGCGGATCTGGCCGGGCACGCCCTACCCGCAGGGCGCCACGTGGGACGGGGAGGGCGTCAACTTCTCGATCTTCTCGGAGAACGCCACGGCGGTGGATCTGTGCCTGTTCGATCGCGCGGAGGACGCCCGCGAGACCCATCGCATCCGCATGCGGGAGCGAACCGACCTCATCTGGCACTGCTACCTCCCCGACGTCAGGCCCGGCCAGCTGTACGGCTACCGCGTCCACGGGCCCTACGAGCCGGAGCAGGGTCACCGGTTCAATCCGAACAAGCTCCTCATCGACCCCTACACGAAGGCCGTCTCCGGCACGATCCAGTGGAGCGACGCCCTGTACGGCTACACGGTGGGCCACCCCGACGTCGACCTGTCGTTCGACGGCCGGGACTCCGCCGGCGGCATGGCGAAGTGCGTGGTGATCGACCCCGCGTTCACCTGGGGCGAGGACCGGCCGCCGGAGGTCCCCTGGAACCGGACCGTGATCTACGAGTGCCACGTCCGGGGGATGACCATGCGCCATCCGGGCGTCCCGCGCCGACTCCGGGGCACCTATCTGGGGATGATCTCCGACCCCATCATCGACCACCTCCGTTCCCTGGGCGTCACGGCCGTCGAGCTGATGCCGGTCCACCAGTTCGTCAGGGACCGGCGGCTGGCGGAGATGGGCCTGACGAACTACTGGGGGTACAACACCCTGTGCTTCCTGGCCCCCGACGTCGGCTACGCCACCGGAGGGCTGGGCCAGCAGGTGGACGACTTCAAGTCGATGGTGAAGGGCCTGCACCGGGCCGGCATCGAGGTCATCCTCGACGTGGTCTACAACCACACCGGCGAGGGGAACGAGACCGGCCCGACGCTCTCGCTGCGGGGCGTGGACAACGTGGCGTTCTACCGGCTGATGCCCGACGACCCCCGCCGGTACATGGACTTCACCGGCACCGGCAACAGCTTGAACATGCTGCATTCCCGGTCCATCCAGCTGATCATGGACTCGCTCCGGTACTGGATCGAGGAGATGCACGTCGACGGATTCCGGTTCGACCTCGCGCCCGTGCTGGCCCGGGAGCTGTACGAGGTGAACCGGCTCGGCACGTTCTTCGACATCATCCAGCAGGACCCGGTGATCTCCCAGGTCAAGCTCATCGCCGAACCGTGGGACGTGGGGCCGGGCGGATACCAGGTGGGGAACTTCCCGGTGGGATGGGCGGAGTGGAACGGGAAGTACCGCGACGCCGTCCGCCGGTTCTGGCGGGGCGACCACGGCATGGTCCCCGAGATGGCCTTCCGGCTGTCCGGCTCGTCCGACATCTACGAGGGCAGCGGCCGGCGGACGTACGCCTCGATCAACTTCGTCACCGCGCACGACGGCTTCACACTGAACGACCTGGTCTCGTTCGAGCACAAGCACAACGACGCGAACGGCGAGGGCAGCCGCGACGGCGCCGACGAGAACTACTCCCGGAACTGGGGCACCGAGGGCCCCACGGAATCGGCGTACATCCGGCGGATGCGCGAGCGCATGAAGCGGAACTTCCTGGCCACGCTGATCTTCTCCCAGGGCGTCCGGATGATCCTCATGGGCGACGAGACCAGCAGGACCCAGCAGGGGAACAACAACGCCTACTGCCAGGACAACGAGTTCTCGTGGATGAGCTGGGAGCTCTCCGGGCGGGAACGGCGCCTGCTCGAGTTCGCGCGTCATGCCCTGGCGGTGTTCCGCTCGAACCCGGTCCTGCGGCGCCGCTCGTTCTTCACCGGCCGGCCCATGGCGGCCGACGGGTTCAAGGACGTGACGTGGATCAGGCCGGACGGCGAGGAGGTCACCGACGAGGACTGGGCGGACCCGGGGAACCAGATCATCGGCATGCTGATGCACGGACGGGCCACCGACGAGGTGGACGAGCGCGGGCGTCCAATCTTCGGCGACACCGTGCTCCTGCTGATGAACGGCGGGGCCCGGTCGCGCGTGTTCACCATGCCGCGGCTGGAGCGCAGCGGCGCGTGGGAGGAGGTCATCAACACCTCCCGGCACGACATCGCCGAGCGGCCGGTCCGCAAGCCCACGGTGAACCTCACCGCCCACTCGGTGATCATGCTGCGCCACGACGAGCGGCTCAGCCCGCCGTGACCGCGGCGCCGGGCGCGGGCGCATGAGGATCCCCACCTCCACGTACCGACTTCAGTTCGGGCCGGGATTCGGGTTCGCCGACGCCCGTCGCCTGGTGGGGTACCTCCGGGCCCTCGGCGCCGGCGACCTGTACGCCTCGCCCCTGCTCCGGCCCCGTTCGGGGAGCGCGCACGGGTACGACGTGGTCGACCCCACCCAGCTGAACCCGGACCTGGGGGGCCGGGACGGGTTCGACGCGCTGGCCGCCGACCTCGGGGCGCGGGGGATGGGCCTCCTCCTCGACATCGTGCCGAACCACATGGCGACGTCGGACCAGAACCCCTGGTGGTGGGACGCGCTGAAGCACGGCCGGCGCTCGGCGTTCGCGTCCTTCTTCGACATCGACTGGGGCCCCGGAGGCGGTCAGGTCCTGGCCCCCGTCCTGAACGCTCCGTTCGGGCAGGTCCTGGAGGCGGGAGAGATCCGCCTGGAGCTCTCCGGCGACGGCGAGCCGGTGGTCCGCTACGGCGAACTCCGGTTCCCCGTGGATCCGAGCTCGTACCAGGGCGCCCCGGAGGACCTCCCCGCGTTGAACGGACGCGCCGGAGAGCCCGAGTCGTTCGACGTGCTGGAGGCCCTGCTGAACCGGCAGCACTACCGACTGGCGGACTGGCATATCGCCGCGAGGGAGATCGACTACCGGCGGTTCTTCGATATCTCGGACCTTGTCACGCTCCGCACCGAGGACGCGTCGGTGTTCGAGGCCTCGCATGCCCTGGTGCTGGACCTGGCCAGGCAGGGGCTGGTCACGGGCCTGCGGGTGGACCACGTCGACGGCCTCCTCGATCCGGCCGGGTACGCGGACCGGCTCCAGCGGCGGCTGGGCGAGGAGACCGGGCGAGACGGGTTCGTCGTGGTGGAGAAGATCCTCGGGCGGGACGAGGACCTCCCCCCGGGATGGGCCGTGGCCGGGACCACGGGGTACGAGTTCGCCGACCTGGTGGACGGGCTGTTCGTCGACCCGGCCGGCGTCGAACGAGTGGAGCGGACGCACACCGCGCTCACCGGACGGCCCCCCGCACAGGGGTTCGAGGAGGTCGCCGCGCGGTGCCAGCGGCTGGTGCTGGACCAACTGTTCGCCGGCGAGGGCCGGGTCCTGGCCGCGCACCTGCACGCCCTGGCCCTGGAGGACCGCCACGGCCGCGACCTCGCCGAGGACGACCTCCGGACCGCGCTGGCCGAGGTCATGGCCTGGATGCCGGTGTACCGGACGTACACGGTCGGGCGGCCCGTGGCCGACCCGGACCGCCGGGTGGTGGAGCGGGCCGTGCGCGAGGCGATCCGGCGGCTCCCCGACCGGTACCGGCGGGCCGTCGAGTTCGTCGGGCGGGTCCTGGTGCTCGACGTGCGCGGCGACCCCGAATGGACCGACGTCGACTCGTGGATCGGGTTCGTCAATCGGTGGCAGCGGCTCACCGGGCCGGTCACCGCGAAGGGCGTGGAGGACACCGCGATGTACCGGTGGGACGGCCTGCTGTCCCGGAGCGACGTCGGTGCCCAGCCCTCCCGGCCGGCTGTCTCGGTGGAGGAGTTCCACCGGCGGATGCGCGAGCGGCAGCGGCGGTGGCCGGCCTCGCTCAACGCCGGCTCCACGCACGACTCCAAGCGGAGCGAGGACGTCCGGGCCCGGCTCGACGTGCTCTCGGAGGTTCCCGAGGAGTGGTCGAGGCGGGTGCAGCGGTGGCGCCGCCTCAACCGGGGCCTGCGGCGGCGGGTCCGCGGCCGCGACGTCCCCGATCCCGCGCTCGAGCTGCACCTGTACCAGTCGCTGGTGGGGGCGTGGCCGCTGGAACCGTCGGAGCGTCGGGACTTCACGGCCCGGATGCAGGACTACGCGGTGAAGGCCGCCCGTGAGGCCAAGGTGTGGACGTCGTGGCTGGCTCCGGACCTCGCCTACGAGCGGGCGGTCCGTGGCTGGCTCCGAGCCGCCCTGGGCCCGCGGAACGAACGGTTCCGCCGCGACCTCGAGTCGTTCGCCGAGCGGGTGTCCCTGCCGGGGGCGGTGAACTCGCTGGCCGGGGTGGTGCTGCGGGCCACGGCCCCGGGCGTCCCCGACGTGTACCAGGGGGCCGAGCTGTGGAACCTCGCGCTGGTGGACCCGGACAACCGCCGTCCGGTGGACTTCGAACGGCGGATGGGCGCGGTGGAGGAGCTGGACCGGGGCCTCCATGACCGCCGGGCCCTGGCCCGGGATCTGGCCGCGACGTGGCCGGACGGCCGGGTCAAGCTCCACGTCCTCCGGGAGGCTCTCCGGCTGCGGCGGGCCCATCCGCAGCTGTTCGCCCGGGGCTCGTACCTCCCGCTGGAGGTGACCGGCCGCCGCCGGGCGAACGCCCTGGCCTTCGCCCGCCGCCGGGGCCGGTCGTGGGCGGTGGCCATTGTCCCTCGTCACGTGGCCGGCCTGGCCCGCGGCGGCCGGTTTCCGGTCCGCGCCGCCTCCTGGCCCGCCACCGTGGCCCACCTCCCCGCCGGTGCGCCCGAGCGATGGACGAACGTCCTCACCGGCGAACACGTCGACGCCGTCCGCGGCGGCATCCGCCTCGCCGACGCGTTCGCCACCCTCCCGGTGGGGGTGCTGATCGCCCGGTCCTAGGCCGGAGCCTGCTCGCTCCCTGTCCGAGGTGCCACTAGGGTCCCCTCTGAATGCTGGGGCGACGGGCCGGGGCAGCATCCACTGACCGCTCCGTGCGAGCCGGCCCGTTCGACCATCGGATTCCGGCGACAATGCGCCCGGTGAGCGACGTCGAGGAGAGGGCGCAACCGGACGGGGAGCGAACCTACCGTCGGCGGCTGCTGGGAATGCTGTCGGTGGCCACGTTCTTCGAGGGCTACGACAACTTCGTCCTGGCGCTGGTCCTGCCGCTGGTGCTGGCCGACCTCGGCGGGTCGGAGGCCCAGGCGGGGGTCATCCGGGCGATCGTGGGCGTGGGGTCGGTCCTGGGGTTCGTGCTGGCGGCCCAGGGCGACCGCATCGGCCGCCGGCGACTGCTGCTGATCACGATCGTCGGCTACACCGCCGGGACCTTCCTCACCGCCGTGTCCCCGAACCTGGCCTGGCTCACCGCCGCGCAGGTCGTCGCGCAGGTCTTCCTGGCCAGCGAATGGGCCGTGGCGGTGACCATCGTCGTGGAGGAGTACCCCATCTCGGAGCGGGGCCGGGCCCTCGGCATCGTCACCTCCATGAACACGCTCGGCGGGATCACGGTCGGGATCCTGGCCTTCGTCGGCCTGCAGCACACGCCCCTCGACTGGCGGGGTTTCTTCGTCGTGGGGATCGTGCCGCTCATCGTCGTGGCCTTCGCCCGTCGGAAGATGAGGGAGACCGCGCGCTACGCGGCGATCCGGGCGGATCCCGTCGCCTGGCACCTGAACCGGGGGCGGCTGCTGGAGGCGTGGCGGCCGGAGTTCCGGCGAAACGTCCTGGCGGTGGGGCTCATGAACTTCTTCCGGTTCGCCGCCGTGGCCAGCGGGGCGTTCTGGTGGCCGTACTACGCCCAGCAGGAGGTCGGGATGTCGCTCTCGCTCTCCGGGCTGTACCTGGGCATCGCGGGGCTCATCGGCGCGCTGGGGTTCGTCGTGGCCGGCCGGGCCATGGAGCGGTACGGGCGCCGCCCCACGTTCATCGCGTACGTGATCGGCGCGGCCGCGTTCGGCATCCCGCTGTTCCAAATCCACTCGCAGGGGCTGATGCTGCCGTTCGTGTGCCTGGCCATCTTCTTCGGCCTCGGCGGCGCCGCGGTCACGTCCGCGTTCTCCACCGAGTTCTTCCCCACATACGTCCGGAGTCGCGCGGCGGCGTGGTGCCGCAACGCCTTCGAGATCCCCGGGGGGATCATCGGGCCACTCGTGGTGGGCCTCCTCGGCGACCACCGAACCGGCCCCATCGGGTCCATCGGCGACTCGATGAGCGTGCTGTTCGTGGTGACGCTCCTGCCGACCCTGTTCATCGCCGTCCGCCACATCGGCGAGACCCGCCACCTCGACCTGTCCGCCCTCGACCTCCTGGCCGAGGAGGCCCGGGCGTGAGGCGTCTGGTGGCCCTCGCCGCCGTGGCGTGCGCCCTCCTCCCCGCCTGCGCGAGCACCGACCGCCCCGAGGGCGTGGTCGAACGGTGGCTGATCTCGCTGAACCAGGGATCGGCGGGCCGGCCAGACCGGTACGCGGACCCGGACGTGTCCGAACGGATCCTGCCGGGGTGGGACGCCTGCGAGCCCGGAGCGCTCGACACGATCCGCGTGGGACGCCAGATGACCCGGGCCGGGACCGAGCACGTCGGGGATGGCTCGGTGGCGGTCGTGCCGTACGAGGTCGAGTACGCCGACGACGCCGCCGAACTGTGCGACCACCCGGTCGGGGGCCGCCGCGCGCCGGCCGGCTACGTCGTCGCCGTCCGGCCCCGCGGTGGTGATTGGCGGGTCACCGATCTCCAGCGGATCGGGCCCGGGGAGTTCCGCTTCCCTGCCTTCGTGGCACGGCCCGTGGCCGCCGCATCGCCCCTCGTGTGGCTGGCGGGTGCCGGCCTGGGACTGCTGCTCTGCGCGTTCGTCGCGCTCCTCATGCGCGCGACGCCGCGGCCGCGGCCGGTGCCGTCGGAGCCGATCGATCCCACGGACGCCCGGGGGCTGTAGCCGTGAAGAGGTGAGGCCCGCGGCGCGGGTAGCGACCGCGGGCCTCGTCGGCCCGACCGCTCCCCCCCGGAGCATTGGCCGGACCGAGCCCGTTGGATCGGGTCAGGCCGAGCCGAACCCGTCCCCCGCTTCCATCGGGATGTGCGCAGCCGGCGCGGGGAGGGCAACGAGCGAGATCGTTCGGCGCATGGACAGGGTGTTCCCCCTCTCGGCGGTGCGGGTCCCGCCGTCCCATGGTCGTCCCCCGGCCCGGACTCCGTCCACCGCCTTTCGGCCCGGTGGGGTCGGCCGTTCGTCCATGGATCGACCGAGGCCTTCCGGCCGACCGCGTTCGACGAACCGGCGATCTCGTGCTCAGTCGGGCACGGGGAGGTGCCGCAGGAGCACGCGGAACACGCCCTCCAGGGTCACCTTCGCGTAGTCGTGGCTGGGGCTGTTCGTGATCATCACCGCGGCGGCGATCCGGAGGTCGCCCCGTTCGAGGAACGCGATCTGATGCTCCACCGCGCCGGTCCCCGAGCCCCAGCCGCCCTTGAAGAAGAGCTTCCACTTGTCGTGGTGCAGGCGGCCGATCCCCCATCGCTGCGAGGGCACGATGTGCGCCAGGAGGTAGCGGGCGTACGCCTCGTGCCGGTCCGGGATGTAGCGCTCGAGCCGGAACATGAAGCGGGCCTCCTCGCCCGACGTGTCCGACGAAAGGCCCCACGGATGCGGCACGAAGTGGAAGTGATCCATCCCGGCCACGTTCGCCAGGGCGTACAGGCGCCTGGCGCCGACGATCTCCGAGACCCGCGTCGCCGCGAGGTTGTCCGACCGCTTGATCATGGGCCCGAGCAGCTCGCGGTCGGACGGGCGGAGGTCCCGGTCGCGCACGGAGGGCATCCGCAGGTACGCCACCATGAACATGACCTTCACCGTGCTGGCGAGCGGCACCGCCCGGGAGCCGCGCCACCCGTACGCGTTCCCCTTCGGCCCGATGACCGTGAACGACACGTCGCCCGAGCGGGTGGCCGCGTAGTCCCTCGAGGCGCCCACGTCCGGCGGCCACGCCCCCGCAGGCCCCGCCGAGAGCCCGACGATCAGCGCCGAGGCGGCGAGGGCCGCCGACGTCCGGCGAACGGTGAACCGGCCCATGGCGAGCCCGATCCTATGCCTCGTCGCGCTCCGGACCACGCGAAGAGGCCGGGCCCTCGTTCGGACCCGGCCTCCGTGTGTTCGTTCTGCGGTTACAGCGCGACCGCGCCGGCGATCTCCTTGGAGTCCCGCAGCTTGCGCAGGGCCTCCCGCTCGATCAGGCGCACGCGCTCGCCGGACAGCCCGAGGACCTTCCCGGTCTCCCGCAGCGAGAGCGGACGGCCGGTGTGCAGGCCGTACCGGAGCTCCACCACGTGGCGCTCCCGTTCGTCCAGCACCCGCTCGACGGCCTCGCCGATCTCCTCGCGGAGCAGCGCGTCCTCCACCTCGGAGAACTGGCTCTCGGAGTCGGCCTCCTCGATCAGGTCACCGAGCTCCGTCTCCTCCCCCACCGGGGCCTGCAGGGACAGCGGCTCGCGCCGCCCCATCTCGGTGAGGTCGTCGATCTCGGCCACCGTGGTGTCGAGGGCCTTGGCCAGCTCCTCGCGGGAGGGCTCGCGCCCCATCTGCTGCGCGAACTGGAACCGGGTCCGGTTCAGCTTGCGCAGGCGGTCGTGGATGTGGACCGGCAGGCGGATCGAGCGAGAGCGATCGGCGATCGCCCGCGTGATCCCCTGGCGGATCCACCAGGTCGCGTACGTGGAGAACTTGAACCCCCGGCGCCAGTCGAACAGCTCGACCGCGCGCATGAGTCCGATGTTCCCCTCCTGGATGAGGTCGAGCAGCGGCAGCCCCTGGCCCTGGTACTTCCGGGCCACGGACACCACGAGGCGCAGGTTCGCCATGATGAACCGCTGGCGGGCGGCCTCGGCCTGGCGGATGTCGGCGCGGGCCTTCATGATCGACCGGTCGGAGCGGAGGCGGCCCGCCTTGATGCGGTCCTCGGCCTCCTTGCCCTTCTCGATGGTCATGGCGAGCATGACCTCCTCCTCCTTGGTGAGGAGAGGCTCTCGGGCCGCGGCCTCCAGGTACAGGCGGAGGTCGTCGGCGTCATCGGTGCCCAGTGGGCGAGCAGGTTCGGCCATTTTCTTCCCTGGGTTCTCCTTCAACAGCTACCCTCGTCCGGTTCAACAGCACCGTGACTCCCGGAATTCCTTCCGGTCGGCCTGTCAGTTCCCTGAGGGCAGACTGAATAGGGCCTCGGCGGCCACCTCGACGCAGGCTAACACGAAGTCTTCCCCAACTCAAGGCCGGCCACGCACGCCGGGGACATTGAGTTCGTGTGGAGACGGGCGTCTCCGTGCCCGTCTCCACACTCAGGGACGTCCGACGCGGCGCTCAGCGCGGCGTGCCTGAGGAGCCCGGCGGAGGACGGGCGGCGTCACCCGGAGGGCCGTTCGCAGGCCGAACGCGGCGCCCCGGACCGCCGTCTCGCGCAGGGGGTCCCACCGGAGCCCGTAGGCGGCCCGGAGCGGCTCCGGAAGCAGGGCGGCCGTGACCTCCCGCTGGGCCAGCGCGAACGGCCGGAGCGGAAGCGGCATGGGCGGGGTGAGGATCGCCGGGGCCAGCCGGCGGGCGTCGTCGGAGACCTCCAGCGTGGAGATCGTGAGGTCGACGTAGCGACGGAAGCCGTCGAACGTGTCCGGAAGGATCTCCGGCGGCGTGAGCATGGCCACGGCCAGGGCGCCCATCTCCCCCACGTACCTCGACCGGTCGTGCTCGGAGAGCGGACGTACGAACCGGCGGTACGCGAGGAGCGCGCTGTCGACGAGCGTGGCCCACACCCACAGCAGGAGGGCAGGGTCGAGCGCCGAGTACGGCCCCCCGCCGGGCGTTCGGCCACTGATCCGCCGGTGCACGGCGGTGACCCCCTCGGCGGCGCGGAGGGCCTCCTCGGTGTCCCCGAACGAGATGGCCAGCATGGCCTCCATGGTCCGGGCCAGCCGCCGGTAGGCCCCGCGCGGGAAGTCGCTGTGGCCGGCCACGCCCGCGGCCACCGCGGGATGGGCGATCTGCATGAGCAGGGCCCGGGGCCCGGCCAGGATCAGCGCCGCCTCCCCGTTCACCCGCCAGGCCACCGACCCCGGCCCGAACAACCCGGCATCGCCGGGGACGGGGCCGATCGTTCGAGCGCTACGCACGGGGGTCGATGAGGACCTTGATGCCCCCCCGGCCGTCGGCCTGGTCCTCGAAGGCTTGCTGGATCCCGGACAGGGGGCGTTCGTCGGTGATCACCTTCGCCGTCTCCGGGCGGCGCGCCAGCAGGGCCAGGGCGTCCTGCATCGACCGCCTCGAGGGGCCGGTGATGGCCAGGGCCCGCTGCTCCTTCACCGCCATCACCGCCGGGATGAACATGGCCGGCTCGAACGGCAGCCCCAGCAGCACGACCGTTCCCATGTGGCCGCAGGCGTTGAACGCGAGCTGGACGGCGGACGCGGCCCCGCTGCACTCGAACACGAACCGCGGCCCGTGCAGGTCCACGGCGAGGGTCTTCCAGAACGGGTCCTCGGCCACCGGGTCGAACGCCATCTCGCAACCGAACTCCAGGCCGGCCGCGCGGCGGTCCTCGCGGACGTCCGAGCCCACCACCCTGGCCCCGAGGTCGGCCAGCGCCGCCACCACGAGGAGGCCGATGGCCCCCAGGCCGGAGACGTACACGAGGTCCCCGGACCCGACGCCCGCATCCGTGATCGAGCGCATGGCCACGCCGAGCGGTTCGGCCAGGGCCGCCGAGCGGTCGTCCACCTCGTCCGGCACCGGGATCAGCAGGTCCGCCAGGGGGTTCGTGGTCTCGGCGTAGCCGCCCCAGTGGTTCTGCGGGTTCAGGCAGTACCGGGGGCGTCCCTCGCGGCACCACACGCACTCGCCGCACCCCCGCCCGGGGAACGCCACCACGCGCTGCCCCGGCGACCACCGGCCGGTCGTGTCCTCCTCCACGACCCCGCTGTACTCGTGGCCGGGAACCCGGTCCTCGCCGGCCATGATCCCCACCTTCCACAGCGAGACGTCGGACCCGCAGATGCCGTTGAAGCCGACGCGAACGCGCGCCTCGCCGGGTTGCAGCTCGGGCGGGTCCACGTCCCGGACGGCGAACGTACGCACGCCGGTGAAGAACGCCGCCCGCACGCCCGTATCGTACGACGACCTCCCCGCGTACCCTGTTCGCGGCATGGAGATCAGGCCCATCCGCCCGGAGGAGCTCCCGGACGCGCTGCCCCTGTTCGCGGGATACCAGCGGTTCTACGAGGTCCCCGAGCCGAACGACGAGGCCAACCTGGCCTTCTTCGCCCGCTTCTGCGAACCGTCGGGGGCCGGGCTGCTGCTCGGCGCGTGGGAGGACGACGACCTGGTGGGGTTCGCGAACCTGTACTGGACGTTCTCGTCCACGCGAGCGGTCGACGCCGCGCTGATGAACGACCTGTTCGTCGCCGAGCGGGCCCGAGGTCTCGGCGCCGGGCGGGCGCTGATCCAGGCCGCGGCGGAGGCCGCGCGGGCCCGCGGATGCCACCACCTCGAGTGGTACACCGCGCCCGACAACGTCACCGCCCGGCGCCTGTACGACGCCACCGGTGCCACTCGCTCCGAGTGGTTGGCCTACGAGATCGAGCTGACGTAGCCGGTTCGGTCAGCCCGAACACGCGCCTCGGGCTAACGTATGGCACCCAGGAGGGCGGTGCGGTGACACTCGGAACCGAGCACGACGAACCGTCGGCGGCGACCGTCGAGCGGGCCCGGGACGCCGCCGGCCGCGAGGCGTGGGCGGAGGCCTACGAACTGCTGTCCTCGATGGAGCCCGCGCTCCTCGGGCCGGGTGACCTCGAGCTGCTGGCGCAGGCGGCCTGGTGGCTGTCCCGGTTGGAGGAATCCGTGGCCGCCCGGCAACGGGCCTATGCGGGCCACGCCGCCGCCGGGGAGGAGGTCCTCGCGGCGGGCGTCGCGGTCCGGCTGGCCATGGACCACTTCGTCCGCAGTGAGGGGGCGCTCGGGGCCGGTTGGCTCGCGCGGGCCCAGCGCCACCTCCGCGACCGACCGGAGACCTTCCAGCACGGATTGCTGGCCTGTGCTGAGTCCACCGTGGCCCGCTTCGGTGGGGAGCTCGAGGGCTCACTGGCACTGGCGGAGCGAGGGGCCGACATCGGCCGGCGCCTCCGGAACCCGGATCTGGTGGCGATGGGGGTCCACCTGGAGGGGCTGGCCCTCATCGCCGGAGGTCGCATCGCCGAAGGCGTGGCGCTGCTGGACGAGGCCATGACCTCGGTGGTGGCCGGCGAGCTCACCTCCTATTTCACCGGGGTGGTCTACTGCAACGTCCTCCAGGCCTGCCTGGCGCTGGCCGACCTCCGCCGGGCCGGGGAATGGAACGAGGCCTCCCGGGCGTGGTGCGAGTCCCTCCCCGCGCAGTCCCCGTTCCCCGGGCTCTGCCGGATCAACCGAGCGGAGCTGGCCACCCTCACCGGGGCGTGGGCGGAGGCCGAGGCCGAGGCGTCACGGGCCTCGGAGGAGGTCATGCGCCTCAATCCCGCGATGGCCGGCGCGGCCGTCTACGAGGCCGGCGAGGTCCGCCGGCGGTGGGGGGACCTGGCCGGGGCGGAGGAGGCCTTCTCCCGCGCCCACGAGCTGGGATTCGAGCCACAGCCCGGCCTGGCCCTGGTCCGGCTGGCACAGGGGAAGCCCGGACCGGCCGTGAGCGCGCTCCGCCTCGCGGTCACCGGGGAGCTCGGCAACCGCCTCCGTCGCGCCCGGCTCCTGGCGGCGCTGGTGGAGGCGGCCCTCGCGCTCCCCGACATCGATTCGGCGGGGGAGGCCGCCGAGGAGCTGGAGGGCATCGCTCGCGAGTTCCGGACGCCCGTGCTGGACGCCTCCGCGGCCACGGCGCGCGGGTCGGTCCTGCTGGCGCGAGGCGACGTGACCGGCGCCCTCGGGGAGCTCCGCCGGGCCTGCGCCACCTGGCAGGAGGTACGGCTCCCCTACGACGCCGCTCGCGCCAGGATGCTGTACGGCCTGGCCCTGCGCGCGGCCGGCGACGAGGACGACGCCAGGCTGGAGCTTCGAGCGGCGCTCGGGACGTTCGAACGGCTGGGGGCAGCCCTCGACCTGGCCGCCGCGTCCGGGCTGCTCGGCGAGACGACGGGACTCCCCCGCGGGCTCACCTCGCGGGAGGCTGAGGTGCTGCGACTGGTGGCCGCCGGCAAGTCGAACCGGGACATCGCCGCCGCGCTCGTGATCAGCGAGCACACCGTGGCCCGGCACCTCCAGAACATCTTCGCCAAGCTCAACGTGTCGTCCCGCTCGGCCGCCACCGCGTTCGCGTTCGAACACGGCCTCGCGTGACGAGGCCGATCAGAGCTCGTGGCAGGGGCTCCGGAAGATCCCGTCGAGGAATGCCAGCGCCATCGGGACCTCGGACGCGGCGTCGAAGTCCTTCCAGGACCCCAAGCCCGCGACGATCCGGAGGCGCGCGGTCCCGACGCCGTTGAACCGGTCGAGCGCGCGAGCGAACGCCACGCTCTGCTGGACGGGCACCACCGGGTCGAGGTCGCCGTGCGCGATGAGGAACGGCGACACGTTGCGGCCGGGCGTGAGGTACGTGATCGGGTTCGTGGCCCGGACCCGGCCGGGCACGGACTGGATCGGCGCGCCGACCAGCCGTGACTCGCCGGACGTCGCTGCGTCGTGACGCTCGGCGGGTTCGAGGCCGGGAGTCCGCGCCAGCTGGCGGTCCATCGTGAGGAAGTTCACCGGCCCGAACCAGTCGACGACGGCCTGGACCGCGCTCGAGGTCGTCGGGTTGCCGAGCTTCGGGTCGTCGAACCGGGCCACGCCGGCGGTGGTCCCGAGCAGGGACACGAGTTGGCCGCCGGAGGAGTCGCCCCAGGCCGCGATGCGGATCGGGTCGAGGCCGTACCGGCCGGCGTTGGCCCGCATGAACCGGACCGCAGCCTTCACGTCCTGGATCTGGGCCGGGAACGTGGCCTCGTCGGTGAGCCGGTAGTTGATGCTGGCGAAGGCGTACCCGCGCCGAAGGATCGCGGGGAGGTAGGCCGCGTGCTCGGGCGCCGACTTGTCGCCGGTCGTCCAAGCCCCGCCGTGGACGTACATCACCAGCGGCAGGCGGGGGACGGGGAGCCTCGGGAGGTACAGGTCGAGCACCTCGGACGGCGAGGCCGTGGCGTAGTGGATGTCCGCGATCCGGCGGTACGGCGGCGGCTGCAGGGTGGCCGGGTCGGTGGGGGCCTCGGCCACGGAGGACGAGCGCGACGCCGTGACGGGGCTCAGGCCGGCACACGCGGACAGGACGAGCACGAGGGCCGCCACGGGGCCCGCCAGCTGGAATCGCCGTGAGGTCACGGAGTGCCTCCTGTCGATGGGAATCGTCTCACGCTTCCGCCGAACGGCGCGACACGGCGGGGCCGGCGGGCCGCGCTCCACGGGACAGTCGCGTCCCGTGGTGGATTCGAACCACGACCGCCCCGATCGCGAATTGGCTGATTCCGGCGATGAGGGGCGGTCGGGCCCCCACATAGCGTCGCCTCCGGGAACACACCGGAAGGAGGCAGGGATGGACGGGAGCGGTGGGACGGAGCGGTTCGACACCGTGGTCATCGGCGGGGGGCAGGCCGGGCTCTCGGTCGGGTACCACCTGCGGAAGCGGGGGCTGTCGTTCGTGATCCTGGAGGCGAACGAGCGAATCGGTGACTCGTGGCGGCGGCGGTGGGACTCGCTGCGGGTGTTCACCCCGGCTAAGTACGACGGGCTGGACGGCTGGCGGTACCCGGGGAAGGGCTGGTCGTTCCCCTCGAAGGACGAGCTGGGCGACTACCTGGAGGCCTACGCGGGCCGGTTCGAGCTGCCCGTTCGAACGGGCGTCGCCGTGAACGAGCTGAGCAGGGATGGTGACCGGTACTTGGTGACCACGGGCGGGGGGCGGCTCGAGGCGGATCACGTCGTGGTCGCGACCGGCTACTGCCACACGCCGATGGTGCCCGGCTTCGCCAAGGAGCTGGATCCCGGCATCGTTCAGATGCACTCCAACGACTACCTGAACGCGGGCCAGCTCCGCGACGGCGGCGTGCTGCTGGTGGGGGCCGGCAACTCGGGCGCCGAGATCGCGATCGAGGTGGCGAAGACCCACCCGACGTGGGTCGCGGGCAAGGTGCCGGGCCAGTTCCCGGTTCGCCACGGGAGCGTGCCCGCACGGTTCCTCCTCCCGGTGATCCGGTTCATCGGCCACCACGTGCTGACCACCGGGACACCGATCGGCCGGAAGGTTCGACCCAGGTTCGTCTCGCGGGGAGCACCGCTGATCCGGGTGAAGGAGAAGGACCTCCTCGCAGCCGGGGTGGAGCGGGTCCCCCGAGTCAGGGGCGTCCGGGACGGGATGCCGGAGCTCGACGACGACCGGGTCCTCGACGTGGCGAACGTCATCTGGTGCACGGGGTTCCGCCCGGATTTCTCGTGGATCGACCTCTCGGTCTTCGGCGACCGCGGCGAGCCCGAGCAGGACCGCGGCGTGGTGGCGAGCGAGCCGGGCCTGTATTTCGTCGGCCTCCACTTCCTGTACGCGGCCACGTCCGAGGTGCTGCCGGGCGTGGGCCGCGACGCCGAGCACATCGCGAGGCACATCTCGAAGCGTGCCGCCGCCGGGAAGACCCGCGCGCCGGGAGCGCGAGTCCCGGTCGAAGCCTGACGAGGGAACCGGGGGGCGATCCGGCCCCCCCCCGGGGCCCTCCACTACAGTCCCCGTGCGATGTCCGAGGCGGAGCACGGCGGGATCCTGGCGGCGCGGGCCCTGCGGGAATCGGGCATCACCACGCTGTTCGCGCTGCCCGGGGGGCACAACCTGCCCCTGTTCGAGGGGGCCCGGCTGGAGGGCCTTCGGCTCATCGACACGCGGCACGAGGAGAGCGCCGTGATGATGGCCGAGGGGTGGGCCCTGGCCACCGGCTCCGTGGGCGTCGCGAGCGTCACCGCCGGCCCGGGGTTCACGAACGCGCTACCCGGGATCGCCGAGGCGCAGAAGGCCGGAGTCCCGGTGGTGGTGATCAGCGGCCGGACGGGCTTGCGCCAGCGAGGGCGGGAGGCCGTGCAGGACCTCGACCAGCTCGCGGTCGTGACGCCCATGTCGAAGTGGCGCGATCAGTGCCTGGCGCCGGAGCGGATCCCCGAGTACGTCCGGGCTGCCGTCCACCACGCGCGGAGCGGGGCACCGGGCGTGGCCTACCTCGAGATCCCGCAGGACGTGTTCGGCGCCCGGGCCGACGCCGCGGGAAGGCCGTGGCCCCAGGGGTTCCCGGTGGCGCGCCCGGCCGCGGACTCCCGGGACCTGGAGCGGGCCGTGGAGATCCTGGCGGGGGCGTCGCGGCCCGTGGTCCTGGCCGGGTCGGGCGCGTTCTTCTCCGGTGCGGGCGAGGAGCTGCGGGCGTTCGTCGAACGAACGGGCATCCCGGCCGTCACCACCAGCGCGGCGCGGGGGCTCCTTGACGACGACCATCCCCGGTGTCTGGGCGGGCTGGTCCACGCCGGGATCACGGTGGCGTCGAGCGACGCCGTCCTGGTCCTGGGGTCGCGGTTCAACGCGAACCTGCTGTGGGGCGGCGCGCCGCTGTTCCCGATCGAGGGACGGATCGTGCAGGTGGACGTGCGCCCGGAGCACCTGGGCGGCGAGCGGCTCCCCGACGTCGGGCTGGCCGGCGATTGCGCCGTGGTGCTCCGCCAGCTGACCGGGGCGTGGACACCGGAGCCGGGCGTCCTGGATGGCTGGGCCGAACAGGCCAGGGGGGGCGTCCGGGCGTCCCGGGAGCAGTGGTCGGCCGAGGTCGATCGTCCGTCGAACGGCGTGCACCCCGGGTGGCTGGCTCGGGAGACCGCCGCGTTCGCCGAGGAGATCGGCCCGTGCACGACAGTGGCTGACGGCGGCGACAGCGTGCTGTGGGGCATCGCGTGGTTCCGGGCCCACCGTCCGGGGACCCACCTGTACATCGGCTCGGCGTTCGGGACGCTCGGGATCGGCTTGCCGTTCGCCATCGCGGCGAAGGCGGCCCGCCCGGAGGAACCCGTGGTGCTGCTCACGGGGGACGGGGCGTTCGGGCTCTCGGCGATGGAGCTCGACACGGCCGCCCGTCACGGCCTTCCGGTGATCGTCGTGGTTGTGAACAACGGCGGCTGGGGGGACGTCCGCCACGAGCAGCGCGCGTTCTACGGCGAGGAGGCGGACACCGGCGCGGTCCTGTCCGGGATGCGCTACGACAGCCTGGCGGAGGCCGTCGGCGGCCACGGCGAGCGGGTCGAGTCGCCGGAGGAGCTCCGCCCCGCCCTGGAGCGCGCCGCGGCCTCCGGGATGGTGGCCGTGGTGGACGTGGCCACCGACCCCGACGTCATGAGCGACCTCATGAGGAACCTCGGCGGCATGGACGTCATGTGACGCCCGGCCCGGTCCGGCGTCCGGGCTCGCCGCGGTCAGCCCGTTCGACCCAAAGAACCTCCTCGAAGGTGCAGCCGTTGTGCGCACATTGCTCGTACGCAGCCCGAACGTCCTGGTCAGTCGACCGGTCGAGCGCGCCAGCCGCCCATCGCAGGAACGCTGCCCGCTATCCGCTCGGATCCAGACGGCCGATCTGGCCCAACAGGTCCGGTGCTTCCTGCGACTTGGGAACCCGAACGTCGTCCACGATCGCACCATCCCGAAGCCTCACGACGCGATCGCACCGGCTGGCCACGACCGGGTCGTGGGTCGCGACGATCACGCTCATTCCTCGGTCGCGGCGGAGGTCCAGGATCAGCTGGACGATCTCACCCCCGGTCACGGAGTCGAGGTTGCCGGTGGGCTCGTCGGCCAACAGGAGACCTGGTTCGTTGATGAGAGCTCTTGCGATCGCGACCCGCTGCTGCTCCCCCCCAGACAGGCGCGAGGGAAGCGAACGCTCCCTGCCCGCAAGCCCGAGGGCCGCCAGGAGTTCCATGGCACGCTCGAACTTGTCGAAGTCCGCACGGTAGGGAAGCAAGGGGGCGGCGACGTTGTCACGGACAGAGAGGGATGGCAGCAGGTGGAACCGCTGGAAGACAAAACCGATCTTCCGTCGGTACGTGGCCTGCTGAGCCCGAGACAGGGAGGTCACCTCCGAGCGCCCCACCCAAACGATTCCCTCGTCGGGCCGATCCATGGCCCCGATCACGTGGAGTAAGGTCGACTTGCCGGAGCCGGAAGGGCCCGTTACGGCGACCAACTCCCCGGAGTCGATGGACAGATCCACGCGGTCAAGCGCGACGACGTCCTGCCCATCGGTCGCGTATCGCTTCGACACTCCGGTGAGTTCGACGCGGAATCCCATCGATCACTCCTCTGCCAGCACAGCGGGTGGAGTCATTCGGGACATGAGCGAGGCTGGTACGAGCGCCGCGGCGAGCGCGATCGCCGTCCCGGCCACGGCGGCAATCGCCCCGGCCAGCACGATGCGTCCGGGCGACCCTCCGACCAGAGCGGAGAGGCCGATCCCTGCGGTCGCCCCCGCGACGCTGCCAAGGAGCCCGATCCCGAGCCCCTCGAGCGCCACCATCCTGCCCAGGTCTCGCTCCCGCCACCCCATGGCCCGGAGCGTGACCAGCTCCGGGGCACGCTCTCTGAGGTTCAGAAACAGCACGTCAGCCACGGACAGGGCGGCGAGCACAACCGCCAGGGCCACGCCCACGTAGTCGACCCCCCGGACCTCGATGGAGATGAACGCCCCCAAGGCGGTCCCGAGGATCGAGCCCTTGAAGGCCAGGGTGATCGACAGGAGCAGGGCGAGAGCCCCCACCCCCACGAACAGGCCGGCCGCAGCGAGGAGGGTCCGTCCCGGCAACCGGCGGAGGTTGGCCAGGGCCATCCCCCCGATCCGCCGCACATGGTGGACCGACCGGCGCTTGGCCATTGGGGAACGAACCGCGTCGAGAGGCGAAGACCGGGCGGCCCGCCACGCTGGCACGAGGCCGGCGACAGAAGCCAGGACCATGGCCACAGGTGCAACGAGCAGGGTTCGCGATAGCGGGATCCCGAATCCGAAGAGCCTGACGAGCACCGCCGCGATGCCGGTCCCCGCCAGTCCGGCGGCCAGGCCGATCAGGGCGAGCTCGCCGAGAACCGCTCGGAAGATATGACCGCGGGACCACCCGAGCGCGAGGAGCGTCCCTATCTCGGTCCGCCTGGCCCGAACGGAGGCCAGGGCGCCGTTCACCAGGAAAAGGGTCGTCACGACCAGCACCAGGGCGAACAGCGCCAGGCTCTTCCGGTCCACCGCGTTGAGGATGACCACGGCCACACCCTTCTTCACCCACCCCTCCTCCACCAGAAGCGATGGCCGCCCGAACTTCCCGGGGGGCAAGTGCACGAGAAGCGGATGAGGCGACGAGCCGGCCGTCACGTCCACCGACAGGCCGGTCTCCATCTGGATGGCCTCCGCCACCCGGCGGATCCGTTCGCGGCTTACCGGGTCCGGCCCCTCGACCCCCGCCACTCTGACCCGGACGACGCTGATCGGGGCCTTCGGGCTGGCCCCCTCGAAGAGATCGGGATTGTCGAAGGCCGAGAGGCTGCGGAGCGTCGTGACCAGGAGGGGCGGCTGCTGGATGTAGTCGCCGAGGTTCTGAGTGGGAAGCAGCGGCTGGTCCCCGAGGGCCGTCCGACTGGCCGGATCCGCGGGTATCACCCGCGCCGGGTAGTACGTCTCCAGGGGGACGCGCGAGAGGGGGCTGAAGCCGGGGAGCCGCTGAGGATCGAACCGACCCACCACCTGTAACGCGGGAATGGCGAGGACGTTGTTCGACAGGAACGTGGTAGATCCCTGATGCTCCTCCAGCCTCCGGAATTGGGTGTCCCGGTTTTCCCCAGGCGCCCAGCCTCCACCGTAGTAGTTGCTGATGAAGACGTCGGTGGGGTTGTGGGCGGCCAGGGCAACCAGACGTTCCGGTCCGGCCGGCCGGTACCGCACGGGCGCCGTGGTCCAGTAGCCGTTGTAGCTGATCTCGAGCTCCGACGTGGGCTTGCTCAGTCCCTCGACGAGTCGCTCGTACATGGGGCCGATGGGGAGAGTGGCGCGGCCGACGGTCTGCCCGTCGAGTGAGGTGACGAACTGGAAGGCGGAATCCTCGGATGACAGATTCCGGTATGGGCGGGGCTCCTCCGGAAGGGCCAGGCGTTCCACCGTGACCTGGAGCTCCTCGCTCACGAACGTTCTGGTGCTCGCGATGAAGGGAACGACCCGGTACTTGGCTCTCGGTCCCTTTCGTTCGATCCTCGGCGCGTCCGTCTCTTGGAGCATCCTTCCCGCCACCACCGCCTGGTCGATGTGCAGGAGCTGCTCCTCCTGAGCGGGATCGACGGCAGCCACGAAGATCGGGAAGAACGCGGTGCTCACCGTCCCGACCTGTCCGGCCGGCAGTGGACCGTAGTCGGTGGTTTCACCCTGGATCTCTGGCGTGACCCCCGAGAAGCAAGCCAGCCCGCTTCCCGCGCCCAGAGCGAAGGGCGATTCAGCCGGTTCTTCGGGCTTCGATTGGATGAAGCCCGAACAGACGGGGAATTGCCCCTCGCCCGGGACGTCCTCGACGATGCCGCCGGGCGGGTCGACCCTGAAGGGATGATCCCGGGTGAGGTAGACGTACTGGGTGGAGTCCGGATACGCGGAGCTGCCGCTGTGTGCCAACCACTCGAGTCGCAAACGATAGAGCTGGACGGGGTCGCTGTTCAGGAATCGATCGATCCGCAGGACAACGAACTGGAAGGGCATGACGTAGCCGATGTTGGCGATGGGGGCGGCCACCTCGACTCCCGGGATCTTCAGGATCGTCCGCCACTGGCGGAGTGTGATGCCTCCGAAGATCCCGCTCAGGTAGTTCTGCTGGACCAGTCCCTGCTCGAGTTCGAGGGGGGTGAACGACCCCGGCGGTCTCACGAGGATGTCGTAGGCGGGACGGAAGCTCCTCGAAACCGTCCCCACGACCTTGAGCTGGCCGGTCTCTACGGCCGACGTGAGGAGGGTGAAGCCGACGGCCGCCACGAGGATGCCGACACCCAGCGTGGCCGTTCGGCTCCTGCGGTGCAGGAGCTGGCTCCAGATGAATCTCCGCACTCGCGCCCTCTCGAACCGGTGGTTACATCGTGACCGTATACCTTGTCACAATGCAATACGATGCCTGAGTATGTTCGAGTTTGACCGAGCGAGGAGGAGCACGAGTTGCCGATCCATCATGCGGTACTGGGGATGCTTGCCGAGGGACCGAGCTATGGCTACGAGCTGAAATCGAGCTTCGAGATTGCCGTCGGCCCGCAGTGGGGTGAGCTGAACATCGGCCATCTCTACCAGGTCCTCGACCGTCTGGTTCGGGACGGCCTGGTCACTCGCCGAGAAGTCGTCCAGCGTGACCGGCCCGACAAGGTCGTGTATCGGCTCACCCGCGCCGGCCGGATCGAGCTTGGCCGATGGCTTTCGGAACCAATCGCTCGACGAGGCGGGTACCGGGACGACTTCTTCCTCAAGCTCTTCGTGGCCTCCCGCCTCGGGCCCGACCACGTGGGAGAGGCAGCCCGGGTGCAGAGGGAGGCCTACCTCGCCGAGCTGAGCACATTGGCGGACCTGAAGAGAGAGCATCGACGAGAGCCGCTCGTGGCGTTGCTCGTGGAAGCGGCCATCCTCCACACAACGGCGAACCTGCGGGTAGCGGAGCTCGCCGAGGAACGAGCGGCGCAGATCGCGCAGGCTCCCCGGGCCGGCGCTGGTGAGGCTCTTGCGGCTGCCGACGAAGTGGGGGCCTAGGAGAACGGGGTCAGCCACATCGCGGCCGTTGTGTGGCGGCACCATGCCCACTGTGGCTGTCGTGCCGATCCGGCAGCTCAAGCCGGTTCGGTCCGCCCCCATGACCGGGCCTCGACCTCGAGCCAGGGGCTCGCCTTGGTGCGCGTGTCTCATCTCCGCCTCCCCCGATCACCCCGCCACCGCAGGCGATCGCATCGATTCCGGAATGTCCGGATGGGTTTCGCAAGCAAGGCGAGAGGGGTACGGAAGGAAAGAAGCCCGTCAACCTCGAAAGGAGCCCGCACATGCGCCGGAAGAGGACCCTTCTGGTGGCGTGCGCCCTCTTCGCGGCGTTCGCTGTGTCTCTGGCCCCGGGAGTCGCCGGAGCGAGCACACTCAACCTGTCGTCCGAACCGCCGGTTCCCGGCGCGGAGCCGTTCGCCGGTGGCTGGGCGGTCCCCGTGTCGACGGAGGGACCCGCCTGGTACGACCTCGACTTCTACCACCGGGTCATGCAGGCCGGGACCGAAGGGGTGCGGGCGCCTGCTGGCGCGGAGCTCCCGACGGCCGTCGGCCTCGCCTACCCCGGGATCAGGCCCGGCCTGTGGCTCGTCACCGTGACCACGAACCCCGTGGGGTTCGCGTGGTGCACGGCCAACTTCGTGTTCCAGGGGAGCGGCGGCTACGGGCTGGGGACCGCCGGCCACTGCGCCGCCAACGACGCGCTCGGCGCGTACCCGGACGTGACAGCCTACGTGGTGCCGCCGGTGGGCTCCGGGCAGCTGCCCGGCTTCTACCACATCGGAAAGTTCGTCCTCTCGCACAACAACGGGATCGGCGACGACTTCGCGATGATCTCGATCTACTCGCAGTACCAGTCGTGGGTGAACCCCACGATGCCGGTGTGGGGCGGCCCCATCGGCGTCTACACGTCGAACACACCGACCCTCGCCAAGCACTTCGGCCACGGGACGGCGCTGGGCACCGGCGGGACCCCGCGGGCCGGCGTCTGCGCCATCCTCGACGCCCGGGACGGCACCGCGTTCGCGTGGTACGGCGCGGGCTCGCCCGGTGACTCCGGGAGCGGCGTGGAGGCGGCCCTGGGCGAGGCGCTCGGCGACTTCACCCACATCGTGATCCTCGACGGGATCCCCGGCGAGATCCTGCCCGGCATGCTGGCCGGGACCCGCATGACCAAGATCCAGCAGATCGCGAGCGGCTGGACGCTCGTGAATGGCAGCCTGATCCCCATCTAGGCGAAGGGACAGCCGGAGACCGTTTCCCCCCCGAACTCGAATCGAAGACCGAGAAGACCAGGATGAAAGGAGCCCGCGGAATGCGCCGTAGAACAGCTCTGGTCATGGCCGCCCTGGTGGCGGTCGGCCTGGCCCTGTCCCCGACCCCGGCGGGAGCGGCGTCGACGGCATTTCGAGCACCGGCGGCCGGAGCCGAGCGCATCGGCGGCGCCCGGGCCGTGCAGGTATCGACGAAGGGGCCGTCCTGGTACGACCTCGCCTTCTACCACCGGGTGATCGCCGCGGGGACGAACGGCGTCCGGGCCCCGCGGGGCGCCCAGATGCCACTCGCGGTGGGACTCGCGTACCCGGGGATCCGCCCGGGACTGTGGCTGGTGACGGTCACGACGAACCCCGTGGGCTTCGCGTGGTGCACCGCGAACTTCGTGTTCGCCAAGCGCGGGGTGTCCGGCCTGGGGACGGCCGGCCACTGCGCCGCCAAGGACGCCCTGGGCGCCTACCCCGACGTCACGGCCTACGTCGTGCCGCCCCCCACCTCGGGCCAGCTCCCGGGCTTCTACCACATCGGGAAGTTCGTCCTGTCCCACAACAACGGGATCGGCGACGACTTCGCGATGATCTCGATCTACTCCAAGTACAGCTCATGGGTGAACCCCACGATGCCGGTGTGGGGCGGCCCCACGGGCGTGTACACCTCCACCCTGCCCACCGTGGCCAAGCACTTCGGCCACGGCGCGGCGGTGGGAGCCGGGGGCACGCCGCGCGCCGGGGTGTGCCCGATCCTCAACGCTCGCAGCGGCAATGCGTTCGCGTGGTACGGCGTGGGGGCGCCCGGCGACTCGGGGAGCGGCGTGGAGGCAGCGGCCGGCGAGGCCCTGGGGAACTTCACCCACATCGTGATCTACGACGGCACCAACAAGAACCCCGCCGGCCAGATCCTGCCGGGGATGCTCACCGGCACCAAGATGACGAAGATCCTGTCGATCGCGTCGGGATGGACGCTCAAGCTGGGGAGCCTGATCCCGATCTGATCCGGGTACCCATTCATTCCCTCTCACGGCCTCACGGCCACGGACGGGCCGCCGGCGACGGCGGCCCTTGTGGCATCCAGGGGGACCGCTGCCGATCGTGGGGGTCAGCCGACCTCGGCGGCGAGGAGACGGTCCAGGGTCGTCCTCCTGACGAAGCGCACGTCGTCGCCGAGCCCCAGCCACCGGGAGAACCGCCGGAGCTCCCGGGCCAGGGCCGGGGCGACCGTCCCGGGGTCCTGCGCGTCCTCCAGATGGGACGCCTGGACCAGGAGCACACCGCCCTTGCGGTCGGCCTTGAGGTCGACCCGCGCCGCGAGGTGCTCGCCTTGGAGAAAGGGCAGCACGTAGTACCCGTGGCTGCGGAGGTGGGCGGGGACGTAGATCTCGATCCGGAAGCGCATCCCCCACAGCCGTTCGACGCGATCGCGGAACCACACCAGCGAGTCGAAGGGCGACAGCAGCACCGCCTTGCTGATGCGACGTGGTGCACGTGCATCGCGATGCAGGTACGCGGGCTGGCGCCAGCCATCGACTGCAACCGCAAGGAGCCGGCCGTCCTCGACGAGCTCCCGGAGCCGGGGACGGGCCTCGGGAACCTTGATCCGGAAGTAGTCGGCCAGGTCGGCCGCCGTGCCCACGCCGAGCGACCGGGCCGCGATCTCGAGCAGGGACCGGTGGGCTTCCTCGGTGTCGGGCTCCGGCGCATTCAGGGCCTCCGGCGCGATCACGCGGTCCGGGAGGTCGTACCGCCGTTCGAACCGGACCCGGGTCGACGCCGCCACCTGTCCGGACCAGAACAGGTACTCCATGGCGGTCTTCCCGGCCTTCCAGTTCCAGCCCCAGTCCGAGCCTCGTCGCTCCCCGGGGTCGTGGAGGTCGCGGATGGCGAGAGGGCCGTTCCGCCGGACGTCATCGAGCACGGCCCTGACGTACTCGGGCCGGTCCCGGGCGATCCGGGCGATGCCGCCCCACGTCTCGCCGGTCGTGGCCCTCCGCATCCGCCACCGGAACAGCGGATACATCGCCATCGGGATCAGGGAGGCCTCGTGCCCCCAGTACTCGAACAGCTCCCGATGCCCGTAGGCCATCTCGTCGATCGCCTCCTGCGGGTACGGCCCGATCCGTGAGTAGGGCGGGACGTAGTGCGACCGCGAGACGACGTTCACGGAGTCGATCTGGATCACCCCGACGCGGTCGAACACCCGCCGGAGGTGGCGCCGGTCCACCCTCCCCCGAGGCGAGGGGTCGGCGAACCCCTGCGCACCCAGCGCGATCCGCCGGGCCCGGGGAAGGGAGAGGGAGTCCAGCCGGCGGCTCAGCCCCACTGGGAGGCGCGGACGGACAGGATCGGCGGGAGGTGGTCGGCCACGACGTTCCAGGTCTCGCCCTCGTCGGCCGACCCGAACACCTCCCCGGACTCCGCCCCGAAGTACAGCCCGAGCGGGTCGCCGCCGTCGTGCCCGAACGCCTGGCGCAGGACCGTGAGGTAGGCGTCCTGCTGGGGCAGGCCGTCCCCGAGCGCCCGCCACGACTCGCCCCGGTCGCGCGTCTCGTATACGCGCACTCGACCCTCGGGCGTGACCCGGTCAACGTCGGCGACCAGCGGGATCACGTAGGCACGGTCCGGATCCCGTGGGTGTGCCACCAGCGGGAAGCCGAAATCCGACGGGAGACCGGAGTCGGCGCCGATGTCGTTCCAGCTCTCGCCGGCGTCATCGCTGCGGTACACGCCGCCGTGGAACTGCAGGTACAACGTGTCCGGCTGCGCGGAGGGGCGATGGACGTTGTGCACGCACAGGTCGAACACGTCGCCGGGGGCGTCGTCCGGGAGGTACCTCGCGACCAGCCCCTTGACGCCGCGGCGCCACGACGAGCCGCCGTCGTCGGTCAGCCACACGCCGGCCGCCGAGATGCCGAGCGCCATCCGCGCCGGCTCGACCGGGTCGATCGAGATCGAGTGCAGGCAGAGCCCGCCTCCCCCGGCCTGCCACTCCGGCCGGCTGGGGTCGTCCCACAGGGCCCGGTTGAGCTCCCACGTCCGGCCGCCGTCATCGCTCCGGAACAACGCTGCCGGCGCGACGCCCGCCCACACCACGCCGTCCTCCACCCCGGGCTGGATCACCCAGGTCCGGGCGACCGTGGCATCGGCGTCCTCGGGGAACGCGGGCCCGGTCGTCTGCTCCCACTCCCCCCCTGGATCGTCGGTCAGGAAGACCCGGGGCCCGTACTGACCGTGCGTGACGCTCGCGAGGTACGTGCCCGTGCGGGGGTCCCGGATGGCGAACTCGACGTGCTGGCCCGAGAACGCCCGCGCCATCACGTCCATCGCCTCGCCGCGTTCGCCGCGCAGGACGAACAGACCCTTGTGCGTTCCCACGAGGACCTCGCCGGAGCCCCCACCGGCGCCGCCGGAGATGGCGGGGAGGATGTGGACCTGGTCCTCCGAGGCCACGGTGGCCTCGATCGAGACGCGTTCGCCGTTCACGAACACCGTGACGTGCTCCCGGATCCGGCCCTGCTCGTCGCGGACCCACCCCACCAGCTTGGGATGCTCGCGCTCCAGCTCGCCGACGATCTCGGCGACGGTCCGCCCGGCGACGTCCATCGACGACCGCCCTCCCGCCAGGTCCCGCAGCGGGGACCTCAGGTTCACGTGCGCCATCGTTCCTCCGATTGTCTCGAGGGTCCGACCGACATTATGTGCGACGCGGGCGACACCGACCGGGCGACCCACCGGCGCCGCCCTCAGGCGGGGACGGCGCGGCTGGCCGCCCACGTACGGAGGGCCACGATGTCCTCGGCCCGGGACCGGGACAGGGGGACGGTGCCCCTGATCTCGGCCAGGATCGCATCGGTGGTGAGATCCGTCCCGGCCGCGAAGGCCCTGTACAGGGCGGCCACGATGGCCGCCTCGATCTCCGCCCCGGTGAACCCCTCGGATGCCGCGGACAGCCCCGCGACGTCGAACGCCGCCGGGTCCCGGTGCCGCCGCGTCAACTGGGACCGGAGGATGGCCTCTCGTTCGGCGGGCTTCGGGAGATCCACGAAGAAGATCTCGTCGAACCGGCCCTTGCGCAGGAACTCCGGGGGCAGTCGCGTCACGTCGTTCGCGGTGGCCACCACGAACACCCCCGGTGGGCGCTCCTGCATCCACCGCAGGAACGTGCCGAGCAGCCGCTGGGTCACGCCCCCGTCGCTCTCACCACCTGTGGCGAACCCCTTCTCGATCTCGTCGATCCACAGCACCACGGGCGCCATGGCCACGGCCTCCTGGAGGGTGCTGTCCAGCCGTTCCTCGGACTGCCCCACGTAGGACCCGAACAGCCGGGCCGGGTCCAGCAGGGCGAGCGGCATCGACCACGCCTGTGCGATGGCCTTCGCCATCATCGACTTCCCGCATCCCGGGACGCCGGTGAGCAGGACTCCCTTGGGCGGATCGAGACCGAACTTCGTCGCGTCGGGGCCGAGCGCCCGCGCCCGGAGCTTCAGCCACTCCTTGAGGTGGTCCATGCCGCCCACCTCGTCGATCCCGGCCCCGGTGTCGACCAGCTCCAGCGTGCCCGATCCCTGCGCCAGCTCGGCCCGCGCCCGGCGGACACCCTCCACGTCCTCCGGCGTCAGGGCCCGATCCTGCGCCGCGGCCTGGCGGATCAGCCGTTCCGCCTCGCCCAGCGACACGCCGCGCATCGCCTCGGCCATCTCGTGGATCTCGGCGTCCCCGATCTTCATGGCGACCTGCTGCACCGACAGCTCCTGGACCACCCGGCGCACCACGTTCTCCAGCTCCTGGGCCTCGGGCGGTGGTTCGACCCACGGCACCGCGAGATCCCCCAACGCGTCCGGGACCTGGTGGCTCGTGCCGGTGAGGACGAGCGTCTGGCCGGGCCTGGCGGCCTGGGCGATCTCCTTGATCCGCCGCACCACCGTCGCGTCGGTGAGGCTCGGCTGGACGTCGGCGAACACGAACACCCCGGGGTCGGTCAGCTGCGCGACGAACGCCAGCCCGCGGTTCGGGTCCTGGGTCCCGTACTGCGGGGGGAAGCCGTCCTTGGCCAGACCCGTGGCGACCGACCATGTCCACACCGGCGCCCCGACGCTCGCCGCTGCCGTCCGCACGAGCTGCAGGAACCTGGGCTCGTCGCGCGCCTCCACCATCAGCAGCGGATACCGCGACGCCAGCAGGACGCTGAGGTCCGAGCTCGTCTCCATCGAACGGGACCTTATCGGGCCGGCGACCCTCCGGGTGAACTCCGGCCGGAATTGGCCCTCCCACGCCGGGGCGCCGCTGTACGCTGGCCCGCGGCCATGCACCTGCTCGACGCCCTCCCGGAGATCCTGACCGCCGACATCGACGGCCCCGTCGCGTACGTCGAATGGCCGTCCGAGAGCACCGACGTCACGGGCCCGACATTCGTGTGCGTGCACGGGCTGGGGGGGTCGCATCTGAACTGGATGCAGGTGGGGCCCATGCTGGCCGCGCACGGCCGGGTCCTGGCCCTGGATCTGGCGGGATTCGGCCTGACCCCCCGCGCCGGGCGGAGCTCGGCGCTCCCGGCAAACCGGGCCCTGCTGTCGAGGTTCGTGCAGGAGATGGCCGAGCCACCCGTGATCCTCGTGGGGAACTCGATGGGCGGCTCGCTCTCGATCCTCCAGGCCGCCTACGAGCCCCGGAGCGTGGCCGGGCTGATCCTCACGAGCCCCGCGCTGCCGTGGACCGCGCGAGGCCGCCCGCCGGCGGCGGTGGTCATGGCGACGTTCGCCATCTACCAGATGCCGCGCGTCGGCGAGGCGTTCGTCCGGGCCCGCAACAGCCGGCTGGGGCCGGAGCGGCTGGTGGAGGAGGGTTTCAAGGTGGTGATGGCCGATCCCGCCTCGCTCCCCGTCGAGATCGCCGAGGCCCACGTCGAGCTGGCCCGCCGGAGGGCCGAGGACCCCGACTCCGTCCCCGCGTACCTCCAGGCAGCGCGCTCCCTGCTGTCACTGGCCGGCCGGCGGCCGTTCGTCGGCGAGGTCCTGGGGCGGGTCCACCAGCCCGTGATCGTGATCCACGGGCGCAAGGACCGGCTGGTGCGCATCCACCTGGCCCGGGCCGCCGTCAAGGGCCGCGAGAACTGGGAGCTCCACGAGCTGGACGGCGTCGGGCACGCCGCCCAGCTCGAGGCCCCCGACCGGTGGATGGCTGCGGTGGAGCCGTGGTTGGAGCGTCAGGGCCGCTCGTTCGTGCCGTCCACGATCCCGGACTCCAGGTAGGACGCCCAGCTTCCCGGGACGGTCGTCCCACCGTCGGTCCGGACGTCCCGTTCGCCGAGGAACACGGACGTCGCCGGGTCGAAGATCAGCTCGTACCGGACCCCCCGGTGGGTGTAGCCGACCCCGACCCCCGGACGGCCGACCTCATCGGTCGTGTCGCCGAGGTATTCCACTCCTGGCAGGCTGGCCGCGACCTCGAACAGCGCCGATCGCAGCTCCGGCGACTCGAAGGCCGTCGTCGAGGAGAAGCTCTCCCTCAGGAGGTCCCCGACCACGACGAACATCTCGTAGTCCAGGGGCTGGTCGGCCTTCGACGCGCGCTCCTCGATGAACGCCCGGAGCGCGTCCCGGTCCGTCGGCACCTTCGAGAGGTCGTCGGCGTTCAGCTCGCCGGGGCGGAACTGCTCGCTCCACGCCGTGGATCCCCTGGTCTCCCTGATACGGCCGGACCCGTCCGGCGCGACCCAGGTCTCGCGGTCCACGTCCTCCCAGATGCATTCGTTCCCTTGGTCGCCCCGACACGTCTCGTAGCGCGCCAGGTACCTCGAGTAGACGTACTGGCCGGGGCCCACGGACACGGCGGGCTGCCGGGCGGCCACCGCCGCCAGGCGGTGCAGCGTCGCCGCCGCGGCCGACGTCCGATGGTTTCCGGGCAGCATCGTCGGCGCCAGGACGGCCGCCGCCGCCACGATCGCGACGACCGGTGCCAGCACCGACGCCCTCCGCACGCGCCGCTTCCGCCGGCCCGCCGACTCGATCGACGACACGTGCGCCGGAAGCCGGATCGGATCGAACGCCTCCTTGATGCGGTCCTCAACGTTCATGGCTCGACACCTCCTGTGTGAGTTGCCTCCGAAGCGACGACAGGGCCCGATGGAGGTGGGCCGTGACCGTCCCCGGGGCCACGCCCAGGGCCTCGGCCGTCTGCTCGGTGCTCAGGTCGAGCAGCCAGACGGAGCCCGATCACCTGCCGCTGGCGCTCCGGGAGCGCCATGACCGCGGCGACGACGTGACGGTCCAGGGGATCCTGGATCTCGATCTCGCCCTCGGGCCCGCCGGCCGGTCGCCTCCGGAGGCGCCGCCGCCAGGACGAACGGGCGTCGTTGAGCGCCGTCGCCGTCACCCAGGCGACGGGGGCGGCATGCCGGCCGACCCTCTCCCAGCGGGAGCACGCCCTGGTGAACGCCTCGCTCACGGCGTCCTCCGCGGCGTGCAGGTCGCCCGTGCACGCGTACACGGCTCGGAGAACGCGATGCCGGTTCTCCTCGTAGAACTCGCCGAACCCCTGCCCCACGGCCGCCTCCTCGTTGGCCTGTCACCCGGATAACGCGGGAGTCGACGGTTCCACTTACACGGAAAGCGAAGACGGCTCGGTCAGACGCCGGCGGCCTTGGCCAGCTCGTCGACGGCCTCGTCGAACGACGCGGCCAGGAAGTCGATGTCGGGCACCAGGTCCCAGTCGCCGGTGAACCCGAACCCCATGGTGCCGGCGAGCGACGTCACGGCGATCGACAGCCCGACGTTCTCGGCCGTGGGCATCACCGGGTAGTTCACCAGCAGCCGGGCGCCCGCGATGTACATCGGGACCTGCGGGCCGGGGACGTTCGACACCACCACGTTGAACCACCGCCCGCGGGAGGCCAGCCGGGCGGCCAGCGCGTGCAGGGTGGGCGGGGCGAACCGGGTGATGTTCATGAGGGCGTCGGCGCCCACCGCCATCATCGAGTCCTTGAGGTCCTTGGTGGTCGCGGTGATCCTGTGCAGGCGGTTCACCGGGTCGATGGGACCCACCGGCAGCTCGACGAACAGCATCGACACGCGGTTCCCGAGCGCCATCTTCTCGGACTCGGCCCGCACGGAGACGGGCACCATGGCCCGGAGGACGCGGCCCCGGGTGGGCTCCCTCCGCGACTTCAGCAGCTTGTGCAACCCGCCGGCCACCGTGGCCAGGACCACGTCGTTCACGGTGCCCCCGGCCGCGTTCTTGATGTCCTTGAACCGCTGGACCGGCGAGTCGGCCATCGCGAACCGCCTGTTCGGCCCGACCCGGCCGTCGAACGGACCTTTCGGTGGCGTCCCCATCCCGACGATCTCCCGGACGCCGCCCAGGACGCCGCCCATGCCGGACAGCATCCTGGCCGGCGCGCGGAACACGCTCTGGACGGTCCCCGCCGCCATGGCCACGGGGTTTCGGACCTGCTCCTTCAGCGCGTCGGCGAGCAGCGCGTTCCGGGACGGCAGCGGCTCCGGGACCCACGGCTCGGGAGTGGGGATCTGCGGCTCCGGCGCGAAGTCCAGCAGGACCGTGGCGATGTCGATCCCGGAGACGCCGTCGATCATCGCGTGGTGGACCTTCGTGAGGATGGCCGCCAGTCCGTCCTCCAGGCCCTCGATGAGGTACATCTCCCACAGCGGCTTGCTCCGGTCCAGGGGCCGGCTGGCCACCCGCTGCACGAAGTCGGCCAGCTCCTTGCGGCTTCCCGGCGATGGCAGGGCCGCCCGGCGAAGGTGGAACTCCACGTCGAAGTCGGGATCGTCCGCCCACACCGGCCGGGCCACGTTTCCGGGAACGAACACCACCTTCTGCCGGAACCGTGGCACGAGGTGCAGCCGCGACGTGATGACGTGGGCCAGGTCCTCGAACCGGAGCACGCCGCCCGGTCGGTCCGACGGATCGAGGATCCCCACCCCGCCCACATGCATGTGCATGTACGGCCGCTCCAGGTACAGGAACGACGCGTCGAGCGCGGACAACCGGGTCGGAGGCATACCGACAAGGTACGCCCGTGCGGGCAGGAGCCTCAAACCGCTCGGCCCGCTTGGGCCCCGCGTCGGGTTGCGGTTCGTGCCTCGGCTCCCCCAACGCCGTACTGCGCGGCTCGCGCTTGTCCGGCGCGGGGTGCCTACGGTCGGCTCCGTGCGGCGCCCCCCACTCCGCGCCGCCTCGGTGTCGCCTGACCGGTGAGCGCGTGAAGACCGCACAGGCGCGAGCTCCCGATCAGACGGAGAGATCGGTTAACGGCCGACGGCCACGGTTCTGCCGAACTGCTCGTTGAATACGGCGCCGGCCGCGATCTGGGGGGTCTGCTCGGTGAAGCGCTGGGCGCCCGCGGAGGCCAGGCCGTTCGCTGTGCCGTACACGACGTAGGCCGCGCCGGCCTTGGCGACGTCCGAGCCGCTCACCGGGACCTCGGTGTCGGGAGCCCCGATGAGCAGGTCGGCTCGGCTGTCGTGCCCGAGGTTCCCGGCGGCGACCGACCGGCCGAACGACTCCGGGTTGTCGCTCCCGTGGAGGCCGGCCGAGGCTGGGCTCCAGATCTGCGAGTTCGTCCCGGTCAGGCCCTTCGTGCTCCCGTACAGCACGATCACCGCCCCGGCGCCGGGGACGCCGCCCGCCTTGTGCAGCGGCGATCCCACGGCGAGGTCGGTCAGCGAACTGTGCCCGTAGTTGGCCGCGGCCAGCGAGACGCCGAACGCGTTGAAGTTCGCGGACGTCCCCATGACGTTCGGGGAGTCCTCGGTGATCTTCTGGATCCCGCCGTCGCCGATCCCCCCGGGCCCGCCGTACAGCACCCACAGCGCGCCGGCGCTGTTGTGGGTGCCGACGTCCCGGCCGGGCTCGCCGATGGCGAGATCCTTGCGGGCGCCCTTGCCGAAATTGCCCAGGGCCAGCCCGGCCCCGAAGGCGCCGCCCTGTTCGGGGTCGCCGGCGAACCCGGGCGAGTTCAGCGTGAACCGCTTCGCGCCCGCCCCCGACAGGCCGCCCGCTGTGCCGAACTGGACCGTGACCGAACCGGCGGCGACCTCACCGCCCACGGTCTCGCCGGTCGCTCCGACCACCAGCTCTGCCCGCCCATCGCCGTTGAGGTCGCCGGCGGCCAGGCTCGAGCCCCATCCGTTGCCCGCGGTGCGGGTCCCGGGGATCCCCGTGGAGTTCTGGTCGAACCGGTCGGCGCCAACCGTCTCCAGCCCGTCCACCGAGCCGTACAGCACGACGACCTCGCCGGCGTTGCTGGCCCCGCCGGCCACCCTGGCGGAGGCCGCCAGGTCCGCGAAGCCGTCGCCATCGAAGTCGCCCGCGGCGAGCGCCTGGCCCCACCGGTCATTGGAGTCGCCCCCCGCGGGCACACCGCCCTGGCCGTTCACGAACCGCAGGCTGAGGTGCGAGTTCAGGCCCTGGGACGACCCGTTCACGATGAACACCTTGCCGATGTCGCCGCCGTCGCCGGGGGCCCCCACGGCTAGGTCGGTGAACCCGTCGTGGTCGAAGTCGCCGGTGGCGAGCGCCGAGCCGAACTCGTCGCCCGGATCCGAGGTGTCGTCCAGCCCGCTCGAGTCCTCGTTGAGGATCTGGGCCGTGTCGAGGTCCGCCCCGCCGGACGCTCCGTAGACCGCCACCACCTGGCCGGCCTCGGCATCGCTCCCCACCTTCTCGAAAGGCGCCCCGACCGCGGCGTCCGCGAAGCCGTCGCCGTCGAAGTTCGCCTTCAGCCCGGCGTCGTGGGGCGTTCGAGCCGGGCTGCCCGGCGCCGCTCCTGCGGCGATCCATACCGGGAACACCCCGGCCACGAGCGCGATGGCGAACAGGACTCTGCGGATCACGGCGGCCTCCCTGGATCGGTCTGCGGTTGCGCGAACGCTACACCGAGGCCCCGGACCGAGGATCAGTCGTGGTCGTGCGGGTGGTCATTCGGCTGTTCGTGCGGATGGTCGTGCCCGTGCTCGGTGCCGCCGGACGATGGATCCTGGGGCTCCTCGCCCTCGGGGCTCCGACCGGAGCCCTTCCTGGCTGGCATTCAGCACCCGGGCTCTCCGTGGTTCCCGCAACACCCCCCGCGGATGAACGTGGCGATGGTCCGGTTCTTGGCCACCTTCGCCAGCTTGACCGCCAGCGGATCCGTGCTGTCGCGCCAGTTCTTCGCGTAGTCGGCGGCGAAATCCTTCAGCCGCCGGGGCTGTTTGGGCTTGTCCTCACCCATGTTGCCCGAAGCGTACTCCGGGTCAGGGAACCTCGGGTTCGGCCTCCGGCGCCACGCGGGCCAGGCTGGCGGTGACGGCGCCGGCCAGGATCAGGACCCCGCCGCCGACCACGCCGGCCCGGATCGGTTCGTCGAGGAACAGGAACGCGAGCACGGTGGCGGACAGGGGCTCGGTGGCCGCGACGATCGCGGTCCGGACCGGCCCCAGGCGGCGGAGGCCGGCGAACAGGCACACGAACGCGCCGGCGGTGGCCGCGCCCATGCCGAACAGCGGCGCCCACTGGCGGAGGCCCCGCGGGACCTCGGCGTGGCCCGTGACCAGGGCCACCACGGCCAGGGCCAGCGACGCGAACAGGCTCACCCACATCGCGCCGGCCAGGGCGTCGGTTCGCCGGAGGACCCGGTCGGCCCCCAGGAGGTAGCCCGAATACACGGTCGCGGCGCCCAGCGCGAACAGAACCCCGAGCCCGGTGATGGCCAGTCCCCCCGAGGCCAGGATCACGAGGGAGGCCCCGGCCAGCGCGCACAGCAGGCTCGCGCCGATCATCCATCCCGGGGCGCCCTGCCCCAGGGCCATCGAGCCCAGCGTCACCAGGATCGGATACGTGAAGAACAGCAGCGTGACGGCGGCGGCCTCGCCGTGGGTCGCGGCCAGGAAGAACAGCGAAGCCTCCACCGCGTAGCCGAACATCGCCAGAAACGCCAGCGGTACCCGCTCCGTTCGCGCCGGGAGGGCCGGCCGCCGCAGCACCGCAAGCACCGCCAACAGCAGCACGGCCCCGAACGCGAACCGCACCGCGAGCATCGTCGGCACGTCGAGCGCCCGCGGCCCCCTGGTGAGGATCTTGCCGAGCACCACGACGATCCCGAACTGGAACGAGGCCGCCACGATGAAGAGTCCGCCCACTGCCTCCGCGCTCCGCCGCCCGGTCCGCACGAGCGGCCATGCTAGCGGCGGACGTGGCCCGGCCCGACCAGACCCACCCACAAGCCCGCCGGGAAGTCCAACTCGGACTAGCCCGCGGAGGAGCCTTCGCCGTCCAGGCCGGGAGGTGGGTACGGGGCCCGCAGGGGGCGGAAGCGGGGGTCGGCGTTCGCCAGGATGTCGGCGGTCTCCAGCAGGAGGCGCTCGCGGTGCCGGAGGGCCATCAGCTGGAGGCCCAGGGGGAGCCCGTCGCCGGACAGGCCGGTGGGGATCGAGAGCGCGGGGATGCCGGCCAGGTTCGCCGGGCGGGTCAGCGCGGACGGTGCGCCGCGATGGACCCCGAGGGTCATCCCGAGTCGCACCTCGACCTCCCGCGCGTCCGCCGGGGGGGCCGGGAACGGAGTGGTGGGCGCCAGGAGCACGTCCACGTCCCGGAGGCGCGTGGCGAACCACGCGCCGCACTCCTGGGCGCGGAGGCGGGCCGCCATGCGCGCCTCGCCGGAGAGCGAGAGGCCGTGTTCGAGGTACGAGGCCGTGAGCGGGTCCAGCCGGTCCCGGTGCTCCAAGAGGTGTCCGTGGACGGCGGCGAACTGCGACCACGCGTAGTCGGTCCACGTCGCCAGCACGTCGTCGAGGCCGGAGCCGTCCACCGGTTCGACCTCGATGCCCAGCCGCTCCAGGACCATCCCGGCCGCGCGCACCCCCCCCACCACCTCGGGCTGGATCCGATCGGTGAACCACCCTCCCAGGATCCCGACCCGCCTCGGCCCCACCAGCATCTCGGGCCGGCCGGCGGCCCCCGCCTCGTGGTCCGGGCCCTCCAGGGCCTCCCACGCCAGCAGGAGGTCCTCCAGCGAGCCGGCCATGGGCCCGGGGCAGTCCAGCGACGGCGCGAGCGGCATCACCCCGTCCAGGGGCAGCGCCCCGTGGGTGGGCTTCAGCCCCGCGATGCCGCAGAACGACGACGGGATCCGGATGGAGCCTCCGGTGTCGGTCCCCAGCGCGATCGGCACGATGCCGGCGGCCACCGCGATCGCCGAGCCACCGCTCGACCCACCGCTGATCCGCGTGAGGTCCCACGGGTTCGCCGTCGGCCCGCACGCCGACACCAGGTTCGTGGCTCCGGCCGCCAGCTCGTGCATGTTCGTCTTGCCCACCACGATCGCGCCGGCCGCCTTCAGCCGCCGGACCACCATGGCGTCGGACGACGCCATGTTCCCCACGTAGGCCAGCGAGCAGCCCGTGGACTCGTGCCCGGCCAGGTCGAACAGCTCCTTCACGGCCACCGGGACGCCGGCCAGCGGACCCGGGTCCCCGCCCTCCGCCACCTCGCGTTCGATCCGCCGGGCCTCCTCCAGCCCCTCGCCGAACAGCAGCTGGGTGAACGCGTTCGTGGCGTCCTGCCACAGCTGGACCCGGGACAGGGCCCGCTGGACCAGCTCCACCGGGGAGACCTCCCCGGCCCGAACAGCCGCGGCCATCGCGGCGGCGGTCTCGAGCTCCCCGTTCACGGTCCCGGCCCCAGGAACTGGACGGTCCGCATCACCAGTGCGGGCATCGACTCCAGCATGTCCACCTCGTCGCGGAGGACCACCAGGTCGGCGTTCGGCAGCAGCTCAGCCAGGGTCCGAGCCAGCGCGGCCGGGTGGATGACGTCGCCCTCACGGGCGATCAGCAGCACCGGCGCCGTGACCCTCCGGAGCAGCTCGCGGTCGCGGACCGGGAAGTCCGCCACGATCCCCCGGATGGCCCGCCCCAGGCCGGCAGGATCCGTCAGCTCCTGCCACATCGAACGGTCGACGTCCCGAAGCCACGGCGCCCGCAGGTAGGGCTCCACTCGGTCGGGGTCGTCCAGGATCCGTTCGATGGCCTCGTCCTTCGGGAGCTCCTCCAGGGCGTCGGCGTAGCGCAGGAACCGCTCCGGGTGCCGGAACGGCGAGTCCAGCCCCGCGGGGAGCAGCAGCACGATCCGTTCGAACCGGTCGGGGCGTTCGCACAGGAGGTTGCAGATGGCGCCGGCCCCCATGGACGTGCCCACCGCGCGCGTCGTGTCGTACGCCCCCGCGACCTTCTCCAGGTCCCCGGCCATGTCGGTGAACGAGAACCCCGTCGCCGGCGCGGACGAGTGTCCGTGCCCCCGGAAGTCGAACCGGACCTTGGTCCCCGGGAGCAGCGGCGTGAGCGGCGCCAGCTCCCGGCAGGAGTTCGTCAGCCCGTGCGCGAACACGGTGACCGGCTCCCCCCCGCCGTCCACCTCGACGTGCAGCGTCACGTCGCCGTTCCGGATCTCCGTCACGGGTTTCCTCCCGCGGCGTAGCGTATCGAGCATGGACATCGGCATCTCGCTGCCGTCGGTGGGACCCGCGGGCGAGCGGGAGTTCGTGCTGGACGTCGCCCGGGCCGCCGAGGGGCTGGGGTTCCACAGCGTGTGGACCACGGACCACATCGCATTCCCGAAGGTCCGGACCACCGAGTACCCGTATCAGGAATCCACGACGGAGCTGGCGTTCTCGCCGGGCATGGACTGGCTGGATCCCATCGCGGTGATGGGGGTGGTGGCTGGAGCCACGGAGCGGATCACGATCGGGACCAGCGTGCTGGTGGTCCCGTACCGCCACCCGGTGGTGCTGGCCCAGGAACTGGCGTCGCTGGACCGGCTGTCCGAGGGGCGAATCGTGCTGGGCGTCGGCTCCGGCTGGATGGACGAGGAGTTCGCTGCGGTCGGCGTGCCGAAACGCGAACGGGGACCCCGGACCGACGAGTCCATCGACCTCATGCAGCGGCTGTGGGAGGCCACCCAGCCCATCTCGTTCGACGGCCGGTTCTGGCGGCTGGACGAGGTCGTGCTGGCCTCACACCCCCACAGGCCCGGGGGGCCGCCGGTCATGGTCGGGGGCAACACCGAGCCGGCCCTCCGTCGCGCCGGCCGCCTCGGCGACGGGTGGCTGGGCATGGAGGTGTTCGTCGAACAGGTCGCCGCCAAGCGCGAGATCCTCAACCGGGCCGCGGAGGAGGCCGGGCGCGATCCGGCCGACATCACCGTGTCGGTTCGACGTGGGCTGGTCCCAGCGTTCGACGTGACGAACTTCCTGCCCGACCGCCGGTCCATCGCCGGCGGCCCGAAGGATGTCGCCGGAGAGCTCGAGGCCTACGCCGCCGAGGGCGTCTCGCTGGTCGTGCTGGACCTCGCGCTCATCGTCCCCGACATCCTGGCGACGATGGAGTGGCTGGCAACCGAGGTCCTGCCGCTGATCGAATGACCCGCGGCTCCCCCTAGCCGGGCTTCTCGACGTCCTGGATCCGCTCACGCTGGCGGCCGTCGGCTTCGTGCGCCTCGCCGTCCACCTCGTCATCGAACCTGACGCTGACGGACTCCTCCGGCCGGCGCTCCTCGGCGATGGCGGCGCGGCGGTACGTGTCCTTGTCGCCCCGCGACAGCGGGGGCTGCACCAGGCTCCGTGGCCACAGGCGCTCCTTGCGCACGACGTTCACCTCGGCCGCGTACAGCGTGACCTGCGCGCCCAGGTACATCCAGGCGAGCAACCCGATGACCAGGGCGAACAGGCCGTACACCTGGCTGGCCGACTTCAGCTGATGACCCACGATGTACCCGCCGGCCGTCTGCAACACGACCCATGCCACCGCGGCCACGGCGGCCCCCGGGAGCACGTCGCCCCAGGTCAGGTTCCGCGCGGTGAGGATCCGGAACGCCAGGAGGAACACGCCGAGGTTGAGCGCCAGCGAGAGCACCACGCCGCCCGCCACCGTGAACGGGGAGTGCCCGCCGGCCGAGACGATGCCCGCCACGACGGCCGAGGCCACGGCAGCGACGCCCAGGAGCGCGAGCATCATCAGGGCCCTGATCTTCGACTTCCAGAAGTTCGGGCGATCCCGCTTCCGAACGTCCCACACACGGTTCATCGCGGCCTGCATCGCGTTCATGACCCCCAGGCCACCCCACAGGGTCCCGGCGATGCCGACCGCCAGGCTCAGCCCGCTCCCCGAGAGCGAATGGACGTTCGACCGGATCTGGTCGCCGATCACTGGGAACTGCGCCAGGGCCGAATGGAGGACCGAGTCCTGCAGGTCGGAGTTTCCCTGGAGTACGAATCCCAGGACGGTGACCATGACCAGCAGCAGCGGGAACAGCGAGAAGAACCCGTAGTAGGCGAGCAGCGCGGCCAGGTGCCCCGCCTCGTCGTCGCCGAACTTCTTCACCACGGCGAACGGGAACGCCAGCACGGTGTGTCGTTGCTGGAAGCCGTCCACGGCGCGGATGGCCCGCTCGACGGGGTTCACATCCCGGAGCGTTCCCGCACCGGGGTGGACGGCAAACCGGGCTCAGGCCGTCAGGACGGAGTGGCCGGTGCGACGGGGGCCGGCTCGGCGGCCGGCTCGTCCCGCTGGGGGTGCGGGAGCTGGTCGCCCAGCCGCTTGGCCCACGCCGCCACCAGCAGGGCCGCCCCCAGGAACACCGCGCCCGCGACCCTCATCAACAGACGCGCCCGGCCGGGGCTCCACGTGGCGAACAGGATCAGCGCGGGAACGATCCACGCCAGGTTGAAGGCCACGTCGAAGAAGCTGAACCCCCGGCCCCGGTACTGGTCGGGGAGGGTCTGCTGCATGATCGTGTCGGCGGAGATCTTCCCGATGAAGTAGGCCAGGGCGGCGACGAACGCGGTCACCGACAGCCCGAGCGTCGAACGGACCCCGCCCACCAGCACGAACCCCACCCCCGCCGTGCCCATGGCCGCCACGATCAGGCGGGCCGGGGGGGTCCGATCCTTCAGCATCTGGGCCAGGACGAATCCCAGGGAGGCGCCGGCCGCGGCGGCCAGCCCGGCCACGATCACGGCCGCGTTCGACGAGTTCCCCTTGCCGCCGAGGATGTCCCGGGCCTGGAGCGCGAACACCAGCGACGCGAACGACACCAGCGTCCGCAGCGTCAGGAACGACGTCACGCCGAGCGAGGCCGCCGGGCGCTTGCGGATCTGGCGGATCCCCTCGCCGATGTCGCGCAGGATCCGGCGGGCCTCGTCCATGAACCGGGTCGTGCGGGTCCCCTCGGCGAGGTTCCCCACGCGGGACGCGAACAGCGCCCCCACCCCGTACACGATCGCGCCGACCACGATCACCGCACCGGCCGACGTGGCCTTGGTTCCCACCAGCGCGATCCCCGCTCCGGTGAGCTGGAACACGGCCTGCCCCGCCTGGGAGATCGAGTTGCCCTGCATGAGGTTCCGGCCGGACAGCACGTTCGGCATCCCCGCCGACTTGATGGCCAGGACCAGTCGGGTCGAGGCCAGCGTGAGGATCAGCGCGCCGATCAGCATGGCGTCGGGGAGCGACGAGGCCCCCAGCCCGATGACCACGATCACCGCGGCCCGGAACCCGTTCGCCAGGACCAGGAGCTTGCGGCGGTCGAACCGGTCGATGACCACGCCCATGAAGGGGCTGATCACCATGTACGGCAGGTACGTCAGCAGGACCAGAGCCAGGATGTGCCTCGGGGATCGGGCCTGGTCCAGCGAGAACCCCTTCTCGCCCCCGAACGCGATGGTCTTGGCCAGTGCGGCCTGCACGATCCCGTCGCCGAGGACCGCCAGGAACACCGCTCCCATCAGGGTCCCGAAGTTCCGGTTCGAGAACAGCGACACGGATCGCCGGACAAACGGAACCACCACCGCCTTCCCCCGCTCGCGGCGCCGGGCCATGAGGTGGAGCACGCCCGCGGCTCCGCATGCCACCACCACCGAGGCCACGCCGTCGGCCACCGTGAACGGCGAACGGTGCACGGCCTTCACGAAGAACGCGGCCGTCACCGACAGCGCGAACGACATGCCCGGCACCATGGCCAGGCGCGTCGGGAAGTCGTCCAGCTCGAACCACCGCATGGCGATGAGCCCCGGCACCACCAGCAGCAGGATCAGGACGATCACCACGCGCAGGATGTGCGGGGGATCGGAGAACCGCCCCGGCGGGTCCGACAGCGAGCGGGCCTCGGACTGACCCGACGCCTGCCCCGCCGTGATGGCCGAGTCCGACACCGGCGCCAGGTTCGGGCCCGTCACCACCGAGACGTGCTCGAACAGCGAGACCACGTTCGGCGCCAGCGACGGGTCCTTGGCCACCGGGTCGTCGTTCACCGTCGACTGGTTGAACCGGTCCACCAGGAACGCCATCGGGGCCTGGTCGAACCGCCCCAGCACGGACTGCATCTCGTCGAAGAACCCCACCGAGACGCACTCGTACACCAGGTTCAGCGGGACCGGCTTGCAGTCGCCGAGGTCGACTCCCGTGGCTGACGGACGCCCGGCGAGGAAGTCCGGGAGGTCGCCGAAGTAGATCGTCGACCGCAGGGCCTCGTTCCCCTCGAGGCCTGAGCGCGACACGTTCGAGAACGTCTTGGCCCACCCCCAGGCCTTGCGGTCCCGGCGGTAGTCGATGACGAACACGATCGGCCGGTCCTTCGGCGACGCGGCGACGTAGCCCTGCACCGCGGCCAGCCCGGAGCGGGTCTCGTCGTCGAGGAACCGTGCCGTGAGCTCACGGGAGTTCCAGTTCGTCTCCTCGAATCCCCGGGCCATGACGAACCCGAACCCGGCCAGGACCAGGAGCCCCACCAGCAGACCGGCCACCCAGTGGCGCGCGCTCGCCCACCGGACGGCGATCCACGCGCCCATCCCCACCAGCAGCATGATCGCGACCGTGGTGTTGAAGAACCGGTAGTACGGGTACGTCAGGCCGGCCACCCAGCCGAACAGCCCGAGCAGCGGCAGCAGCCACAGCAGCGACATCCGGGGGTACTCGTCCATGGCCACGCCCCGCTTGCGCTCGCGCCAGGTGGTGGCCGCGATCGAGCCGATGGCGATGAGCGCCAGGGGCCCGGTGATGGCCGGCTTCAGGCTCCCCGTCCACTGCCCCAGGGTGTGCCGGAACACGTCCATCGGGTACGGCGGGGGAAGCGCGGCGTCGGCGAACGGCGCCTTCACCCCCCACGCGCCGAGCTTCCACATGGCCAGCCCGAACACCACCCCGGCTCCCGCCGACATCAGCACTGCGGCGTCCGAGCGCCAGGTCTCCGTGATCGAGAACCGGCTGGTCAGGAAGTGCAGCCCGGCGCCGGCCATCAGCACGGCGACGAAGATCGCGGTGGTGGTGGGGTGGGTGATGGTGGCCATGAACATCAGCAGCGCGATGGCCGAGCGCGCCCCCCAGGACCTCCGGGCCGGACCCAGGAACGGCAGGATCAGCGCCAGGATGTACAGGCAGGTGATGTTGTCCATGTAGCCCACGTACGGGATGGTCAGGAACATCGCCGCCGAGGCGAAGAACGTCAGCAGCAGGACCAGGTGGTCCCGGCGATGGCGCCACGCGAACGCCCCCAGAGCCAGCGCGGCCAATGTGGGGGCACCCACCATCACCAGGATCGAGAACGTGTACCGGTGGATCCCGCCGAGCTTGATCAGCCACGCGCCGGTCAGCGGCATCGAGACCCGGTAGCCGCCCGAGAACATCCCGAACGGCCCCCACTCCCGCACGATCGAGGAGGGCTTGGCCGCGGTGAGGAGCTCGGCCCGCCACGTGTACCAGGCGGGGTCCCGGGTGGGGGCCGACAGGGTGGGGTGGACCAGGAAGTTCCAGCCGAACAGGACCAGCATGGCAGCGGCCGACACCACCAGGACCCACGGGCTGGCCAGGAACATCCGGCCCGCGCCGGTGGGTCGCTCGGGCGTCCCCGTCCCCGGCGGGGCGGCCTCGGTCACCGCCATCGATCGCGCTCGTTCGTCATGGATCCCAGTCGTGGTTGCTCAGGCGTCCGGGCGCGAGGCCCGGCCGGTCGGGAATTCGGCCCATGGTACCCGCTGTGGGGGAGCGGGAAGAAGGCTCTAGGTGGCCTCCCACGAGGGCGTGGCCTTCACCGGAGCCCCTCCCCCGCGCGGGTAGATCACGAGCCGTCCCGGCCCGCTGTACACGCCGCCGTTCGGCATGTGGACCCGCACGCCGTTCACGGTGGGAAGGACCACCCCGGACTCGCAGTCGACGTCGTTCTCACCGGCCAGGCAGGTGTCGGTCCCCTGTCCGGCGTCCAGGGTGTCGATCCCCAGGCCGCCGTCGAGGACGTCGTCGCCGCCGTCGCCGCTGATCGTGTCGGGCTGGTTCCCGCCGAACAGCCGGTCGTCGCCGTCGCCCCCCGAGATGTCGTCCGCCCCATCACCCCCGTAGACCACGTCGTTGCCGGGGCCGCCGACCTCGCGGTCCGCTCCCTGTCCCGAGAAGATCGCGTCGTCGTCCGGCCCGCCGAGGAGGACGTCGGGCGTGGTCCCCAGCGTGATCAGGACGTCGTTCCCCGGGCCCCCGACGAGCCGGTCCACCCCGAACCCGGTCCCGCCGTCCAGGACGTCGCTGCCGGATCCACCGACCAGTAGGTCATCCTCCCGCTGGCCGTAGAGCCCGTCGTCGCCGGGGCCCCCGAACAGCCTGTTCCTGCCGGGCCCGCCGATGATCGAATCGTCCCCGGCGCCGCCGCACACCAGGTCGTCTCCCGTGCCGGCCTCCACATAGTCGTTGCCGGTGGAGGCCACGATCACGTCGTCGCCGGGCGTCCCCATCAGGATGTCGTCCCCGGTCGTCCCGACGATGGTGGCGGGCCGTCCCATGCACAGGACCGGCGGGTTCGGGGTCTCCCCGGGGACCGGGGACCCGGACTCGCACCCCGAGAGGCTCTCGCCGGCCAGGCACGTGTCGTCCGCGCTTCCTCCGGTCAGCCGGTCGGTGCCGTTGTCGCCGGAGAGCGTGTCGTTGCCGGCGTCGCCGCGGACGTCGTCGTTCTCGG
>DASWED010000002.1:0-49908 GCA_036394995.1 Actinomycetota bacterium
CGTCACCACCGACGGCCAACTCGTCCACGAGGGCCCCTTCCCGATCAACCGAGTCCTGCGATGACACCGCCTCCAAGCGGAACGATCTCCTGCGGACATCCCACCTGCCGAAACAGCGGAACGATGTCCTGCCGGTCAAGACCTAGGTATGCGCGGAGGCTCCACGTCCCGGATGCTTGGGTGGCAGAGGTGACCGAGGGCTGCGCGTAGTACCACCTGTGCTACCGAACGTGCCGTCAGCAGGCGTCACGAGTCATCATGAGTCGTCTGCCCGCTCCCGGCCCCTAGGCAGCACAAGGCACTCGCCGTCACTAGGGAGCAGCTTCCGTCACAGGGCCTAGAGGATTCAGGATCCTGTCCGGGCAACCGGGTGGGGGTTCAACTCCCCCCTCGCCCACCGGCTTCCCAATTGTGCCATCCGCTCAATCGACGAGGATGCGCTCAGCCGGCGACCTGGAGGTCGTACACACCATGCGTGGTCGCGGCGTGCACGTGTGCTCCGTCGGCGCTCATCACGAGGTCGTTCAGGTTGGCCTGGACGGGGAGCGGCAGCAGGACGTCCCAGGTCGCGCCGTCGTCCCGACTGACCAGTACCTCGACCAGCCCCGCGTAGATCGTCTCGGAGTCGGTGGGGTCGACCTCGATGACCCGGACGGCGAACGGCGCGAGCTGCTCCCAGGATTCTCCGCCGTCGGTGCTGCGGAACAGGCCGCCGGCCCCACCTTCGGTAGAGGCGCCCCCCACGTACACGACTCCCGGAACCGATGGGTCGGCCTCGACGCGATCCCCCAGGCGGTCGTCCGTGAGCTCGATCCACTTCCGGCCCAGATCGTCGGACCGGAGGAACCGCTCCCAGAACTCCGTCGTCGCGTAGACCGTCCTGGGGTCGACCGGATCCACCGCGACGTCGGAAGCCCCGCCCGTGAAACCGTCAATTCTGAGGTCCCAACGGAGGCCGCCGTCCCTGCTCCTCAGCACGCCTCTGTTGGTCGCCGCGTACACGCGGTTCGGGTGCAGTGGATCGAACTCCAGCTCGGAGAACGTCGTCCGGAGGGGGATCTCGCCGAGGATCGGACTCCACGACGCGCCCCCGTCGATCGTGCGAAACAGCCGCGACTGGACGAAGACGTCGCGCAACAGAACCCCCGCGAGCGCGATGTCGGGATTGGTCGGATGGATAGCGAGCGCCGTCACCGGCCGCGGCGGGAGCCCATCCGAGGCCCGGATCCACGACTCACCGCCATCGGCCGAACGGAACACACCGGTATCGGTCCCCGCGAACAGCAGATCGGGATCCGACGCGCTCCCCGCGAGGGTCCGGACATGCCGTCCTGGGATCAGCCCCTCCTGGGACACGGACCACGTGGCTCCGCCGTTCGTGCTCTTCAGGAGGTCTCCCGCCCCCGCGAACAGGGTGCCGGGGTGCAGGGGATCGAAGGCCACGAAGCCGTCGCGATTCCCATAGGTGGGACCGGCCGATACCCATGTGTCGCCGCGATCGTGGCTGATCAGGAGGCTCCCCCGTGCGGGGTCCAGATACACCGTCCCGCCGTGCGGGTCGACCGCCAGGGACCGGATGCTCCCGCCGAACACGCGGGTCCAGGACCCGTCGGGTTCGCTCCGGAACAGACCAAAGGGGGAGGAGTCCAGGAACTTCGGAATCCCGGCGTACACCGTGGAGTCGCCCGGCGGACCGACCTCCACGAAGCCCACGAACACGCGCTGCCGGACGCCGATCTCCACGTGATTCCAGCTCCTCCCGCCGTCGTGGGAAACGAAGAGCCCGCGGGCAACCGTCCCCAGGTACAGCGTCCGTGGATCGCCGGGATCCATGGCGAGTGCGTTCGGCTCGGCGTGCAGCGGGATCCCGTCGCCGATGCGGTGCCACGACCGGCCGCCGTCGGTGGACTTCAGCACGCCGGTGGTGCTCGAGAACACCGACTTGGCGAGGACGTAGGCGATCCACGGATGGTCGGGATCGATCACTGGGGCCGAGGTGAAGACATCGTGCAGCACCACGGTCCAGTCCTTGCCGCGGTCCTCGGACCGGAGCATCGCCCCGGGGACACCGACGAACATGATCCGGGGCGTTCGCGGATGCAGGGCCAGACCGAACAAGGCCTGCTTGTCGAGGGCGACCAGGTTCCAGGTCCCACCGCCGTCGGTGGAGCGGAACAGTCCGGAGCTCGTCCCGGCGTAGACGACACCGGCATGCACGGGGTCGACCGCCAGGGAGGAGATCAGGCCTCCCGGAGGCCCCGAGGTCGTCCATGCAGGAGTGGCGGAGGTCCCCGAGGCGAATCCCATGGGTATGGCAGGCAGGGCCTGTGAGAATTCGACGGCCCTGGCGGGCGTGCACGAGAGACCCAGGATGGCGACCCCGAGAAAGCCCCTCAGGAACCTCCGCGGCGGCTGACCCATCCCCACCCCCGGCCCGGTCTCGGGTTCGTCCCGACCTGCTTCCCCAGGATAGGACGCGCGTCAAGTCGCCCGATCATCGCGGCAACCCAGGCCGCTCTCATCGCGGCGTCGTGATCGGAGCCATGCCGGGTCCCGGCGTGGCGATTCGATGGAGACGAGGATCGATGGGCGGGTGTCCATGTGGAGGGCGTGGATGGACATGAGAGGGTCGGGTCGTGGGGAAGCACGCGGTGACGCGGGCGCGGGTTCGGCGTCGGGTGCTCGCCGGCGTCGTCATCGTCGCGGTCGCGGCCGGGGGGACAGTGGCTTGGTTGTCGAGAAGCCACGATCCGCTCGTGCGGCCGGATGATCCGTGTCGGGAGGCGCCACCGCTCCGCACGTTCGACGGCGTGCGGCTCCAACCCGCCGCGCTCATGGCGTTCCGGCGGGCACAGCGGTCGGCCGGCGGGGCCATCTCGGTCGTGCAGAGCTACCGGTCGTGCGGAGAGCAGGCGGCGGCCTGCCGCAACATCTGCGGGGATCCGACCGGCTGTCCCGGGACGTGCGCCTCCCCCGGGGCCTCGTATCACCAGTTGGGTGCGGCGATCGACATCACCCAGGACAGCCTCGATGCGCCGGGGGTGATCCGGTCGCTCGAGCGGGCCGGGTGGTGCCAGTCCCAGCCGGACACCGACCCCGGCCACTTCTCGTTCGCCGGATGCCACTGACGCCGTTGCCCCGAACGATTCGATCCACCATCCGGCCCGTCGGGAAGCTTGACTGCTTCTCCATCGCGCCGATAGTCTGGATTTCCCCCACGGGTCTTTCCCCTGGGGCGGCAGGGACCGCTGTGACGGACGTGATTCGTCTCCTCATCGTCGCCGAGACGCGGCTGTACAGGGAGGGGCTGGTCCGACTCCTGGGATCGCTGCGGCGTGTTCAGGTGGTCGCCAGCGCCGGCGACCTGGAGCAGACGATCGGCGCGATGAACACCGCGGCTCCGATCGACGTGGCCCTGATCGACATGGGCATGTCCGATGGCGCGGAAGTCATCGAGCGCATCCTGCAGGGCTCTCCCCGATCGCGGGCGGTGGCCATGGCCATCCACGACCTGCCGGACGACCTGGTCGCAGCGGCGACCGCCGGTGCGACGGGGTATCTCTCGCGAGACGCGGCGAAGGAGGAGCTGGTCGAGGCGCTGTACCGAACGTCTCGAGGTGAGGTGGTCTGCTCGTCCTCCATCGTGGCGACGCTGGTCCGGTTCGTCGCGCACCCTGGATCGGGCGGGATGCGGGAGGAGGAACTCCCCCTCACCTCCAGGGAGCGCCAGATCGTCGAGCTCATCACCCAGGGCATGTCGAACAAGGAGATCGCCCGCCGCCTGTATATCGCGCTGCCGACCGTCAAGAACCACATCCATCACATCCTGGAGAAGCTCGAGGTGCCCCGCCGCATGGACGTGGCCCTTCGGGTGGGACCCATGCCCGGCATGGCGGACCGTTTCCGCTCCTGACACCCGGCGCCTGGTCGGAGGGGCCGGGTCTTGCACATGGATCCCATATGGATCCGTTATGGATCCGATGATCCATGTACGCGCGCGGTCGCCGGTGGCAGGCTGAGTCTCGGCTGAACCGGCTGGGAGCGAGCGTGGCAAGGACGCGGGTGTTGATCGGACAGGGTCCCCCGATCCTTCAGGCGATCATCCGGGACATCGTCGGCGCGGCACGGGACATGAAGCTCGCCGGGATGGCGCCGGCACGACACAGCGCGGATGGACCGGCCGCCCGCGAATGGCTCTCGATGGCCGTGGCTCGGATCCGCCCCGACGTCGTCCTGGTTGGCCGGAACGAGGACGACTCCGGCGAGTATTGGAGGAGGCTGGTGGCACGACACGCGGGCATGCGGATCGTCGCCGTCGAGCCCGGCGGCCGGGACGTGGTGGTCTTCGAGGTGGGAGTCGAACCCGCGCACATCGGTGAGGCATCGGAGCCCGTCCTGCTGTCGGCCATCCGCGCCCCCAGAGCTGATCCGGGCGGCCTCGGCCCGTCGTGGAGCTGAGGCGACGTGAAACGCACGAGGAAGGGACGACAAGGTGGAAGGAGGCACCTGAGCGACGCTGGGAAGAAGGACGAAGAAAGGAGAGGAGAATCATGATGAGACCGGCGTACACGGGATACTCTCGCCAACCGCAGGGACGCCCCCCCATGCGGCGGGCGATCTACCGGACGGCGGCAGCGCCTGTCTTCGAGACGATCGGTGCATCCGAAGAGAGGCCATCGCCGCATCCCTGGCGAGGGCGGTCGCGAGGCCCGGGATGGCCGCCGGTGGCCGCTCCGACGCCCACGATCCAGGAATCGACGGCGCGGTTGATGGGGGCACTGCTCACGCGGTACCAGCGGGCGAACATCCAGGGGGAGTTCGCTCAGGTTCTCGACCAGCTCACATCTCAGGTGAACAGGTCGGCGGCGGTGACCTTCCGGGAATTGGTGCATGACCTGACCCGGACCGTACAGGGTGTCATCAGCGCCGCCGGACGCACGTTCGATCCGAAGCGGCAGCCTCGCCAGTACGAGCTCGGCCAGGTCGGGCAGCTGCTCTGGCGAGACCTCCGACCCTTGCTCAAGGCCGTGGGAGTGATGTCGAGGGAGGATCGCGAGCGTGCGGCGTACAAGCGGGACACCGAGGCGAGCGATCAGACGATCGACCAGGTGCCCCCCGATCTCCACGAGATGGATCAGCGACTCCAACAGCAGCAAGAGCAGCTTGCGACTCTGGACAAGGACGTGAGGGCCCTTCTGAAGGAGATGCAGGCCAAGCCGAAGCGATGAGCCGACACAGGAGGATGCTCGACAAGGCCCGGGGCTCAGGTCTCACCGGCCGTTCGGACCGGACCGTCCGTCGCGGCCCTGCTTGCCCGTCTTGGCCCGTACCACATCGGGATCGCGGGGATCGAGGGAGAGGATCTGCCCGCCGCCTGGGACGCGGCGGGCACTCCTCCTGCGGATTCTGATTCGTCTCACGGTCGTCTCCGATCGACCCCGTGGCGTGCAAGGCGCGTGCCACACGATCGACGGGCCTGCTGATTTGTGCTCGGGCATGAGGGCGGCTGGAATGGCCGAGACATGGCAGCCCCCCGCGCCATCGGGCACGCAGCTTGCATCCCCCTGGTTCGATGGAGAGCGTGAGCATGCACCCTGGGGTGGGCTCGCTCCGGGCCGGGCCGGCGCTCCGCATGGAGGTCGGCCCACGCCTGTCGATGAACGTCTCACCGAGACTCCTGGCGCTGACCTCGCTGCTGCAGCTTTCGTCCCAGGAGCTGGAGGCCGCGATCGACAGGGAGAGCGCCGAGAATCCCGCACTGGAGCGGTTCGAGTCCGATGCCTGCCGGCTGTGCGGGGGGGAAGCGGACCGCCCCTGCCCGAGGTGCCGGCCGGGCTCCGTGATCGCCCGCCGGCCTTCCGGTACCCTGCTGGACACGACCTTCGACGTGCCCTTCAGGCCGAGCCCGGAACAGTCGCTGCTGGAGGAAGTCCGGCTGCTGTTGCCGCAGGAGGAGATCCACCTGGCCGAATACGTCGTGGGGAGCCTGGACGAGCGGGGATTGCTCCCGGGTGGCACCGCCGGAATCGCGGGGCAGCTCGGGATCGAGACATCCAGGGTGGAACGCGTGGTGGGTGCCCTCCAGGAGGTCGGGCCGCCCGGGATCGGTGCCAGCGACATCCGCGCGTGCCTGCTCCAGCAGCTCGATGGGTTGGGCGCCGAACCCCCGGAATCCGGTATCGACCCGGAGGCCCGGGTCCGCTCCCTGGCCAGGGCCGTCGTCGCCGGACACCTCGAGGCGTTGGGACGCGGCCGGTTCGCGTTCATCGCCCGAGTGCTGAACGTCTCCTCCGACGAGGTCGAGGCGGCACGGGAGTTCATCCGGGACCACTGTTCGCCGTACCCGAGCGCGGGCCTGCCCGGTGGTGAGGCTCCCCCTCCCGTTCTGCCCGATGTGGTGGTGCGCGAGCGAGCGGACGCCCCTGCAGGCCTGGAGGTGGAGGTCGTCGACGAAGGCCGCTTCGCCCTCCGTGTGGATCCCCTCTACCGATTGCTGGCCGACATGATGGCGGCGTCCGAGGCGAACCAGCTCACCCTCGCCACCCGGCGGCACGTTCGCCAGGCCGTCCGGCGCGCCGCGCTGTTCATGGAAAGCCTGGAGGACCGCAACCGCACGTTGCGGAGGATCGCCGAGCACGTCATCCAGTCCCAGCGGGCATTCGTGCTGGGCGGAGCTCAGTACCTTCGGAGATTGACGAGGGCGCGCGTGGCCGAAGCGATCGGTGTGCACGAGTCGACGGTCAGCCGAGCGGTGAGCGGCAAGTACGTGATGCTCCCCTCCGGGAGGGTGGTGCCCTTCCGGGATTTCTTCGACGCATCGCTCGGGGTGCGGGACGCGCTCCAGCACATCATCGAGGCGGAGGAGCACCCGCTGTCCGATCGCGAGTTGGCCGGGCGTCTCCTCGAGCTCGGCTACAAGGTGGCCCGCCGCACCGTGGCCAAGTACCGGATCCAACTCGGGTTGCTCCCCCGCGGCGTTCGCGGGATCGGAGCCCTCAGGAGCACGCCGGCCTGACCCGAACCGGCCCACGCCGCCGCGGCTGCATCTGCTCCTCCACTCCCCTCGACGAATCCCGCTTCGCGCCCGAAGGAGCCGATCGAAGAATCCTTCGCCTTGCCCGGCTGGCACCTCCACTCCGTACGGCTGGCACGCCACTTGCACCAGATGGGCTGAAGGCCGCGTCGGCGAGAAGAGGTGACGTCGGCGAGAGGAGGTGACGGATCGCGGCCGGCCCTGCCGGGGACTGCATGCACGGAAGGAGGAGGTGAGGGATGCACGACATCGGCCGAACCCGGCTCGAATCGGAAGCGCTCGAGGCCGGCCAGGAGTTCGGGGAGTTCGGGGAGTTCGGGGAGATCGGGGAGATCGGTGAATACGGTGAATACGGTGAATACGGCGAAGCCGGCCCCGGTGAGTACCAGGAGTTCTCGGAGTACGAGAGCCCGCTCACCGAGACCCAGGAGGTGGAGCTGGCATCCGAACTGCTGGAGGTCTCGAGTGAGGACGAGCTGGAGCAGTTCCTCGGCAGCCTCATCGGCACGGTGGGACGCACCGTCGGCCAGTTCGCCAGGTCGGACACCGGCCGGGCCCTCACCGGGATCCTGAGGAACGCGGCGAAGCGGGCGCTGCCCGTCGTCGGGCGAGGGATCGGGCAGTGGGTCTCTCCTGGCAGCGGAGGCGCGGTCGGAGCCACGCTCGGAAGGGCGGCCGGGCAGCTGCTCGGGCTGGAGCTCGAGGGCCTGAGCCCCGAGGACCAGGAGTTCGAGGCGGCCAAGCAGTTCGTCCGCTTCGCCGGGGCCGCTGCCAGACAGGCCTGCCTCGCCCCCCGCTCGGCCCCACCGCAGGCCGCGGCTCGAGCGGCGGCGACGAAGGCCGCACGGGTGCATGCCCCCGGCCTGGTCCCCAGGGCGGCCGGGCCGGGCCCGGCGGCGCCGGCCGGGGCGCCTCAGACGGGCCGCTGGCTGCGGCGCGGGCGAAGGATCGTCATCTACCTCAGCTGAGCTCCCGGACCTGCGAATCGCGATCGCCGTGGATATACGGCCGGGATAGGGCCATCAGGACAACCGAAGGGAGACGCTCCATGAGCATGCAGGAGACGGAGACCGAGTTCGGCGAGTACGGCGAGTTCGGGGAGTTCGGAGAGACCGAGGCGGAGTACGGAGAGTACGGAGAGACCGGTGAGTACGGAGAGACCGGTGAGTACGGAGAGTTCGGAGAGACCGGGGAGTTCGGAGAGGTGGGTGAGTCGGAGCAGTTCCTCGGCGGGATCCTCGGATCGCTCATGGGGGGCGAGGTCTCGGGGGGCGAGGTCGCCAGCCCTCTGAGCGAGGCCCAGGAGGTCCAGCTCGCCTCCGAGCTCCTCGAGATCTCCAGCGAGGAGGAGCTCGAGCAATTCCTGGGCGGCCTGTTCAAGAGGGTCGCCAGAGGGGTCGGGGGAATCATCAAGTCCCCCATTGGCCGGGCTCTCGGCGGCGTCCTGAAGAACGTGGCCAAGAAGGCGCTCCCGGTGGTCGGCGGTGCGCTGGGATCGTTCGTCGCTCCCGGCATCGGCACTGCGATCGGAAGCAAGCTCGGGTCCATGGCCAGCGGCCTGTTCGAGATCGAGGTCGAGGCCATGCCACAGGAGCAGGCGGAGTTCGAGGTGGCTCGCCGGTTCGTGAACGTGGCCGCGGGGGCCGCCCGCAACGCCGCGCTGGCCCGCCCGACCCCGGGCACCGCACCGCAGACGCTGGCTCGAGCTGCGGTGGCGAAGGCCGCCAAGGTCTACGCCCCCGGCATCTACCGGAACATGATGCAGAACCTTCGCGGGGTCAGGCCCGGGGTCCCCGCGTACTACCGGCGGCCCGGAGCCTACCCCCGCCCGGGTGGGCCGGCGATGGGTCCGGCCGTGGGTCGGCCTGCCGCGCGCCACGCCGGCGACGGCTGGACCACCCCGCCACCGCCGTACGGAACCCCCGGGCTCAGCGGACGCTGGATCCGGCGGGGCCGCAAGATCGTCGTGTTCGGGGTCTGAGACAGGCGGATCGGCGGGATGGCTGCGACACCGGATCCCCTGGCCACATGGCTGCTGGAGCAGGAGGCCCGCGCCCTGCTCCGGCGGTTGGATCGAGTCAAGCCCTTCGTCTTGCAGGAGACGATGGTGCCGGCTGCGAACCTCATGCCGACGGCCCAGATCGCCATCGAGCGGTATCTGATGGCCGGCCGGGGGAAGCTCCGTCGGGACGTTCGGGCGTTCATCCGGTGGATTCGGGGACCGGGCCGAGGGGCGGTCCCGCAGGAACAGCAGCGACGCTTCACCACTCTGCGCCTGCGCTTCAACACGGCCCTCACGCAGTTCGACCTGTTCGCCGAGGCCCTGACACAGCGAAGCGAGCAGGAGATCGGGGTGTGGCTGTCGGGTCTGGACGTGGCGGCACAGGACGCGCTGGAGCTTCGCGGCGGGTTCATCGAGCCACCTCCGGCCGTGTGCTACCTGCACCGTGGCCTGGGCGGCGCGATCCGCCGCGCCCGGACTCGGCTGCCCGGCGGGGGTGAGGCGCCGGTGGCGGTGGTGAGGATCCCCAGGGAGCGGATGATCGGCTTCGGTGTCGCTTCGAGCCTTTGCCACGAGTGCGGTCACCAGGCTGCTGCGCTGCTGAACCTGGTCGAATCGCTGCGTCCCGCCCTCCAGGAGCAGCGGCGCGTCCGGCCGCCGGCGGAGGCACGGGCGTGGGGGATGTGGGAGCGGACGATCTCGGAGATCGTCGCGGACACGTGGGCGCTCGGGAAGGTGGGCATCTCCTCGACACTCGGCTTGATCGGGATCGTCAGCCTTCCCCGAGCGTTCGTGTTCCGCGTGAACGTCGACGATCCTCACCCGTTCCCCTGGATCAGGGTCCTGCTGAGCTGCGCCCTCGGGAACGCGCTCTATCCCCAGGGGCCCCACGGGCAGTGGGCGGAGCTGGCCGCGACCTGGCGGCGCTTCTATCCCACGGCGGGCCTGGACGAGAAGCGCCAGCAGGTCGTCACGGAGCTCCAGGCGACAATGGGCGCCTTCGTGTCGTTCCTGCTGGGACACCGCCCGGCGTCGCTGCGCGGGATGGCGCTCGGGGACGCCATCAGGATGCCGGACCGGACCCCCGAGCGATTGATCGAGGCCTACGACCGCTGGACCGTCCAGCCGGAGCTGATGCGGGCGGCTCCGCCGACGCTCGTGTTCGCCGTGTTGGGGCGGGCCCGGGCGAAGGGGAGGCTGAGCCCCGAGAGGGAGGACCGTCTGCTCGGAGACCTCATCACGCACTGGGCGCTGAAGAGCACGCTCGACATCGCGGAGATCTGCGCCCGGGCCCCCCGAAGGACCCGGTCCGGCCCGACGCGGGTCCCCATCGCCACCGCGACTCCCACCGCACGGCCACCCGGCGTTCCGGGTCGACCGGTCCATCGGCGTCGAGAGCTCCAGCCCTCGATGGCTTCCACGTAAGGAGGACGAAGACATGGCAAGCGAGATCACCACCATGCAGGCCATCCCGAACGTCGTGGAACAGGGCCGGGACGTCCTGATCTCGGTCGAGCTGGACGAGTCCTTGACCGGCACCCAGGCGATCGTCTGGACCTGGGAAGGCCCGGAGTTCGTCCTCAGCCGCGTGCCCGACGAGATCGACCCGGGGCCGAAGCTGACCCTGCCATGGAGCACCACCAACCTCGCCCCGGGCTCGTACTCGCTGGCGGCCCAGGTGGTGGACGAGACGACGGAAGGAGACGTGGCCGTGGGAGGAGAGGCCAGCGTCTCCATCCTGGTCACGGAACGCCAGCAGCTCCTGCTCGATCCCGTCCCGGTGTCGCTTCGGCGAACCGACATCCCGGTGACCGCGGACGAGGCCCTGTGGTCCGGGATCAGGGCGGCCACGGAGCGAATCAGCTTCAACCAGTTCAAGCCCTGGATGGATGCGATCGCCTGCGGCAACGATCCGGGCGACCCCAGCCTGGGAGAAGTCGAAGGCCAGAAGCTGGACCGGTCGCTGCCATTCCCCGACATCGAGGCCTACCGGACACTCAAGGTCGCCTCGGAGGTGTTCCTGATGGCCCGATGCGGGGTGTGGGACTTCGGGGAGCGCCCGGACACCCTCGGCGACGACGGCCGCTTCAGCCGGGCCCTGTCCGCCGCCGAGCTCGATCAGCTGTACAACGAGTTCTACCTGGTGCCCGTCCAGGGTCCGGTGGAGGACTCGCAGGACGGGCCGTTGGCCATTCCCTATCTGGCGATGGTCCGGCTGAATCTCGGAGACGTCCAGGTCCTTCCGAACGGGGACGAGGCCGCCAAGGCTGCCGCGTGCGTGGGCATCCTGCGCAACAAGCTGACCAATCCGTGCTTCCTCGAGCTCATCTGGTCGTACTGGCACGAGGAGGGAATGTTGGTGCAGACGGCCGCCTCGATCGCCCGTCGCTTCCAGAACATCCGGTCCCCGGGAGATCGAGATCCGCTTGCCCACATGGAGATCGATCCTCTCCGTCCTCTGAACAACCTGCTCTGGGGGTACATCCAGGACGAGGAACACCGTCTGAGCGTGGTGCGCCGAGCGTACGAATACGACCACCACTACGGGATCACCCTGCATGGCCAGGCGGTCGGCTCGGTGCGAGGCGCGGACACGCGGTCCAAGTTCATCGAGGCCTTCCACAACCTCCTGTACATCGCGAGCGTGTTCCACCAGCACGACGACGACACCACGATGATCGCCGACGGCTTCCCGGTGCTGAACGCGCTCAAGGAGGTGCACCTCATCCTCAGCCAGGGAGCGCACAACCAGTTCGGAGACCTTCCCTGGGTGGCGCGCCAGGAGATGCTCATGGAGGAATGGCTGCTGTCGCGTCCGGAGTTCCGGGACTTCCTGCCGACCCGGATCATGGTCGCCCTGCCCGAGCCCTGGATGCACCGGGTCGATGCGATGAAGACCCTGCAGGGGTGGGGCGACACGAGCGTCATGCACTTCCGCGATCTGGGGATCTTCGGCGAGCAACTGCTCCTGTCCATCCGGTACGGGAACTGGAACAACGTGTTCGACCGTAACCAGGCGGGCAACTGGGCGCGGTACTGGCGGCAGGAGGTCGCGAACTACATGCACGCCTACTGGGCCGTCACGGGCATCGATCTGCGGGCGGAGGTCACGGAGGCCCAGCGGCGGGAGGACCGCTTCGCCCAGCCCTCGCTCCTGCTGCGCCGGCGGTTGGCCGCTGCTCATCGGGTCCGCCCGCCGGCGCGAGCCGGCGGAGCATCGCGGCAGGCGAAGCCGGCCCGCCCTCCCAGCCGGGTGAATCCGTGATCCCCACGGCCGGATGCACGAGTCGTCGTTGGACTTCACCTCCGCGCTCTACCTGGGCATGCGGCATCCCAGTCGGGCGATCCGACCGTGGGCCCGGCTCACCGAGGGTGCGCCGGCGGCCCTGCGGGAGTCACCCGACTCTCGCAGGGTCGCCCTGGCCCTCGCCCGCCTGATCGGCACCGATGGAGGAACGCTGATGCCGTCCACCCTGCACGCGTTCTGGGACCTGTTCGGGACCCTTCCCGCCCGAGCGGGGACGGTCCTCGTGGATGCCGGGACGTACCCGGTCGGGTGGTGGGGGGCCGAGAGGGCGGCCGGGCGGGGTGCTGTGGTGCGGTCGTTCCGCCATCACGACCCGGAATCGCTGGAGGCCGCGACGTCCTCCGGGAGCGGAGCCGGAGGAACTCCCATCGTCGTCGCGGACGGATGGTGTCCCGGGTGTGGGGGGGCCGCCCCCATCCGCGACTACCTCGAGGTGGTGCGCCGACACCAGGGGCTCCTCGTCCTGGACGACACACAGGCCCTTGGGATCCTGGGCTCAGGGCCCTCCACGAACCCCCCGTTCGGCTCGGGTGGTGGGGGCTCGCTCCGATGGCACGGCGTCGGGGAGGACGGGAGCGACCTGAGGGCGGTGGTCCCCGACGAACCGCGCGACCGGGAGGGCGGCCACGCGGCCGCTCCCGCCGAGGTCCTGGTCGTGGCCTCGCTGGCGAAGGGCTTCGGCGTGCCGATGACGGTGATGGCGGGTGGCCGCTCGCTGCTGACCGCCTTCGAAGCCCGCAGCGAGGCCCGGATACACCTGAGCCCGGTCTCGATCGTTCACGTCCGCGCCGCCGAGCACGCCATCGGCGTCAACGCCAGGTTCGGCGCCTCCCTTCGCCGGCGCCTGGGTGCGGCGATCGGGCGGTTTCGGGCAGGGGTGGCCGGCCTGGGCCTCCGGCCGTCGGGAGGGATGTTCCCCGTCCAATCGATCGCTTCCGGCCAGGACCTGGAACCCATCGAGCTGCACGCCGAGTTGCTCCGTCGGGGCATTCGCTCGGTGGTGATCCGGTCCCGGTGCCGCCCCGGGCCGGCCCTGGCCTTCCTCCTCACGGCCCGCCACACACCAGACGACGTCGACGCGACGATCTCGGCGATCGCCGACTCACTGCCCGTCGCTCGGGCCCCGAGGGCCCGGACCATCGCACCCGGGAGGTGGCAGATGTATCGGACACCACGCACGTCGAGGGCCCTCCGATGAGGCGCCGGGGGGTCGCTGTCGCCCGCCCCCCCGCCCGGCGACCGCCAGCGTCGCGGCATCGACCGGGGACCGCCGCCAGGAGGGTGATGCCCCCAGGGCCTCGGCCCGGCGGGGCGATCACGCCGAGGCGTCCAACCGGGGTCCGGGTCGCTCCGGTGGCCAGCCGGCCTGGCAGGGGTCGCCCATCGCCCCCCAGACGTCGTCTCGTCACCCGCACGGTGACCCGCCTGCGTCGAGCGGGCTTCGGCGTCTCCCCGGCGTTCGCCCGCGCGCTCGACAACCTGTCGAGGCGAGGCGAGTGGGTGGATTCGGCCACGTTCCGGACGGACTTCCGGCGGGCGCCACACTACCGGCTGAGGGCGCCCGGAGACGTTCGCGTGGCGATCCTGCGGGGCCGAGGCTTCCTGTACTGGTGGCCCTGGTGGATGGGGATCGGGCCCGTCCTCGTCGGGATCGAGGATCCGGCGGGACTTCCCCCCCTGGACCCCGTGGACCCCTCAGCGGATCCGGAGGACGAACCAGACGAAGAGGTGAAGGTGCTGCTTCCATGGGTTCCTCAGCCCGCCGGGAAGATCCCGAAGATCAGGATCGGTGAGATCAAGGGCCTCGCGTCGTACAACAAGGGCCTTCGACAGCTGGCCGGCCGGGACGCCGGCGGCGGGAACACCGCGCTGATCGTCTACGACAAGACGGGCAAAGCGCACCTGCAGGTGTTCGAACCCGGACCGACCGGCCACCGGATCACGTGGGACGCCACGCTCGCGCAGCCGAGGAAGCTCCCACCCTACAAGCCCGGCACGGCGAAGTTCGGCAACTGGATGGAGCGGTGGATCCGCCGGGTGCTCCAGCTTCGGACGGGACAGAGGTTCGTTCAGAAGCATCCGAATGCCCCGGGACCAGACCTCGTCGCGGAGCCTGGCCAACCATGGAGACCGTTCGGGCTCTCGCCTACGCGCGGCGGCACCGCTCGCGCCTGATCGCCGATCTCGGGGCGATGGTGCGGTTCTCGTCGGTCAGCGCGGACCCCGCCCGGCGAGCGGACGTGCGGCGGTGCGCGTCGTGGCTCGCGGGCCGGCTCAAGGAGGCAGGATTCGATGAGGTTCGCGTACTCCCCATGAAGGGCCGTCCCCTGGTGGTCGCTGAGTGGTGCCGTCTCACCGGGTCGCCCACCCTCCTGGTCTACGGCCACTACGACGTCCAGCCGCCGGGGCCGGCTTCCGATTGGCGCACCCCGCCGTTCGAGCCGGTTCGGGTGGGGGACCATCTCCTTGGGCGGGGCGCCTCCGACGACAAGGGGCCCGTCGTCGCCCAGGTCCTGGCGCTGGAGGCCTGGCTGCGGGGAGCCGGCCGGCTCCCCGTCAACGTCCGCTGTGTCTTCGACGGCGAGGAGGAGGTGGGGAGCCCCGCCCTCGCCGCGGTCCTGCGCTCCACGCCCTCCCGCTTTCGCGCCGACGCTGCCGTCGTCTCGGACACGCGGATCCCGTCGCCGGACCGGCCCGCCATCACCTATGCCCTGCGGGGGTCGATCGGCATGGAAGTCGAGGTGACAGGGGGTCCACGCGATCTGCACGCCGGTGCGTTCGGAGGAGCCGCGGCCAATGCCGTGGAGGCGCTGTGTGGCGTGGTGGAGGGACTTCACGACCGGGCCGGCCGGGTCGCCGTCCCCGGCTTCTATGGTCGGGTGCGGGCGTGGCCGGCCGCGGAACTGGCCTCCATGGCCCGGAGTGGGCCGAGCGACGCCGATCTCCTGCGAGCGGCGGGGGGGCCTCCCCTCGCCGGCGGGCCCGACCGATCGCTCTACGAGCGGACCACCATCCACCCGGCCCTGAACGTCACCGGCGTGGTGGGCGGGCACGCGGGACCGGGGACCGGGGCCATCATCCCCCACCGAGCCACGGCCAAGCTCAACGTCAGGCTCGTCCCCGACCAGGTGCCGAGGGAGGTGGCGTCGGCCATCGGCTCTCATGTCCGGCAGTCCGTCCCCCGGGGCATGGCGTCGCGGGTCCGGGTGAGTGCCTGGTCGGGCCCCGTGCTGCTGGACCGGAGTCACCCGGTGCTCCGGACAGCGGCGCTGGCCTGCCGGAACGGGTTCGGGAGTGACCCGGTGTTCCTCCGTTCCGGCGGGACCATCCCGGTCGTCGAGTCCCTCGTCCGCCACCTTCGGATCCCCGTGGCCATGATCGGCATGGCCCTCCCGGATGACGGCATGCACGCCCCCAACGAGAAGGTGCATCTCCCCACGCTCCACAGGGGGGTGGAGACGGTGATCTGGTTCCTCTCCGAGTTGGGACGGCTCCAGCCGAACGGCGGTTCGGCGGATCGATCCTTCCCGGGGCCGGCCGTGAAGGCGTCGTGACGTGAGCGCCCTGGACTTCCACTGTCACGCCGGCTCGGGGACCGGCCTCACCGGGCCGTGGGACACGGCAGCCCCTCTGCATCGATACCTGCGCCGGGCCGACTGGGCGGGGATCGCACTCACGGTGCTCCTGCCCGTCTTCCACGAGGATTACGCGGTCGCGAACCGGGCCCTGGCCCGGATCGTCGTCTCCCGGCCCGGGCGGTTCGTCGGCTTCGCCATGGTCCATCCCGCCAGAGATCGGGGCCGGATCCACGAGATGGTGCGGGTGGCCGTCGACGAGCTGGGCTTCCGGGGCATCAAGGTCCATCGCCATGACGCCCGCATCACGCGGGAGGTCTGCGAGGCGGCAAGGGCCTTCTCCGTCCCGGTCCTGTACGACGTGATGGGCGAGGCCTGGGTGACCGATCTGATCGCGCCGGAATACCCCGACGTCACCTTCGTCGTCCCCCATCTCGGAAGTTTCGGAGACGACTGGCGGGCCCACCGCACGGTGATCGACCAGATGACGAGATACTCGAACGTGTACACCGACACGTCGGGAGTACGCAGATTCGACTTCCTGGTCGAGGCCGTGGAACGAGCCGGCCCGGATCGCGTGCTCTTCGGCTCGGACGGCCCATGGCTGCACCCTGCGTTGGAGATGGCCAAGGTGCGCCTGCTCGGACTCCGGAAGGCGGAACAGGACCTGATCCTCAGGGAGAACGCCGTCCGTCTCCTCGGACTGGCGTCACGGTTCCGTCCTCAATCGGCCACTCGATCCCCCCCGGCACTCTCACGCAGGCCGGCCTGATGCACCTCGAGGGCGGCCCTCAGCCCGGACTCGATGGCGCCCTGGATCCAGCGGTGCGCGGTGGAGGCGTGCTCGCCGGCGAAGTGGATCCTTCCCTCCGGGGCGACGATGTCATCGTGGAGGAGTGACGTCTGGCCCGGAAGGAACAGCGCGAACGCCCCGCACGCGAACTCGTCCTCGTGCCACATGAACGATGTGCCCCCTTCGAACTCCTCGACGAGCCTCGGATGGATGGCGGCCACGTCCTCCACCGCCTCGCTGATCCGATCCTCGTGCGAAAGTGACGACCACCGTTGGGCGTCCTCCCCCCAGGTGTAGCTCGCCAGCAGCACGCCACGCCCCGTCTCCCCGCCGTGCTCGGGGTAGAAGACGTTGCGGATGGCCAGGTCCGTGACGGAATTCCCGCCCCGGATCCCCTCGTCCTCCCAGAACCGCCGGCGGCACTGGAGCAGGATCTTGCCGGACGCGTCGTAGTGGAGCTCGCGGATGGCGCGCTGCTTTCGACGCGAGAACGGGTGCAGGACGTCGATGTGGCGGAGAACGGAGAAGGGCAGTGTCACGATCGCCCGATCCCCGGACACCATGGCCCGGCCAGCGCGATTCTGGTAATGGATCGTCACGAGGTCGGGCGACTGATCGACGGCGATGACGCGTGCGCCGAACCTCACGTCGTTGCGGAGCTCACCGAAGAGCGCCTGCGGAAGGCGATCCATGCCGCCCACGATCTGAGAGAGATCCTCGAAGTCACCCCGAACCTCTTCCAGCAGCACCTCGACGAACGACGCGCTCATCCGAGACTCGAGATTCTCCAGGAGCCCGTACATCTCGATCGCTCCCTCGGACCACCCGTTGAGCTTCAAGAACTGCCGAGTGGAGTACTCGTCGTACTCGGCGACGATCGAGGACCACGCCGCCTCTCCCTTGTGCCTGAGCCGACGAAGGATCGGGCCCAGCGTCCGCAGCCAGAGCCGACGAGGCGTCCGACCCCGTTCGTGTGGAGCCAGTTCGAAGCCCAGGAGATCAGGGCGGCGCTCCACCTCGGAGCGGCGGTAGCGCGTCCCGTTGACCAGGCAGAGGGCATTCGGGCTGTGGGCCGTGAAGGGGGCGAGTGGCAAGCCGAACCGCTCCACGTAGGCCATGGTGAGGTCGTGGGAGCGTGGGATTCTCATCGCCCCCGCTTCGCCGTGCAGGCCGGGGGCGAAGGGCTCCCGGAGTGTGCGGACCCGACCTCCGACCGTCGAGCGAGCCTCCAACACGACCGCGCGGTGCCCGGCTCGTTTCAATTCCAGCGCGGCCGTCAACCCGGCCATCCCGGCCCCCACCACGATCACCGTTTGAGGCCGCGGCGGTCGCGGCTGCAGGCCCGCGCGCACGACATCCCAGGGATCCACGTCATGAGCCCTTTCCGTGCGTGAAGTGTGGTTGCCCGCGCGAAGCACGACGCATCTGCAGGGCTCGATCCGTCACGCCGAGGCGCCTCGCGGCTCGCTTCAGGTTGAACTGCTCCTCGGCGACCGCGATCCGGACGGCCGTCTCTGCTGCGCTCCTGCTGATCGAGCGAAGAGTTCCGCCACGGGCCAGCGCCCTCCTGATGGCCTCTTCGAAGGTGGGGTCGACCCAGCTCTGCTCGGTGGAGCCCACCGGTGGCCGTTCGTCAGGCGGCACGTCTCCCACGCTGATGGGACCCGCCCCCCTGTGGCGCTGGGCGATCCGGAACACGAGCTGCCGGAGGTCACGGACGTTCCCCCGGTACTCGCGGGTCCGCAGGAGCTCCCAGACCGCCCCGTCCAACTCGACATCGGACAGGTCGGTTCGAACCTGTGAGAGAAAGCGTCGGGTGAGCATCGGGATGTCTTCCAGCCGGTCCCGCAAGGGGGGAAGTCGGAAGCTCCACGCAGCGATTCGGTAGTACAGATCGCGTCGGAACCGACCCGCCGCCTCTTCCGCCAGCAGATCGCGGTTGGTCGCGCAGATCAACCTGAACTTCGTGCGCCTCCAGATGTTGCCACCCACCCGCTTGTACATCCCCTCCTGGATGACCCGGAGCAGCTCTGCTTGAAGTGGCAGGGGAAGGTCGCCGGCCTCGTCCAGGAACAGGGTGCCGCCGTCGGCCAGCGCGAACGCCCCGTCTCGGGCGGCAACGGCCCCGGTGAATGCCCCCTTCTCGTGTCCGAAGAATTCCGATCCAGAGAGTGTCGGTACGACGGTCGTGCAGTCCAGGATCACGAACTCCCCCTTGCCGGGGCGCGGATCCAGATCGTGGATGAGGCGAGCGACCAGTTCCTTGCCTGTCCCACTCTCGCCCGATACGAGGACGGCGGACTCCGTGAAGCGCGCCACCTCCACGATCTGTCGGAGGAGGAGGGTCCAGGCCCGGCCCCCGCCCACGAGGTGGTCTCGCACCACCGACGACCTCACGAGCTCCTCCACCTGGATCCAGCGCCTGACCCTCGCCCGGATATCTGATGCGGGGTCGCCGGAGGCATCCCACGCGATCACGTCGGAGGCCCCTTCCTGGACGAGTGCCCACGCGGTCCCAGCTGAAAGGACGTGTCCCGGGAGGGCTACCGCGAGGACTCGGACCATGCCTCCACGGCTCGAGTCGCTGATCACCTCGTGAAGCCGTTGCGACGACTCCGCGAAGAAGACGATTCCCGGCGCAGCGGGATCGCTCGTGGCCGAAGCATCAACCTCCAGGCCAGCGGCACGGAGGGCTCCGGACAACTCCTCAACAGGGGCATCCGTGATCCATTGGAGCCACACGGGTAGCCGTTCTCGAGAGGACACTCCCGCCCGCCGCCTTCCCCTGGAGGTCGAATGCGGGCTCCGCTTCCTCGGCCATGTGGGACTGTCCGTCGATCGTGGGGCTTCCGATTCCGGCATCTCCCATGATCGGTCTGGGTGGCCCCGCACGCGGCGAACGCGATCAAGCGTTCGTCAGTCGAGATGCAATCCGTCAGCCGGACGTCACGGCCGAGATCACAGGACCGTGGAGGGGATCGGATTGGCGCACGCCCACGGGCCCGCGACCGGCGCGGCCGTCTTCGCGACCCGGATGTGCCCGCTCGCACGTTCGGGCACCGCCCTTCCCATCTCGTCGTGAGGGCCGGTTGAGCGCCGCTCGCCCGTGTCGGACCTCCTCTTCCCCCTTCCGTCCTCGGCCGCTCGATCCTAACCAAGCTCCGTCGAGGCGGTTATCGGCCAAACGGACGATCCTGGAGAGGAGATGTTGAAGAGCGAGGACACCGGCGGGATGTCCGCTCTCGCCGACCCGTTGGTTCGGTGCGAGCGTGGATTCTGTGCCTGCGCCCGGCTCGGGAGCGTCGCCCGCGGCCGCCCGGTCAGCATCGCCCGATCGGGGGATGGTCTCGACCTCGAGGGAGGACGCGACGTTTCCGAGGTCGGCGTACGGGGGGGACACCCATCGGCGGAATCGCCATTCGACGAGGTGGTGAGTCAGGCTCGCGGGGGCGAGGGCGATCGGATGCGTTTCGGTCCGCCGCCCGTTCGATCCGCGATCGGGCGCGCCAGCGCGGGCTAGTGTTGATGCCTGGGGTGCGCGCGGCGGTCGAGTGCATGGAGGCGGGCAGTGCCCATCCGAGCCGTGGTGTTCGACATCGGGGGCGTCCTCGAGTCCACGCCGTCGACCGGGTGGGTCGGCGTGTGGGAGGCGCGGATCGGGTTGCGGGCGGGGGAGCTCGGGGAGCGGACGGCCGACCTGTGGGCCGCGGGGTCGCTCGGGACGATGTCGGAGGCGGAGGTTCGCCGCGGGGCGGCGGAGCGGCTGGGGCTGGACGAGGGAGCCGCCGATGCGCTCATGGCCGACATCTGGGACGAGTACCTCGGGACGCTGAACGTGGAGCTCGCGAAATTCGTCCGGGGGCTGCGTCCCCGCTACCGCACGGCCATCATCAGCAACAGCTTCGTCGGGGCACGCGAGCGGGAGCAGGAACGCTACGGGCTCGAGGACATCGCCGACGTCATCGTGTACTCGCACGAGGTGGGGATCTCGAAGCCGGAACCCCGGATCTACCTCCTGGCCTGCGAACGCCTCGGCGTCAAGCCCGAGGAGTCGATCTTCGTGGACGACGTCGAGGAGAACGTGGACGCCGCTCGCATCGTGGGGATGCACGGCGTCCTGTTCCTGGACACCTCACAGGCCATTGCCGACATCGAGGCGTTGCTCTCGACGCGGTGACGGCGCGTTCTCGCCATCCATCCCGCGAGGGGGCATCGTTCATAGAATCCGAGGCGTGGACTGGGCCGGCTGGGCGACGTTCGGGTTCGTCGCGACGGTGATCCTCACCGGGATCATGGTGGCCGGCCAGCTGCTCGGGCTCTCCAGGATGGATCTCCCGTTCATCCTCGGGACCATCATGGTGGAGGACCCCGATCGGGCCCGGGTCGTCGGTTTCCTCATCCATCTGGCGAACGGGCAGGTCTTCGCCCTGCTCTACGCGGGTGCGTTCGCGCTCGTCGGGTGGGCGTCCTGGTGGCTGGGCGCGGTGTTCGGACTGGTCCACGGCCTGGCCGCGCTGACCGTGATCGTCCCGCTCCTCCCGGGCATCCATCCTCGGATGGCGTCGGAGCGATCGGGGCCCGAGCTGCGCACGGTCATCGAGCCTCCCGGTCCGTTCGGCCTCAACTACGGGCGGGAGACGTTCGCATTCGTTCTCGTGGCCCATGTCGCCTACGGCGCGCTGCTGGGAGGCTTCCTCAACCCCCGGTAGCGGCTTCGAGCGCGAGCGCTGCCTGGACCAGCGCCCCGTGGGTCAGCGCCTGCGGGAAGTTCCCGAGATGCTCGCCGGTGGCCGGGTCCATCTCCTCCGCGTACAGGCCGAGGTCGTTGCTCCGGGCCGACAGGTCCTCGAACAGATGGTGCGCCTCGTCGACCCGCCCCGCCCGCGCGAGCGCCATCACCATCCAGAACGAACACGCCAGGAAGGCCCCCTCGCGGCCCTCGAGGCCGTCGCTCCCCGGGCGGTACCGGTACAGGAGCGGACTGCCGGCGGAGAGCTCGCGCCGGATGGCATCGATGGTCCCTGCCACGCGTGGAGACCCGGCGGGCTCGAACTCCACGACGGGGACCAGCACGGCCGCGTCCAGTTCGCTCGAGCCGTAGGCCCGCACGTAGGTCCCCCGTTCGTGGTCGAATCCGCGGGCTCGGATGTCCTCGCCGAGCGCCTCGCGTTGGACCTCCCATCGGTGGACCCGGGACGGACGAGTGCGGTTGGAGCCCCCCAAGCGGATGGCTCGGTCCAACGCCAGCCAGCCCATGAGCTTCGAGTGGACGTGGTGCGCGGGGTCGTCCCGCATCTCCCAGATCCCCGCGTCCGGATCACGCCAGCGATCCGCCACGAATTCGGCGAATGCCCGCACCCCGCGCCACGTGGCCGCGTGCAGGGAGGTTCCGGATTCGGCGAGCGCCCACGCCGCGTCGATCACCCACCCGTAGACGTCCAGCTGGTGCTGGGCGGCCGCGTCGTTCCCGATCCGGACCGGCCGGCTGTCGCGATAGCCCGGCGCGTCGGGGAGCTCCTCCTCGCCGGGGCCGGGCTTGCCGTCGAGGGTGTAGGCGACGTGCAGCCTCGGCCTCGTCAGACGGCTCGCGATGAGCAGCCAGTGGAGGAACGAGTGGGCTTCCTCGGAGAGCCCGGTGGCCAGGAACGCCCTGACGCCGATGGCGGCGTCCCGTGGCCATGAGAAGCGGTAGTCCCAGTTCCGGATCCCCCCCGGGGTCTCGGGAAGCGATGTGGTCGGCGCTGCGACGGGCGCGCCGGACGGCGAGTACGTGAGGAGCCTGAGGGTGATGAGGCTCCGTACGACCCCCGCTGTCTCCGGGCCTTCGTACGCGATCCGGTCGGCCCATTCCCGCCACCATCGGTCGCTCTCCTCGAGCAGGCCATACGCGGCATCGGGCTCCACGAACACGAGCGGCTGACGGTCGGCGACCGAGAGGGCGAACGTCAGCGACCCTCCTGGAGGCAGCTCCACCTCCGTCTCCTGACCGGGCACCACGTGGGTGGTGGGTGCGACCTGCAGGGCCATGGCCAGGCTTCCCCGCGTGAGGACCACGGCACCGTTTCGCCGAACCGCCGCCATCGTCCCGCCGAGCAGGCCCGGTCGCGGATCGAACCGGATCAGGATGCTGGCGGGTGCGCCGAGACACCGGACCCGCCGCACCAACAGGGCCTGGGGCGCCAGGCGGCCGGAGGCATGGACGGTCATGCCCTCGGTGAGCCTGACCTCCCCACCGGGCGTGGCCCACGTGGTCTCGAGCACCGCCGACCGGTCCCGGTACCGGCGCTGCACGCCGCGTGCGCCCCGCACCTCGAGCGAGAACGAGCCCGCCCGCTCCCCTCCGACCAAGCGTCCGAAGACGGGGTCGGAATCGAAGCGGGGGAGACACATCCAGTCGATCGACCCGTCGGAGGAGCAAAGGGCCGCGGTCCTGCCATCGCCGATCAGGCCGTAGTGACCGATGGCCGCGATCCCGTCCGTCACGGCGCCCGCTCCAGGGCGGCCTTCACGAGCTTGCCCATCTCGTTGCGGGGGAGGCGCTCGACGAACCGGACCTCGCGGGGGCGCTTGTACGGCGCCAGCAGCGCGGCCACGTGATCCTCCAGATCCGCCGGGGTCGCCTCGTGGTCCGGGCGCAGGACCACCCAGGCGACGATGCGCTGGCCCAGGCGGTCGTCGGGCTCGCCGGTCACGGCGGCTTCGGCCACCGCGGGGTGCTCCAGCAGCGCGTCCTCCACCTCGCCGGCTCCCACCCGGTGGCCTCCGGTCTTGATCAGGTCGGTGTCCCGGCGGCCCAGGATGCGGTACCAGCCGTTCGCGTCGCGCGCGGCCACGTCGCCTGTGTGGAACCAGCCATCGCGAAGGGCATTCGCCGTGGCGCGGGCGTCGCCGAGATAGCCCAGGAACACGTTCGGTCCGCGGACCAGGACCTCGCCGGTCGGATCCTCGCCCTCGAGCGGCGACCCGCCGCCGCCGACCAGGCCGACCTCGACGCCGGGAAGGGGAGGTCCGACGGTTCCTGCCGGCCGGTCACTCGAGGCCGGGACAGCGCAGTTCATGAGGGTCTCGGTGAGACCGTACCGCTGGACGATCCGCTGGCCCGTTGCCCGCTGGATCCGGGTCCAGTCGCGGGTGGGCAACGCCGCCGACCCCGATACCAGCAGCCGGGCCTGCGCGACGCCGGCCGCCACGCCGGCGTTGGACTCGGCCGCTTCCGCCAGGTCGCGGTACATCGTCGGGACCGCGAACAGCATGGTGGCCTCGCCCGCCAGCTCCCCGGCGATCGCCTCCGCCGAGAACCGCCCCACGTGGTGGACTCGGCTTCCCAGCCGGAGAGCGCCCAGGATCCCGAGCACCAGGCCGTGGACGTGATGCAACGGCAGACCATGGGTCAGGACATCGGTGGCGTTCCAGTCCCAGGCGCCGGCCTGCGCGTCCAGGTTCGACGCCAGCGCCCTCCGCGGGATGACCGCGCCCTTCGGCGGCCCCGTGGTGCCGGACGTGAAGAACACCAGGGCGGGAGACTCCGCGTCTGGCTCGCCGCGCAACGGCCGTCCCGGGGCCTCGGTGTCCACGTCGACGCGCTCCAGCCCGGCGAGACCCTCCGGCAGGTCGGCCCCGGGGCGGACCAGAATCCGCCGGGGAGCCGCGGCCCGGAGCAGGTGCTCCAGCTCGCGCACCCCGATCCGGGGGTTCACCGGAACGGCCACCGCCCCCGCGAGCAGCGCGCCGACCACGCCGACCGCGGTCTCCGCTGCCGGTTCCGCCCAGGCGGCGACGTGCTCGCCGGGACCCAGACCGGCGGCGACGGCCGACGCCGCATCCCGCATGCCCCCGTAGGACAGCGACCGGCCCTCCATCCTCACGGCCTCCCGATCGCCGCCCGCGAGCACCGCGGGGAGGAGCTCCTCGCCGCCCATTCGCGGCGCCGGCTATCCGGGGAGCTTGTCGGTCAGGACGTCGAGCTGCTGGATGTCGGGGGGTTCCGCGAAGAGGTCGTCGGCCTTCTCCATCAGCGCGGCGGCCACAGCGCCCGAGAGATGGGCCTGCCGGGCGTCGTCGTCGGGAAACGCGTCGAAGATGCCGAACCGGGACGGCCCGAAGCGGATCGCGAACCAGGCGGTCGTCCCCGGCTCCTGTTCCACCAGGGGCAGGGCCGACCGCAGGAACTCCTCGACCTCGGCCTCCTTCCCGGGCCTCGCCTCCAACGGCACGAGCAGTGCCCTGGTCGTCATGGCTCCTCCTTCCGCGACCGCGACGTCGGCAGCCGCTGCCTCATTCTGGGGGCTCTGATCGAAGTCGTTGCCGTCCCCGCCATACACCCGGCCACCTGATCGAACGCGATCAGCCCTCGTTCTGCACCGACGGGAGTCGAGCGAGCGTCGCTGCGACCGGTGGCTAGACTTCGCTGTTCGGCCGGTGGTGGGCATCGAGACGAGGAGTGGCGGTGGCGGAGCGAGAGATCTTGAGTCTGGAGCCGCTCGCCGACGCGCCCGAGGTGGGTCGGTGGCTGTCGGCGTTGGAGGATGGGCGCCGGGACACGCTTCGGGAGCTCGAGGGCGTGCCCGACGAGGCACTGGAGTGGGAGGTCGACGAGCGGACGAACACGCTCGGGACGCTGCTGTACCACGTCGCGCTGGTCGAGGACGACTGGCTGTGGGTCGACGTGTTCGAGGCGCCCGAGCATCCGAAGCGCCCGATCCACCTGTTCCCGTTTCCCGATCGGATCGAAGGGCAGCGCCTGACGCCGGTGACCGGCTTCACGCTCGCCGAGCATCTCGAGCGCCTCGCCGTGGTGCGTTCGCTGCTGCTGGAGATGTTCCGGCCGATGACGGTCGAGGACTTCCTCCGCCTGCGCCACGGCGAGCGGTACGACGTCTCGCCCGCCTGGGTCCTGCACCACATCGCGCAGCACGAGGCCGAGCATCGCTCCCAGATCTTCTGGGTCCGCGACGCCTGGCGCGCCTCGCAGGGCTAGCGCCCGGCCGTGCCAAACTCGCAGCGCCCCGATTCTCGTAGGGACCTTTGGGGGGAGGGAACGGAGGCACGGTGCCGGTCCGCAACCGGAATCGCCGGGTCTCGGCAAGCCTGGTCGCGATCCTCGCGCTGGCGAGCTGCGGGACCTCGTCGGAAGACCGGTCGCCATCCCGTTCCGCCCGCGCGCTCCGGTCACCCTCGGGGTCGCCAGCGGTCTCTCCCTCGGTGCCCCCGGACGCCGGGCCGACGCCCGTGGAGCAGCTGTGCCCGGGAATCCAAGGGGACGAGCGGTTCCGGACCGTCACGGTCATGACGTCCGACGATGTCTCGCTGTACGCGGCCACCGTCGGCCGGGGGCCGGTCGGCCTGGTCATGGCGAACGACGTCCCGCACCCGTTGTGCGAGGAGCTGTCCGAGGCCCTGCTGTTCGCCGAACACGGCTTCCGCGTGGCGGTGTTCGACTATCGCGACCGCGGGGAGTCCGGATCGGGCGGGTCCAACCCGGGCCGTCTCGATCTCGACGTGGCCGCCGCGGCCGACCTGCTGATCCGGGAGGGCTCCCGGTGCGTGGCGCTCGCCGGGTCCTACAGCGGGGCGGCGGCCGCCATCGTGGCGGCGACCTCGATGCGCCCACCTCCGGTCGCGCTCGTGGGGCTCGATCCGGCCGCACAACGCGGCCAGTACATCGAGGGCCCGTTCGATCCCGTGGGCGCGCTCGCGGCCGCGTCGGACCTCCGGATCCCGGTGCTGTACGTCACGCTCCGCACCGACCAATTCGTCCCGCTGCAGGAGGTCCGGCGCCTGCTGCGAGCCACGGGATCCGCCGTGAAGGACCTGGTGCTGGTGCCATTCGGGTTGAACAGCTGGGCCATGCTCGACTCCAGCCCCTCGAGCCCGCGGATCCAGCGCGCGGTCTTCTCGTTCCTGGACGACCACGCCAACTGTCGCTGAGCCAAGCGCCGGATCAGGAGCCGGGCTCGCCCTCCCAGGGCGACATGAGCTGGAAGTAGTTCCCGTCCGGGTCGGCGAACGTCGCGATCCACATCCCCTGGAGCTCGTAGGGCTCCTTGACCACCGTCGCGCCGGAGGCCTTGATGCGTTCGAACTCCGCCTGCACCTCCGGGGTCTCCACGTTCAGGATCAAGCGCTGCGGCTCCGCGGCCTTCCCCTTCACCTCGCTGTGCTCGATGATCGACAGGAACGTGCCGCCGAACTGCCAGCCGTACATACCACCTTCCTTCATGTCGGCCGGCCGGTCGAAGACGCCGGCGTAGAACTCACCCAGCGTGTCCGGTTGCTCCGATCCGATCATGACGCTGTTGAACTTGACCTCCGCCATCGGGGACCTCCTTCCCGTTCGACCTACTCGTGCTCGTGCGCCTGACGCAGGGCCTCGATGTCGATCTTCTTCATCTCCAGCATTGCAGCCATCACGCGTTCGGCTCGCTCCGGTTCCTCATCCTGCAGCATCCGGCCGAGGGCCGACGGGACGACCTGCCACGACAGGCCGAACCGGTCCTTCAGCCAGCCGCAAGGCCCCTGCTCGCCGCCCTCGGAGAGCCGCTCCCAGAACCCGTCCACCTCCTCCTGGGTCTCGCAGTTCACGACGAACGAGACAGCCTCCGTGAACCGGAACTCCGGGCCGCCGTTCAGGGCCACGAAGTCCTGCCCGTCGAGCCGGAACGCCACGGTCATCACCGATCCCTCAGGCCGCCCGGCGGCCCCGGACCCCGCCGCCCCGTACCGCGTCACGTCCGTGACCCGCGAATCGCCGCGCCCCAGGTCCGAGAAGATCGAGACGTAGAGGTTCGCCGCCTCCTCGGCCCGATCGTCGAACCACAGGAACGGAGTGATTCCTCCCATGTGAGCCTCCTCCTGTTCGTCGGTCTCTCCAGGGTAGGACTGCCGGGTCCGGCGAAACTCATCGTCAGGACTCCGATCAGGCGGGTGCGGAGACCGCCCAGCCGAGGCCCTCGGCGGCCGCCGTCATACTCTCGCTGACGCCGGGCCAGGAGCCGCCGTCGAAGGTGCTGGAACGGATCCATCCCCGTTCTACGCAGGGGTGGCGAGCCAGGGTGGGGCGGGGGCCTCGATCCGGGCCAGGGACGACGGGACGGGGCCGAACCGGTCGTCGTCGTGATCGCGCCAGGCCCGCCAGGCGTCGGTGATCTCGTCGAGCGTTCGGGCCACGAAGTTCCACCACATCTTGATCTCGACCCCGAGCGGCTCTCCGCCCAGCACGAGCATCCGCGCGGGCCCGCTCCTCGATTCGACGCTCAGGCGCTCGTACCCGGTGGGGATCAGCGCCAGGGACCCCACGTCGACGATCGCGTCGTCCACCCGCAGGGTCTGGTCGATCGGGACGACCCCGTATTCGAACCGCGGGTCGGCGGGGACCTCCACCGACGACCGGAACGTCACGTCGAGCCCGATCGTCGGGTGGTCCAGCCCGGCCGGCGACGCCGCAGTCCCCAGCGCGCCGGCGAACACCTGTGCCTCCCCGGAACCGAGATCGGCCGCCGGCAGGTCCGCCAGGTGCTCGAACCTCGACGGGCCGTGCCGCGTCGCCTCCGTCTGGGCCAGCCACATCTGGACGCCCATGATCCCGTTCGTGCCGATGGCGGCGGCCGTCTCGACCCCCTGCTCGGCGTGCGCGATCCCGTGGCCGGCGGACATCAGGTTCAGCTCGCCCGGCCGGATGAGCTGTTCGGTCCCCAGGGAGTCGCTGTGCACCGCCGCGCCGACGAACAGCCAGGTGGCCGTGGCCAGCCCGATGTGCGGGTGCGGCCCGATCTCGATCGGCGGGGGATCGCCGATGTCATCCGGGTTCATGAGGTCGACGAAGCACCACGGCCCGACCGTCCGCCGGCCCTTCGTCGGGAGGACCCGCAGGACCCCGAACCGCCCGACGCGGGTCGAACGCCCCTCCCGTACCTCGATCGCGCTGATCCCGAGATCCGGCGTGATCGCGCTGGCGTCGTCGACCGGTCCGCTCATGCCCGCTCCCTCTCAGCCCGGCGGGCGGAAGTGCTTGCTGAGGGTGTCGGTCTGGCGCTGGTAGGAGGAGCCGATGCCCTCGCCGTACAGGACGGTCGGGGGCTCGACCATGCGCTCGAAGCTCAACTTACAGACGCGCTGGCGGTGCTCGATCATGAACGGGACGTCGTGGGCCCGGACCTCCAGGGCGGCTCTGGAGCCGTGGGCCCCGCCCGCCGCGTCGAACCCGAACCCGGGGTCGAAGAAGCCCGCGTAGTGTGTTCGGAGCTCGCCGCTGGTGGGGTCGTACGCGGCCATCTCGGCGGCGTAGCCCGGCGGGATGGACACCGCCTCGTCGGACAGCAGCAGGTAGAAGTGCTCCGGCGCGAGGATGATCCGGTCGCCGTCCTCCCGTCGCACGGGGTCCCAGTAGCCCTCCCAGTCGTAGCCGGTCCGTGACATCTCGAGCGGCGGCGCGAAGTCCTTGGCCCGGTACCCCACCCGGCCGTTCTCGTCGCCCTTGAGGTCCAGGCCCAGGAACAGTCCGTCCGCCGTGGCCACGTGGTCGTCGGTGACCGGCGCCCCGTCGCGCCACAGCAGGGGCTGCTCCCGGTGTAGGGCCACGATCTCCTCGTCGGTCAGGCGGGCCGGTCCGGTGGACAGGCGGAGCTGGTTCAGCGCGAGGCCCTGCTTCACCCGGACGGTGAACGACAGCGGCACCACCTCCAGCCACAGCGGGCCCTGATACCCCGCCCGGATCTCGTCGAACCGGAAGCTCTGGTCGGTGATGACCCTGGTGAACACGTCGAGGCGCCCGGTGGAGCTCTTCGGGTTGGCACGCCCCCGGAGGTCGGGCGGCAGGTCGAGCGACTCCAGGAGCGGGATCAGGTAGGGCCGGTTCGTCTCCAGGACCGCGCCGTCCCGCCGGAGGTCCAGCTCGTCGACCACGAACTCCTTCAGCTTCGTCTCCACCGGCCGGTTGTCGGGCAGGAAGCTGCACCGGATGCGGTAGGCCACCTCCCCCAGGCGGAGGTCGATGCTGGCGGGCTGGATGCTCGACGCGGGGATGCGGTAGTCGCCGGCGTCCACGATCCCCGCGGCGACGGCTCGCTCCAGGGCCTGGCTGGGAAGGACGCCCTGGGCGCCCTCGGGAAGGCCGAGCGACGCCCGGCCGCTCTCCCGTCCCCCGTCCACCTGGGCCATTCCCATCGCGCTCCCGTCCCGCCACCCCGCCGGCCGGGCCATCATAGCGAGCGCCCCCGACGAACCCGGTTCGCGTCGCGCGGCCCGGCGTGGTTCCCTAGCTCCTGGGGAAGACTCGGGAGCGGCCGCCCGCGGCCGTCCGATGGAGGTGGAGACAATGGCCGAGGCGATTCCCGGCGTCGACCGGATGGCGGAGGCGGAGGACTTCGTCCTCCCCAAGCCCAGGGCGGTGGAGCACGCGGCCGGGGCCCCGGAGGACCCCGGCGCCCTGGTCGAACGGCTCCGCGAGACGTTCCATTCGGGCCGGACCCACCCGGAGGCCTGGCGGCGGGGCCAGCTGGAGGCCCTGAAGCGGATGCTCACCGAATGCGAGGACGAGATCCTCGACGCCCTGGCGCGCGACCTGGGGAAGCCCGCCACGGAGGGGTGGCTCTCCGACATCGTGTCGGTCGTCCGCGACATCGACCACACGCTTCGCAACCTCTCCGCGTGGATGCGGCCGGTGCGCGCCCCAGTGCCCGTGGTGCTGCGTCCGGCCAGCGCCCGCGTGGTCCCCGAGCCCCTCGGCGTGGCCCTGGTGATCTCGCCCTGGAACTACCCCGTCCACCTCTTGCTGTGTCCCATGGCGGCCGCGATCTCGGCGGGGAACTGCGTGGTGGGCAAGCCGTCGGAGATCGCCCCGGCCACGTCCCGTCTCATGGCCCGGTTGGTGCCGCAGTTCCTGGACCCCGACACCGTCGCCGTCGTGGAGGGCGCCGTGGACGAGACCACGGCCCTGCTGGAGCAGCGGTTCGACCACATCCTGTACACGGGGAACGGCCGGGTGGGGCGCATCGTGATGGAGGCCGCGGCGAAGCACCTCACGCCGGTGACCCTGGAGCTCGGCGGGAAGAGCCCGGCCATCGTGGACCGCGACGCCGACATCAAGGTGGCGGCGAGGCGGATCGCGTTCGGCAAGTGGATCAACGCCGGGCAGACCTGCATCGCGCCGGACTACGTGCTGGTCCACCGGGACGTCGAGCGCCAGCTGGTGGAGGAGCTTCGCCACGCCATCCGGGGGTTCTTCGGCGACGACCCGAGGTCGAGCCCGGACTACGGCCGGATCGTGAACGACTCGCACTTCCGGCGGCTGGCCGAGCTGCTCGACGGCGGCGGGTTCCGGGAGGTCGTGGCGGGAGGCCAGGTCGACCCGGCCGCCCGCTACATCGCGCCGACCGTCCTGCGCGGGGTGGACCCGGACGCTCCCGTGATGCTCGACGAGATCTTCGGCCCCATCCTGCCCGTGCTGACCGTGGGCTCCGTGGACGACGCGATCCGGTTCGTGAACGAACGGCCCAAGCCGCTCGCGCTGTACGTCTTCGCGCGCTCCCGCGACACCGTGCGGCGGGTGCTGGGCGGGACGTCCTCCGGCGGGGCCTGCGTGAACACCACCGTGATGCAGTTCGCGGTGCCCGGGCTGCACTTCGGCGGCGTGGGCCAGAGCGGCACCGGCTCGTACCACGGGCGAACGGGGTTCGACACGTTCACCCACCGCAAGGCCGTGCTGTCGAAGCCCACGAAGCCCGACCCGCCGGTGGCCTACCCGCCCTGGAGCAGGCTCCGCCAGAAGATCCTCCGACGCATCCTGTGACGCAGGGCGTCGGCGTTCCCCCAGGTCCGGCGACGGCAGTCTCCGACGCCCACGCCCGGCCGCCCGGGGAGGTCCTGGCCGACCTGGGGTCGGGGCCCGCGGGGCTGGGGGAGCCGGAGGCTGCGGTCCGCCTGGCCCGGTTCGGGCCGAACCGCCTGCCGGCGGTGCCGGGGGAGGGATTCTGGTCGGCGTTCCTCGACGAGATCCGCGAACCGCTGATCCTGCTGTTGATCGGGACGGGGGTCCTGTACAGCGTGTGGGGCCGCCTGGTCGACGCGCTGACGATCTTCGCGGTCATCTCGGTCCTGCTGGTGGCGGAGGTGCTGAACGAGCGGCGGGCCGCCCGGGCGGTGGCGGCGCTTCGGCGGATGACCGAACCGGAGGCCGCGGTCCGCCGCGACGGGCTGGCCGAGTTCGTCCCGGTGGAGGCGATCGTGCCCGGGGACGTCGTCCTCCTGGAGCCGGGCCGGCGGGTGCCGGCCGACCTCCGGTTGGTGTCGGGATACGGCCTGGCCGTGGACGAATCCGCCCTCACGGGGGAGTCGGCGGACGTGGAGAAGGACGCCGGGAGCGACGTCCCGCTCCGAGCGCCGCAGGCCGACCGGGCCACGATGGCCTGGTCGGGAACCGTGGTCGTTCGGGGGCGCGGCGAGGGCGTGGTCGTGGCCACCGGCCCGGCCACCGAGCTGGGGAGGGTGGCGGTCGAGGCCCGGGCGGTGAAGCCGCCCCCCACGCCGCTCCGGGTGGCCATGCGGGAGCTGTCCCGCGTGCTCACGCTCGTCGCCCTGGCGTTCAGCGTGCTGGTGCCGTTGCTGGGGGCCACGATCGCCGGCCAGCCGTTCCGGGAGATGGTGCTGATCGGGCTGACCCTCGCGTTCGCCACGATCCCGGAGGAGCTCCCGATCATCGTGACGATGGTCCTGGCGCTGGGGGCGCTCCGGCTGTCCCGCCGGCGGGCGGTGGTGAAGCGGCTGGCCTCCGTGGAGACGCTTGGCGCGGTCACGGCCATCGCCAGCGACAAGACCGGGACCATCACCGAGAACCGGCTGGAGGTGACGGCGGTGGAGCCCGCGATCACGGCCCGGGCCACGCTGTTCACCGCGGTGCTGGCGAGCGGCGCGGGGAGCCAGGACGACCGGGCCGCCGACCCGCTGGAGGTGGCGGTGCTCAAGGCCGCGGCCGCGGAGGGCGTCGAGCCGGGGCGGGTCCGCGCCGAGCACCGGGCCGTGGCGGAGACCCCGTTCGACTCGTCCCGCAAGCTGATGTCGGTGGTGTACGAACGCGACGACGACCTCGGCGTGGCGGTGAAGGGCGCGCCGGAGACGGTGCTCGCCCGGTGCACCGGCGTGCTGGTCACCGCCGCGCAGGGCGGCGACCTCCGGGAGGTGGCCATCCTCGAGGCCCGGCGGGCGGAGATCCTGGCGCGGGCGGCCGAGCTGGCCTCGCGGGGGGCGCGGGTCGTCGCCGTGGCCGGCCGGGGGCTCGCGACCTCGCGGCGGATCGAAGGCGGGACGACGCCGCCCGAGGCAGAGACCGGACTCACGTTCCTGGGCCTGATCGTCCTGGCGGACCCGCCTCGCGCGGAGGCCGCGGCGGCCGTCGAGGAGTGCCGGACGGCGGGGATCAGGGTGCTGATGGTGACCGGCGACCATCCCGACACCGCCCGTGCCGTGGCCGAGGCCGTCGGGCTCGACGCCCACCGGGTGGTCACCGGGCCGGAGCTCGACTCCATGGACGACGCCCTGCTGGCCGACGTGCTCCGGGACACGTCCGTGTTCGCCCGGACCTCACCACAGCAGAAGCTCCGTCTGGTCCGGGCCCTCCACGCCGCCGGGGAGCGGGTGGCCGTCACCGGCGACGGGGTGAACGACGCCCCGGCGCTGGCCGCCGCGGACATCGGGGTGGCCATGGGCCGGCGGGGGACCGACGTGGCCCGTGAGGCCGCCGACATGATCCTGGCCGACGACGACCTGGCCACCGTGGTCCATGCGGTGGCGGAGGGCCGCGCCCTGTTCGCGAACCTCCGAAAGGCCGTCCGGTACTACTTCGCGTGCAAGGTCGCGCTGATCGGGGCCAGCCTCCTGCCGGTCCTGCTCGGCGTGCCGGTCCCGTTCGCGCCGATCCAGATCATCCTCATGGAGCTGTTCATGGACGTCGCGGCGTCGGCGACGTTCGTGGCCGAACCGCCGGAGGACGACCTCATGGGGCAGCCCCCGCGCGACCCCCGGGCCCGCTTCCTGGACCGCCCGTTCGTGGCGAGCGTCCTCACCAGGGCCGCCGGGCTGTTCGCCGCGGTGGCCACCGCGTACCTGGTGACCTGGTACGACACGCATCGCATCGGCCAGGCCCGGACGGTGGCGTTCGTCACGTGGCTCCTGGGACACGTGCTGCTGGCGGTGAACCTTCGCTCGGAGCGCGAGCCGCTGTCCCGGCTGGGGGTCGCCTCGAACCCGCTCATGCTGGTGTGGGGGGCCGCGACGGTGGTGCTGGTGCTGGTGGCCGCCCTGGTGCCGGGGGTCCACTCGGCGCTTCGGACGGTCTCGCCCACCGGCGGCCAGTGGGCCCTGGCGGTCGTGGCGGCCGTGGCCGGGACGTGCTGGATCGAGGTCGTGAAGCTCGGCCGGTCCCACGAGCCACCAGGCGGTCCGCCGGGGCCGTCCGAGGAGTCCGGCGAGCCCGGCGAGCCCACGGAGGAGGCGGCGTCTACCGGCGGGTGAAGGCGACCCGGGAGTCGTCCGGCGAGAAGGCGGGGCTGTCGTCCTCGGCGGGGTCGGTGGTGACGCGCCGGAGCCCCCGGCCGTCCGGGTCGACCGTGAAGATGTCGCGGTTGCCCCCGCGGTCCGCGCTGAACGCGATGAGCGAGCCGTCCGAGGACCACGCCGGGTTGTCCTCGTCGACGGCGGGGGTCCGGGTCAGGCGGCGGAGGTCCGAGCCGTCGGCGTCCACGACGAACAGGTCTCGCTCGCCCCCGCCCGGGTTGCTCGAGAACACGATCCGTACCCCGTCCGGCGACCAGGCCGGGCTCTGGTCGGAGCCCGGGTGCTCCAGCAGCCGGTGGGGGTTCGTCCCGTCGGCGCCCATCACGTACAGGTTCGCCTCGCCGTCGCGGGTGCTCGTGAACACGATCTGCGATCCGTCCGGGCTCCAGTCCGGGAACACGTCGAACCCGGGATCGTCGGTCAGCTGGACCGGGTTCGAGCCGTCGGCGCCCATCGTGTAGACCTCCGCGTTGCCGTCTCGGTTCGTGCTGAACGCGAGCGTCGTGCCGTCGGGGGACACGTCGGGGCTGCCGTCGTTCCCGGGGTTCACCGTGAGCCGGACCAGCGCCGTTCCGTCCTTGCGCATGGAGAACACGTCGCGGGTCTCGCCGAGGACGCTGCCGAACGCGATCGTCGAGCAGTCCGGCGACCACGCGGGGTTGCTGTCGTCCCCGGAGTCGAACGTCAGCCGGGCCACCTGGGAGCCGTCCGCCGCCATCACGAAGATCTGGGCTCCCGTCGAGGGCGGGCCCTCCGCCGAGGTCGTGGGAACCCCGGAGCAGTCGACGGCCGGCGATGACGCCGTGGTGGCCGGGGGCAGGGTGGTGGCCGGAGGGGCCGTCGTCCCCGGGGGGGCCGTCGTGCCGGGGGGCGCGGTCGTGGCCGGCTGCCCGGAGGGTGGCGTGGCCGGCGACGGGGAGGAGACGACGGCGCGCGGCTCGCCGGTGTCCCGCACGAACACGAAGAAGACCCCCGCGCTCGCGGCCACCAGGACCACGGCCGCGCCGGCGATCCAGGCGATCCAGGGGACCCGTCCCCGGCGACGGGGCGGCGGCGGCGGGGCGGGCGGCACCGGCATCGGCGGGGGCGGAGGAGCGCCCGGCGCCGGCGGACCCGGAGCGGTGGGTTCGTCGCCGGTGGGTGCGGTGGGTTCGTTCCCCTCGGTCACCGCCGGAGTATCCCGCAGGGCGCTCCGGGGCGCTGGCGGGTGGGGCTGGTTCAGGCGCCGAGGGGGAACGAGTACCCGGACGGGATGTCCCGGGGGACCTGGGATCCCGTCCCCAGCGTGACGACGATCTCCTGATGCCGTCCGAGGATGAGCAGCCTCGGGTCCTGCTGGAGCGGCGTCCCGTCGGCGAACACCCGGACGCGCCGGTCACCTGCCCCGCACTCCCCGAGGCAGGTTCCATCGAACCGGACACCCCAGACGTCGAAGAGCTGCCCCAACGAGTACGTGAGCCCGCTCGGCGACTCCACGTGGACGATCCCGCTCGTGTCGTGGGTGTGGACCGGCGAGATCACCCCGATGTCCGGGTCGAACCCGATGTTCGCCGGAACCGTGACCTCCGATCCGTCGACGAACAGGTCCAGGTGGAGGTGGAAGTGGGTGGCCGTCTCCTCGTGCGCCAGGACGGGGATCCCGTCGGCCTCGAGCCGGGCCCGGAGGGTCCCCAGATCCGTGCCCCACGGCGGCGCGCCGGTCTGCATCCCCGGCAGGTCGTGGGGCGAGAGCGAGGCCGAGGGTGAGGCGAACACGAGCGGCCCGGGCGGCCGGCGGGCCTGCCACCACTGGTACCCGCAATAGCCGCCGAGCAGGACCAGGCTGCCGATCCCGATGAGCAGCGGCCGGCTCAGGCCGCGGCGGATCGGCCGCTGCGCCGACGCGCCGGACACCCCCCGGGGGCGGTTCGCCGGCCCCCGGCCCCCGGCCGTCGACCGCTGCGCCGGGGCCCCCGACGGCGAACGGGATCCCAGGGGCCGCGACGGTCCGGTCCGGCGTCTCCCCCTGCCCTTGCTCTTGCCCTTCGCCACGACGGCCCATCGTACGGGCGCGCGGGGCTGTCGTTCGGCGGCCCGCTCGTTCACAATCCGCTTGATGAGGGGAGGAGGGGAGCCCGCCGTGGACCGGCTCGATCAGGGCAGCCGCGCGCGCCTGGCCGAGCTGCTGGGCCGGTTCGGCTCGAATCCCATCTCGTTCCTGACCCTGTACCAGGCCCCGTGGAGCCTGTACGAATCCGAGCGGGTGGACGGCGCCGTCCCGTACGTCGAGGTCCACCGGACCGCCCTGGCTTGGGGGGACCCGCTGTGCGATCCCGACGACACGTCGTCGCTGGTGGCCGAGTTCACCGCCGCCATGCGGGCCCGGCGCCTCCGGGTGTGTTTCGTGGCCGTGCAGGAGGGCGTGGCGGAGCACGCGATGGAACTGGGTCACGCCGTGGTGAAGATCGGCGAGGAGCCGGTGTTCGACCTGCCGGGGTGGCACCGGCCCCGCGGTGACGGCGGCAAGCACCTCCGGTGGGCGCTGAACCGGGCTCGCCGGGCGGGCGCCCTGGTCGAGGAGTACCGGCCGGGCGAACGCCGGGACCGGGCCCTGGAGCGCGACATCGTGGCGGCGCGGGCCAGCTGGGAACGGGCCCTGGGGCGGCGGCCGGTCCGATCGTTCATGCGGTCCGCGCCGCTGGCGGAGGCCGAACGGAAGCGGATCTTCGTGGCGCGCGTGGGCGGACGGGTCGTTGCGGTCCTGGCCTGCGCCCCCGTGTACGGGCGGGGCGGCTGGTACCTGGAGGACCTGGTCCGGACGGCGGACGCGCCCCTGGGGGCCACCGAGCTGCTGGTCGTGGAGGCCCTCGAGCGGCTGGGGACCGGCGGGGCGACGTTCGCCACGCTCGGGATCGCCCCGCTCCGGGGGGCCGAGCGCCAGATGGACCGGCGGGCGCGAAGGATCGCCGGCATCCTCCGGCTCGTGTTCGACCGGTTCGACCGCCGCTACCACTTCGCGTCGCTCAGCCGGTTCAAGGCCAAGTTCCGCCCCAGCGGGTGGGAGGCCCGGTACGTGACGTTCGACCCGCCACGGCCGAGCGTGGGGCTGATCAGGGCCGTGGTGTCGGTGCTCGACCCCCGGCCCGGTCCCGACGGGGAGGAGATCCAGCCCACCCCGGCCGCGGTGGGCGGGCGCGTCCTCGTGGCGGTGCAGGCGGCGGCGGTGGGCCTGGCCAGCCTGGCCGTGGTGGCCGGCGAGCGGATCGGCTCGCCGGTGGGCCCGGCCCCGCTGGTGGCCCCGGTGGGCCTGGCCGGCATCGCGGTGGCCGCACTGCTGGTGGTCCTGGCGGCCCGCCTGGGCCGGGGCGACGGCCCGGCCCTGCGAGCCATGGCCCTCGTCCTGGAAGGCCTCGTCGTGGTGGCCACCGTGGGCCGGCTCCAGGACCACCGGGGGGTTCCCCTGGACCTGGTCAGCCTGGCCGTGGCCGCCGGCGTCCTGGTCCTGATGTTCCGCTCCGGCCCCCGGGAATCCGGCGACCCGGACCCCGTGGCCGACGGCCTGGCCCACTAGTCCAGAACGGATTAGCGGGTCAGGTCACGCCGGGCGAACCACCACAGCGCGGCGCCCAGGGCGGCCACTCCCACCGCGGCCAGCACCGCCAGGTCCCCCCCGGGGACGGTCCCCGACAGGATCCGGGTGGGCGGGTAGTAGTGGAACACCGACACATACCGGAGCCCCGCGAGCCCGTTCACCAGCAGCGCGATGAAGTTCAGGAAGAACGAGCCCACCACGAACCCGACGGCGAGCCCCAGGGCCCGACCGCGGAGGCTCGACCGCGAGGACACCATCACGGCCACCAGCGCGATGGCCGCGAACAGGAGCCAGGACGACGCGAACGCGCCCAGGATCCTGGCCGTCCGGACCCTGCCGAGCGGGTCGATGGTCGCCCGCGCCACCAGGGCCCCCACCAGGGCGCCGGCTTCGACCACCGTCACGGCGGCCACCGCCGCTGCGGCCTTGGCCACCAGGTACGGCCCCCGGCCCACGGGCCGGCCCAGCACGAGGTCGATGGTCCCCCGTTCGACCTCCGTGGCCACCGAACCGGCCGCGATGCCCACCCCCGCCGCCGTCATCAGGGCGTACATGACCGGATGGGTGAGGGCCGCCGCCACCCATCCCGGCGGCGTCAGGAGGTTCACCGAGCCGCCCAGGAAGGCCTGGATGGCCTTCGGCGGATTCGAGAAGAACCCGGAGAACCCCGAGCCCTCGGAGAGGAACGACTTCGAGGAGAACAGCACCAGGTAGGTGAACAGCCCCGCCCCGGCCGCCAGGATCCCCGTGGTCTGCCCGGCCTGCCGGAGGGCCTCCCGGAACACCCGTCCGTTCACGGACCACCCCCGTCACGATCCGGATCGCTCTCGCCGTAGACCTCGAAGAAGGCCTCGGACAGCCGTTCCGGTTCGGCCAGGAACTCGCCGACCGGCATGGCGGCCATGACGCGGATGAGCGGCTCCATGTCCCCCCGGAACTCGAACGTGACGATCGTCCCGCCCGGGTCTGCGCGCAGCTCGGAGACGCCCTGCACCCCGGCCAGAGGTCCGGTGTCGCGGCGTTCCTTCAGCGTCACCGTGCAGTGGCGGATCCGTTCGCCGGTGAGGTCGCGCGTGGAGCCCACCCGCACGAGCCGCCCGCCCCGGACCACGGCCACGCGCGTGGTGGCCTCCTCCACCTCCGACAGGATGTGCGAGGACAGGAACAGGGTCCCGCCGGCCTTGCGGTGCTCGGCCAGCAGGTCGACGAATCGCTCCTTCATCACCGGGTCCAGCCCCTCGGTGGGCTCGTCGAGGACGGCCAGCGAGGGGCGATGCTGGAACGCCTGGACGAGCCCGACCTTCTGCTTCATGCCGCGCGAGTACAGGCGGACCTGGCGGTCCAGGTCGGCCTGGGACAGCTCGAACCGGTCGCACAGCTCCCGGAGGCGCTCCGGTTTCCGGGGGTGGAGGGAGCCCAGGTACGACAGGCACTCCCGGCCCGTGAGCTGGGGCCACAGGTTGAACTCCCCCGGGAGGTACCCGATCTCGCCGAGGGCGGCGGGGAGCTCCGTGCGGACGTCGTGGCCCAGCACCCGGAGCCGTCCCGCGGTCGGCGCGATGAGGCCCAGCAGGCATCGGATCGTGGTGGTCTTCCCCGCCCCGTTCGGGCCCAGATAGCCGAACGCTTCCCCGTGCCCCACCTCGAGCGAGACGCCGTCCACGGCCACCTTCCGGCCGTAGTGCTTGACCAGGCCCTCGATCTCGATCCCCGTGGCGCCTCCGACGGTCATGGGGCGAACGGCGTCGTGCAGTTCGCCAGCATCTGGGCGAACACCGAGCACGACGGGGGCCGGTGGGCGGGGAGCTTTGCCAGGGCCTGGAGCAGCACCCAGTACAGCTGTGGGGGGAGGTCCGGGCGGCCCACGGTGGGGTCCGGCGGCTGTTCGTTCAGCACCGCCTGGGCCAGCTGGAACATGGACTTCTCGCCGAACGGGGCGCGGCCGGCGAGGCACTCGTAGATCACGCAGCCGAACGCGTACAGGTCGGACGCCGGCGTGCCCTTGCCGCCCCGGATCAGCTCCGGGGCCAGGTAGTCGAGCGTCCCCATGACCTGCCCGGGGTTCGTGAGCACCGTGTAGGCCGGGCCCTTGGCCAGGCCGAAGTCCGTGACCGCGGCGTCGCCGTTCGGGTCGAGGAGGATGTTCGAGGGCTTGATGTCGCGGTGGATCAGCCCGAACCGGTGCAGCGCGTCGAAACCGTTCCCCGCCTGGGCCGAGATCCTGAGCACGTCCGGGAGCGGCAGCGGTCCCTCCTGCCGGAGCCGCTCGGCCAGCGACCGTCCTCCCACGAACGCCGCGGCCAGGAAGGGCCGCCCCACGGCCTCGCCGGCCTCCAGGATCGGGACCAGGTACGGGTTCTGCACGGCCCCCGCCGCGCGCGCCTCGTGGACGAACCGGCGGAGGTACACGGGGTCCGTGGCGAGCTTGCGCTTCAGGACCTTGAGGGCCACGACGCGGCCGGTGCGGGTGTCGGTCGCCCGGAACACGAAGGCCATGGCCCCCTGTCCGAGGAATCCGTCCAGCCGGTACGCCCCCAGGTGCGCGCCGAGGACCAGGCCGGGATCCTCCGGCAGCGGCGCCCACGCGGTCATGCGGGCAGCATAGGGCCGGTGCCCGGTGGCCACCGCTGCTTCCCGACGCCTGCGGGCCGGGCTATCCTCGCGGCGCCGCGTGGGAGGTGGGATGCCGGAGGGCGGGGAGAGTCCGGAGGTCAGCTGGATCCAGATCCTGCAGGGATCGACCTTCATGCTGTCCGATCCCAGGGGCGACGTGGCCGGCGGCTCACTGGGGGGGCTGTTCCACGAGGACACGCGGTTCCTGTCGCGGTTCGCCCTCACCGTGAACGGAACCCGCCCGTCCCTGCTGTCCTCGGGCGCGGTGGAGTACGAGTCGGCCGCGTTCTTCCTGACGAACACCGACCTGGACGGCATCCCCGGGCGGAGCGTGTCGATCCAGCGGTTCCGGTTCGTGGGGGCCGGGCTCACCGAGGTCATCAGCGTCACCAGCCACCTCACCCGGCCGCTCCGGCTGGAGATCCGCGTGTCGTGCGGCGCGGACTTCGCCGACCTGTTCGAGGTGAAGCGGGAGGACTTCCGCAAGCTCGGCGAGTACCGCTCCGAGCACCACCACGACACCGGCGCGCTGGTGTTCACGTACCGCCACGGCGAGTTCACGGCGATGTCGCGCGTCCACTCGTCCGAGCCGGCCCGGCTGGACGGCGACGACCTCGTGTTCGACGTGTCGCTGGAGCCCCGGGGGACGTGGAAGTCCCGGATCCAGGTGGAGATGAAGCTGGGGGACCGCGAGTTCGCCCCGCTCGACGAGACGGAGCGGGCGGCGTCGATGGCCCTCCAGCAGTGGCGGGAGGGTTCGCCCGACCTCCGGCGGTGGCGGGACGAGGTCCCCACGCTCGAGGCGTCGTGGGACCTGCTGGACCTCGTGTACCAGACCTCCATCGCGGACCTCGCCGCGCTCCGGCTGCACGCGCAGGTGGAGGGGAACGACTACTCGCTCCCCGCCGCGGGGCTGCCGTGGTTCATGGCCATCTTCGGGCGTGACACGCTGGTCACCTCGTACCAGTCGCTGCTGATCGGCCCCGACCTGGCCCGGGGGGCCCTCCACGCGCTGGCCGGCCTCCAGGGCACGGAGGTGAACGACTTCAAGGACGAGGAGCCGGGGAAGATCCTCCACGAGATCCGGTTCGGCGAGCTCACCGTCATCGGCGAGATGCCCCACCGCCCGTACTACGGCACCGCGGACGCCACGCCGCTGTTCCTGGTGCTGCTGTCGGAGTACTGGCGGGTCACGGGCGACGCGGAGACCGTGACCGCGCTGCGGGGCAACGCGCTGCGGGCCCTGGAGTGGATCGACCGCCACGGCGACCGCGACGGCGACGGCTACGTCGAGTACCTCACCCGCTCCCAGCGGGGGCTCCGCAACCAGGGGTGGAGGGACTCCTGGAACAGCGTGTGCTTCGCGAACGGCGAGGTGGCCGAGCCACCCATCGCCTGCTGCGAGATCCAGGGGTACGTCTACGATGCCAAGCTCCGAACGGCCGAGCTGGCCGACCGCGTGTGGGCCGATCCCCGGCTGGCCGGGCGGCTCCGCGCGGAGGCCGCCGCGCTGTTCGACCGCTTCAACGCGGACTTCTGGGTCGACGCCCGGGGCGGGTACTACGCCGAGGCCCTGGCCGGCGCCGAGCCGGGAAGCAAGCGCGTGGTCGACTCCCTGACGTCGAACATCGGACACCTGCTGTGGTCCGGGATCGTGCCGGAGGACCGGGCCCCGGCGGTGGTCCGCCAGCTGTTCTCCGAGGCCATGTTCACCGGCTGGGGAGTCCGCACGATGTCGGCGGACGAGGTCGCGTTCAACCCGATCATGTACCACAACGGCACCGTGTGGCCGCACGACAACTCGCTGATCTCCGCCGGGCTGTACCGGTACGGGTTCCGGCGGGAGGCCAACCGGATCGCGACGTCCATGCTGGAGGCGGCCGGCTCCACGGCGTACCGGCTCCCCGAGGTGTTCGCGGGCTACCGTCGGGCCGACTCCGGGTTCCCGGTGCGGTACCCCACGGCCTCCAGCCCCCAGGCGTGGGCCACGGCGGCGCCGTTCCTGTGGCTCCGCCTGATGCTCGGCATCGAACCGGCCGGCGGCACGCTCGCGGTGGACCCCCTGGTCCCCGAGCAGTGCGGCCGCATCGAGCTCCGGGGGGTCCACGCGTTCGGGCGCCGGTTCGACGTCACCGCGGAGGGAGCCGAGGGCCGGGTCGTCGCTGCCGGGTGAGGGACGTCTGGATCGGTCGGCGTCCCGGAGATAGCATCGCCCACGAATGGCGAAGGGCCTCCGGATCCAGGTCGAGCCGACACGGGTGGAGCTGAAGCCCGGCGGAGACGCCGCCGTGCTCACCGCCCACGTCTACAACGCCACGCGCATCGTGGACGAGTTCGAGATCTCCGTGATCGGGACGGGCAAGTGGCTCCGCGCTGAGACGCAGAAGCTCCGGCTGTTTCCCGACACCGACGGCACCGCCGAGGTCGAGATCGACATCCCGAAGGACTGGATGGTCACGGCGGGGGAGCGGACGGTGGGGGTCCAGGCCCGTTCGATCTCCGATCCGTCGGTCTCGGGCATCGAGCGGGTCCAGGTGAGTGTCGCGGAGGTGGTGGCGGGGGAGGCCCTGTCCCTGGAGCCCCAGGTGCTGCACGGCGGGAGCTCCGCCCAGATGATCGTGAAGGTCCGCAACGGCGGGAACACGCCACTGCAGCTGACCATGCTGGGGGAGGATCCCGAGCGGGAGGTGGCCTTCCGGTTCGAGCCGGTGGCCATCACCGTCCCTCCGGGCGGGCAGGGCTGGTCCCGGGTGAGCGTCTCGGCCAAGGCGCCGTTCCGGGGGGGCGACCGCAACCGGCAGCTCGTGGTGAAGGCCGAGGGCGGTCACGTGCCCCTCGTCCAGAGCGCCACGTTCGTCCAGCGGCCGTTCATCACCCCGTTCCGGCTGTACCTGATCCGGGCCCTGCTCACGCTGGCGGGGGCGTTCCTCATGGTGGCGGGGGCGTTCGCGTCATGGGTGGGGAAGACGGCGGGGACGAAGCTCACGATCGTCGCGTTCCTGAAGACGGCCTTCGAGCTCGACGTGAAGCCCCCCGACCTCGGCGACGTGGGGACGTTCCTCGTGTCGACCGGGTTCGTGGTGATCATCCTCGCGGTGGTCGCGGCGCTCGGGATCTTCGGCCGGCGGGCCAGGCTCACCAAGCTCGGGGCCGGGCTGGCCCTGTTCCTCCTGATCGGGTTCGTCGTGGTGATGCTTCCCAAGGTCTCGCTCGGCGTCGGGGTGTGGGCCAGCCTGTTCGGGAGCCTGGTGGCGGTGGTGGCCGGGCTCCTGGGCACGTCGAAGTACAAGTTCATCCGGAAGTGACCCGGCTGGACCCGGGGGTCCGTGCTCGGGTCAGCCCGCCGGAGGCTTGGCCACCGCCGTCCACACCTGGGCGTCGCGGTCCTGGCCGCCCGAAGCGTCGAATCCGACGGCGATCAGGCTGGATCCCGCCGGCGACAGGCTGTTGATCTGCTGGTCGCCCGCGCCTCCCAGCAGGTCGGCGCTCGAGCGCTCCCGGGTCCACCTGGTCCCGTCCTGCGAGTACCAGATCGCGGCGTTCTGGTCGCCCCCGGGGTTCACCTCGAACCCGCCCGCCACCAGGTTGGGGACCCCCGTCTCGTCGAAGCTCTCCGGGGTCACCAGCCGGGTGATGTGCTGTTCCCCGGCCCCGCCGAGGGCGTCGCTCGCGACCTGAGTCCACTCGGTGCCGTTCGGCGAGGTCCACACCGCCCCGTCGGCGTCGCCGGCACCCGAGGTGTCGACCCCCACCGCCACGAGCTCGTTCCCCTGCTGGAACAACTGGAGGTCGTCGATGGCCTGGTCGCCGTCCCCGCCCAGGTCGGGCGCCTCCACCTGGGTCCAGTCGGTGCCGTTCGTGGACGTCCAGACGGCAGCGTCCCGGTCGCCGCCGGGCGACGTGTCGAACCCGGCCGCCACCAGCGACAGGGTGACGCCGGCGATCGTCTGGATCCGCTTGATCTCCTGGTCCCCGGGACCACCGAACACGCCGTCGGGATCCGGGACGATGGCCCAGGACTCGCCGCCGTCGGAGGACCGCCACACCGCGGCATCCTGCGAACCGTCCGGTGCCGTGGTGAACCCCACGGCGATCAGCCCGAGGCCCTTCGTGCCGGTGACGCGGTTCATGGACTGCTGGCCGGCGCCGCCCAGCGCGTCGGCGGAGGCGGTGACCTTTCGCCAGCTGAGGCTCGCGGGTGACTTGGGGGAGATCCACACCCCGGCGTCGGACCCGTCGGATCCCACGGCCACCATGGTGTCCCCCGCCTGCGTGATCCCGTTGATCTGCTGGTCGCCGGGGCCCCCCAGCTCGTCCTCCTGACCGGTCACGATCCTCCACGTCTGGTGGTCGGGGTCCGTGGACACCCACACGGCGGCGTCGTTCTCGCCCTCCGCGATGACGGATCCCCCGGCCACGAAGGCTCCGCCCGACGCGCCCCCCTTGAGCCCGATGAGGGCGTTGATCTGCTGGTCGCCCACTCCCCGGAGGTCGCCCTGCGGCGGCGCCGTCTGCCACGGGAGCTGGATCCCCTTGGGCGGGCGGGGCTTCGGGGTCGGGCTGGGGGAGGGGCCGTTCGGGCTCCGCTTCGGGCCGGTGGAGGTCTTGGTCGGAGGCGTCGGTGACCCCTTCGTTGCCTTCTTCTCGCCCCCGCCGCCCTTCAGCAGGAGGAACGCCACCACCACGATCGCCACGACCGCGACGGCGACCGCGGCGATGATCAGCGGGCGCTTGTTCATCGGAGGCCGGGGCGGTGGGGGCGGGGCCTGCAGCGGCGGGGCGGGAGGCTGCATGGACCCCTCGCCGGGACGCCGTTCCATCCGTGGCGGCTCTGGGACCTCGGGGGCGTCGTCCAGGAACGCCACCGGGTACCCGCAGTTGGGGTTGGGGCAGAACTCCACGGAGCCCTTCTCGAACTCCGTACCGCACTGGGGGCATCGCACTGTGGCCATGGTTCTCCTAGCTCGGGGATGGGGAGGCCGGGGACGGTGAAGGGGAGAGCGACAGCGATGGCGAGGGGGACGGCGACGGGGAGGGGGAGACGTGGGTCGGCGGCGGGCCGAGATCGGGAAGCTCGGTCGCGCACTGGTCGGCCCGGCGCTCGGCCTGCAGCGCGGCGACCACCCGGTCGTCGACCACGCTGTCCGGCGTCTCGATCTTGGCGCAGGCCTTGTAGTCCTGGACCGCGATCGACGTGTGCTTGCCGAAGTCGCCGTCCTCGATCAGCACCCGTTCGCCCTGCAGGACGAAGTTGAGCTCGTGCTGGAGCTCCTTGACGTCGTCTCCCCGCATGATGGCGGGCTGACAGAATCCGATCACCCGATCGCCGAGAGGTCCGTGGAACCGGCCGGTGTCGGTGCAGTCCGCGGTGGCCCGGACCGGCGGAGAGCTCGGGGGCGTCGTCGTCGGAGACTTCGGCGGCCGGCTGGTCGAGGGCGTGGTCGCCGCCACGTCGCCGCCGCCTCCCGAGGCCAGGGCGAAGATCAGGACGCCCACCAGGAGCACGGCGACGACGGCCGCCACCGGGATCACCCACTGCGGGATCCGCCGGGGAGGAGGCGGGACCCCCGCGATGGGTGGAGGCTCCGGGGGAACCTGGGGCTCGACGGGTGGAGGCGCCGGGATGGGCTCCTCGACCTCGTCGACCTCCTCGCCGGGGCGCCGCATCATCTCGTGGCTCGCAGTCGACTCCGCGGGCGGCGCCTCGATGAATGCCGCGGGATAGCCGCAGGCGGGGTTGGGACAGAATTCGTTCGTGTCCTTGTCGAATTCCGTTCCGCATTGGGGGCACTGCACCAGGGCCATGGTGAGCGAACACTACTCCAGGCGTCCTATCCGGGCTCCGGGGGCACCGTCCCCGGCGGCGGGGGTGGAGCGCCGCTCCCGCCGGCCGGGCCCTCCGGCGACCCGGGACCCGCCGGCGATCCCGGACCCTCCAGCGATCCCGGACCCTCCGGACCGGCTTCCGGGCCGGACTCCTGGCCCTCCACGGTGTACGGGATGTCCGCCCCGGCCTCGGCGGCGGCCTGCTCCTTGACCCGCCGCCGACCCACCCGGAGGTCCACCACGGCGGCGGCCGGGAGCTCGCGCTGGACCAGCTCCAGCAGGTGCTGCTCGGAGAGGCCCCCGGCGCTCGACACCCTGATCACCACCTGACTCGACGCCGGCGGGGCCGCGCCCTCGGGAAACACCCCGCCGCCGTCGGAGATCTCCACGCTCGACCTGGTGAACGCCTCCAGCAGGCCCTGGAGGCCCTTCCTGGTGCCGCGGAGGGGGAACAGCGGGCCGGCCGCCCGGACCAGGCTCCGCTGCTGCTCCTCCGGCAGCGACGGGTCGAGCGTCAGCCCGAGCCATCCCGCGATCCACCTGACGAACTCCGGCGGCGCGAGGCCGGGATCGAGGTCGTCGGCGAACTCCCCGATCCGGGCCCGGATTCCCCCCGCAATCTCCTCGAAGATCCCCACGAACCTCCGGGCGAACTCGTCCTCGGCCAGCGGGCGCGGGAGCTCGCGCACCAGCCACCCCTGCGAGGGGGCAGCGGTCCTGGCCGCCGCGCCCGGGTGCAGGCCCGCGACGGGCGCGGGCGGCGGCGGCGGCGGAGGGGCTCCCCTCGGGCCGGTCATCGCACGAGCACCTGGTGCTGGAACGAGGCGAAGATGGCGTCGGGCGACAGACGGGCCCGCTGGCGACCCTCCCGCCGTTCCCCGGTCCTGAGGTCGGCCAGGAACAGGCGGACCTCCTCCACGCCGAGGACCCCCTCGACGCCGGCCAGGAGGGCGAACACCTCGCCCACGTTGACCTCGCGGCCGAACGGCCAGCCGTTGCCCTCCGGCCCGCCGGTCAGGGGGTTGATGTACGTGTACAGGGCATCGAGCAGCCGGTCCCTGATCAGCTCGGGGTCGGCCCCGGCCACGCCCCGGACCCGGGCCACGACCGTGACCCCCTGGTAGAAGGGCGTCGTGATCTCCACGGTCGTGGTGAGGATCCTGCGCTCCTCGAGGTAGGCGGACACCCGCTCCACCAGGTCCGGAGGCAGGGCCAGGTCGTCGAGGGCCAGCCGTTCGGGCGGGAGGTCCACCCGGGGGACGATGAGCATCCGCACCGGCGCCCCCTCCACCGCCGGGGGCAGGCACCGGGCCCGGGCCACCGACGGCGCCGCCTCCAGCGTCAGCCGTTCGAAGTCGTGCACCGTGACCGCCCGCTGTCCGGTCCGGAGCGAGAGCGGCCCCCGGACCTTCGCGTTCTCCACGGTCTCCGCGTCCACCCCGCCCCGGGCGGACTCCAGGTTCTCCACGCGTCCGATGAACGGGATCGACGTCTTGAGGACGGAGATGGTGCCGGCGCCGACGTTGCCGCTCGTCCCGCCTCCCACCCGGTAGCCGCCGACGCCGATGGTGGCGCCGATGGGGGGGATCGCGCCGTGCTGCACGGCCCTGCCGTCCGGATAGCGGACCATGGGCCCGAAGACGATCTCGCCCGTGTTCGCGTCCCAGGTGTAGTGGGGGTCGTCCGGGCCGGAGGCCGAGAAGTCGGCCACCTCCACCCAGGGGGCCGCGGCGCCGGGGGTCGACACGACCACGGTCTCCTCCGCGCCCCGGGGCAGGATGGGCGTCCGGCGGACCCGGAACCGCTGTCCGGGAGTTCCGTCGCTGGTGCCGATGGTCTCGCCGCCCACGGGCTGGGCGTGGTGCGCGGTCATCGTCCCACCGAGCCCCACCACCACCAGCGAGGAGATCTTCGGGGAGGCCCGGTACGCGGGCTGGTCCTCGGAGGGCGCCAGCATCCGGCACCGGATCCAGAAGGCGCGGGAGGGGCCCACGGTGAGCGCCTCGTGCTCGGGCGGCAACAGCAGCACGATGTCCCCGTCCGTGTTGAGCCCGCCCGTGCCGTCCCGGTAGACGCGGGCCGCGTCCCAGGCCTCGCCGGTCCACGCCTCCCACGCCCAGGGCGGCCGCCGGGGGTCGACCCCAACGCCCTCGGCCTGGGCCTTCGTCTCCAGCCGGACGATGTTGTGGGCCAGGCTCTGTTCGAACCCGAAGAAGATCGCGTCGTCGGGGGCCACGGAGCGGAAGCAGGTCACGGTCTCCCCGGGGATCCGAAGCTCGTCCCAGTGGTCCTCGTACTGACCGCCGGCCACGGACGTGACGCAGTGGCTGAGGGTGGGCGCGACGATCTGGAGGTCCTGGTCGGTCATGAACACGATGGACTCCTCGTGCTCCGTGCGGATCGTTCCGGCCTGGGTCCCGGCGTGGACGGTCACCGCCGCCGCCTGGGGCGCCGAGAGCCAGAAGGCCAGCTCGGTCCGGGCCGCGGCCGGCGGGAACAGCCGGATCCCCATGAGCTCGAGGAACTTCGTGTAGTGCTTGTCGGGCACCTGGTTCAGCCGATACAGGATCATCTCGGTCATCCAGGCGAACAGCTCGATGAGCGCCACGCCGGGGTCCGACAGGTTGTGGTCGGTCCACTCCGGGCAGTATCGGGGGATCAGCCGCTTGGCCTCGTCCACGATGTCCTGGAACCGGCGGTCGTCGAGCGTCGGGGTGGGGAGGGTCATGTCGGCTCATCCCTCCTTCGGGATCACGTAGAACGGATAGACCAGGTTGTGGCGGGCGTTCGTGGCCCGGATCCGGTAGTCGACCCGGATCAGGACCCGGGAGGGATCGCCGGCGTCGGGCCCGGCGAGGACGTTGTCCACCGTGACCCTGGGCTCCCACCGGCCGACGGCCTCCCTTACGGCCTGCACCATCAGCCCCAGGGTGTTCGGCTCGACGGGAGCGAACAGCAGGTCCCAGATCCCGCAGCCGAAGTCCGGCCGCATGACCCGTTCGCCGGGGGCCGTCGACAGGATCAGGCGGAGGGCGGCATCGACGTCCTCGTCCCCGGACAGCATGGCGATGCCTCCCCGGGGCCCGACCCCCATCGGAAAGGCCCACCCCCTGCCGACGAAATCGCGCTCCGGGCTCATCCGATCAGCACCGTGTTGGAGCCGGCCACGATGGCGCCGGTCGGCGAGGGGGCGGGGTCGTTGCAGGTGAGGACGGGATCGCCCAGGCGGGCGGCCGGCTTGCCGTCGATGAAGACGGTAGCCGAGCCGTTCTGGACGGTTCCCTGGTTGGTGGGCGGGACGGTGAACGAGGTGCCGGGGGGTGTGGGCAGGTGGGGTGGCTGGTTCAGTGCGATGCTGCCGATGGTGGCGGCGGGCATGCCGTCGATCAGGACATCGGTGGACAGCGACTGCACGAGGACCCCCGAGAAGGGGTGGGGGAGCGGCGTCGGGACCGGCGGACCGGGCGGCGCCGGGACCAGGACGATGTGCACGTCGTTCCCCATCACCTGGTCTCCCTGCCTCGCCGCCGGCTGTCCCATGTGCCCTCCTCGCTCTAGTTCAGCCTGATGAGCGAGCCGGAGATCTTGACCTCGCCGTCCGCCTGGATCTCCACGCTCCCGGCCTTCAGCTTGAGCGTGGTGTC
>DASWED010000003.1:0-30954 GCA_036394995.1 Actinomycetota bacterium
GGATCGCATTGGCGCCATCGAACGTGACCGGTCGGCGCCGGTGGACCGGCTGCTGGTCCGGCTCCACGGCGACCTCGACGACCTCCGCGACCTCATCGCGGAGATGACCCCGCGCGACTGGGACCGCGGGCTCGAGCACCGCACCCTCGGCATGATGGACACGGCCCACGCGGTGGACGAGTTCCTGGTCGGCCATCTGGAGGGCCACGCCGCCCAGCTGGAGACGCTGCTCGGGTAGCACGCGGAAATCGGCTTCGCCCGAACTGCGGGAAGATTGTGGTTCCGACCATCCTCGGAAGGAGCCAGGCCGATGAACTACCGAACGCTCGGACGAACGGGGATCAGCGTCAGCGAGTACTGCCTCGGGGCCATGATGTTCGGCGAGTGGGGGAACACCGACGAGGAGGAGTGCATCCGCATGGTGCACGCGGCCCTCGACGGCGGGATCAACTTCGTGGACACCGCCGACGTGTACTCGCACGGCGTCTCCGAAGAGGTCACCGGGAAGGCCCTGAAGGGCCGCCGCGACCAGGTGGTGCTGGCCACGAAGGTCCACGGCGAGATGGGCGGACGCAACGAGCAGGGGAACTCCCGGATGTGGATCGCCCAGGAGGTGGAGGCCTCGCTCCGCCGGCTCCAGACCGACCGCATCGACCTGTACCAGATCCACCGCCCGGACCCGGACACGGACCTCGAGGAGACCCTCGGGGTCCTCACCGACCTCCAGCGCCAGGGGAAGATCCGGTACGCGGGGTGTTCGACGCACCCGGCGTGGATGGTGGTCGAGTCGCACTGGGTGGCCGAGCGGCGGGGCCTGGCCCGGTTCGTCTGCGAACAGCCCCCGTACTCGATCTTCGTGCGGCACAACGAGGTCGACCTGTTCCCGGTCACGCAGCAGTACGCCATGGGCGTGATCGTGTGGAGCCCGCTGGCCGGCGGGTGGCTCACCGGGAAGTACCGCAAGGACGAGTCGATCCCTGCCGGGTCCCGGGCCGAGCGGTATTCGACGCGGTTCAAGGACTCGCCGGTGGCCCGGCGGTTCGACATGAGCCGGCCGGCGAACCAGCGCAAGCTGGACCTGGTGGAGGAGCTGGCCAAGGTCGCAGCCGACGCGGGCGTCTCCATGACGCACATGGCCCACGCGTTCGCGCTCTCCCACCCGGCGGTGACGTCGGCCATCATCGGCCCCCGGACCATGGACCAGCTCGAGGACGCCCTGGCCGGGGCGGACGTCCGCCTGGACGAATCGACCCTGGACGCCATCGACGAGATCTGTCCGCCGGGAACCACGCTCGAAAGCTCCGACCGCGGTTGGGCCCCGCCGTGGATGGAGCCGGAGGCGCGCCGGTTCCGCTGACCGACGCTACGCCGCGGCGGCTCCGTCCTGAAGGGCGGCGAACCCTGCCCGGAACTCGGACTCGGGCGCCTCGCCGACCAGGGATGAGAGCACGCGGCCATCCCGGTCGACGAAGTACACGGTGGGGAACCCGGACACGCCGAGCACCTGCATGATCGTGCCGTCGGCGTCGTCGACGGCAGTGCGGAAGGCCAGGTGGTGCTGGGCGAAGAACCCCTCGGGCGACGGACCGGGCCGATCCCCGACGGCGGTGACCACGGTGGCCACGCCGACCCCGGGGTAGTCCGGCGCGATCCGCCCCAGCATCGGCATCTCGACCTGACAGTGCGGGCACCAGGGCGCCCACACGACCAGGACCGTCGGGTCGCCCCGGAACTCCGCCCAGGAGACCGTGCCCCCTGCCAACCCGGGGGCCCGGTAGTCGGGGACCCCGGCTCCGTCGGGGAGGAGCGTGGCCCGGGCCGGTCCTGATACCGACACCCGGTCCGACGGCGCCCCGCCTCCGCCCGACGCGACGAGCACGATGGCCACGACCGCAACGACGGCCACCACCATGGCCGGGATCGCCACCTGGAGGATCCGGTTCCTGCGGGCTCTCCGCCGCGCCTCGGCCCGGCGAGCCGACCCGGAGAGCTTGGGCCGGCCCGCCCGCATCGGCGGGGCCTCAATCCTTCGTGCCATCGTCGTCCACCTCCGGGAACAGCAGGTTGTCGAGGGCCAGCGGGCCTCGGGCCCGCCAGGCCAGGAAGATGCCCGCAGCGAGGAGCGGGACCTCGCGGAGCAGGGTCAGCCACCCCACGCCGGTGCCGGTCCCCCCGCCGCCGAAGCAGCCGCAGTCGATCGCGAGTCCCCGGGCCCTGGCCTGGGCCAGCGCCACGAGGAAGCCGAGCATCAGGAGCGCGGTCACCGCGCCCGCGAACCGCACGAACGCGCCGGCGACGAGCAGGAGGCCGAGCGTGATCTCGACCCACGGCAGCGCGGCGGCGACGGGTTCGACGAGCGAGCCGGGCAGGAGCCGGTAGGCGTCGACGGCGAGGACGGTGCTCTGGTGGTCGCCGACCTTCGCCAGCCCCGCCCACAGCAGGATCGTGGAAAGCATCGCCCGAGACACAAGGTGGAGCCAGCCGAGCGCGCCGGCGCCGGACCAGCCCCACCCGGTCCGGGGAGCGGGACCCGCATGCGACTGTGCCACTGCAGCGAACGTAGCCACCAGGCGGGCCCTCCTCCGGGGCCGGACGGCCCGCCCCGCGGAGGACCTCCGCGCTCGATCCGCCCGCAGGGGAGGTCGGGTACGCTTCCGCCCGTGACCGCGCCGGAGACCATGCGGGCCCTGCGCAAGGCCGGACCGGGGCCGGGGCTCGAGCTGGTGGAGGTGCCGGTCCCGAAGCCCGGAGCGGGCGAGGTGCTCGTGGAGGTCGCCGCGGCGTCGATCTGCGGGACCGACCTCCACATCTACGAGTGGAACGCGTGGGCGGAGAAGCGGATCCACCCGCCGCTGATCCCCGGGCACGAGGTGGCGGGGCACGTGGTCGCCTCCGGCCCCGAGGTCCACCACATCCAACCCGGCGCGTTCGTCTCGGCCGAGGGCCACGTGTTCTGCGGGTTCTGCCCGCAGTGCCGCCGGGGCCGGATGCACACGTGCGAACGCATGCGAATCCTGGGTGTGGACTTCGACGGCGGGTTCGCGGAGTACGTGGTGCTGCCAGAGCGCAACGCGTGGGAGGTGGACAAGCGCATCCCGCCGGACATCGCATCGATCCACGACCCGTTCGGCAACGCGGTCCACACGGCGTTCATCTCGGGCGGCGCAGACGACATCGTGGGGTCCACCGTGGTGGTGCTGGGGTGCGGGCCCATCGGGCTGTTCGCGGTGGGCGTGGTGCGGGCGGCCGGGGCCCGCCAGGTGGTGGCCGTGGAGCCGAACGAGTTCCGGCAGGGCCTGGCCAAGCAGATGGGCGCGGACGTGGTCGTGGACCCGGGGCACGAGGACGCCGTGGAGGCCGTCCGGGAAGCCACCGACGGCCACGGAGCGGAGGTGGTGCTGGAGATGTCCGGCGTCCCGGCCGTGATCCGGCAGGCCACCGAGATGATCTGCGCCGGGGGGCGGATCGCGCTGCTCGGCCTCCCGACGAAGCCCGTCTCCCTGGAGCTCACCGACCACGTGATCTTCAAGGAGGCCCGGATCTTCGGCGTGACCGGCCGGGAGCTGTTCACGACGTGGGAGACGGTCTCGAACCTCCTGGTCAGCGGCACCGTGGACGTCGCCCCGGTCATCACCCACCGGTTCGCCCTGGTGGACTTCGAGCAGGCCTTCGAGGCCATGGACTCCGGCCGCTCCGGCAAGGTCATCCTCCTGCCGAACGGGGCCTGACCAGAGCCGAGACGACGCATCGAAGAAAGGCACGGACATGACGAACGACCCGCTCTGGTACCTGAAGGAACAGCTCGACGAGCTGGAGGCGGCCGGGTCGGCCATCCATCCCCGGACCCTGGAGAGCGAGCAGGCCGCCCGGGCCACGTTCGACGGCCGCGAGGTCATCAACCTGGCGTCGAACAACTACCTGGGGCTGGCAGCGCACCCCCGCCTGCGAGACGCCGCGGTGGAGGCGGTGAAGGAGTTCGGGGCGGGGTCGGGCGCGGTCCGGACGATCGCCGGGACCATGTCGCTCCACGTGGAGCTGGAGCGGCGGTTCGCGGCGTTCAAGGGCGCCGAGGCCGCGATCATGTTCCAGTCCGGGTTCACCGCGAACTCCGGGACGGTGGCGGCCATCCTCTCGAAGGAGGACGTGATCGTCTCCGACCAGCTCAACCACGCGTCGATCATCGACGGCGCGCGGCTGTCGAGGGCGGAGATCAAGGTGTTCCCGCACAAGGACGCCGCGGCGGCCGGCAAGCTGCTGGAGGAGACGAAGGCCGAGGGGCGCCGTCAGCTGCTGATCACCGACGGCGTGTTCTCGATGGACGGCGACATCGCCCCGCTGCCGGACCTGGTGGAGGTGGCCGAGCGCCACGGCGCGATCATGATGATCGACGACGCGCACGCCTCCGGGGTCCTGGGCCCGAACGGCAAGGGCACGGTGTCGCACTTCGGGCTGGACCCCGCCCGGGTGGACATCCAGGTGGGGACGCTGTCCAAGGCCATCGGCGTGCTCGGCGGGTTCATCGCCGGGAAGCAGCACCTCGTCGACTGGCTGGTGAACCGGGGCCGGCCGTTCCTGTTCTCCACCAGCGCCCCGCCCGCGGCTGCGGCGGCCTGCATCGCCGCCCTGGACATCCTGGAGGCCGAGCCGGAGCGGGTGGAGCGGCTGTGGGAGCGCACCCGGTTCTTCAAGTCGGGCCTGGAGTCCCTGGGGTTCGACACCGGCGACAGCGAGACCCCCATCACGCCGGTCATCGCGGGCGAGGACCGCGCGGCGCAGGAGCTGTCCCGGCTGCTGTGGGAGGAGGGCGTGTTCAGCCCGCCGATCGTGTTCCCCACCGTGGCGAAGGGGCGGGCCCGGGTCAGGACCATCGTCACGAGCGAGCACACCGAGGACGACCTCCGCGAGGCCCTCGACGCCTTCGAGCGCGTGGGCCGCAAGCTCGGGCTGATCTGACGGCTTGACGACCACCGTCCACCGGCTGCGGCGCGAGGACCTCGAGGGGCCGGCCGGGCGCGCGGCCGCGTGGCTCGGGGCGAACGGCGCGGGGCCCGGCGACCGGGTCGCGGTGGTGGCGCACAACCACCCCTCGACCCTCGCCATGGCCCACGGCGCGCTCCGATCCGGCGTGGTGCCGGTGCTGCTCGGACCCGGTCTGCCGCCCGACGAGCGCGACTGGATCGTCCGCGATGCCCGCCCGGCAGTCGTCGTGGACGATCCGGCCGGCCTGCCGCTGGGCGAGGCCGGCACGGCCGCGCCCCCCGACCTGGCGGAGGTCCCCTTGGGCCGGCCGATGATGTACACCTCCGGGACGTCGGGCCGCCGCAAGGGGGTGTGGAGCGCGGTCATGCCCGAGCCGCTGGCCCGCGACTGGGCCGCGGACGAACAGGACCTGTGGGCGCCCCGGGCTGGCCGGCCGTTCCTGGTCTGTTCGCCGTTGTCCCATTCGGCCGGATACCGGGCGGCGACCTCGGCCCTGCTGGCCGGCGCGGCGCTGTTCCTGATGGAACGGTTCGACGCCGCGGAGGTGGTCCGATTGCTGGCGAACGAGCCCGTCACCGGCACGTTCCTGGTCCCCACGCACCTCCGGCGCATCATGGCGCTCGGCGACGACCTCCCCCGGCCCCGCGCCGCGGCCCGCGTCCTGCACGCGGGCGAGCCCTGCCCCGAGCACCTCAAGCGCCGGGCCATGGCCTGGCTCCCGCAGGGCACGCTGTGGGAGTTCTACGGCTCCACCGAGGGCCAGTTCACGGCCATCTCGCCGGAGGAGTGGCTGGAGCGCCCGGGCAGCGTTGGCCGGGCCCGCCGGGGGCGGACGCTCTCGATCCGAGACCCAGGTGAGGACGGCGTGGGGACGGTCGCCGTCACCGCGCCCCCGTTCGCGCGGTGGGAGTACTGGGGCGACCCGGAGGCCACCGCCGCGGCGTGGGACGGCGACTCCTTCACCGCCGGCGACCTCGGCCGACTGGACGACGACGGCTATCTCTGGCTCATGGCCCGGCGGGACGACCTCATCATCTCGGGAGGCGTGAACGTCTACCCGGCGGAGGTGGAGCGGGCCCTGCTGGCGCACCCGATGGTGGACGAGGCCGTGGTGTTCGGCGTCCCCGACCCCGAGTGGGGACAGCGCGTCACCGCCGCCGTCGCCGCCCGCGGCGTGACGGCCGGGGACCTCCAAGCGTGGGTGCGGGACCACCTCGAGCCGGCCCGGCGCCCCAAGACGGTGGCCGTGGTCGAGTCCCTTCCCCGGACGCCGACCGGGAAGGTCGACCGCAGGGCAGCGAGGGGCCTGTCCGCGCAGGACACAGATCCCTGAGGCGGGGGGCCCCATTCGACAACGCTCGCAGCGCTGTGCTTCGATCGGAGTTCGCCACCGGGCGATCGGGGAAGGAGACCGGCCATGGCCACGTACGTGACGCTCGTCAACTGGACCGAGCAGGGGGTCAAGAACTACAAGGACACGGCCGACCGGGTCGATGCGGCCAACGAGGTCTTCGCGGAGCTCGGCGGCCGCATCACCGACATCTACTGGACGCTCGGTCCCTACGACATCGTGACCCTCTCGGAGTTCCCGGACGACGAGTCCGCCACGGCCGCGGCGCTCAAGCTGGGGGCGCAGGGGAACGTTCGCACCACCACCATGCGGGCCTTCGGCCGCGACGAGATCAAGGGCATCATCGACCGGTGAACCGCCGGGTCTGACACGATGGGCCCGCGATGAGACCGCGGGCTCCCGTGTACGTGACCGTGATCGCGGCGGCGTTCGCCCTGTCGACCGCGGTCACGTGGGTCGTTGACCGGAACGACAACACGCTGGCCGGCCTCGGGGACGCCACGACCGCGCGCAACGGGCGGATCGTCGACGCCGAGGGCGACAGCATGTTCGCCGTGTTCCCGCGTCCGGCCGACGCGGTCATGGCCGCGCTGGCCAGGCGCTGCTCTCCGGGATCACCCGGGCCCTGCTCGAGGACGAGTCGGACCTGCACGGCGTGGCCCTCGACGACCTCGGTGAACGGCAGCTGAAGGACTTCGACAGCCCCGTGCACCTGTACGCCCTGCGCGCCGCCGCGGACGGCTCCGGTCGGATCACGGGGTGAGCGTGGCGAAGCCCAGGCCCATGGCCCGGATGCCGCGGATGATCTTGGGGAGGGCCTTGACGGTGGCGTCCTGGTAGCCGCCGCCGTCGTGCATGATGACGATGTAGCCGGGGTGCACGTGACTCAGCACGTTGTCCACGATCTCGTTCGCCTTGGCGTCGTTGCGCCAGTCCTCCGGATCCACCGACCAGTAGACGATGCGCATCCCCAGGCTGCTGGCCACCGCTACCTCATGTGCGTCGAAGCTCCCACCGGGAGGTCGGAATGCGAACGGGGTTCCGCCCTCCGCGTCCTCGATGGCCTTCGACGCCTTGAGCATCTCGCTCCGCATCCGGTTCAGCGGCAGGTCGCGGAACGCCGGGCTCGCGGGGTGGTCCCAGGAGTGGTTCCCAACCACCATTCCGGCGTCGACCTCGGCCTGGATCAGGTCCGGGTGCTCCTCCACTTGGAAGCCGATCGTGAAGAACGTGGCCTTCACGTGGAAGCGTTCGAGGATGTTGAGGATCTGGGGCGTGTACAGGGGGCTCGGCCCGTCGTCGAACGTGAGCGCGACCGCGTTCGGCGTGGTCTCCGGGCCGGTGAGCTCGACCCTGGACTCGACCTGCTTCCCGGAGATCCTGCCCTTCTTCACGACCTCCTCGCCCGGCGCGGAGGACAGGTAGAACTGCGGGTTCGCGAACACCCGCCCGGGGAGCGGTGTCACCTCCGTGACCGTCCGTTCGGTCTTGTCCTCGCCGTTGATGATGCGAATCTCGTCGCCCTCGGCCAGCGGCTCGGCCTTGCGGGCCACCCGGCCGTTCAGCAGGATCCGGCCGGGGTAGGCGCTCGCCCGCAGGACCTTGCCGGTGACGTCGAACAGGCTCCCGTTGCGAGCGTGGAGATGGAGGTTCCGGACGATGTCGCCGAACAGGGTGTCCGGCGGCACGTAGTGGACCTGGTGGCCCACCGTGACCCCGATGGGCGGGGGGAGGTCGTGGGCCCGTTTCGCCGTCACCAGGGGGATGGCCACGGCCACGACGACCACGACGGCCTGCAGCCGCCCGAGCATCCGGAGCCGAGTTCGAGTCCCCCTACGCATCGAAATGAGTTTGCAACGAGACGGGCCATATCGAACAGTGGTTCCGGCGCTTCGGGGCGAATTTTTCCCGGAAATCAGCAGGAAGAGGCGTTATCGGGGCGGGGGACGCCCGGACGGCTCCTCCGCGGGGGGGCGATGGCCCAGGGTGCGGGGGAGCCACACGCTGAACGTCGAGCCGGCCCCCGGCGAACTGGTCACGTGGATGTTCCCTCCCAGGGTCTCGGTGGCCCGCCGGACCAGGTGCAGGCCGAGCCCCACGCCCCCCACCTTGCGGTTGTCGGACGGGTCCACCTGGGAGAACTGTTCGAACACGAGCGGGATGTTCTCCGCGGCGATGCCGATCCCGCGGTCGGTCACGTCGATCCGGACGCCCCCGTGGTCGTGCTGGGCGCCGATCGTCACCGGGCCGTCCGAGTACTTCAGCGCGTTGTCGCCGAGGTTGAACAGGATCCGGTACAGCAGCGTCCGGTCGGTGTCGATCTCCGGCCGCCCCGCGATCCGGGCCACGATCTCGCGCCCCGGGGCGCGGAACCGCAGCGTGTCGGCGACCTCGTCCACGAACGAGCGGACGTCGACGGTGACCGGGCTGACATCGGGGTCGTCGCCGGACAGGCGGCTCTCGGCCAGGAGGTTCTCCAGCAGCTCGCCCAGTCGCTTGGCCTGGCGCTCCGCCGCCACCAGCAGCTCGCGCCGCTCCTCCGCCCCGAGCATGTCGCCGAGGCCGGCCACGGTCATCACGTTGCCGATGATCGCGGTGAGAGGCGTCCGGAGCTCGTGCGACACGCCGGCCACGAACGCGTCCTTGTGGTGGTTCGTCCGCTCCAGCTGGTCGACCTTCTCGGCCAGGCGCATTCGGCTCACGGCCAGCTCCATCAGCAGGAAGGCCGAGGCGGCGTGTCGGGCGAACAGCTCCGCTCGACGGGCGTCCTCCTGCGTGAATTGGGCCTCGGAGGCCTCCCGCCGGAGGGTCAGCACCACCTTGACCTCCTCCTCCACCAGTACCGGGACGGCCAGGACGTGCTCCCGAATGCCCGGGGCCTCGCCGGGGATGTGCACGTGGACCTGGGTGCCCTGGCCCTCGTTCGCGACCACGCTCTCGCGGAGGAACACGGCCTGCCCGGTGGCGCCCACGCCGAAGTCGAACCGGTAGGCCATGACGGTCTCCGCGATGTCGGGTTCGGAGTGGTAGATGGCCTGGATGCTCTGCTCGTGTTCGTCGACGCTCCAGATGGTCATGGACTTGATGGGGACCACGGTGGCCATGCGCTCGGCCAGGAGCGGGAAGATGTCGCTCGCCCCGGTGGCGGAGGCGGCGCCCAGGCGGCTTCCGATCTCCATCAGCGAGTTCCGCAGGAACACTTCCTCCTCGAGCTCCTCGCGGAGCTCCCGCATCCGCCGCTCTGACTCGAGCGACGCGATCTCGGTGGCGAGCTGCTGGTTCTCCACGGCGTTCGCGCCCACCACCGCGAACAGCCGGAGCAGCTCGAACGTCGCCGGGTCGGGGAGCCGGCGGTCCTCCGACGAGTCCACGGACAGGATCCCCATGGTCCGGCCGGACGACGTCCGCATCCGGACGAAGCACATATCGAGTGGGTGCCACGAGCCCGGGCCGGTCCACCGGTGGTCGGGGACGTGGATGGCACCCAGGCGGTCGGTCCGCACGCCCGCGTCGTGGGGGATGAAGTAGACGTCTGCGACGATCTCGTGGCCCGGACGGAGCATCTCCTCGAACGCCTCGCGGTCAGACGAGGTGTCCATGAGCTCCGAGGCCCCGCCGGCCACGGCTCGGACCACGTACCGGTCCGTGTCGGGCTGGTACAGGTTGAGCACCGCGACCAGCCCGAATGCCTCCTGCACGCCGTCGGCGATGGCGGCCACGACGCCGTCCAGCCCGCCGTCGCGCGCGGCGGCGCCGGCCACGCGGGCCAGTGCTTCCAGGCGGGCGACCTCCCGGGGGGGCCCGCCGATCTGTTCGAATCGTTTCGCCATACGCCGACCTCCCCGGGACTTGATCGACCGCCCCCGGCACCTCCTTGACGCCCCGGAGGCAGGAACCGGCCGGAATTGACGGACTCGAACGGGCGGGCGGATAGTCGGGCTCCCGGTTCCCGGCTCCAGTTCGAGGAGGGTGGCGATGAGCGAGCGGGTGCAGTTCAACCTCGGTCCGGACGACATCCCGAGTGCCTGGTTCAACATCATGCCGTCGATCGTGCAGGCCGGGATGCATCCCCAGCCGCCCCTGCATCCGGGGACCCACGAGCCGGTCACGCCGGACCTCCTGGCGCCGCTGTTCCCGGAGGCCCTGATCATGCAGGAGGTCTCCACCGAGCAGTGGATCGACATCCCGGGTGAGGTCATCGACGTGTACCGGCTGTGGCGGCCAACCCCGCTGGTCCGGGCCCGCCGCCTGGAGCAGGCCCTGGACACGCCGGCCCGCATCTACTTCAAGTACGAGGGGGGTTCCCCTGCGGGGTCCCACAAGCCGAACACGGCGGTGGCCCAGGCCTACTACAACAAGGCCGCCGGGATCCGGCGTCTGTCCACCGAGACCGGCGCCGGGCAGTGGGGCTCGGCGCTGGCCCTGGCCTGCCGGTTCTTCGACATGGAGTGCCTGGTGTACATGGTCCGGGCCTCGTTCGACCAGAAGCCGTACCGGCGGATCTTCATGGAGACGTTCGGGGCCACGATCCACCCGTCGCCGTCGGACACGACCGAGGCCGGCAAGCGCATTCTGGGCGAGTCCCCGGATTCCACCGGGTCGCTCGGCATCGCCATCAGCGAGGCCATCGAGGTGGCGGCCCAGGATCCCACCACGAACTACTCGCTTGGGAGCGTGCTGAACCACGTGCTCCTCCACCAGACCGTGATCGGCCTGGAGACCCAGCAGCAGATGGAGATGGCGGGCGAACAGCCGGACTTCGTGATCGGGTGCGTCGGTGGCGGCTCGAACTACGGTGGGTTCTCGTACCCGTTCATGGCGGACAAGCTCGCAGGCAAGCTCGACGCCACGTTCATCGCCTGCGAGCCCGCCGCGGCTCCCACGCTCACCAAAGGGAAGTTCGCATACGACTTCGCCGACACCGGCCAGATGACTCCGCTGCTCCCGATGTTCACGTTGGGCCACACCTTCGTGCCGGCACCGGTGCACGCCGGAGGCCTCCGGTACCACGGCGACTCCCCGTCCCTCTCGCTGCTGGTCCGCGAGGGGAAGATGGAGGCTCGTGCGTACACGCAGAACTCGATCTTCGAGGCCGCCGTGCAGTTTGCCCGGGCCCAGGGGATCGTCCCGGCCCCGGAGCCCGCGCACGCCATCCGGGCCGTGATCGACGAGGCGCTCGCCGCCAAGGAGTCCGGGGAGGAGAAGGTCATCCTGTTCAACCTGTGCGGCCACGGGCACTTCGACATGCAGGCCTACGACGACTACCTGCACGACCGCCTCCCCGAGTTCGAGTTCAGCGAGGAAGCCCTGGCGGAAGGCCTCCGGGCCATCCCGCCCGTACCTGTTGGTGGGTGAGGACGGCCGCCCGCGAGAGAAAGGGACCCGGGCCACGGCCGCGCACATCCACAAGGCGACGCCGACGGTGAACGGCCCCGGTCGTGGTGCCGCTCACGGCGCCGCCCGCGGCCACGAGCACGGGGTCGCCCGGTTCGGCCTAGTGGCCCATCGGCGCCACCACGAAGCTCCCGTTCATGCCGGGGTGGACGTCGCACCGGAAGAAGTACGTCCCGGCCGGCAGGCCGTCGATCGCGTACGTCGTGATGGCGGGCCCGGTGATCAGGTCGCCCACGAACAGCGGGTTCGTGGCCGTCGCGTCCGAGTAGATCGAGACGTTGTGCGGGACGCCGGCGTCCTGGTTGTCGAACGTCACCGAGATGGGCATGTCCGCTATGGCTGCCAGGCACGTGGTGTCGAACGCCAGGTTGGCGGCCGTAATACTGAGCTCGTTCGACCCCTTGGGCACGCAGTTCGCGGCCGGGGCCGTGGGGGTTCCGGAGGGCGCGGGCACCGGGGAGCCCGCAGGGTTGACCCCCGCGGAGAACGGATCGCCCATCGCCGGGTAGCTCTTCGGGGCCTCGGGGGCGTCGGCGGAGACTGCGATCACGCCCACCGACCCGCGCCCGGTGAAGGCGAACGAGTGCGTGACGAACGGGTACTTCCCCGGGTCCGGGATGCGCATCTCGAACATGGCGCCTCCGCCCGGCGGGATGCTGTACGTCTGCATCCCGTTCAGGACGTTCGTCGGGTTCCCGTCCGGGTACACGTGGTCGAACAGCGCGCCGATCACGTGGAAGGCGCTCGTCAGCGTGGGACCCGCGTTCACCACCCACAGCCGGATCCGCTCGTTCGGGTGGGCCTGGAGCGGGGAGTCCATGTACCGCCCGGCCTTCCCGTCGAACACGACGTACTGGGGGTTCGCCGCCAGCATCTTGTCGAGGTCGCCCTGGTACGCGCCCTGCACCGGATTGTCGCCCGGATAGAACTCGCTCTGGACCATCACGTACTCCCGGGCCTTCGGCAGGGGCTGCTGGGGGAGGACGACGATCGCGCCGTACATGCCGTTCGCGATGTGCATGAGCACCGGCGGGGTCCCGCAGTGGTACATGAACACGCCGGGGAACCGGGCCACGAAGTCGAAGGTCGCGGACTGGCCGGGGTGGATGGGCTGGTAGTTCACGTCCCACGGCGTCTGGGCCGCGTGGAAGTCGATGGAGTGATCCATGCCCATCGTGCTGTCGTTCGTGAGCGTGAAGTGGACGGTGTCGCCGACGTGGACCCGGATGACCGGTCCGGGGGCCGTCCCGTCGAACGTCCACGCGTCGTAGCGCACGTCCGGCGCGATCTCCTGAACGGCCTCGGTGGCGGAGAGCGTCACGTTCACGACCTTCCCGGTCCCGTTCCCGGTGATCCGGTAGGGCTGGGCCGGCGCGGCGGCGCCCGTGTCCGAGTTGACCGCCCACAGGCCGACCATGGCGATGAGCGCCAGCCCCAGGATGATCACGATCGCGGGGAACATCCGGTAGAAGGCCGTGGACATCTCGCGGCCGAGGGCCTCGGTCCCGCGAACGGGCGGCGAGCCGCTCGCCGAGAGGTCGGGGGAGGGTAGTGCCTCCCGGGTCTGCCGCGGTGGAGCTTCGATCGCCATCGTGGTCCCTCCTCGGTCCTGCCGGCCCGGAGAGCCGGAAACGTTGATCTCTGGGCTCCAGGTTCGGCGACGGAGCCCCCCGTGAACCGGGCCATCGGTCCCGAGTCCCCCGGGACCAACGGACCCTGTCCCGGCGCCCCCCGGGAGCGACAGTGGCGGGCATGGACCTCACGCTCAGCCGCAAGGGCGACTACGTGCTGCGCGCGGCCGTGTTCCTGGCGTCTGCCGAGGCGGCGGAGCGGCGGACGCTGCAGGACATCTCCCGCGCCATGAGCATCCCCAGGAGCTACACGGCGCACATCCTGGGGCTCCTGGTCCGCGCGGGCCTGGTCGAGGCCAGGGCCGGACGGGGGGGAGGGTACCGGCTGGCCGCCTCGCCCGAAGACGTGTCCATGCTGGAGGTGATCGAGATCGGCGAGGGGGGGCTGGTCCAGCGCCGCTGTCCCCTTCGAGGGGTCCCGTGCCACTGGGGGGAGCAGTGCGCGATCCATCCCACGATGTCGATGGCGGGCGACGCCATCCGGGGCATCCTGAGGTCGACCTCCGTCGCGGAGGTGGCTCGGGAGGACCGCCGGCTGGCCGGCGAGGTCCCGATCCCGGTGGGACCGCGTACGGCCCGCAATCGGAGACGATGATGCGCAGGGGGGGAGGCGCGGTGCGGCGGCGTCGAGCGGGGGCGAGACTGGTCGCGGCCGTGGCGGTCCTGGCGGCGATCGGAGTGGCGTGTTCGAGCTCCGGTCCCAAGCAGGGGACGCCTGTGGCCGTGACGCTGGACGAGTACACCATCGACCCGGTCCCTGCCTCCGTTCCCGCCGGTGCCGTGACGTTCGACGTCCTCAACATCGGCGGCGAGAGCCACAACCTGCTCGTGATCCGGACCGACCTCGAGCCCGGCGGGCTGCCGATCACCGGCAGCGTGGCCTCGGAGGAGGGCACCGTCGGCCGGACAGACGTGCTGGCCACGGACGCCGGGCAGTCGGTGACCGTGGACCTCCAGGCGGGCCATTACGTTCTGATCTGCAACGTTCCGGAGCACTACGGGGCCGGGATGTACACGGGGTTCACCATCACGTAGCGACCACGAGGAGGGACCATGGACGGCACCACGAGGAGCCAGTCGGTCCTGCTCGTGGCGTCGGATCCCGAGGCCGTCGAGTCGCTCTCGTTCTGGTTCGAACGGGAGGGCTTCGAGGTCCTGGCGTGTCCGGGGCCCGCGGACGCCCATGCGGCGTGCCTCCAGCCTGCGGCCGCCCCCTGTCCGCTGGCCGTAGCGGCCGACCTCGTGGTGCTCGACCTCTCGCCGGGACGGGTCGAACCCGTCCGGCGTCGTGTCCGGCGCGCCCTGATCGAGCGCTACGCCGGGTGGGGGCGGCCGTTGCTGGTGCTCGACGGCCCGGACGAGAGCGGAGCCATCCCGGAGGAAGCCGGCACCGGCACGGGATCCGTGGTGGTCCTCTCCTCGTCCGACCGCGCCGGGGTGGTCTGGGCGGCCCGGTTGCTCGTCGCAAGCTCCTGAGGAGCGCGGGTCCGGGCTCCTGGCGGCGGGGCGTGCCGCTGGGGTCGCAGGCCCACCGTGAGTCCCCGGAGCACCAGCAGGAACAGGACGATCGCGCCGGTGGCGACGTAGGTCCACCACATCCACGGACGGACGGTGTCCGTGCCGGTGAGCACGCCGTGCACCATCGACATGGCGAACGCCGGCACGGCCAGAAGGTGCAGCCGTCGCCACGCCTTCGTGGACATCCGCTTGCGGAGCCACGAGGACACCAGCACGACGACCGCCGCGTACATCGCCACGATCCCGAACGCCACCGACACCGGCCGGAACGACGTGTGGAGCGGCACCAGCACGTCGACCGGCGTGAACGGCATGAAGCTGTCCACCAGCAGTCCGCCCAGGTGCACGCCGAGCAGCACCACGGCGGCGGTCGAGATGAACTGGTGGATCGAGACCGCTGTGGCCCGGGACAGGCGCTTGCCCATCGCGGCCGAGGTCCCCACCAGCCCCCACGCCACGGTGGCGAACAGCATCAAGTACGCCGCGATGCCGGCCGCCCGGAGGACGATCCACGTCAGCACGCCGACCACCCCTTCGAACCCGCCCCGGCCACCCGCCGGCCCCGCTCACCGGGGAGGTTCACCCGGACCTCCCCGTCGTCCATCACCAGGACGGTGTGCACGTGGGCCAGGGCCTCACGCCCCGACAGCACGGCGTACGTGGCCCACACCTCGGCGTCGGTGCAGGTGTCCGCCCACACCGTCGCCTGGACCACCCGGCCGTCCGCCGGACGCCCGGTGCGGGGGTCGATGAGGTGGTGCAGGCCCGGCCCCCACGTCCGCCCGACGACCGAGGACGTGGCGAGGGCCCCGCCCTCCATGCGCATCTGCAGGAACTCCGTGCGGGGCGACCAGGGGTCGCCGACGCCCACGACGATGCCGCCCGGCGGCTCTCCGGCCAGCCGGAGGTCTCCCGAGGCGTCCACCAGGGCCCAGGGGAGGAACTCCCGGGCGGCCTCCGCGGCGAGGTCCGCGGCCCAGCCCTTGGCGATGCCGCCGAAGTCCAAGGCCGTCCCCTCGGGCAGGTGCAGCAGCGGGCCGTCGAGGTCCACGCGCCGCCACTCCGCCGCGGGAGCCGGGGCGGGCGACGGCGCCTCCTCGAGCCCCGCCACCAGGACCTCCGCGAAGTCGCGGTCGTACCCGGCGGCCACGAGGGCCGGGAGCACCGTCGGATCGAACAGCCCGTCCGTGGCGGCGGCGGCCCGCAGCGCCCGGCCGGTCAGCTCGGCGAACTCACCCGAGACCATCTGCCACCGCCCCGCGTCCGCGTTCACCCGTGACAGCTCGCTGTCGGACCTGAATCGGGAGAAGCGGGCGTCGATCCGGTGGAACACGCGCTCCACGGCCCGGGCCGCCCGGCGGTAGGCGGGGTCGCCGGGCCCGTCGGACGGACCCACCAGCGCCGCCGTCATCCCCATGGTCGGGAACTCGTGGCGCCGCTCGAGCGCCGCCGGTGGCCCCCCGGACGGGGAGGGGGTCCGGGAGGCCCCGCCGGCCGCGTTCGGGCGCGTCAGCATCCCGAACACCTCGTGGTTCCGGACGAGACGCCCGACGAGCTTCCCGTCGAACCCCCGGACGATCCTCCGCCCACGTAGATCACGTGAACCTGCGGCGCGGAAGGAGCAGCCTGTGGGGCATCGTGGGTGACGACGATCCGGCGGATGATCCGGTGGACCTGGATGACCTTCCGGTGGGGCCGGGGGGTGGCGCTCGTCGCCGACACCGGCTTCGGGGTCAGGCCGATCGCCACCCAGGAGGCCAGGAAGCTCGCGCTCGCGCCGACCCAGGCGAATGCCCGGAGCGAACCCTTCGAGGCCCGAGCCTTCCTCCGGCGCGGGGGATGTGCCGGTTCGGGTCGTGACGCCTCAGTCGTCATCGGCCCCTCCGAACTCGTGCGTGCCCCCGTTGTTCGCGGTGCCCTCCTGGGACGTCCCTTCCTGCTCGGGCTCGTGGTCCTCGGACCCCTCGCTCTCACCGGAGCTGCTGTGACCGGTGCTTCCCGTGGAGGAGCCGCTGCCGCCGCTCCCGCCGCCCGAGAGGTGACGGACGATCGTGACGGCCTGCCGGGCGCCACCGGGCATCTGGGCCGCCTTGGCCCTCCGGTGGATGGTCACCGTCTTCGTGATGGTCTTCACGATGGGGTTGCCCTTCGACGCTCCGAGCGCGCCGGGGCCGGAGGGGCTGCCCGCCGCGCCGACGATGCCGAGGTTGATGGTCAGGGCCACCAGCCCGGCGACGATCGCGGTCACCAGGCCTCCGGCCAGAGTCAACGCCGATCGCTTCGTCATCCTCGTGCCTCCTTCCGTACCCGTCGGGCTCGTTCGGTGCGGTCTCCTCGTCGGACCGTGAGCCCAAGGTACGCAGCGGCCGGTTCGAGCCCGGCCAATGGTCGGTGAGCGGGGAGGTAAATCGGCCCGGATGGGGCGCCGTTCTCGAACTACCGTGAGATCGTGCGAGGCATGCTGGTGCTGGTCGAGGACGAGGACGCCATCGTCCGGCCGCTCACGTCCGCGCTGGAACGCGAGGGGTACGTGGTGCTGCGGTTCGCCTCGGCCGAGGACGCGCTCCCGGTGATCCGGGAGTCACGCCCCCGGATGGTGATCCTCGATCTCGGGCTCCCCGGGATGTCAGGCCTCGACGCGCTGCGGGACCTCCGGAGCGACTCCGAGGTCCCGGTCCTCATCCTCACGGCGCGGGGGCTCGAGGAGGACCGGGTGGCCGGGCTGGAGGCCGGCGCCGACGACTACCTGCCGAAGCCGTTCGGCTCCGCGGAACTCGTGGCCAGGGTCCGGGCCATCCTGCGACGGGTGTCCCGCCCTGCGCCCGCACGGACCCTCCGGATCGGCGACCTCGAGGTGGACCCCACCCGACGTGAGGTCCGGCGGGGCGGAGAGCGGGTGTCGCTCACAGCCCGGGAGTTCGATCTCCTGGCCTGCCTGGCCGCTCGCAGCCCCGCGACGGTCTCCCGCCGCCAGCTGATGACCGAGGTGTGGGACACGCACTGGAGCGGATCCACGAAGACGCTGGACGTCCACATGGCCCAGCTCCGGCGCAAGGTGGAACCGGACCCGGCGCGCCCGCGGTACCTGCACACGGTCCGGGGCGTGGGCTACGCGGCGAGATTCGCATGCGCAGACGGCTGATCCTCGGCGCCGTCTACCTGCTGATCATCGTGGTCGTGGGGCTGTCGGTCCCGTTCGCCGTCACCCTGGAGCGGCGCCTGACCTCCGAGCTGGGCGGCCGGGTGGAGGCCGAGGCCTTCACGGTGGGGGCGAACGTGGAGGATCTCCTGGAGGCGCCCGGCCACCCCGGGCTCCAGTCCTACGCCGTCCGGGTGGCCGGGCGGATCGGCGGTCGGGTGCTGGTGACCGACGGCGCCGGGGTGCTGCTGGCCGATTCCCTGCAGCCTCCGGGAGCCCGGCCCCCGAGCTACGCCAGCCGGCCGGAGATCGCGAGCGCGCTGGCCGGGGTCCCGATCTGGGAGGTCCGGCACAGCGACACGCTGAACGAGGACCTGCTGGTGAGCGCGGTGCCCGTGGAGCACGGCGGTGGAGTGATCGGGGCCGTCCGGATCTCCTATCCGATGGCCGAGGTGGCCGCGGCGGCCCACCGGGCCCGGCTGTTCCTCGCGGCCATCGGGGCGGTGACCCTCCTGATCGGGCTGGTGTTCGCGTGGCTGCTGGCCCGGTGGGTCACCCGGCCGCTGGCCGAGACCGCGCGGGTGGCGCGCCGCATCGCGGACGGGGACCTCGAGGCGCGGGCCCCGGTGGTCGGCCCGCCGGAGGTCCGGGAGGTGGCCGGCGACCTCAACGTGATGACGGATCGCCTGGCCGACCTGGTCCGTGCCAACCGGGAGTTCGCCGCGAACGCCTCCCACCAGCTGCGAACGCCGCTCACCGCCCTGCAGCTGTCCCTCGAGGAGGCGCTCGCCGGCGACGACCCCCGCGGTGAGGTCGAGCATGCCCTGGCGGAGACGGCCCGGCTGGGGAGGATCGTGGATGCCCTGCTGGCGCTGGGGCGCCCCACCCGATCCCCGGCGATCGGGGTGTCGGCCGGGGAGGCGGCCGGGGCCGTCGCGGCCGCCGTCCGCCGGCGCCGTCCCGGGCTGGAGGTGGACGTCACCGGGGACGAGACCGTTCTCGCTGACCCCGAGCGCCTGCGCGAGGTCCTCGGCAACCTCGTGGACAACGCGGGACGGTTCGCCCGGTCCCGGGTGGTGGTGTCGGTGCGCCGGGAAGGGGACGGCTTCCGGATCTCGGTCGAGGACGACGGCCCCGGAATTCCGGAGGAGGAGCGCGCACGGGTCTTCGACCGCTTCGCCAGGGGCAGGGTCCCCGGGGGGTCCGGGGCCGGGCTGGGCCTGGCCGTGGCCCGAGAACTGGCCGCGGCGGACGGGGCCACGATCTCGCTCGATGACACGCCGCTCGGGGGGGCCTGCTTCGTCGTTCGGTATCCGCTCGGGCACGACGCCGGGTTGCCTCGGCCGGATGGGGCCGGAAGTCCCGCCGGGACAGCGCCGGTTGTCCGTGCCCACGGAGGGGCGATCGGCGGAACGTCTCGCGAATGAGCCACGGGATGGCCGGCGGCACCGAAGCGAGGAGGTCGTGCAACGTGGCCGGGCACTACATCGCCGGCATGCGGACGGACTTCACGGTCTCGTGAGGCCGGAGGCGGCAACCTCCGAGAGCCGGCGTTCGAGGAACCGGCGCTCGGCGGGGTTCGCGGCGAGGTCGAGGGCCCGGGCGTAGGCCAGGGCGGCCTCCTCCCGGCGGCCGAGCCTCCGGAGCAGGTCGGCCCGGGCCGAGTGGAACAGGTGATAGCCGTCCAGGTCCGGGTGGAGCGCGTCGAGGAGCGGCAGCGCCACGGCCGGCCCGTCGGCCATGGCCACCGCCACGGCGCGGTTCAGCGACACCACCGGCGAGGGCTGCATGCGCTCCAGGGCGGCGTACAGGGCCGCGATCTGGGGCCAGTCGGTGTCCTCCGGCCGGGGAGCCTGGGCGTGCAGGGCCGCGACCGCCGCCTGGACCTGGTACGGGCCGGGCCGCCGGTGGGCCATGGCCCGATCCAGCACCGCGCACCCCTCGTCGATCTCCTCGTGGTCCCATCGCGACCGGTCCTGGTCCTCGAGCAGGACCAGCTCGCCCTCGCCGTCCACCCGCGCCGCCCTGCGGGAGTTCTGCAGGAGCATGAGCGCGAGGAGGCCGAGCGCCTCCGGTTCGTTCGGCATCAGCGAGGCCAGGACCCGGGCCAGCCAGATGGCCTCGTCACACAGCTCGTGGCGGACCAGGGGACCCTCCGTGGAGGTGTAGCCCTCGTTGAACACGAGGTACAGGACCGCCAGCACGGCGGGGACGCGATCGGGGAGCAGCTCGTCGGGCGGCACGCGGTATGGGATCGCGGCGTCCCGGATCTTCCGCTTGGCCCGGACCAGGCGCTGGGCGATGGTGGGCTCGGAGACCAGGAAGGCCCGCGCGATCTCGCGGGTGGAGAGGCCGCCCAGGGTCCGCAGCGTGAGCGCGACCCGGGCCTCGAGTGCCAGCGCCGGGTGGCAGCACGTGAAGATCAGCCGGAGGCGGTCGTCCGCCAGGCCGTGGAGCATGCCCTCCCCCTCTTCGGGGCCGCCACCCATCGCGGCCAGCTCATGCTGCGTCCGGATCAGCTCGACCTTGTCGCGGGCCATCCGTTCCCGGCGGATGCGGTCGATGGCGCGGTTGCGGGCGGCCGTGGTGATCCATGCGCCCGGGTTGTCGGGGACGCCGTCGCGCCGCCACCGCTCCAGGGCGGTGGCGAACGCCTCCTGGACGGCCTCCTCGGCCAGGTCGAAGTCGCGGAGCACGCGGATGAGGGTCGCCAGCACCCGCCCCTGCTCCCGTCGGAACAGGCGTTCGACGACCCTCCGCGCGTCGTCGCCCTGCGAGTCCGTGGTGTCCCCGCCTACTGCTTCGGAGCCCCGGTCTCGTCGAACTCCATCACCGGGCGGACCTCCACCGAGCCGTGCCTCGCGGCGGGCAGCCGGGACGCCGCCTCGATGGCCTGGTCCAGGTTCTCGCACTCGATCAGGTAGTAGCCGCCGAGCTGCTCCTTGGTCTCCGCGAACGGCCCGTCCGTGGCGAGCGTCTCGCCGCCCTGGACCCGGACGGTGGTGGCCGTGGAGGTCGGGTGCAGCGCGTCGCCGCCCAGCATCCAGCCCTGGTCCTGCAGCCACTGGGTGTACGCGGCGTACTCCTGGACCTCCGCGCCCGTCTCCTCCGGCGATGCGCTCGACCACGCGGTCTCGTCCCCGTAGATCAGCAGCAGGTACTTCATGCCAGCCTCCCTTCGCCCGCGGCCCCCTGATGGCCGCGCTCACCATACCGACGAACACGGACACGGTTTCTCGACAGGCGGGTGCGACACGCTGGACCTCGCCGAGCCGCGTGCGATGGGCGGACCTGCTCACGAAGTACGCTACGGCTCGTGGCGAATCGGGCGCTCGACCCCTACGACTTCCTGGACGTCGACGCGCTGCTCTCCGACGAGGAGCGGGACGTCCGGGACACGGTTCGGCGGTTCGTCCGCGACCGGGTGCTGCCGGGGATCGCCGAGTGGTTCGAAGAGGGCCGCTTCCCGAAGGAGGTCGCCACGGAGCTCGGGTCGCTGGGGCTCCTGGGGATGCACCTGGACGGGTACGGGTGCGCCGGGGCCAGCGCCGTGGAGTACGGCCTGGCCTGCCTGGAGCTCGAGGCCGGGGACTCCGGGTTCCGGTCGTTCGTGTCGGTGCAGGGGTCGCTCGCGATGTTCCCCATCCACGTGTATGGCAGCGAGGAGCAGAAGCAGCGGTGGCTCCCGCCCATGGCCGCGGGGAACCTGATCGGGTGCTTCGGGCTCACCGAACCGGACTCCGGCTCGGACCCCGGGTCCATGCGAACGTGGGCCAAGCGCGACGGCGACGACTGGGTGCTCACCGGCACCAAGATGTGGATCACGAACGGCGGGATCGCCGACGTGGCAGTGGTGTGGGCCCGGACCGACGACGGCGTCCGCGGGTTCATCGTCCCCACCGACACCCCGGGGTTCTCCACCAAGGACGTGGCGAAGAAGCTCTCGCTCCGGGCCAGCGTGACCTCGGAGCTGATCCTGGACGGGGTCCGGCTCCCCTCGGACGCCGTGCTCCCCGGCGTGACCGGGCTGAAGGGCCCGCTGTCCTGCCTCAGCGAGGCCCGGTACGGGATCGTGTGGGGGGCCATGGGCGCCGCCCGGGCCTGCTTCGAGGCCGCGCTCGAGTACTCGAAGACCCGCGAGCAGTTCGGCCGGCCCATCGGTGCCTTCCAGCTGACCCAGCAGAAGCTGGCGAACATGCTCGTCGAGCTGAACAAGGGCGTCCTGCTGGCGCTCCATCTGGGGCGGATGAAGGACGCGCATACGCTCCGCCCGGAGCAGGTCAGCGTGGGCAAGCTGAACAACGTCCGGGAGGCGCTGGCCATCGCCCGGGAGGCCCGCACGATCCTGGGCGCGAACGGGATCACGCTCGAGTACCCGGTCCTCCGCCATGCCAACAACCTGGAGTCCGTGCTGACCTACGAGGGCACGTCCGAGGTCCACTCGCTGGTCCTGGGCGAGGCCATCACCGGCCACCGCGCGTTCACCTGATCATGTCGCCATTTCGTGCCTCCGCAGCGTTCACCGAGGACTGGAAGCATTTCGACTTCGGCATCGCCGACGGCATCGCCACCGTCACCCTGAACCGGCCGGAGAAGCTGAACGCCCTCACGCTCGACGTGTACGCCGACCTCCGCGACCTGTTCACCGAGCTGCCCCACCGCGACGACGTCCGTGTCGCGATCATCACGGGCACCGGCAAGGGATTCTGTTCCGGCGGCGACGTCCACGAGATCATCGGCACCCTGCTGGGCCAGGACGTCCACGACACGATGGAGTTCACCCGCATGACGGCGTCGGTGGTCCAGCGGATCCGGGAGTGTCCCCTGCCCGTCATCGCCGCGGTGAACGGGGTGGCCGCGGGTGCGGGCGCCGTCATCGCCCTGGCCGCGGACTTCCGGCTGCTGGGCCGGGCGGGGTGCTTCGAGTTCCTGTTCACGAAGGTGGGGCTGGCCGGGGCCGACATGGGCGCGGCCTATCTCCTTCCCCGGATCGTCGGGCTGGGGCGGGCCACGGAGCTGCTGATGCTCGGGCACCGCACGGACGCCGACGAGGCCTGCACCATCGGCCTGGCTCACGCCGTGGTGGAGGACGAGCGGCTCATGGACGAGGCCCGCGACCTGGCCGGCAGGCTCAGCGAGGGACCGGCCTCCGCGTACGCGACCACCAAGCTCCTGCTGGCCCGGGAACAGGACATCGACCTGGCCAGCGCCCTGGAGCTGGAGGCGGCGGCCCAGGCCCTGCTGATGCGGAGCGCCGACCACGCCGAGTTCTACCGTTCGCTGCGGGAGAAGCGCCCGCCCGAGTGGACCGGGCGGTGAGCACGCCTCCGGAGGGCGGAGCCCAGACGCCGCACCTGCTGGTGAACCCGGAGTCGCTGGCCCCGCCGGCGGGGTTCGCCCACGCGGTGGTCCCGGCCCCGGGACGCACCGTCTACCTGGGGGGCCAAGCCGGGATCACGGCGGACGGGGGACTGGCCGGTCCCGGCCTCCTCGAGCAGTTCGATCAGGCCCTGTCGAACCTGGTGGAGGCCCTCGGGGCGGCCGGGGGGCGGCCCGAGCACCTCGTCCAGGTCCACCTGTTCGTGACCGACGTGGCCGGATACCGGGAGCGGCTGACGGACCTGGGCCGGTCGTGGCGGGAGCACCTGGGTCGCCACTACCCGGCGGTGGCGTTGTTCGAGGTGACCGGCCTGTACGACCCCGGCGCGGTGGTCGAGCTCACGGCCGTGGCGGTCGTCCCGGAGCCGTGACGAACGCGCCGGCCGGGCCGCCCGATCAGCGGGTGGCCAGCGCCACCGCCATGGCCTCGCGCAGGGTCGGCGAGCCCTCCAGCCGGAGCGTGACCGGACCTCGGGTCCAGATCAGCGTGTTCCCGGCCAGGCGGGATTCATCGTTGAAGTGGGACCCGTTCCGATCGACGTAGTCGAGCTCGTGCGCCGTCCCGGACAACCAGTACCCGGTCTCGCCGTTCACCTGCACCCTCGTCACGCGCGTCCCCGCGTCCACCAGCTTCCTGATGAATGGGCGGTACGGGTTCGCGTGGAACTCCGTCAACAGCAGCGCCGGCCTGGGCTCCGCGCCCGGTGACCCGGGCCTGACCCAGACGAACGACACTCGTCCACCGACAGGCCGGTAGGACAGGAACACCAGGGGCTGGCCGAATCCCTGGACCGCCGGCGGGACGGCCGGGGAGAAGTCCACCTCGGCCCTGGCCGCCTCGAGCGTCGAGGGGATGCCCAGCTCCAGCCGGTCGCCCAGCGACGGGAGGGTGGGGCTCGGAAGCGGGGAGGGGCTCGAGGACGGACCGGAGGCCGAGATTCCAGGCGAGGGAGTGGTCCCGTTCTGGAACACGATCTGGATCCCCCGGACTCCCACGTAGGCCGCGCCGGCAGCCACCGCCGCCATCGAGACGATCAGCACCGCGATCACGAGGGCCCGGCGCATCCCCCGGGGCGGCAGCAGGCCGGCCAGCCACCGACGGACCCGGCGTCCGAACGGCGCCCGGGCCGGGGCGGGCTGGCGGATGCGGGCCACGGCCAGCGCGGCGAGATCCGCGGACGGTTCGGGGAACGCGAGGTCGGCGGCGAGCCCCGCCAGAGCCGAGCCCAGCTCGTCGTCGGTCATCCGCCGCAGGCGCTCAGTCATCGGCGGCCCCCTCGGCCACGGCCGGCGCCGCCCCGGCGGCGGTGAGCGATTCGCGAAGCCGGGTGAGCGACCTCGACAGCCTGGACTTCACCGTTCCCTTGGGGATCCCCAGGGCCTCGGCGGTCTCGAGCTCGGAGAGTCCCAGCAGGTAGCGGTACCCCACCACCAGCCGGTCCTCCTCTCGCATGGCCTGCAACGCCCGCACCAGCAATTCCCGTTCCTCCCGTTCCAGCGCCGCCACCTCGGGGGATGGGGCCGCATCCCCCGAGGGGCGGGCCTCGGCGACGCGCAGGGTCAGCCGGTCCGCCCGGGCCGAGGCCCGACGGCGGTTCCTGGCCTCGTTCGTCACGATGGCCAGGAGCCACGGCCGGAAGGCGGCCCCCTCCCGGAACCTCGACATCGCGCGGTAGGCCTTCACGAAGGCCTCCTGCACGGCGTCCTCGGCCTCGGCGGAGTCCCGGGTGACCAGCCAGGCGGTCCGCATCGCGATCTGCTGATGGGCCCGGACCAGCTCCTCGTATGCCCCGACGTCACCATCCTTCGCTCGCTCGGCGAGCCCCGCTTCCTCCAGTGGTCGGCCCTCCACGGAGTCGAATGATCGTTCCGACATGGCTACGCCCTCGGCCTCGATCGGGTTCCCGCCGCTCAGCCGCCCCCGGGGGCGCTCACCGGAACAGCTCGCGGGCGATGATCTCGCGCTGGATCTCGCTGGTGCCCTCGTAGATCCGCGGGGCCCGGACGTCGCGGTACAGATGGGCCAGCGGGTGGGAGGCCTCCAGGCCGGCCGCGCCGTGGATCTGGACGGCCCGGTCCACCACCCACTGCGCGGTCTCCGTCGCGAACAGCTTGGCCATGGCGGAGAGCTTCGTGATCGGTTCGCCCTGGTCATGCGCGGACGCGGCGGCGTACACGAGCAGCCGGGCCGCCTCGGTCCGCGTGGCCATCTCCCCGAGGAGCTGCGAGACCGCTTGATGCTCCTTCAGGGCCTTCCCGAACGACGTCCGTTCCCCGGCGTGGGCCACGGCGAGGTCCAGCGCGGCCCGGGCCATCCCGACGGCGAACGCGCCCACGCTGGGCCGGAACCGGTCCAGCGTCTGCATGGCCACCCGGAATCCCCCGTCCACCTCGCCCAGCACCTGGGACTCGTCCACCGGCACGCCGTCGAAGTCCAACCGCCCGATCGGATGCGGCGAGAGCAGCTCGATGGGCTCACCGGTCAGGCCGGGCGCGTCGCCGGGGACCGCGAAGGCCGTGACGCCGCGCGCGCCGGCGCCGGGCGTGGTCCGGGCGAACACCGTGACGATGTCGGCATCGGGGGCGTTCGAGATCCAGGTCTTCGAACCGGTGAGCAGCCATCCCTCGCCGTCCGGCTCGGCGCGGAGCTCCAGCGCACCGGCGTCCGAGCCGTGCCCGGGCTCCGTCAGCGCGAACGCCGCGACGGCCTCGCCGCTCGCCACGCGGGGGATCCACTCGCCCGCGAGCTCTCTGGATCCGCTCTGGAGGATGGGATACCCCCCCAGTCCCTGCATCGCGAGCGCGGTCTCCGCGTCGGTCGACTCCATGGCCAGGCCCTCGCGGAGGGCGCACAGCTCGATCGCGGAGATCCGGGCCTCGTCGCCGGCGGCGCCGGCCGGGAACAGCCTCGGCAGCAGGCGGCACTCCGCGAGCGCCGCGAGCAGCGGCCGGTTCACGCGCCCGGGCGGGCCCGCGCCGGCGACGTCGGCGAGCGCGGCCTCCCGCGCGACCCGGCGAACCTCCTCGACCCGTTCGCGAACGTCCGGCACGTCGGCCATGGCACGAGCCGTATACCACGCCTGCCCCCGGGTCGCGGGCGCCAAGCTCATGGCCGGTCGCGCATGGGGTCGGAATCCCGCAGATCGGTGGCCAGGATGGCGCAGGGTCGTGGGCTTCACCGCCTGAGCGGGCCATCGCTAGGATGGCGCCGACAGGGTGAGACGTGAGCACAAGGGGGAATCCCATGGCGGAGTCGCCCTACTGGAACCCGCGGCACGAGACCATGCCGCGCGAGGACCTCGAGGCGCTGCAGGTCCGGAAGCTGCGCAACCTCGTCGAGTGGGCCGACGCAGCGGTCCCATGGCAGTCCAAACGGTTGCGCGACGCCGGCGTGACGGCCGATTCCGTCGACTCACTTGACGATCTCCGGCGCATCCCGTTCCTGACCCGCGAGGAGTGGATGCAGGGCCAGGTGGAGCACCCGCCGTACGGGCCCATCCTGGCGGCTGAGCCCGCCCGGGCGATCCGCTACCACATGACGTCGGGAACCACCGGCAAGACGCCCATCCGGGTGCTCGACTCCATGAAGGACTGGGAGTGGATCGCCGAGATGTGGTGCTACGGGCTGTGGGGGTTCGGCGTCCGGCCGGCCGACACGCTGTTCGTGGCGTTCGGGTACTCGAAGTTCATCGGGTTCTGGGGGCTCCACTACGCGGGCGAGAAGCTGGGCTGCCTGGTCCTCCCCGGCGGCGCGATGACCACCGACCAGCGCGTGAAGGAGATCGTCGAGATGGGCGCGACGGTGGTGGCGTCCACGCCGACGTACGCCCTGCGCATGGCCCAGGAGGCTCGCAGCCTGGGGATCGACCTGGCCGGGTCCGCGGTGCAGCGCGTGATCCTGTCCGGCGAGCCGGCCGGCTCCATCCCGGCCACCAAGGCGCTCATCGAGGAGCAGTGGGGAGCGAAGGCGGGCGACACGGCGGGGATGACCGAGCTCGGCACGATCATGATCTTCGAGTGCGCCGAGCAGCCCGGCGGGACGCACATCATCGAGGACCACTACATCGAGGAGGTCGTCGACCCCGTCACCGACGAACCGGTGCCGTACGGCGAGATGGGGGAGCGGGTGGTGACGTCGTTCGGCCGCGGGTTCATCCCGGTGCTCCGGTACCGGACCCGGGACTTCGTGGTGAGGGTGCCCGGGTCGTCGTGTCCGTGCGGGCGGACGTTCGACATCTACGACGGCGGGATCCGGGGCCGGGTGGACGACATGAAGCTGGTCCGTGGCACGAACGTCTACCCGCGCGCGGTGGAGGCCCTGGTGCGCGAACATCCCGAGGTGGACGAGTTCCAGATCCACCTGTACACGGCAGACGGCATCCGCGACGAGATCGAGGTCCTCATCGAGGTCCCCGACCAGAGCGTCGACGCCGACGCGCTGTGCCGGCAGCTGGCGAAGGAGCTGACGGACGCGCACGAGTCCCTGCGGTTCGGCGTCCGGGCCGTGGAGCTGGAATCGCTCCCGCGGTTCGAGCTGAAGGCCAAGCGGGTCACGGACGACCGGATCGTGATCGGGACCGAAGACGAGCGGAGGTCGTGATGGAGAACCTGGCCGGCACCGAGCTCAGCGAGGCCGAGGCCAAGTTGGTCGACGTCTACCGGGAACTGCACCGGATCGTCGACATGTGCGCCGACGAGCTGCCGCCGTTCGCGCTCCGCAACGCCACCAAGGCCCTGTCGTCCCTGTGGCAGGTCATGAACGGCCTCGACATGGACCCCGGCCAGCTCTACGACCTCGGCGCGTGACCGCTCTTATTCCGCGGGTTCCTCGTCGCGGTCGGTCCCCTTGGGGAGCTGGTCGACGACGTAGTAGATGGCGACGGCGGAGATCACCGCGAGCGTGATCATCGCGCTGACGAACGACAGGGCGATCGTCGCGGCGTAGACGAAGATCCCGATGCTGAACCGGCGGAACTGGGACTTCGCCGTCGCGGGGTCGATGGCCTCGTGGAGGCGGCGGCGGTCGCGGATCACCCACAGCCACAGGAGGTTGAAGCCGATCGCGCACCCGAACAGGTTGGCGGCGTAGATCGCGCCCGCTACGTGGGAGTCGTTCCCGCCCTCCTGCAGGTACTCGGCGAACAGCGCCGTGGCGAACGGGAGCGCGGCGATGAACATCAGCAGCAGGAGGTTGATGAACAGCAGCGTCCGGTCGACGATCGCCACTCGGTCCATCAGCCCGTGATGGTTCACCCACATGATCCCGATGACCGTGAACGACAGGGCATAGGCGGCGAACTTGGGCCACGCGGCCACGATCGCGCTCCACAGTCCGTGGTGGGCGGCGATCTCGTCCCCGGACACCTTGAGGTCCAGCGCAAGGAGCGTGATCGCCACCGCGATCACGCCGTCGCTGAACGCCTCCAGCCGCCCCTTTGTCATCGAACCCCCCACAACCTCTCGGGCGAAGAGCGTATTCCAGCGTGGGCCTCCGGGATTTCCGTCCCATCCGTCGGCGCGACCGCCGCCGTACAGTCCGGTGTCGAGGGAGGTGTCGTGCAGGCCAGGCTCGCTCTGATAGCCGTGATCGTCCTGGCGCTCGTTTCCGGGTGCACGGATTCTCCGCCGTCGGGTTGCGACGTGTGGAAGCAAGCGGCCCCGCCGGCGGGCTACGTCTCGGACGTCCTCGCGCTCGCCGATGACGACGTGTGGCTGGCCGGCCAGGGTGGGGAGGACTTCCGGGGCAGCGTCTTCCACTGGGAAGGGAGGCGCTGGCATTCGGTGCAGACAGCGAGGCTCGATGCCCGCCACATATGGCTGACCTCGATCGCCGGCGTCGCTCCCGACGACATCTGGGCCTCCGGGATCGCATTCCCGAAGGACACCGACCGACTGTCGCACCCGGTCGTCGAGCACTGGGACGGCCGGACCTGGAGCGCGGTCCCGCTCCCCGACCTGGGGTCGTCGCAGGGCTCGATGGGAGGTCTCTCAGCGATCTCGGCCGATGAGGTGTGGGCAGCCGGTTGGTACGGGGAGCGGAACCATCACCATCCGCTCGTGCAGCGATGGGACGGCCGGACCTGGGCCCGAGTGCCCGTTCCCGACCAGTTCCGCGATCTGTATGCCCTGGGCGGGTTCTCCGCGATCGCGTCCGACGACGTGTGGCTCCTCGCAATGGGGGAAGGGGACACGCTCGGTGAACGGATCATCACGTTGCACTGGGACGGGCACGGCTGGACGAGATTCCCCGGCCCTGTGTTCGGGCCGACGGAGCCGAGGCTCCTGGAGGCGACGTCCCTCTACCTGAAGGGGATCACGGCGATCGGACGCGACGACGTGTGGATGTTCGGTGAGTACGAGCCCGCGCGGAAGGTGGGCCGGCACGCCACGCCCGGCCGCCAACAGGCGCTGTTCGCCCACTGGGATGGCGGGCGGTGGAGTGTTATCTCGGATCCCGAGCTGCCGGGACGGGTGAATGCACTTGCGGGGCGTTCGCCGGACGATGTGTGGGCGGTGGGAGTCCAGGGCTCGCCGACCAGACCGGTCACGTGGCACTGGGACGGGCACAAGTGGTCCGAGGCCCCGAGCCCGCAGGTGGGAGTGGGGCCCCAGCACATGGACGACTTCCGGACCAACGAGTTGTTCACCCTGTCCATCGCGCCCGACGGGACCGCATGGGCGGCGGGCCAGTACGCAGTCGGTGAGGAGAACGACATCGACACGCTCGTGGAGGTCTGTCGGACCCCGTAGTCGGTCGGGCTTGGCCCGGTCAGCGGTAGACGCGGCGGGGGAACAGGTCCTCGGCCGACCGGATCCGGTCGAGGATCAGCAGCCCGTCCAGGTGGTCGAGCTCGTGCTGCGCCGCCCGCGCCTCGAACCCCTCCATGTTGAACACGCGCGCGACGCCGTCGGCGTCGTGGCCGGCGAGCACGATGTGCCGGGCCCGGCGGACGTTCGCCGTGAAGTCGGGGACCGAGAGGCACCCCTCGCGGAGGACCTCGGCGTCGTGGGCCTCCACCAGCTCGGGGTCGAACAGCACCACCAGGCCGTGGGACGTCGCCGCACGAGGGTGCGAGCTCACGTCGAGGCAGAGCGCGCGCACCCCAACCCCGATCTGGGGCGCCGCCAGCCCGACCGTCGCCGGCCCCGCCCGCATGGTGTCGACGAGGTCCTCGGCCAGGGCGCGCGTCGCGTCGCCGATCTCGCCCGCGTGCCTCGCGGGCTCCTTCAGGACGGCGTTCGGATACCGCAGGACGGGCCAGACCGGCACTAGAGCGTCTCGGTCTCGACCGGTCGAAACGTGGCGTCGACGCCCATCTCGTCGGCCACGGCGCGGATCTCGCGTTCGAGATCCGCGCGCGAGACGTCCCGCGGCACGGCCAGCTCGGCGACCATCGCGTAGACCGGCGCCTCGTCCCCGACCAGCCGGCACGACAGGTCGGTGATGTTCACGCCCCGCCCGGCGAGCGTCGCGGCGATCCGCGCCACCAGCCCGGGCCGGTCGGACCCGTACGCCACCAGCGTGTGCGTCGACGGCGCCGAGGGGACGCGATCGGACGACG
>DASWED010000004.1:0-31177 GCA_036394995.1 Actinomycetota bacterium
CGCCCCGTCCGCAGGGTTCAGCGCTCACCCAGGCGGCGGAGGAAGGAGCCTGACGATGTCACCCGTGCGCCGAGGTCCCTGACGCGTTCGGCCAGGCGGGCGTCGGACGTGACCACCCGGATCGAGGTCGGATCCTCGTCGGCGGACAGCATCTCGACGATCTCGTGGTCCGCGGCGTTCCGTCCTCGGCGGTGGGGGAAGGCCACCTCCACACCGTCGTGCGGGCCCGGCTCCAGATCGGGCGGCCTGCGGTCGAACACGACGATCACGTGACCCCCGGTCCGCGCCGCGAACGCCTGGAGCGTCCCGACCATCCGGTGCACGGCCCGATCGGGGTCGTTCCACCAGCGGTCCGGCCGCGAACCGATGACGTTCATCCCATCCACCAGCCACCGAGCTCGATCCGACATGACGCTCACGGCATCGTCCCACGCATGGAGCGGGCCTCGACCGCTGCGGATGATGAGGGACCCCCGCGGGCGAGAGGTGTCGCCCTCGAGCCGCGCGTCAGTTGCCGAAGCGGGCTGCGTCGCCGAGGTTGGAGTTGCCCTCGTAGAAGCCGATGTTCGAGACCTGGCGGGCGTGCGGGCCCCGGTACCGGACCACGTACAGGCCGTTGCGGACGTCCACGAAGTAGATCAGGCCGTTCCTGATGATCGGGTAGCTCCAGGCCACGACCTTGTTCTCGCCGGTGCTGAGGGCGGGGTCCTCGGTGACCACCGCCGCGAGCGGGGTCGGGGTGAACACGCCGGCCACGCGGGGGTGCAGCGGATCGGACAGGTCGATGGCCTGGAGGCCGTTCGAGTGCCAGGTCACGAACGCCAGGTACGGCAGCACCGTGGGGTTGTGCGAGGAGTAGCTGGTGAAGTAGGTGTTCAGCGGATCCTGCCCGCCGCCGGCCGTTGCAAGTTGGGCGTCGGTGGGGATGTCGCACACGAACCACTGCCGCTGGGAGGCCGTCACCGGCCCACCACTGCTGCAGTAGTCGGGCCGGTTCTCGTTCGTCCGGTACTCGCTCACGACCTTCGGGTGGGCCGCATCGGAGACGTCCAGCACGCGCACCCACCCCCACGGGCAGCCGTGGTCGTAGCCCGTGATGGGGTCGACGAAGTCGCCGTAGACCTCGTCGGTGGTGAACGCGTAGTGCGTCCCGGGGATCTTCACGGCGGAGTGCGTGCCCGGGTTCCCCCAGGACGGGTCGCCCGGGGTGTTGAGGAGCCCGATCTTCGGGTTGGCCACCGCGTCGGCGAGCTGGGACGTGTCGATGATCAGGAACCCCCCGCCGAGGTACGCCAGGTAGGCCCGGCGGCCGTTCGGCGTGAGGGCCAGCGAGTGCAGGCGGACGTCGTTCGCGTCCCGGAAGGCCGCCGGGAACCTGTCGTTGGGGTTCCACCGGACGATCTCGGGGAACACGCCCTGGCGGGCCTTCGAGATGTCGGCCACGATCAGGTTCGGCTGAGTCGTGCTGCTGGTGGGGGTGGTGAAGTACAGCAGCGCCCGGCCGGCGTGGACCGTGTCCACCCACAGGTACATCTCGTGGGGCGTCCGCGAGGGCGTGTACGTCGAGACCAGCGTGGGGTTCGCCGGGTCCGATAGGTCGAAGAAGTTGAACGAGCTCACCTGCGATCCGGTCGCGTCGGCCGGTGACGCGCAGGCGTGCAGGATCGCGCTGCACTGGAAGTTCATCACGATGAGGAGCTTCTGCTGCGGCCACACCCGGAGCTCGCGGGAGGTCGACGTCGGCAGGCCCTCGTCCGGTGGACCGATCTCGTTCACCACGGCGGGGTTGCTGGGGTTGGCCACGTCCACCACCAGGACGCCCGCGTGCGGGTGGGTCCCGTCCGTGCGGCTCCCGATGTACAGGTAGTGCCCGTACATCGCGGGCGCGGCGTTCATCCCACGGCTGAACAGGTCGTTGTGCCCCACCAGCGAGAACCCGGCGGCCGGCTGGGTCGACCCGGCATGTGCCGGCCACGACGCGAACAGGCCGAGGACGAGGGCGAACGAGACCAGGGGTACGACGGCGCGGCGGCGCATGAGGAACCTCCCGGGTGCGGGCAACGGGCTTCGACGCTCGTGTTTCCCCGCCCCGGCAGGATGAAACCTCCGGACTGCCGACCGTGGGTCAGGTCGCGAACGAGTACAACCGCTGCGGCGTCATCACGAGCAGGCGATCGCCCACCACGAGCATCCCGTTGACCGCGCGCCCGATGTGCCAGACGCTGGCCGGGGAGCACGCCCGGTCCCCGCGGGCGCAGTCCTCGTAGAACGCATAGACGTCGCGCTTGCCGCTCACGTACACGCGGCCGCCCGCCACCAGCGGCGCCGACTTGTTGCCCCGGTGCTCCCAGTGCCAGACGGCGTGGCAGCCTTCCGGCCGGTCGCAGTTCGCACGGAACGCGTACACATGGCCCCCGTAGTCGCTCACGAACACCCGGTCCCCGTCGATCGCAGGGGCCCGGAAGAAGCCGCCCGGGGGGTGGGAGCGCCACAGCGGCTCGCATCGGTCCCCGCTGCTGCCGCATGTGGCGGGATACCGGTACAGCGAGGTCCCGCTCGTCACGAACAGCGAGCCGTCGTGTTCGACCGGGGTCCCCAGGAAGGGGTCGTATGCGCCGTGTCCCTCCCGCGTGTCGTCGCGCCAGAGCGGAGCGCAGACGGAATCCACCGGGGCGCAGTCGAGCGGGAACGCCATCAACACGTTCAGGCCATCGCGTCCCATTGCTGTCTGCGAGACGACGTACACGCGGTCGTCGCCGATCACCGGTCCCCCACCGAACCCGACGACGTTCGGGAACAGGCCTCGCCAGGTGGGAACGCACCGTCCACCGTCCGTCCGGCACCGCAGCGGGTACACCGAGAGCCCCCGGCCGGTCGCGACGAAGACCCGGTCGCCCACGATGACGGGCGTTCCCGGAACGCGGCCGATCTGCCCCTTCCACAGCGGGGCGCAGACCCCGCCGTCGTTCGCACACCCCTCGGCGAACGCGTAGATCCGGCCGGGGTTGGCGCCATGCGTGTCCCCGATCTCCGTCGTCGAGGACACCACGACGACGCCGTGGCCCACTGCCGGAGGCGAGAGGAAGTTCGCGCTCGGATCCAACGGATACGGGCCGGTCTCCAGCGGGGGCCACAGGTTCTCCGTCATTCCGGTCCACATCGGCCGGCACCGGCCGCGGCACCCCTCGTCGAACGCGAAGAGGCGGTCGGACGCGACGTACACGACCCCTCCGGACACGGTGTCACCGCCCACGCGGCCGCCCGTCCGCGCCCACCAGACCGGCCGGCAGCGGCGGGCGCAGTCGAGCGGGAACGCGGCGATCCGGGGACGGGCATCGGTGCCGCCGAGGACCAGGACGAGGTCCCCGTCGACCACCGGTTGGGACTCAGCGTGAAAGAGCGCGGTCCACTGCGGCGCGGGCGACGAGGGAACCCGGGTGCCGCCCGACGCGGCAGCGATGAGCGGACAGCAGGAGACAAGCAGGAGCAGCCTGAGGAACCGGTTCACCGCCGCCCTCCCTCAGTGCAGCGCAAGGAGTTCCTCGATCTCGGCCGTTCGCAGGAACCGGTCGCGGGCCGGTTCGTCGAGGCCCTTCGCGAACTCCTCCACGGCCGTTCGAGCGACGTCGGCGGCCGCGCTCGCGGCGTCGTCCTCGCCCAGCGCGAACCTGACGCGGGCCAGCTCCGCCGCGGCGCGCCACCGGAGCCCGAGGTGGCCGATCCGCCGTGACAGGTCGAGGGCCTGCTTGATGTGGGGAGCGGCCTCGCCGGGACGGCCGGCCGCCCCCAGGGCCTGTCCCAGGACGATCCTGGACATCGCCATGTACTTCCAGCGGGGGAGCACGGCGGCCTCCTCGACCGACGCCGTGGCCATCTCGATCGCGTCGTCGGTTCGCCCGGCCGCCAGCGCCACCGCGGCCTGCGCCTCGGCCAGCCGGGTCGAGAACAGCTGCCCGTGGAGGCCCTTCGTCGCCCGGGCCATCTCCCACAGCCCCGGTATGGCCTGCTCGGCCCGTCCGACCTGGCCCTCCGCGAGGTCGAGCAGCATGATGTCGATGGCGGCGCTGCCGATGCCCGGCGGGAACGCGGCCCGCCGGGCCAGGTCGGCCCCCTCCTCGCTCAACCGGCGGGCCTCGGAGTGGTCCATGACCAGCTCCCGCACGGTGCCCGCCCACATGTTCATCGAACGCGAGGAGAACCGGGGGAGGCCCTCCCACTCCAGACCCAGCGACACCGAGCGTTCGAACCACCGGACGGCATCGGACATCCGGCCGCCCACGGCCAGGGCCATCGCCACGTGCGCCATCGACTGCGTCGTGGACTCCAGGGACTGGACCTCCAGGCCCAGGTCGACGGCTCGTTCCGAGTGCGTCGCCGACTCGGCGAACTGGCCCCGCCAGTAGGCGTACAGGCCCAGGAACATCACCGCGAACGCGTAATCGGGATCGCGCGCTCGCACGCCCTCGGGCCACGAATCCACGGCACGCTGTGTGATGTCCATGGCGACGTCGAGATGTCCCTGCATGGCCTCGGCGGTTCCCAGCAGCGTCAGGGCCCGGGCCTTCATCACGGGGTCCCCGACGGCCTCCGCGGCCTCCGCGGCCGCCGGAGCGAACCGGTGGACGCTGTCGTGATCCACCATGGTCACGGCGGCGTGGGCCCGTTCGACGAGGGCCTCGGCCCGGTCGGTTCCCTCCAGGTGCGGGAGAGCCGCCTCGAGGTCCTCCACGGCGAGGGCGTGGACCCCCGCCGCCGCATGGGCGCGGGCCCGCAGGAGCCTGATCCCGGGCGCCCGGTCGGCCATCCCCGCGCCGTCCAGCAACGCGAGGGCCCGGGTCAGGAGCTCGGCGGCCTCCACCTTCGCCCACGCCCGGGACGCGTGGTCTGCGGCCACCAGCAGGTAGTCGACGGCGCGGCGGGCGTCCGCCCCCTCCTGCCAGTGGTGGGCCAGGAGTGCCGCCATCTCGGAGGTCCGTTCGCCCAGGCGCTCCTCCAGCCAGGCGGCCACGGCGGCGTGCTGGACACGGCGCGTCGCCTTGGGGACGATCCCGTAGGCGATCTCGCGGATCAGGGCGTGCTTGAACGAGAACTCCTCGGCGCCGGGGATGCTCGATGTGGTGGCCCGCCGGATGAGTCCCCGGGACTCCAGGCGCTCGAGTGCGTCGCCCGGGACACCGGAGGTCCCCGGCCCGGACAGTGCATCCACCGCCCCGTCCCAGAACACGTCCCCGACCACGGAGGCGTCCTGGATGACCCGGCGCTCCGGCCCGGGGAGCAGGTCCAGGCGCGCGGTGATGATGGCCTTCACGGAGGTCGGCAGCTCCTCGTGGTCGTCCTCGTGCCGCCCGGCGACGGTCGCCGCCAGCTCCTCCAGGAACAGTGGATTGCCCCCGCCGGCGCGGACGAGACGGTCGGCCGCGCCCACGGCCGTGGAGCTGAGGAGCAGGCCGGCGAGCTCGCGGGCGGCTCCGTCGGGCAGCGGCTCCAGCGTCACCGCGGTGTAGGCGGGCTGCCCGGCCCCCCACGAGGGCTGGTCGTCGAGGAGCTCGGGGCGGGTCGTGCACAGGACCATCAGGGGCACGTCGTGGACCCGCGAGGAGACGGCGCCCATGAGATCGAGCTCGGTCTGGTCCGCCCAGTGCACGTCCTCGAACACCAGCATCGTGGGCCGCTCCCGGGCCAGCGCGGCGACGAACTTCCGGATGGCGAGGAAGATCCCGGGGCGGTCGGTCGAACCCTCCCCCTCGTCGATGCCCACGGCGACGGCCAGCTTGGCCACCACGTCCGGCTCCTCCGTCCCGAACAGCGAACGGACATGCTCCGCCACCAGGGTGCGGGCTGCGTCCGGATCCATGCCCAGGTCCAGGCCGGCCAGCGACCGAACCTGCTCGGCAAACGCCCCGTAGCCCGACCCTCCGCCGTACGGCAGCGACCTGCCCACCAGGATCCGGGCGCCGTCGACGGCGACCCGCGTGGCCACCTCCCGGGCCAGGCGGCTCTTGCCCATCCCCGGCGGCGCCACCAGCGTCACCAGGTGCGGGCGCCGTTCGTTCATGGTCCTCGACCACAGCCCGAGGAGCAGCTCCAGCTCGGCGCCCCGGCCGATGAGCCGCGCGCGCATTCCCACCTCGCGATGGGCCGGCGCCGCCATCGGCTCAAGGGCCCGCCACGCCTCCACCACGTCCTGCTTGCCCTTCGCCGTGACCGGATCCACCGGCTCGAACCGGATCGTCCGGTGGGCGGCGCGATGGGTCTCGGAGCCCACCAGGACCTCGCCGGGGGCCGCCGAGCTCATCAGGCGGGCCGCCGTGTTCGTGGTGTCGCCCATGACCGTGTAGTCGCGGCGCTCGCGGGGCCCGACCTGCGCGGCCATCACCTCGCCCGTGTTCACCCCCACGTGGACGCTCAGGGGGATCCCGCCCGGCGCGAGGCCGGACGAGGCCACCGCGTCGCGCATGGCCAGCGCGGCGCGCACGGCCCGCTCCGGGTCGTCCTCATGCGACACCGGCGCGCCGAACACCGCCATCACGGCGTCGCCCATCACGGACGTGACGGTGCCCCCGAAGCGCTGGACCTCCCGACCCATGAGCTCCGCGGAACGGTCGGCCAGGGAGCGAACGTCCTCGGGGTCCATTCGTTCGGACAGGGAGGTGAAGCGGGAGAGGTCCGCGAACACCACCGTGACCCACCGGCGTTCCTCGACCGGGGCAGCCGCCAGCGGTGCCGCCGCCTCCTCCACCAGGCGGGTCCCGCAGGAACCGCAGAACGCGAACCCGAGCGGGTTGTCGGCCCCGCAGCTCGGGCAGGCCCGCCGGAGCGACGTGCCGCACCGGCCGCAGAACCGCTGCGCGTCCTCGTTCTCGGTGCCACAGGAGGGGCAGGTGATCACGTCGTCCCCACGGTCGGAAGGGCGGCCCGATTATGCGCCGCGGCCCGGCCGCCGGGGAATCCGCGGGTCAACCTCCGGGTTGATGCACGGCCCCACGGCCACGCCTAAGGTGCGGTCGTGGACGATGACGTGTCCCTGGTCCGGCGCCTGCGGGCCGTGAGGCCGGCGATCGTGGACGCTGCGGTGGCGGCGGCGCTGTTCACGGTGGCCGTCGTGGAGACGGTCACCGAGCTCGACTGCCAATGCGTGTCGCGAACGGACGTCACCCTCACCGTGATCTTCCTGGTGGCGATGACGCTTCCTCTGGTGTGGCGGCGCCGTTTCCCGTTCGCGGTGCTGACCGTCGTGGGGCTTGCCAAGGTCCTGTACAGCGACATCCTGAGCGTCCAGCCGGACCCGTTCACGGCGGTGTTCCCCGTGCTGCTCGCCGTGTACAGCGTGGCGGCGTACGCGCGGAGGTCCCTCGCGATCGCGGGGGGGGTCCTCACCCTGATCGCCCTCCTGGCCTTCAACATCTCGGAGTTCGGGAGCGACTTCGCCGACCTCGCCACGCAGTTCGCGTTCCTGGGGGGGGCGTGGATCGTCGGCGACAACACCCGATACCGCAGGCGGCAGGCCGAGCTCCTCCGCGATCGGGCCGAGCGGGCCGAACGCGAGCGGGAGGAGCAGGCCCGCCTCGGCGCGATGGAGGAACGGGCCCGCATCGCCCGGGAGATCCACGACGTGGTGACCCACAGCGTGAGCGTGATCGCGGTCCAGGCCGGTGCGGCCCGGAGGGTGGTGGAGACCACGCCCGAGAAGGCTCGGGATGCGCTGGCCTCCATCGAACGGATCAGCCGGGAGACCATGGCCGAGCTGCGGGGGGCCGTCGGCGTCCTGCGGGGAGGCGAGGGCGGGGCGGCGCTCACTCCACAGCCCGGGCTGGCCCGGCTGGACGACCTCGTCCGGCAATTCCGGGACGCCGGGATGAACGTGGAGGTGAGCACCGAGGGGACCAGGCGGAACCTGCCCGCCGGCCTCGACCTCTCCGCGTACCGCGTGGTGCAGGAGGCCCTCACGAACACGCTCCGCCATGCCGGGCAGACCGTCGCGCACGTGCGGGTTCGCTACGGGCCGGGGGCCCTGGAGCTGGTGGTCGCCGACGAGGGCGGCGGCGGTCCGGGAGCGGACGCGGGCACCACCCCCGCCGGCGTGGAGACCCGCTCGGGGCACGGGCTCGAGGGGATGCGGGAACGGGTGACGGCGTACGGGGGCACGCTCGAGGCCGGGCCGGCGAACGGCGGATTCCTGATCCGGGCCGTCCTCCCCTTCCCGGAGCAACAGGCGGGGGGAACTTGAGCATCCGCGTGCTGCTCGTGGACGACCAGACGCTCGTCCGGACGGGCTTCCGCATGATCCTGGAGTCAGAGCCCGACATCGAGGTGGGCGGGGAGGCCGCCGACGGGGTGGAGGGCGTGCGGGAAGCGGCAAGGACCCGGCCCGACGTCGTGCTGATGGACGTGCGGATGCCCCGGATGGACGGCATCGAGGCCACCCGCCGGATCGCGGCCGCCGACGAGCATCCGCGGGTGCTCATCCTGACCACGTTCGACCTCGACGAGTACGTGTTCCAGGGACTGCGGGCCGGGGCCAGCGGGTTCCTGCTGAAGGACGTGACGCCGGAGGACCTGGTGCGGGCGGTCCGGGTGGTGGCCGGAGGCGAGTCGCTGCTGTCGCCTTCGGTGACCCGCCGTCTGATCGAGGAGTTCGTCCGGACCCCGGACCCCCGTGCCGCGCCCACCCCAGCCCTGGCCACGCTGACCGAGCGCGAGCGGGAGGTCCTGGGGCTGATCGGGCACGGCCTGTCGAATCACGAGATCGCCGCCCGGCTGTTCCTGAGCATGGCCACCGTGAAGACCCACGTGAACCGGCTGTTCATGAAGCTCACGCTGCGCGACCGGGCCCAGGCCGTGGTCCTGGCCTACGAGTCCGGGGTGGTCCGCCCGGGAGAGCGCTCCGCGGACTGAACCGCAGTCCGGTCTCGGCCTCATCGATCAACCCTGGGGCGGAGGCCATTCCAACCCTCGGACCGACGACCGGAGGCGCCCGTTGGCGAAGCATTGGCCCCTGAACGACGAGGAGGAGGCGGCGACCATGCAGGCATCGGGAACCGGAACGCGACGGGAGAGGCGGGGGACGCGGGGGGTGCTGGCACGGCTGGGCGGCGTGGCGTACCGGCGCCGACGGCTGCTGGTGGTGGCGTGGCTGGCCGTGCTGGTGGCCGGAGTCCTGATCGGCAGCTCGGTGTTCGACCGGCTGACCACCGACACCGGCGACGACAGCAGCTCGGAGTCCCAGCGGGCCTACGCGCTGATGCGGGACCTCCCACAGGACGGACCGTCGATCGACCTGGCCGGGTTCGTGCCCGGCTCGGCGCGGGACCCGCGGGTGCGGGCCGGCGTCGAGACGGCGGTGTCGGAACTCCGGGCCATGCCGGGGGTGGCGGCGGTGGTGACCCCGGCCGACTCCGACGGCCTGGTGGCTCGCGACGGGTCCGGGTTCCTCGTGGCGGTGGACCTCGACGGACGTCACCTCGACGGCGACGCGTGGGACGACGCGCAGGTCAGGGCGGCCGGCCGGCTCCGCGCGATCGCCCCGGGGGTGCTGGTGGGCAGCGACGACCTGGCAGGCATGGAGATGGATGACACCGCCCAGAGGGACCTCGAGCGGGCCGAGCTCATCGCCCTCCCCCTGATCTTCCTGATCCTGCTCGTCGCGTTCCGGAGCGTCCGGGTGGCGGTCCTGCCGATCGTGGTCGCGCTGACGGCGATCTCGGGCAGCCTGCTGGTGCTCCTGGGGTTCGCCTCGGTCACCGACGTCTCGATCTTCGCGGTCAACGTGGTGACCATGCTGGGGCTGGGCCTGGCGGTGGACTACTCGCTGCTCGCGACCGGCCGGTTCCGGGAGGAACGGGCCCTGGGGCTCGACGTGCCGGCGGCCGTCGAACGAACGGTGGCCACGGCCGGCCGGACCATCGTGTTCTCGGGGCTGACCGTGACGGCGTCGCTGGCCGGGCTGCTCTTCCTGACCGGCGGGCTGCGGTCGGTGGCCTACGGGGGCATCGGCGTGGTGGTGGTGGCGATGGCCGCCGCGGTGACGCTAGTGCCTGCGCTGCTCTCGATCTGGGGACGGAGGATCCGCCCGGCCGCGGCCCGGGCCGACGGCCACGGCGCGTTCTTCCGGATCTCGAGGCTGGTCCAGCGCCGTGCGGCGATCCTGGTACCGGTCCTCATGGCCGGGCTGGTCCTGCTGGTCGCCCCGTTCGCCCAGGCCCGGACCCAGGACACCGACTCCCGATACCTGCCCCGGTCCTCGGAGAGCCGCCAGTTCTTCGACGCCGTGCACCGGCACTTCCCCGGGCAGACGTCGGACCCGATCCAGGTGGTGGCGGTGCGCGAGGCCGGAGTGCCGCGGTCCGCGTACGCCGCGTACCTCGAGCGCCTGCGGACGCTGCCCGGCGTGGTGCGGGCCGACGTCGTTGCGACCGGCCCCCGCGTGGCCCTCGTCGAGGTGGTGCCCCGCGCGGTGGCCGAGACCGAGGCGTCCTTCCGGCTGGTGGCGACGATCCGGTCCCTGCCTGCGCCGTTCGAGACGCTCGTGACGGGGCAGGCCGCGGAGACGGTGGACGCCAAGCACGCGCTGATCTCTCGCCTGCCGCTCGTCCTTGGATTCGTGGCGCTGGCCACGTTCGTGCTGCTGTTCCTGATGACGGGCTCGGTGGTGGTGCCGGTGAAGGCCCTGGTCATGAACGTGCTGTCGCTCGGCGCGAGCTTCGGCGCGCTGGTGTGGGTGTTCCAGGACGGCCACCTGTCCGGGCTGCTCCGATTCGACCCCACCGGCTCCGTGTGGTTCGTGCTCCCGGTGCTGGTCTTCGCGTTCGCGTTCGGGCTGTCGATGGACTACGAGGTGTTCCTGCTGGGGCGAATCAAGGAGTCCTGGGACCGGACCGGCGACAACGACCTCGCGGTGGCCGCGGGCCTGCAGCGAACCGGGGGCGTCGTGTCGCTGGCGGCCGTGCTGATGGTGGCGGTGTTCGCCGGGTTCGCGGCGGCCGACATGCTGGCCGTGAAGCAGCTCGGGGTGGGGCTCTCGCTCGCCGTGGCCCTGGACGCTACCGTGATCCGCATGCTGCTGGTCCCCGCCACCATGAAGCTCATGGGCCGGTGGAACTGGTGGGCCCCCGCCCCGCTGGCGCGGCTCCACCGCCGCTTCGGCCTGCACGAGGCCCCGGCGGCGCGGCCGGTCCCGGTCGCCGCCACGCCCGAGCTCGTCGGGTGAACGGAGCTCGAGACCCGGATGGACCCGTTGCTCGACCGGTGACCGATACCCTGCACGGATGGCACGGGGATCGGATTCGCCGGTAGAGCGAACGGGCACGGCCGCCGGCGCCGTGGAGGTGCGCCCGGCGACGGCCCACGAGCTCGACACCGCGGCGGACATCCTGGAGGACGCGCTCCGGTGGGCGGCCCGGCGGGGGTTCGAGTCCTGGCCGGCCGGGACCTTCCACGACCCCGACGGCTGGGGACGAAGGGTCCTCCGGCAGGCCCTGGAGGTGGACGCCCTGTTCCTGGTGGAGCGCTCGGGTGAGGCGGTCGCCACACTGTCCCTGCTCCCTTCGGACGAGCGCTTCTGGCCGGAGGCCGAACCGGACGGGCTGTACCTCCATCGGTTCGCCGTCCGACGGTCGGCTTCGGGAACGGGGATCGGCGCGGCCGCCATGGCGTGGTGCGAGGAGGAGGTCCGGCGGCGGGGGCGGCGGTTCCTGCGGCTCGACTGCGTGGCCGACAACCCGGGGATCCGCCGGTACTACGAGGAGGCCGGGTTCGAGCACCGCGGCGACGTGGTGGTGGACGAGCTCCGCTTCAGCCTGTACGAGAAGCGCGTGGGCTGACCTTGCCGCCGCACTCGGGGCCATGGGAAGGTGCCTGATCCTCGACAGGGGTCGAGGATCGCGGTCGAGGGAGGCAGCGTGTCGGTGCCGGAGACTCCGGCGATCCCGCCCATGCCCCCGGCTCCGGGAGCCGGCGTGGCGGGGGTCGCATCACAGCGCGTCGAGACCGTCCGGCGGGCGGCGAAGTCGTGGGTGGCCGCGCTGTTCGACCTCACCGGGCGGAACAATCTGCTGCGGTACCGGGAGCTGAAGCTCGGGACCCTCGACCTCACGGCCGCCGCCCCGGGAGCGGTGGCGTCCCTGCTGGCCGGGAGGTCCGTGCGCGTGGCGGCCCTGTTCCCCGCGGAGGAGGCCCGGGTGGACGCCGCCCGGCGTCTCCGGGCCATCTACCGGAAGGCCAAGGAGAACTTCGAGGAGCGCGGCGTGCAGACGCTGCACCTGGGATGCGGCCTGGCCACGTGGCAGACCAAGGCCGAATGGGACCCGGCCGCGCCCGTGCTGCTGCGCCGGGCCGAGCTGAAGGCGCTCGGCGCCGCCCAGGACGACTTCGAGATCGCCCTCGTCGAGGAGATGGAGGTCAACCCCCCGTTCCTGCACCTCCTGCGGACCGAGAGCGGGCTGTCGATCGACGCCGATGCGCTGCTCGACCGGGTGGAGGGTGTGATCGACGAGCCCTGGGAGCTCGAACGGGCCTACGCGTGGGTGAAGGAGCAGGCCGCGACCGTGCCCGGGTTCGCCGTGGAACCCAGGCTCGTCCTGGCGAACTTCTCCTACGCGAAGCTGCCGATGGTCCGGGACCTCGAGAGCCACCTGGACTCGCTCGTGGCGCATGACCTGGTGGCCGCCGTGGCCGGCGACCAGGAGGCCGGTGAGGCGGTTCGCGCCGCCGCGCCCGCCGACGGTGCGGTCCCCGAGCCCGACGACGTGCTCCCCGCAGACGAGTTCGTGGTGCTGGACGCTGACGCCAGCCAGCAGCTCGCGGTGAACGCGGTCCTGGCCGGGGAGAGCCTCATCGTGCGCGGGCCGCCCGGCACCGGCAAGAGCCAGACCATCGCGAACCTCATCGCGTCGCTGGTGGTCCTGGGACGCAAGGTGCTGTTCGTCGCCGAGAAGCGCGCCGCCATCGACGCGGTGCTGAAGCGGCTGGACCAGACAGGGCTGGGGGATCTGGTGCTTGATCTTCACGGGGGGGTCGGGTCGCGCCGGGCCCTGGCCGAGACGCTGGGCCGCTCGCTGTCGGCGACCAGGACGGTCCCTCCGGTGGACGCCTCCGTCGAGGAGCAGACGCTGCTCCGGGACCGCACCGAGCTGAACGCGTACGTCGCGGCCCTGCATCAGGCCCGCGCGCCGTGGGGAGTGTCGATGTACGCGGCCCGGGCCGGGCTGCTGGGCCTGGGTCCGGAGGTCCGGACCGAGGTTCGGTTCCGGGGGGACGTCCTGGCCCGGCTGGACGGGGCCGCCGTCGAAGGGTCCCGAACGGAGCTGGTGTCGCTGGTCCGCCTCGGCGGGTTGGTGCTCGGATCGAGCGGGAGCCCGTGGGCCCGCTCACCGATCGCCTCGGACCAGGAGGCCCAGCAGGCGTTCGCGCTGGTGGACGACCTGGGGCGGCGGGCCCTCCCGGGGGCCGGCACTGCGCTGGAGGCCGCGGCCGCCGTGACCGGCCTCCCGCCGGTGGCCACGGTCGGCGACTGGTCCCGGGTGGTGGACCTGTGGCGGCGGGTGGCTCGGACCCGGTCGGTGTTTCGACCCGAGATCTACGGACAGGACCTCGAACGACTCGCCGCGGACACGGCGAAGGCTCGAGGTGGCGGGTTCGCCCGGTTCGTGGCCCGGATGTTCTCGGGGCGGTACCGGGCCGCCCGGCGACAGCTGCGCTCGATCCTGGACGGACCGCCCCCGCCCGACCGGGACCTGCACTTCGCTGCGTCCGAGGCCCTGGACGAGATGCGGGCGTGGCGGGCGGCCGGAGGCACGGGGATGCCGGCGGCGCCGGTGTCGGTGGAGGCCGTCGGCGCGGCGCTGTCCGAGGTGACGGCCGGCCTCGCGCGGGTGGCGACGGTGGCAGGCGTGGAGGACCCGTCAGGCAGGCCGGTCGCGGACGTGGGTTCGCTGCTGTCGGCGCTGGCCGCCGATCGGGCCACGCTGCTGAAGCTGCCGGAGATCCACCGGCTGCGGGGGTCGCTGGTCGCGGCGGGGCTGGCCGAGCTCCTGGCCGACCTGGAACGCCGGGCCGCGACCGAGGAGGTGGCCGTGGGCGCCCTCCGCCACGCCTGGCTCCAGTCGGTGGTGGACCAGGTCCAGCTGGCCGACCCCGTGATCGGGCGGTTCTCCGCGGACGCCCAGGAGCGCGTGGTGGCGGAGTTCCGGGGGACGGACCACACGCAGCTCGCGGCCAGCGCGGCCCGGGTCCGGCGGATCTGCGCCGAGCACGTGGTGCAGGCACGAGAGCGGTTCGCCGACCAGGACCGCCTGCTCCTGGCGTACGCGGGCAAGAAGCGCCGGCACGAGCCGGTGGCCACCCTGCTGGAGGGCACCGCCGACGTGCTACTGGCCCTCAAGCCGTGCTGGGCCATGAGCCCCCTGGTGGTGAGCCAGATCCTCCCGGCCCGGCCCCTGTTCGACGTGGTGGTGTTCGACGAGGCATCCCAGATCACGCCCGCCGACGCCATCACCTCGATCCTGCGAGGCCGCCAGCTGGTGGTGGCCGGCGACGAACGCCAGCTCCCCCCGACGGCGTTCTTCGTCTCGGAGACCGCGGAGGACGAGGAGGAGGACGAGGAGGCCTTCACGATCGATGCCGCACCCGCGCCCGCGCCGGCGCCGGGCGTTCGGGCCACGGACTTCCAGTCGATCCTGGACGCGCTGAAGCCGCTCCTCCCCCGGTGGCGGATGCTCCAGTGGCACTATCGGAGCCGCGACGAGCGCCTCGTGGCGTTCTCGAACGCCTACTTCTACGACGGCGCGCTCACCACGTTCCCCGGCGTAGGCGGCGAGGCCCGCCTCCGCCACGTCCTGGCCCCCACCGAGCCCGGCGCCGGCACGAACAGCCCGTCGCCGGAGGTTCGCACGGTGGCGGACCTGGTGATCGAACACGCCCGTTCGAGGCCCGGCGAGTCGCTCGGCGTCATCGCCATGGGCATCAAGCACGCGAACCGCATCGAGGAGGCCGTTCGCGAACGGCTCAAGGAGCATCGGGACCTGGACCCGTTCTTCGACGAATCGCGCGAGGAGCGGTTCTTCGTGAAGAACCTCGAACGGGTCCAGGGCGACGAGCGCGACGCGATCATCCTGTCGATCGGCTACGGCAAGGACGACCGGGGACGACTCGTGTACCGGTTCGGGCCGCTGCTGGGGCAGGGTGGGGAGCGCCGCCTGAACGTCGCCATCACGCGGGCCAAGCAGCGGCTCACGCTGGTGTCGTCGTTCACGTCGCAGGACATGGACCCGGCGAAGCTCGGGAGCGAGGGGATGCAGCTCGTCCGGAAGTACCTCGACTACGTGGAGTCCGGCGGCGAGCACCTCGGCGACCGGGGCGTGGACAAGCCCGAGCTGGACCCGTTCGAGATCGACGTCCGCGACGCGCTGGCGCCGCACATGCCGCTGACCCCGCAGTTCGGGGCGTCCGGGTACTGGATCGACTTCGCGGCCGGGCACCCCGCGCGGCCGGGGAGGTACGTCCTGGCCATCGAATGCGACGGCGCGAGCTACCATTCCGGCCGCTCGGCCCGGGAGCGGGACCGGCTCCGTCAGGAGCAGCTGGAGCGGCTGGGGTGGACGTTCCACAGGATCTGGTCCACCGACTGGTTCGAGGACCGGCAGGCCGCGGTGTCCCGGGCCGTGGCCGCCTACCAGGCAGCCGTGGCCGCGGCCGACGTCCAGGCCGTGGCCCCTCCCCCGCCGCCGCCCCCCATCCCGGTCCCGGACGAGCACGCGCAGGCGGCCGCCCAGTTCACCGCCCCACCCCTCGGGGTGGCAAGCGCGCGTCCGGATCCCCGGCCCCCGCTGAAGCCCGGCCTCCCGATCGACGAGTACGCCATGCGCGGCCTGGTGCTGCTGGCCCGGTGGGTCGAGTCCGACGGCATCCTCCGAACCGAGGACGAGGTGCTCGAGGAGCTCATGCGGGAGCTCGGGTTCCACCGCCGGGGCACTCGCATCGTGCCCCGGCTCACCGAGGCCATCCGCCTGGCCCGCGGCGCCCCGGCCTGAGGCGCCGCGGGCCGCGTTCCTCCGCTCAGCGGCGACGGTAGTTCGACGTGCACCAGGGGCTGGTGCAGCGCGCCACCACGACGTCGTCCGTGCCCGGGTTGAAGTACGCGATCACCGGATAGCCGTCCACGCCCAGCGTCACAGAGGTGTCGGTCCCCACGTCCCCCGAGTTGTCGATGGTCTGGAGCACCTTCCCCGAACAGGTCAGCGTGGAGCAGTAGGCAAGCTTGAGCGCAGTGTTGGAGAGGTCGCGGTACGTGACGATCGGGAACCCGTACGGACCGACGGTGATCGAGGTGGACTGCCCCACGTCACCCGTCGAATCCACCGTCTGGATGGTGGGGGCCGAGCAGGCCTGGTCGTTGCAGTGCGCGACCTTCAGCACGTTCGTCGCGATCTCCCGGTAGCTCATCACCACCATCCCGTCGCTCCCGGTGGTGGCGGAGACGAACTGCCCGTCGTCGGCGGTGTTGTCGGGGGTCGTCACCGTGAAGCCGATGTCGGCGCCTGCCGGGTCGAGGCACGCCGTGTTGTTGCACAGGACCAGGCGGAGCGCGGTCGTCACCTGCCCGGACCGGCTGTAGTAGGCGACCTTCGGCATGCCGTCGCTGCCGATGGTGAGCGCCGAGAACTCCCCGGTGACCCCGGTCGTCGCGTCACCCGTGTTGTCGATGGTCCGCGGCACGTCCTTGGTGACGCAGCTCGGCGAGGTGCAGTGGACGAGCTTCAACGACGCGCTCGTGACGCTGAAGTACGAGATGATGGGATTCCCATCCGTCGCGATCCCCAGCGAGGGAGCGGCGCCGGCGTCGGTGGCGCCGACCCCGTCCATGACGGCCGCGGTGCTCAGCGAGGTGCACGTGACGTCCAGGCACCGCTTGAAGCGGAGCTCCGTCCCCGCGTAGTAGGCGATGCCGGCCAGGCCGCCCGATCCGAGGATGATCGACGTGTCCCCTTCGTTCGAGGCCACCGTCCCCTCCACGAGCGTGGTGGTCCCGATGGTGCACGCCATGTCGGTGCAGTGCGTGACGTTGATGTCGGTGTTCGCGCCATCGAACCAGCTGAAGATGGGGAGGCCGTCGAGGCCGACGGTGATCGACGGGAACGCGTTCGGGAACGAGGAGGCGCCGCCGGGGAACGACGTGATCGCCGTCGGCCCAACCACGCTCCGGGGCTCCACCTCGCATTGCACCGTGCCGTCCTGGAGGATCGAACGAACACCGCCGACCGGGCAGGTCCCGGTGACCCGGTTCTGGATCACCGATGGATTGACCGAGAAGGTGGTCCCGGCGAGCGAGAGGCCGGTCCCCGCGTTGTACGTGGTGTCCTGGTCGGCCTGCCAGGAGAAGCCCGAGCCGTCGAACTTCAGGACCTGTCCAGCGGACGGAGCCGCGGCCTGGAGCTTGCCGGGGTCGATCGAGCCGTCGGCGATCTCCACGGCCTGCACGCACCCGGTGCAGTTCAGGTCGGCCTCCGCCGTGGCCACGACCTGGGCCAGGGTCTTGCCGGATAGCTTCTTGGAGTTGGGGGCGATCGCGATGATGTTCGAGGGCAGGCGGCCGTTCGTGCACGTGGCCACCAGCACCTTCCCCCGATTGACCAGGTGCGTGCCGCACCCGACCGCGTGGAACCCGTCGACCGTGTCGGCGTTGATCCCCGCCTTGCCCGCCACCGACGCGCCGGCCCCCGGCGCGACGATGAGCCCCAGGACTGCGACCGCGACCACCAGCTTGAGCATGCCGCTCGGGCGCATACGCCCCCTCCCTCTGCCGTGGCGCCCCCTCCGACGACCGGCGCGCCCCAAGGCGTGAAGCATGGGTTGCGCCGGTCGGACGGTCAACCCCCGAGCCGGCGGACCGGCGCGCGAGGTCGGGGCGCCCGTCAGGCGGGGTTGGAGGGCCCCGCGGCCGTGGTCGTCTCCAGCTCCAGCGAGCACGAGTTGATGCAGTAGCGCTTGCCGGTCGGCCGCGGACCGTCGTCGAACACGTGCCCGAGGTGGGAGCCGCACGTCGCGCACGTCACCTCGACGCGGTGCATGAAGTGGCTGAAGTCGTGGTGCAGCTCGACGGCATCGGATGTGGCCGGGTCCCAGAAGCTCGGCCACCCCGTGCCCGAGTCGAACTTCTCGTCGCTCCGGAACAGCTCGGCCCCGCACGCCGCGCACCGGTACACGCCGTCGGCGTGCTCGTCCCAGTACGCGCCGGTGAACGCCCGCTCGGTTCCCTTCTCCCGGAGAACGTGGAACTGCTCGGGCGACAGCTGCTCCCGCCACTCCGCTTCGCTCTTCTGCACCTTCGCGGTCATGTCGAATGCCTCCCGGATCGGATCGGTGGATCGCATCATGCACATGGTCCAACGAACGGGAGGTTCGTTGCGTTCCCGGCGACCGGCTGAAAGGGTGATCAGGCCTCGCAATTCGTCTTCGAACCGCTGCCCGTGCCCTGCTTGCAGGTGTCGGTCCCGTTGCCGCCGTTCAGCGTGTCGTCCCGGGGCCGCCCAGCAGGGTGTCGTTGCCTCCCAGGCCCTTGAGCACGTCGTCGCCCCCGGCCCCGGCGAGGATGTTCGGGCCGCCGGACCCGGTGAGGTGGTCGGCGCCCGCGCCGCCCGCGTAGCTGTCGGCTTCAGCGCCGGACGTCCCCGGCACGAACACGTCGGCCCCGCTCCCGCCCTGCACGGTGTCCCCACCCGACCCGTCCGAGATGGTCATCGGCACGGTCACCGGCTTCGACGCGAGTGTCGCGACTCGGGCACGGCGAGACGACGTGGGGCGCCCCACGCAGAGTAGACGCGGCCGGTCACCCCCGAGTCAACCGACGCCTCGCTCGTGGGGCTCAGCGGTTCAGCTCGCGGCGAGGAGGCCGTGGCGTTCGGCCCACAGGGCCGCCTGCGTGCGATCGGTGACGCCGAGCCGCTGGAACAGGCGCGTGAGGTGGGCCTTCACGGTCTTCTCGGTGATGCCGAGCCGGCGGGCGATCTGCTTGTTCGCCAGGCCGGTCGCCACGAGGACGAGGACTTCCCGCTCCCGGTCGGTTAGCTCCCGGACCGGGCGGGACTCGATGCGCGCCGCCACCACGGCCTGCGCGGCCTTCGCGGCGAGCGGCGACTCGCCCCGGGCGGCGGCCTGGAGCCCGCGGTGGATCTCCTCGGGCTCGGCGTCCTTCAGCAGGTAGCCGATCGCGCCGGCGTCGATCGCCGAGAGGATCCGGTCGCGCTCGGAGAACGACGTGAAGATCACCACGCGCGTCGCCGGGGTGCGTTCGGCGATCCGGCGGGTGGCCTCGATGCCGTCGACCTCGGGCATCGAGAGATCCATGAGCACGACGTCGGGCTCGTGTTCGGCGGAGAGCTCCACGGCCTCCGCGCCGCCGCCGGCCGAACCGACCACCTCGACGTCGGGGAAACTGGCGAGGAGCTGCTCCAGGCCGGCGCGAACCACGGCGTGGTCGTCCACGACCATCACGCGGATGCTGCCGGACACGTCCGTGGCGTCCTCAGGGGTGTTCGACTTCGAGGTCGAGTTCGCGTTCGTGTTCGTCATGCGGCCGGCACCTCCAGACGAACAGTGGTCCCGTGGCCGGGCTCGGAGTCCACCTCGAGCGACCCGCCCGCCTCCTCGGCCAGGCCGGCCAGGAGCGGGAGGCCCATGTGGCCTTCCTCGCCGCTTCGGTCGAGATCGGCGGTGGAGAACCCGCGGCCGTCGTCCCGCACCGTCAGCTCCAGCATGCCGTGCCCGGTGGCGAGCCGCACCTCGACCGATGCGGCCTCCGCGTGGGCCACCACGTTCCGGAGGGCCTCCTGGGCCGTTCGGAACACCAGGCCCTCGATGGCGCGGTCGGCCTGGAGGGCGTGGACGCCGGGCGCCACCTCGAGATGCGTGAGGATCGCTCGCGCGGCGAGCGGAGCCAGCAGGTCGGAGAGCGCGGGCTCGAGCCCGGCGGTGTGGAGGTTCGGCGGGTAGATCTCGACCAGGAGGGTGCGGAGCTGGCGCATGCCCTGGCGGGTCCTGCCGGCCCCCTCGCGGAGCGCGGCCGCCGCGGCCGGTGCGCCGTCGGCCTCCGCCCGTTCGCCCGCCGCCGCCAGCGACATCGACAGGCCGGCGAAGTCCTGCACCACGCCGTCGTGGAGGTCCCCGGCGATCCGGCGGCGTTCGGCGGTGGACGCCTCGACGGCCCGGCGGAGCAGCCGCTCGCGGTCCAGGCGCCCGCGTTCGAGGCCTCGCGCCATCCGCCACGCCAGCGGCACCTGCACCAGGGCCAGCACGGCGAGGCCGATGAGCAGCGCCGGCACCACGCCGAGCCACACCTTCCGGCCGCTCGCCGCCACCGCGCTGTAGCGGTGGTAGGACTCGAACAGCAGCGGGGTGCCGTTCGGCGTGTGGACCGGCATGTACACCTCGAGGAGCGAGCCGAACGGCCGCTCGAACCGGTTCTCGGGCGCGGAGAGATCGCTGAGGTCGGCCTCGGGGCGATCGCCGTGGAGGGCGGCGCTCTCGTCGTCGCCGAGCCGGTAGCTGGCGCCGATCAGGCGATGTTCGTCCGAGTAGAGGATGCGCCCGGAGGCGTCCCAGATCTTGACGCGGACGATCGAACGGCTCAGGACGCGCCCGGTCACGACGCGGTCGAGCGAGTTCAGCGCCGCCGGGTCTCCGGTGAAGATCCCGTCGCGGAGGGCCGGTTCGACCATCCCGGTGCCGACCGTCACGCTGACCTGCCGCGCGTCGCGGATGGCCTCGGCGGTTCCGGCCGAGCGGAACACGAACGACTCGATCACGGCCACGATCACCACCGCGGCCAGCGCGGAGACGGCGAACACGGCCACGGAGCGACCGATCGTCCGGCGGGCCTGCGCGCGCATGGCAGCGGCGCCGCGCCCGCGGCGCGTGCCGCTTGATCCTTCCTCGTCGTCGGAGACCCGGGCGTGGGCCCGGGGTCGGTGCAGGATCTGCGCCATGGGTTCCCTCCCCTCCCGCGTCTCTACGGTAGAGGGGAACAGGTAATGGGAGGGCAAACCCAGGTCAAAGGTCTCGTCGAGTTCGGACCACTCGGCCCCCGAACCTGACGGCTCGGACCGGCCCCCGACGAGCGAAGGGCGCGCCCGGCGGTCCCGGACGCGCCCCTGCGCGAACCAGCCCACGGTCCTCAGCGACCGCCGTGGTCGTCGCCCGGCTCGCCGCCGCCGTGACGCCCGTGGTCGTCCCCGGGCTCAGCGTGGCGCGCGGCGCCGCCCCGGTCGTCACCGGGCTCGGGCTCGGCGTGGCGGCCCTTGTCGTCGCCGGCCGGGTCGTCCTTGCCGCGGGTGTCCATGACGCGGGTGACCGTCGCGCGGTCCTCCCTCACGTGGTGCCCCTTGGGGTCGTCGGCCCCGTGCTTGGCGAACGCCGCCGTGGGAGCGAGCCCCACCACCGCGGCCACCGACAGGGCCACCAGCGCCCTGCGAGTCCTCATCGTCCGTCTCCTTTCGCTTCCGGCCGCCCCCTGCGGCCCGTCGCGATGAAGGCTCGGCGCCGCGAGGTCCCGCCAACAACGGCCCGGTGGTCGTGCGACCCCCGTCCACTTGTGGGCCCGACCGGCGCGCGCCGAACCTGTCGCCATCGGATCGCTCGGACGGACGAAGGAGGAGACATGCGAGCGAACAGGATCGTGAGGTTGGGGATCGTCGGGATGATCGTCGGCGCCATGTTCGCCGCGGCCCCGGCGGCGATGGCCAAGGGCGGCGTCACCACCCGGGGCGCGTGTTCCGGTGCCGCCGACTGGAAGCTCAAGGTGAGCCCCGAGGACGGCGGCATGCTCGAGGTGCAGTTCCGCGTGGAGGACGCCAAGCCCGGCCAGGAGTGGACCGTGCAGCTCGCCGACAACGGGACGCAGATCTTCAGCGGCTCGCGGACGGCGAACGACCTCGGCAAGTTCAAGGTCCGGACGATGACGGCGGACCGGGCGGGCAGCGACACGGTCACCGCGCAGGCGACGAACACCGTGACCGGCCAGACCTGCAACGGCTCGGCGACGCTCTAGCCGGACCGGCGCCGGCGCGCACAACACACCGAACGCGGGCTCCCGCGAGAGGGCCCCCGGGAAGTCTTCCGGGGGCCCTTCCCTTTGCGGCGGCGTGTCACTCCGAGCGAGGTCCCCGCGCCCGGGTCCCGGGAGCGGAGCCGCCGGACTACGCTGCGATCGCCCGCGGGGACGGGAGGACCGAAAGGGGTTCCGCGATGGGCAAGGTGAGGAACGCGCTGTCCACGTTGGGGATCACGCTTCAGACCCCGGAGCACTGGAACAAGTGGTGGATCCTGATGTGGTTTGTGACTGGGCCCGGACTGATCGTGCTCGCGTTCTTCATCCCCTTCTGGGCCTGGGTCCCGGCGGCCCTCGTGGGGTTCCTCCTCCCGGAGATCATCAGCCTGGTGAAGGAGAAGGACAGCCTCCCGCCGCTCACCCACACGATCCGCCACTACCTGAAGGACTTCCTGGCGTTCCCGATCATCTACTTCGCCGTCGGCGCAGTGGGCGCCCACTGGCTCGACTTCCGGCGATGGTGGGCCGTGGGCGGGCTGTTCGCACTGCTCGGGTGGCTCACCGACCACTTCTCGGTGACGTACGCGCACCCCGACCCGTTCCCGTTCACGGGCGGCCCGCGCGTCGAGCCGCAGCGCCGGCCGCTGTAGCGATCTCCTCGCCTGGTTCCTCGGACGCGTCCGAGCCGGGCGGGCCGTCCGTGCGTGTCCGAGCCGGGCGGGCCGTCCCGGGCGGGCCGTCCCGGGCGGGGCATTCAGGCGTTCGAGGAGCCGCCGTACTCGGGCGGCACGGGCGGAAGGCCGGTGTGGATGCGGCCCCGGATCGTCTCGGCCCACACGGGATGGAGCTCGTTCCAGTCGTGGTCGGTGTCGTAGGCCCACGTCCCGACAAGGGTGACGCGCTGGCCGGGTTGCGGCAGGGGCAACGCCTGCCCGGGGAGCAGCTCGACGACGAGGTCGCCGTACCCCTCGCTGCGGGGGTCGAGGAAGTGGTCCATGCCGAGCGCGGGGATGACGTACAGGTGGTAGTCGCCGTCGGATTCGTGCTTGAAGTCGCGGACGACCCCCCGATACGTCACGCAGGTCCCGAGCACCCGGAGGCGATCGGGATGGTAGACCCCCCGGAGCGGATCGCCCGCCGGACAGGGACCGTGCGCGGCCTCGGCCTGGCGCGCCGACCGGCACCCCGCGATCGCGAGCATCAACACGACCAGGCCGGCCCCGACCGCGCGGAGGCGCCGCGCCGAGGCCCCACGCGAACGACCCCCCATGTCGCGGCCAGTCTGGCACGCCCCACCGACATGGCCGCCGGGCGCTCGACGGCTCGGCCGGCGCGCCGGTCAGCCGCTTCGGGTGAACAGCGTGAGCTGCATGCCGTCGGGCGCGCGAACGCGAGCGTTGCGGTCGCCCCACGGTGTCTCCACGGGACCGCCGAGCAGCTCGGCGCCGGCGTCGACCAACCGGCCCGCGGTCGCCTCCGAGTCCCTGACCTCCAGCGCCAGCCTCACCGGACCGGCCGTGCGGCGGCCGACCTCCACGCGGTCGATGGTGTCGGCCTGAGCGGCGTCGATCAGCTCGAGCGTCGCCTGGCCGGCCTGGAGGACGAACCCCCGGCCGTCCGGGTTGTCCCACGACAGCTCGACCGGCAGGCCGAGCGCGTCCCGGTAGAAGGCGACGGCCGCGTCGAGGTCCTCGACCGTGAGTGCCACGCGGAGCTCGATGACAGGGATCCGCTCCGTCATGGACCGCAGTGTAGGTGTGCCTCTGTGATCCATCACGGCGAATCGCGACAGGAGCGCCGTCGACTGACGTCGAGATGACGACGAAGACGAAGTCGGCGGCGGCGAAGAGCTCCCCCTCGGCCGCGAAGGTCGTGTACAAGACGTCCAGGCGGTATGGGCGCCTGACGGCCAAGCAGGTCAAGGAGGCCGTTGCCGCGGTCTCTCGCAAGTCCTCGTAGCGCGCCAGCCGCCACCGCTCGATACGAGGACAACGTCTTCGTCAACTGCCCGTTCGATGAGGACTACCGGTCCATCTTCGAGGCCGTGCTCTTCACGGTGCACGCGTGCGGGTTCTACGCCCGGTCATCCCTCGAAGCGTCCGACTCGGGCCAGAATCGTGGACCGAACCCAGCTCATGAGCCAATGGTTGATCGACCACGCGGACTGAGAACGAAACCGAGCCCCGGCGGGAGACCTGGGCTCAGGCTTCGTCAGCCCTGACGATCAGGCCGCGCTGGGAGGCCATCGGCTCGTTGCGCTGGCTTCGGGAGACGGCACAGAATCAGTCCCTCGGTGCCCGCCTGGCGTGGGAGGAGATTGCCATGCGGAACTGGAGCAGCCGGGGGATCCTGGCCCTCACCGCTCTGCTCGTCATCGTGTGGAGCAATATCGCCGTGGCCAGCAATGGCGACCCGCTGACGGCGGGCGCGGACACCAGCGCCACCAGGCAGACGAGCCTCACCACGACGCAAAGCTCCGGCTCGGGGTTGCTGGTCACGCTGGACGGAACCGGCACGGGTTCCGCCGTTCGGGGACGCTCGACGGGAGCCGGCAACGGCGTGCTCGGCACGTCGGTGACCGGATTCGGCGTGAAGGCCACGACCGACAGCGGCTCGCAGGCGTCGCTCGTGGCGAACAACTCGGGCGGCGGCCCGGCCGCCTCATTCACGGTCGCGAGCGGCGCGCCCTTCACGGTCAGCTCCGGAACCGTGGTGACGAACCTGAACGCCGACCGTCTCGACGGCAAGAACGCGAGTGCGTTCCTGCCCGCGACCGGCAAGGCCGTCGATGCCGACAAGCTCGACGGTCACGATTCGAGCGAGTTCATCCCGAACACCGTGCCGCTCTCGCTCACCGGCGTTGCGGCGGGCGCAGGCGTCGTGAACGGCACGAACACCGGTTCCGGAAACGGGCTTCAGGGCGTCACCGCCGCGGCCGGCGCCAGCGGCGTCTACGGCCAGAACGATGCGGCCGGCTTCGGCGTGGCCGGCCGGGCGGACGCAGCGGGCGGGGTCGGGGTGTATGCGGAGTCGACGGGCGGCGGGCCCGCACTCCAGATCCACACGCTCAGCAACGCGCCGCCGATGAGCGTCGACTCGTCGGTGAAGGTGGCGAACCTGAACGCCGACAGGGTGGACGGCGCCTCGATCCTGTCGAACCGGATCATCAGCACGACGCACAACGACCACATCCTGCAGCTGCCGGGCTTCGGCGACTTCAACGTCTCGTCGTGCGACCACACGAACGCCGCGTTCGAGTGGTCCTCCGGCGGGCCCCAGGCGTACGTCATCTGGGCCGACGTGTTCAATCCTGGTGATTCCTTCGTGGGTGTCGCGAACATCGTCTTCTCGTTCGCCCGGCCGCACCACTTCGCGACCGTTCAGCTCGCCCGGGACGTGGGCGCGAACACGAGCCTCGCGACGGTGACCATCACGACGAACGGGGCCGACTGCGTGTTCGCCGCCCAGGCGATCGTCCAGCCCGCATAGGAACGAGCTCCGACAGGAGCGAGCCCGGGCGGGAGACCCGGGCTCGTTCCTGGTTCGGTTTCGGGCAGGCCTTGACCTTTACGCGGCCGGGACCGGCTCCAGGCGGGGTTCGGTCTCGGGCTCCAGCGCCCAGTCGAGGACCTGGTCGATCGACTCCGCGACGTGGAACTCGATCTCGTTGCGGACCTGTTCGGGGACGTCGTCGAGATCGCCCTCGTTGCGCAGCGGGAGGATGACCTCCTTCAGCCCGGCCCGGTGGGCGGCCAGGACCTTCTGCTTCACGCCGCCGATGGGCAGGACCCTGCCCTGGAGGGTGACCTCGCCGGTCATGCCGACGGTCGGCTTCACGTTCCGCCCGGTGAGCAGCGACGCGAGCGCCGTGGTCATGGTCACGCCGGCAGACGGGCCGTCCTTCGGCACCGCGCCCGCGGGGACGTGAACGTGGAACCGGCCCTTCAGGTCCTGGGGCGAGATCCCCAGCTCATCGGCGTGCGAGCGGACGTAGGACAGCGCGATCTGCGCCGACTCCTTCATCACGTCGCCGAGCTGCCCGGTGAGGGTGAGGCCGTCGGAGCCCTCGTTCGCGTCCATCCGGGTGGCCTCGATGAACAGGACGTCGCCGCCGTGGCCGGTCACGGCCAGGCCGGTGGCGACGCCTGGCACGGACGTCCGTTCGGCCGCCTCGAAGAAGAACCTCTGCCGGCCCAGGTACTCGCGGACGTCGCCGGAGTCGATCGTCACCGGGGGCGTGACGTCCCCGGCGGCGACCTTCGTGGCGACCTTGCGCATGGCCTTCCCGAGCTCCCGTTCGAGGTTCCGGACGCCGGCTTCCCGGGTGTAGTCGCCGACCACCGCGCGCAGGGCGCCATCGGTCACGACGACCTCGTCGGGCTGGAGGCCGTTCTTCTCGACCTGCCGGGCCAGGAGGTGGTCCCGGGCGATGGCGACCTTCTCGTCCTCGGTGTAGCCGTCGAGGCGGATGACCTCCATCCGGTCGTAGAGCGGCCCGGGGATGGTCTCGGCGACGTTGCCGGTGGCGATGAACAGGACCTCCGACAGGTCGAGGTCGACGTCCAGGTAGTGGTCGCGGAACGTGTGGTTCTGCGCCGGGTCCAGGACCTCGAGCAGCGCCGAGGACGGGTCGCCCCGCCAGTCCGCGCCGACCTTGTCGATCTCGTCGAGCATCATCACCGGGTTCTTCGTGCCGGCGTCCTTCAGGGCGCGGACAATGCGGCCCGGCATGGCGCCGACGTAGGTCCGGCGGTGCCCGCGGATCTCGGCCTCGTCCCGGATGCCGCCGAGGGCGACCCGAACGAACTTCCGTCCGAGCGCGCGGGCGACGGACTCGCCCAGGGAGGTCTTCCCGACGCCGGGAGGCCCGATCAGCGTGAGGATCGCGCCCGAGCCGCGGCCCTGGGTCTGCTCGGCCAGCCCGCGCTCCCGGCGGAGCTTCCGCACGGCGAGGTACTCGACGATCCGGTCCTTCACGTCCTCGAGCCCGGTGTGGTCCTCGTCGAGGATCCGCCGGGCGTCGGCGATGTCCAGGTTGTCCTCGGTCCGAACGTCCCACGGCACGTCGAGCAGCCAGTCCAGGTAGGTCCGGATCCACCCCTGCTCGGGCGACTGCTCCGACATCCGCTCCAGCCGGCCGAGCTCCCGCTCCGCCTGCTTGCGAACGTCCTCGGGCATGTTCGCCTCGTCGATCCGCCTTCTGTATTCCTCGACGACGTTCTCCTCGTCGTCCTCCCCGAGCTCCTTGCGGATGGCCTCCATCTGCTGGCGCAGGATGAACTCCCGCTGCCGCTTGTCGAGGTTGTCCTGGACCTCCTCGCGGATCTTGTCCTTGACGGTGACCTCGGCGAGGGTGTCCTTGGCCCAGTTCAGGACCTTCTCGAGCCGGGTTTCGACGTCGAGCGCCTCGAGCACCTCGATCTTCTGTTCGAGCGAAAGGTCCGGCGAGTACCCGGCCATGTCGGCCAGAGCGCCCGGGTCCGTGATGCCTCGGAGCACCTCGGCGACCTGAGGAACTCCCCTGGCCTCGACGATGTTCTCGACCGTGCCCCGGTACTCGCGTGCGAGCTCTCGGGCGCGGGTCGTGTTGGTGTTGGTCTCGGGCGCGTCCTCGATCTGCACCCAGGTGGCGTCCCCGGTTCCGGCCACGCCGGTCCCGACGACGGCCCGGTGCAGACCGCGGATAACCAGGGCCTCCATGCCGTTGGCCAGCTGGCCGGAGTCCTCGATCTTGGCCACGGTCCCGACCGCGGCATAGCGGTTCCCGCTCCTCGGAACGAGCACGAGCAGGTCGCCCTGCTCATGGGCCGCGGTGGCCGCGGCCTTGGCCTCGCCCGTCTCGAGCATGAGTGTGATGACCATTCCGGGCAGCACGACCCCAGAGGTCAGCGGCAGCAAGGGAAGGATCCGTGTATCAAGCTGTTCAGGCACGTCGAACTCCTCATGAGATCCGTCGACGTGTGAAACGTGCAGCGAGCTACCGTGTATTCCCAGACTTGAGCCCCCCAGACTCAACCCTGAGCGTGCGGTCGTCTACGTGCACCCCGCATTTGCAGACGCCCACGGGCCACCGCGATGTCGGCAAGCCTTACCCCGGAAAGGAAGCCGGACGCGAACACGAAGACAAGCGCCGGCCCGGAGCTGGCCAAGCACGTGTATGGAGACTCCCCTGCTGCATCTCGGGCCACGTCTGCATCCCGTCGTCGCCTACCATCCGCTCCGATGACACCGAGCGCGTCGTTTCGGATCGAGATGTTCGGGGGGCTGCGCGTCTTCGTGGAGGATCGAGCGGTCGAGCGGTCGGCGTGGAGCCGGCGGAGTGCGAGGGGGGTCGTCTCGCTGCTGGCTCTTGCGCCCGGGCATCGGCTGAACCGGGAGCAGGTCATGTTCGCCCTGTGGCCCGAGCTCGAACCCGAAGCGGCGGCCGCCAACCTGCGGAAGGCCGTGCACCTTGTTCGGCGGGCGCTCGATGCGGACCCCGAACGGGCTCGTTCCTTGCTGATCGGGGACGCAGAGACGGTCTCGCTCCCGCCCGATGTCTGGACCGATGTGGGTGCGTTTCGCTCCGCGGCCGCCTCGGCGCGGCGTTCCTCGGATCCGTCCGAATACGCCACGGCCCTCGATCTCTACGCGGGCGACCTTCTTCCCGAGGACCGGTACGAGGAGTGGGTCGCTCCCACCGCCGACGAGCTTCGGTCCGAGTGGGGGGCGCTGCTGTCCGAGCAGGCGGGGCTGCTCGAGGCGCGTGGCGAGCTCGACGAGGCGGCCGCGGCGCTGCGTCGGGCGCTGGTCGCGGAGCCGTTGGAGGAGGACCTCGTCGTCCGGCTCATGCGTGTCCTGGCGCTGACCGGTCGGCGGCACGAGGCAGCAGACATCTACGACCGGTTCAGCGCAGCCCTCCAGGCCGAGATGGGAGTCGAACCCTCGCTCCCCACCCAGCGGCTCCGGCAGGAGATCGCTGCGGGCGAGCGGCTCGAGCCCGAGGTGGCCGCCGCGCTGTGGGCGCGGATCGGCGAGCTTCGAATGCGCGCCGGTGACCTCGTCGGCGCGGCCGACGCGTTCGAATCGGCGATCTCGCTCGGGGCGCCCGGCCCCGAGGCCCTGCCGAACCTGCACATCGGCGCCGCGAGGGCCCACCTCGGGGCGCACGAGGCCACCCGGGCCGAGCGGCACGTCGACGCCGCCGAGTCGCTGCTGCCCGGCGACCGGGGCGCGAAGTCGCGGATCGCCACGCTCCGGGCGAACGTGGCCTGGGAACGAGGCGACCTCACGCAGGCCGATCGGCTCGCCCGCGAGGCGATCGAGCTGTCCGAGGGCGGCGATCCCGACGACGTGGCGGCCGCCAACGAGGCGTTCGCCATCGTCTGCCACTTCCGGGGCGCGTGGCCGGGTGGGCTGACGGAGGAGATCGACCGGCTCGGGCGCCTGCCCGACGGGGACTCGGCCCTCGCCGGCGTGTTCGACATCCACCACTGCATCGGCCAGTACCACCTGTACGGCGACGGCCTGTGGGAGCACGTCGAGGACTACGCGCGGGAGACGCTCGACCGCGCGGGGAGGCTCGGGGCCGTCCGAGCGCAGGCGTTCGCGTGGTGCCTGCTGGGCGAGTCGCTGCTGCTCCAGGCCCGGTACGAGGAGGCCGAGGGGTGCCTCGAGCGGAGCGGCGAGCTGCACGCCTCGCTGGGCGAACGCTCGGGCGCCCTGGCCTGGCAGCGACTGGCAGAGCTGCTCGTCTGCAGAGGGGAACAGGACGCCGCCGCCCAGCCGCTTCGCCGCGCGTCGGCGATCGCCACCGTGTCGCCCATGGCGCCGCATCTGTGGGGACGGATCCACGCCACGCACGCCCTCGCGGCGCTCTTACGGGACGACCCCGGCGAGGCCGTTCGCCACGTGCAGTCGGCCGCGAAGGCGGCAGCCCGGTACGGCGACTGCCCCACCTGCTCTGCCCTGCTGAACCCGCTCGCCGCCGAGGCGTACGCGCTGCTCGGCGATGCCGCGGGGGCCCGCTCGCACGCCGAGGCGGCCGGGAGGGTCGCGGCGATGTTCGGGAGCTCCGCCTGGCGGGCCATGGCCGAGACGGCCACCGGAGCGGCCAAGGCCGCCGAGGGCGACCGGCAGGCCGCAAGCGCCGCCTTCGAGGCCGCGGCCGAACACTACGAACGGGCCGGGCAGCCGTACTGGGCCGCCCGGACTCGGGATCGGGCCCGGGCGTTCGCCTGATCGAAGAGCCTCAGCCGAAGCCCGGCCCCAGGGAACGCTGAGGGAACGCCTCCTCCCTAGATTTCGCCCATCGGCACCCGATCGAGGTGCCCGGACGGAAGGAGCCGGCGATGGACGAGGTCAAGTGGGCCTCCGGGCTGTGGCACGTGCGGGAGGGGAAGGCGGACGAGTTCGTCGAACGCTGGACGGCGTGGATCACGTGGACCGGCGAGAACATCCCCGGGTTCCGTTCGGCCCGGCTCCTGCGGGCGGAAGGGGATCCCCTGCGGTTCGTCTCGGTCTCGGACTGGGACGACGACGCCTCGCTGAAGGCGTGGAAGGCCAGCCCGGGGTTCCGGGAGAAGATCGAATCGGTGAAGGAGCTGTGCGACGAGTTCCTGGGCGGGGGCTACGACGTCGCGGCAGCCGTCCTGTCGCCGGCACTGCACGCTTGAGCTCTCCCACCGACGATCACGCACGACCCCACGAACCAGGAGGAGTCAGATGAGCGTCCACTACCAGCACGACGGCATCGCCACGTTCCCCACGACGACGGACGCGGTTTTCCGGTACATGAGCGAAGGCGGCCACCGGCACGCCGCGTTCAAGAGCCACCGCCTGGCCGGCGTCGCCGGGAACCTCGTGACCATCGAGGCCGAGATCTACAACCCCGACGGGTCGACGTTCTCCACGACCATCGAGCACCGGCTCGACCCGCCGAACGGCGTCGAGACCAGGATGATCGGGGGCGCGTTCGACGGGGCCCGGTTCACCCACGCGTACACGGCGGTCGACGGCCACACGAGGGTCGACCTCCAGGGCGAGTTCCCGGAGATGCCGGGGATGAGCGAGGCCGACGAGCTCGCGATGATCGACGGGTTCTTCACGATGGTGTTCGACGAAGACACCGAGACCCTGCGAACGTTGGTGCCATGAGCGGAC
>DASWED010000005.1:0-28452 GCA_036394995.1 Actinomycetota bacterium
GTGGCCAACCCCCAGCCGAAGAGACAGCCGCCGCCGGCGCCGGTCGCCCGAGGTCACCCTCCCAGCTTGGAACGACCCCCGGCGAACCGCCCCTGGAGAACGGTGTGACCTGGGCTAGTCCGGTTACATGGATACCCCCAACGGCGCTTTCACGTTCGCGGATCCGTACCGCACGATCCCGGAGTCGGCTCGCGTGTTGCGGCCGGGCGGGCTCCTCGCGTTCTGCCACTCGAACCCGATCCTGGACATTGCCTGGGCGATGGACGCCGAGCATCCCGGCGAGCGGCTGGTGGCCGACTACTTCGGCATGCACCGGCTGGACGACGCGGAGGGCATGAGCTCGTTCCAACTCCCGTTCAGCGGATGGATCCGCATGTTCCATGACAACGGATTCGCCGTCGAGGAACTGATCGAGGCGCGACCCGATCCCGCCGCCGTCAGCACGTACCGCGACGCCGAGGACCTGACGTGGTCCCGGCGGTGGCCCGCAGAGGCCATCTGGCGCTGCCGCAAGCTCTGACCGTCCGGCGTGTCAGACGGGCGGAGTAGCATCGGGCTCGAGATGGAATTCGTGCCCGATCCCTTGCAGGCCCGTGTCCTGGAGCACGCGTCCGGACCGCTGCTGGTCACCGGAGGCCCCGGCACCGGCAAGACCGCGGTGCTCCGGGAGCGCTTCGCCCGCCTGGTGGAGGGCGGAGCCGACCCGGAGCGCGTCGCGCTGGTCGTCCGGTCCCGGCGAGCGCAGCGCGAGGCCCGGGAGATCCTGCTTCAGCGCCTGCGGATGTCGCTGCCGGGGCTCCGGGTCATGACCATCCACGGACTGGCGTACCACGTCATGGCCCGGCAATACCGGGCGCTCGACTACGAGTCGCCGCCGGAGATCCTCCCGGCGGCCGAACAGTTCGGGAAGGTCCGGGACCTGCTGGCCGGCGAGGACCCCGCCGACTGGCCGGCGTACGGCTCGATGCTCGGGCTCCGGGGGTTCGCCGACGAGGTCCGGCAGTTCCTGCTCCGGGCCCAGGAGGCGCTCCTGCGGCCGGACGACATCCGCGCGAAGGCGGAGGCGGCCGGCCTCGCCGGCTGGGCAGAGCTGGCGGGGTTCCTCCAGCGGTACCAAGAGGTCCTCGACGGCCAGCGGATGGTCGACTTCGCGGGCCTGGTCGAACAGGCCGCCGCCGCGGCGCCCGGGGGCGAGCCGCCGTTCGACCACCTGATGGTCGACGACTTCCAGGACACGACGTTCGCCACGGAGGCGCTGCTGGCGGGCCTGCGGCCGGACACCCTGGTGGTGGCTGGCGATCCCGGAGCGCACGTGTTCTCGTTCCAGGGATTCACCGACGAACCCATCGGCCACTTCCTCGAGAAGATGGCCGGCGCGGCGACGGTGGAGCTCGGCACGAACCACCGGTCTGACGGAGCCCGGCTGCGGGCCGTGATCGCGCCCCACGAGTCCGAGGAGCTGGCCGCGGCCACCCGCTCACTCCGGCGCCTGCACGTGGACGAGGAGGTCCCGTGGGGCCGGATGGCGGTGGTGGTCCGGCGGCACGGCGCCCATGTGGGCGGGTTGCTCCGGGCCCTGGACGACGCCGGGATCCCAAGGTGGACGCCGGAGCGGGGCCTGTCGCTGCTGGCGGAGCCGGCGACGTTTCCGCTGGTCCTGGCCCTGCGGTGGCTGGCCCGGCCCCAGGAGCGGGCGGCCCTGGTCGAGCCGCTCCTCACGTCCGACCTGGCCCGGATCCCCCCTGCTGTTGCGCGGGGGATGGCCCGCGCGTCGCAGCAGGCCGGGGAACCGCCGGAGGATGCCCTGGCCCACACCGAGGGCCTCGACGCCGCGCAGGCGGGGGCCGTGGGGGATCTCCGGAAGCTCCTGGCCGAGGCCGGCACGGTGGCCGACCGCTCGGTCCTCGACGCGTTCTCGATCCTGTGGCGGGACCTCCCGTCCTCTCGTCGCCTGGTGGACCGGGCCGAACGGGACCCCGGCGCCCGGCGGGAGCTCGACGCCGTGGTGGCGCTCTCGCGCGCCGTGGCCGCGGCGGGCGAGGCCGGCGGTGCTCCGGTGGGGGCCTTCATCGACGAGCTCGAGTCCGGTGCCGAGGGGCCGGGGTACGGGGACGGGACGCCCCCGGGGCCGGCGCCCGACGCGGTCCACGTGATGACCGCGCACGGAGCCGCCGGGTCCGAGTTCGACGCGGTGGTCGTGGTCGGGGCCGTGGAGGGCAACTTCCCGAGCCTGTCGCGTCCCGAGCCCATGTTCGACCTCGCGGTGCTGGACCGGCGGATCTCCCAGTCCGAACGCAACCGCCTGCGCCTGGCGGACGAGCGCCGGCTGTTCCGGATGGTCCTGGCCCGGGCCCGGCGTGACGTCGTGCTCACCGCCACGGACCGCCAGGAGGACCCGTCGCTCTCGGCTCGGTCCCGGTTCGTGGAGGAGGCCGGGGCGAAGTGGGAACGGCTGAGCCGAACCGGCGCCGCCGGGGCTCCGCTGTCCTCGGCCGAGGCCGCGGCGGCGTGGCGCCGGACGCTGGCGGGTGGCGCGGAGAACCCGGAGACGGAGGCGGCCCCCGGTCCAGCGGCCCGGCTGGCAGCGCTCGACGGGCTGGCGGCGCTCGGGGTGGATCCCTCGGCGTGGTGGTTCCAGCGCGGCTGGACCGACACCGGCCGCCCCCTCCACGAGACCGTTCGGGTGTCGTTCTCCCGCCTGGACACGCTGGAGAACTGCGAGCTGCAGTACGTGCTGAACGAGGAGCTCGGCCTGGGGAGCCAGAGCGGCTACCACGCGTGGGTCGGACACCTCGTCCACGCCCTGGTGGAGGAGTACGAGAACGGCGATCTGCCCCAGACGCTCGAGGGGCTGTGCGACGCCGCGAACGCCCGGTGGCGCCGCGAGGAGTTCCCGTCGTTCGCGGTGTCGGAGGCGTTCCGGAGGCTGGTGACGGAGGTCATGCTCGCCAACTGGTACGCGGCGTACGGCGACTGGCCGTCGCTCGGCCGGGAGGTCCGGTTCCAGTTCGAGTTCGACGGCGCCACCGTCACCGGGGTCATCGACCGCGTGGAGGAGGTCACCTCGGGCGGCAACCGGATCGTCGACTACAAGACCGGCAAGCCGGAGCGGGCGAAGAAGGCCGAGGACAACCTCCAGCTCGGGATCTACGTGCTCGCCGTGGAGGAAGCCGAGGAGCTGGCAGCGTTTCGTCCGGTCCGGGCGGTCGAGCTCGCGTTCGTCCGGGGGACGGAGCGGGAGCCGGATCGCGTGGCCAGGATCCCGTGGATGCCCTCGGGCGACCACCGACAGGAGTACCGGGATGCCATGCGCGAGCGCCTGTCCGGCCTGATCGAACGGATCCGGACCATGACGGCGGGGGAGACCTACCGGCCCAACCCCGCCGCGAACTGCCGGTACTGCGATTTCCAGACCATGTGCCCGCTGTGGCCGGAGGGCGCGCCGCTGTTCCCCGCCGCGGACCCGGCGCCGAGGGCCGCGGGCATCCGCGAGGAGGCCCGGACATGACCGCGTTCCCAGCGGAGGTGGTCGCGGCCATGGGGTCGGAGCCGACCGAGGAGCAGTGGCGGGCCATCTCGATGCCGCTCGAGCCGTACGTGGTGGTGGCCGGCGCGGGGTCCGGGAAGACCTCGGTGATGGCTGCCCGGATCGTGTACCTGGCGCTGGTCGCGCTGGGCCGGGTGGACACCGGCCATCCCGGCGTGCTGCCGGGCAACGTCCTGTGCCTGACGTTCACGAACAAGGCCACCGAGAACCTCGTGCTCCGGGTCCGCCGGGCCCTGCGCACCCTCGACCTCCCCGAGGGCGAGGAGCCGGAGATCCTCAACTACCACGGGTTCGCCGCGCAGATCCTGGACCGCCACGGCCTCCGGGCGGGAATCGAGCCCGGGCAGCGGGTCCTCACGCCGGCCCAGCGGACGGAGCTGTGCCGGATGGTCCTGGAGCGGATGTCGTTCCGCCACGCCAGGGCAGAGTGGCAGCCCACCCTGATCGGCAACATCCTGGACCTGGCCGACCAGTGCGCGAACCATCGGGTGGACCTCGACGAGGTCATCCGGTTCAACTCGGAGCAGCTGGAACGGCTCCGGGAGTTCCGCAGCGAGAACCCCTACCAGGCCGCACTGCAGCGGATCGAGCTGGCCGAGGCCGCGAAGGTGTTCGAAGCCCTGAAGCGGGAACGGGGCGCGATCGACTTCGGGGACCAGATCACGCTGGCCCTGGACGTGGTGGAGCGCAACCCGGACGTGTGTGCCCAGTACCGGGAGCGCTTCTCGGCGGTGCTGCTCGACGAGTACCAGGACACGAACGTGGCCCAGGCCCGACTCATCGCCGAGGTGTTCGGCGGGGGCTTCCCGGTCACCGCCGTGGGCGACCCCGACCAGAACATCTACGCATGGCGCGGGGCGTCGCTGTTCAACCTGCTGAACTTCCCGAAGCAGTTCCCGCGGGCCGACGGGTCCCCGGCCCGGAAGCTTCCCCTGTACACGAACTTCCGCTCCGGGGCCCGAATCCTGGCCGCCGCCGACACCATCATCGGCCCCGTTCCGGTGAACCAGCGTCCCGACCCCGACAAGGAGCTCCGGCCGTGGCCGGCGAACGGCGACGGCGAGGTCACCGTGATCCGCTGCTCCGACGAGTGGGCGGAGGCAGCGTGGATCGCCGAGCGGATCATGGAACGACACCGGGCCGGCGACACGTGGTCGTCGGTGGCCGTGCTGTGCCGGGCCAGCCGGCTGTTCCCGGCGCTGCAGGAGGCCTTCGCCGAACGCTCGATCCCCGCGGAGTTCGTGGGGCTGTCGGGGCTCCTGAAGCTGCCCGAGGTGGTGGAGGTCCTGGCGTATGCCCGGGCGGTCGCGGACTCGACGGCCAGCGTGGCCCTGGCCCGGATCCTCCTCGGGCCGCGGTACCGGGTCGGGTTCAAGGATCTGGCTCGTGTGGCGGCCTGGGCCAAGGAGCGGAACTACGGGCTGCGGGAGTCGGAGGAGGGCGAGGTCGCGCCGTTCCTGTTCGCGGAGGCCCTGGAGCACCTCGACGAGGTCGAGCACCTGTCGGAGGAAGCCGGCCGCCGGCTGGAGGAGTTCAGGGCCGAGCTGGCGTCGCTCAGGGACGAGGCTCGGCGGCCGGTCGGAGAGTTCCTGGCCGAGGTGGTCCGCCGGACCGGCCTCCTGGCCGAGCTCGACGCCAGCCCCGACGCGGTGCTGGCCACGGCCCGGCGCAGGAACATCGCCGCGTTCCTCGACGAGGTCCACGCGTTCACGCCCGTGGAGGGCGAGCTGACCCTCCGCGCGTTCCTGGACTACGTGGATGTCGTGGAGGACGCCGAGCGCCAGGAGTGGTCGCCGGTGCAGCCGAGCGACGCCGACTCGGTGAAGGTCATGACCATCCACCAGGCCAAGGGGCTCGAGTTCGACACGGTGTTCGTGCCGGGGATGGCCAAGGACGTCCTGCCGAACAACCGCCTGCAGCACAACCCGGCGGAGAAGGGCAAATCACTCGACTTCGAGCTCCGGGGGGACCGCGACGTGCTTCCGACGTTCGAGGGGAACCTCCGGGAGTTCTGGCGGAAGCTCAAGGACCAGGAGCTCATCGAGGAACGCCGGACGGCGTACGTCGGGCTCACCCGGGCCAGGCGTCGCCTGCTCTGCTCCGGCTCCCACTGGTACGGCGACGGCGAATACGCGAAGAAGCCGAGCGAGTTCCTGGAGGACCTGCTCGAGTGGGGCGAGGAGTCGGGGGAGGCGTCGGTGGACAGGGGCCCGGAGGCTGGCGACGAGCACCCCGCGAGACACCATCGGGAGCGGCTGGTGCGCGACTGGCCCGGACCGGCCGGGGACGACGACGCCGACGAGCTGTTCCCGGGCGGATGGCGGCGGGCGGCGCTGGACGCGGCCTCGGGCGGCGGCGTGCCCGCCCAGATGGTGGGCGAGCTGAGCGGTTCCGACCGCGAGGCCTTCGAGGCGGCAGCGGCCGAGCACCGGAGCCTGGCCTCACACCTGCTGGAACGGGAGCGCCCCGCCCCGCCCGCGCCGTGGATGCCCGCGACCATCGCCGTCGGCGGGATCGTGGACTACGCGAGGTGCCCGAAGCGCTTCTACTGGTCGGTGGTCCGACCGCTGCCGCGTTTCAGCGGACCGGCGGCGCGGATCGGAACCGAGATCCACCGCTGGATCGAACGGCAGTCCTCGGGTCAGACCTCGCTGATCGACCTCGACCAGCCGCCGGACCTGACCCCCGAGGAGCTGACCGGCGAGCCGGGACGGATGGATCGCCTGCGCCAGGCATTCCTGGACAGCCGGTTCGGCGGGAAAGTCCCGCTGTTCGCCGAACGGGCCTTCCTGCTGCACGTCGACGGCTTCGTGCTGAGCGGGCGGATCGACGCGATCTACGGCGAGCCGGAGGGGCGGTGGGAGGTCGTCGACTACAAGACCGGCCGCCGGGCCGACCCGGCGGATCCTCTGACCCGGCTCCAGCTCGACGTGTACGCACTGGCCTGCGCCACCGTGTGGGGCAAACGACCGGAGGACCTCCACATCGTGTACCTGTATCTCTCCGAAGGCCTGGAGGACGCCTGGGATGCCGGCGACGTGGAACAGACCCGAGCTCGGGTGGCGACGTGGTTGCGCGGCATGGCCGACGGGAGGTTCGATCCGACCCCCGGGTCGCAGTGTCACCACTGCGACTTCCAGTCGTTCTGCGACGCCGGCCGGACGTTCGTGAGGGCGAACGAGAAGGCCGGCTCAGGGCGGACGCGCTAGGTCGACGACGGCCACTCGGGCCTCTTGGGCTTCTCGGCGAGGAGGTCGTCGAGGGATCGCTTCGGCTTCTGGTCCCTGGTCATCAGGTCGTCGAGGCCGGAGCCTCCGGCGCCGGGCTCCAGGTCACCGGCCGCGTCGAGCATCTCCTCGAGGGACTTGCCCGCGCTGCCCTTGAGGCGGATGCGGAGGGCGGCCAGCACCGAGGCGTGCCGGTCGGACAGACCCTGCGCCACCTTGATCTCCGTGAGGGTCTCCTCGGCCCTCCGGAGGAGCTTCTCGTCCTCGTCCATGGTCCCTTCAGTCTGCCACTGCGGCCAGCAGGGCTCCACGTCGGCCCGAGGGAATGTGGGAAACTGTGGTCCACATGATGGACTGTGGATAGAAGGGAGGCGGCGGCACATGGCGAAGCGGAACCTCACCCTCCAGCTCGAGGACGACGTGATCAGGCGGGCCAAGGTCTCGGCGGCGAGGCGGGGGACCTCGGTGAGCGGCCTCGTGGCTCGAGAGCTGGAGGAGCTGGTCGCGAGGGACGAGCGCTATGAGGAGGCCTGGCGCCGAGCCCGGGAGATCATGGAGGCGTCCGTGGCCCGAGGCGGACGAACGTGGCAACGCGACGAGCTCCATGACCGTTGATCCCATGCCCGGCTCGGAGCTGACTTTCGTCGACGCCAACGTGTTGGCCTACGCCCACGATCGCTCGGATCCCCGGAAACAGTCGATCGCGCAGGGGCTCCTCGAGTCCCTGTGGCAGAGCGAGTCGGGTTTGCTCAGCACCCAGGTCCTCCAGGAGTTCTATTCCGTGGCCACGAGGAAGTTCGATCCTCCGATGCGCCCGACGGCCGCACGTGAGGTCGTTTCGCTGTACGGGCAATGGCGAATCGTCCCGATCGACGTGGCATTGATCCTCGACGCCTCGAGACTGGAAGAGCGACACCGCCTCTCCTTCTGGGACGCCCTGATCGTCGAGGCGGCGAGGCGAGCGGGAGCCAGCAGCATCGCGACGGAGGATCTGCAGCCCGGGCGCCGGTTCGGACGGATCGCGATCGAGAACCCGTTCGCGTAGGCCGTTCGCAGAAGACAGGCGGCAACTCGCCGGCCACCCCCGAACGATCGTCTTCGGCCGTCCGCGTACCATCGCCGGGTGCCTCGGTTGGTGGTCGTGGGTGGCGGGATCTCCGGGCTGGCCGGTGCCCGGGCGGCGCTGGAGGCGGCCCGGGGGGCCGGGGTGGGCCTCGACGTCGTGGTGCTGGAGTCCACCGAGCGCCTCGGCGGCAAGCTGTGGACCGAGGACGTGGACGGCGTCCGGGTCGAATGGGGGCCCGATTCCTTCATGGCCCACAAGCCGCGAGGGGTCGGGCTGGTGGAGGAGCTCGAGCTGGCGGACGAGCTCGTCCCGGTCTCCGCCGACGCCCGGCAGGGGTTCGTCCTGCGCGGCGGGGAGCTCCGGCCGATCCCTCCTGGGATGGTCATGGGGGTCCCGGTCACCGCGAGAGGGCTGCAGGCTGCGGTTCGTTCGGGCCTGCTCACGGCGTCGGGAGCGGCCCGGGCCGCTCTGGAACCGGGCCTCCCGCCCCTCCGTGAGCCGAACGAGCCCACGGTGGCCCGGCTGGCCCGCCGGCGGCTGGGGCGCGAGGCCGCCGATCATCTGGTCGAACCGCTGATCCGGGGGGTGTTCGGCGCACCGGGAGCGGAGATCGGGGCGTGGTCGGCGTTCCCCCAGGCCCGGGGTGCGCGGAGCCTGGCCCTGGCCCTCCGGCGGTCGAGGAGTGGGGCCCCGGCGTTCCTCGGGCTCCGCGGCGGGTTCGGCCTGCTGGTCGAGGCGCTCGTCGCCGAGCTCCCCGAGGATTCCGTTCGAACCGGCGCTCCGGTGAACGCCATCACGCCGGACGGAGCCGGATTCGTCGTCCATTCGGAGGCCTGCGACGTCGGGGCCGACGCCGTCCTGTTGGCGGCCCCCGCGCCGGCATCGGGCGCGCTGCTGGCCGATGTGGCCCCCGCATCTTCCCGGGCCCTGGCCGCCGTCCGGTACGGCGCCTCCGCCGTCGCGATCCTCCGGTACCCGCAGGGCTCGCTGGGCCGGGCGCCGGATGGATCCGGGTACCTGGTCGATCCTGCGGAGGGGCTCTCCCACGCGGCGTGCTCGTGGTTCTCGTCGAAGTGGCCGCACGCGGTGGGTGGCGGCGCCGACGTGCTCCGGCCCATCGTCACGGATCCCTCGGCCCTCGCACTTCCTGACGAGGACCTGATGGACCACGTGGTCCGGGAGGTCGGGACCGTCATGCGTCCGCGGACCGATCCGGACCTGTTCCGAATGATCCGGTGGTCGTCGTCGCTCCCGGTCTTCGGGCAGGGCCACGGCGAGCGCATCAGGACCGCCGTCGACGCCCTTCCCCCGTTCGTCGCCGTGGCCGGCGCGTTCCTTGGCGCGGTCGGGGTGCCGGACTGCATCGCGTCCGGCGAGGACGCGGCCCGCCGGCTGGTCGGCGCCCTGGCCGCCCGCTGAGACGAACACTCCGGCTTCCGTCGGCCCCGGACCCGGAAGTACGCTCCGCTCCGACATGGGCAAGCGACCCCAGCGAGCGCCCCGGACCGAGCCGGTGCCGGCCGGCACACGGACCCGTTCGCGCCCGGCGAAGGGGTCGCTGGTCGAGCTCCGGGTCCTCGACGGACCGAACCTGTACTTCACCCGTCCGGCCATCAAGCTCACGCTGGCCATCCCCAACCTCGTGGCCCTGCCGGAGGAGCGGCTGGTCGGCCGGGCGTCCGAGGCCGGGATCCGGACCCGGAGCGCGGCGCTCCGCCCGGGGCCGCCCGGATCCGACCGCCGCCTCCGGTTCATCGGCCGGCTCACCGCGCACCTCACCCGGCTGCTGGCCGACGCCACCGGGACCCACCTGGCCGTCCGGGCCCGCCCCGGGCCCGAGACCGAACAGATCGTGGTGGCGTACCCGTGGCGACACCGCGGGAGCGCGGAGGCGTTCGGCCACGAACTGGCCGCCCTCGTCCTGGAGACGCTCCCGGGCCGACGTTCGATCCGAGCCGCCGTCCGGGCCGCCGCGGCGCGCATCGCGGACGTCGACCCCGGGCCGGTCCCCTCGGTTCCCGAGCCGTCCATCCCGGTGGTCGCCGTGACCGGCACGAACGGCAAGACCACCACCGTCCGCCTCCTGGCCCACCTGGTGCGGTCCGCCGGCCGGACCGTGGCCTACTCCTCCACCGACGGCGTGTACATGCAGGACCACCTGGTGGAGTCGGGCGACTACTCTGGTTTCGGGGGGGCGGGGAAGGCGCTCTCGCAGCCCGGCGTGGAGGTCGCCGTCCTGGAGACGGCCCGCGGCGGCATCCTCCTGCGGGGGATCGGCACCACCCACAACGACGTGGCGGTGGTCACGAACGTCTCCGCCGACCACCTCGGCCTCCACGGCATCGACACGCTGGACCAGCTGGCCGAGGTCAAGTCGACGATCCTGCGGATCACGAAGCCGGAAGGGTGGGACGTGATCAACGCCGACGATCCCCGGGTCCTGGCCATGCGCCGGGTGTCCCGCGGCCGGCCGTGGCTGTTCTCGCTCCACCCGGACCACCCCGCGCTCCGCACGGCCCTGGAGGAATCGGGTCGGGCCATCACGGTCATCGACGGCGCCATCACCCTCCTCCAGCCGGGCCGCGAGCCCCACGCGCTCGTCGCCCTGGACCGCGTGCCGGTCACGCTGGCCGGCCTGTCCTCGAACAACGTCCAGAACGCGCTCGCGGCCACGGCCGCCGCGCTCGGCGTGGGCCTCCCCGAACGCGCCGTGGAGAAGGGCCTCCTGTCGTTCGTCCTGGACCCGGAGACGAACCCCGGCCGGGCCAACCTGTTCGAGCTGGACGGCCGGGTGATCGTCATCGACTACGCCCACAACGAGGCCGGGATGGCGGGGCTGGTGGAGGTGGCTCGCGGCCTGCGCCCACCGGGCAAGCAGGTGTGGCTGGCGTACTCTGCCGCGGGCGACCGGAGCGACGAGATCATCCACGGCATGGGCTACATCGCCGCCCGCGGCGCCGACCACGTCGCGGTGTGCCAGCTCCTGCACTATCTGAGAGGACGCGAACCCGACGACCTCATCGGCCGACTCCGAGCGGGCGCGGTGGACGGCGGCAAGGACCCGGACGACGTCCCCGAGTTCCCCGACGAGGTCCACGCCCTGGAATGGATGCTGGCCGGCTCGAAGCCGAGGGACGTCGTGGCCCTCACCGCCCTCGGCCAGCGCGCCGAGATCTTCGAGTTCATGCGAACGCACGGCGCCACCCGCGTGGGCCCCTCCCGCGTTCGGGCCCTCGTCCGCCGCGCCCGCCGCGCCGCCCGCCGCGCGCAGGCGTCGGGCTGAACGGATCCGACGCCCCGGCGAGTCCGCCTACAGGCCGAGGCCGAGCTCGACCAGGTCGGGGTCGCCGCTTCGGCCCTCCACCTGGCCGTCCGCGCCCTCGCGGGCCCGCATGACCCGGGGAGAGGCCAGGTTCCGCCGGGCCTCGAGCTCCTGCCACACCTCGGTGGCGTAGTCCACGCACAGGACCACCAGGTCCCCGGGGCGCGCCCGGTCCAGGGCCCGCCGCGTGGCGGCCATCTCGTCCAGGACGACCTCGACGTTGCCCACCCGGGCCCCCGCCCGGCGGGCCTCCTCCACCCCCTCCAGGATGTGCCCCGCGGTCTCGCCGGGCTTGCGGCCCCGGAGGTTCACGTCCTCCCGGATGATGATCTCGTCGAAGTACTTCGCCGCCACCCGGCCCAGATCGCGCATGTCCTCGTCGCGGCGGTCGCCGGGAGTGGCCACCACCGCCACCTTGACGTTCGCGTGCCACGAGGTCCCGCCGGGCCCGCTCGGCCCCGACGTCATCCGCAGCACGAAGTCGCCCACCGTCTCCAGGCCGTGGGCGTTGTGGGCGTAGTCGATGACCACCTCGACCCCATTCAGCTCGAACACGTTGAGCCGCCCCGGGGCCTGGTAGAAGGACGTGGAGAACGTCCGCAGGCCCTGCCGGATGTCGTGCAGGTGCGCCCCGGCGGCGTGCGCGGCCGCGGCCGCGGCCAGCGAGTTCTGGACCATCATCCGGGCCCGGCCCTCGAACGTGGCGGGCAGCAGGTGGACCCATGCGATCGGGCTGGTCCGGCGGCCCTCCCGGATCACCATCATCTCGCCGAGGTTCCCCTTCTGGAGGACCACGGCCTTGTTCCCCCGGCGGACCCACCGCTCCACCAGCGGGTTGTCCTCGCGCATCGAGAACAGGATCACCGAGCCGCTGCAATGCCGGCGCATCTCCGCCACCAGCTCGTCGTCTGCGTTCAGCACGGCCCACCCGCTCCGGGGCACGGCCTCCACGATGACCCGCTTCACGGCCGCGAGCTGCTCCAGCGAATGGACGTCCTTCAGCCCCAGGTGGTCCCCGGTCACGTTCAGCACCACGGCGACGTCGTTCCGCCCGTACCCCAGGCCTTCGCGCAGGATCCCGCCCCTGGCCACCTCGAACACGGCGAAGTCCACCCGCGGGTTCTGCAGCACCATCTGGGCCGACTTCGGCCCGCTGGCGTCGGCCCGCTTCACCAGCCGTTCGTCGATGTAGATCCCGTCGGTGGAGGTCATCCCGACCTTGGAGCCCATGCCCTTGAAGATGTGGGCGATCATCCGGACGGTCGTGGTCTTCCCGTTCGATCCGGTCACCGCGACGATCGGGATGCGCGAGGGCGTCCCGGCCGGGAACAGCAGGTCGATCACCGGCTTGGCCACGTACTGCGGCTCGCCCTCCGTGGGATGGGTGTGCATCCGGAACCCCGGCGCGGCGTTCACCTCGACGATGGCCCCGCCGGTCTCCCGCACCGGCTGGGAGATGTCCGGCGCGATGAAGTCGATGCCGGCCACGTCGAGCCCCACCACGCGGGCGGCTTCTTCCGCGATCTCGATGTTGTCCTCGTGGGCCTCGAAGGTCCGGTCGATCGAGATGCCGCCGGTCGACATGTTCCCGGTGGCCGCGAGCTTCACGAACGCACCCGACGGCGGCACGTCGTCCACCCCGAATCCCTGCGACCGCACCAGCCGTTCGGCCTCGTCGTCGATCTTGATCCGGGTGAGCACCTTCTCGTGTCCGATGCCTCGCCGGGGATCCTGGTTCGTGATCTCCACCAGCTCCCGGACGGTGTGCTCGCCGTCGCCGATGACGTGCGCCGGGACCCGCTCGGCCACCGCCACCAGCTGGCCCCCGATGACCAGGCACCGGTAGTCGTTGCCGGTGACGAAGGACTCCACCACCGCGACCTTCCGGCGGGCCTCGTCGAGGGCCCGGCGGAACGCCCGCTTCACGGCGTCGTCGGTGCGCAGGTCCAGGCCCACGCCCCGCCCGTGGTTCCCGTCGAGGGGCTTCGCCACCACCGGGAACCCGATCCGGCGTGCCGCCGCGACGGCCTCGGCCTCCGTTCGGACCGTCTCGCTCCGGGGCACCGGGAGGCCGGCCGCCGCCAGGAGCTGGGTGGTGAGCTTCTTGTCGCTCGCGATGTCCACCGCGATGGCCGGGGTCCGCGAGGACATGGTGGCCCGGATGCGCTGCTGGTACCTGCCCTGGCCCAGCTGGACCAGCGAGGCCTCGTTCAGGCGGATGTACGGGATGTCACGGCTGGCCGCCTCGTCCACCAGGGCCTGGGTGGAGGGCCCGAACGCCCGCCGTTCGGCCAGGCGGATGAGGCTCTCCAGCTCGGCCAGGAAGTCGAACCCCTCCTCGGCCTCCACCAGATGGTTCACCATGCGGACGGCCAGGCGCCCCGCGGCCACCCCGACCTGCTCCTCGAAGTAGCCGTAGATCACGTTGTAGACGCCGGATTCCTCGGCGCTCCGGGTCTTCCCCCGGTAGATGTGGGCGCCGGACTCGCGCTGGAGCTCCAGCGCGACGTGCTCGGCCACGTGGCCCACCCACGTCCCGTCATTCAGCCGCTCCAGGAACCCTCCGGGCCGGCCCAGCGAGCACGAGTGGTCGGCCAGGCCGGGGAGCACCTCCAGCAGGGCCTCGGTGAACCCGGGGAGCGTGTTCGACGGCCAGTGCTCGAGCGAGCCCAGGTCCACCAGCATGCGGATGCACGGGTCGTAGGACCAGTAGTTCGGGCCCCGGAACACCTGGGTCTCCAGGATCCGGAGGTCCGGGCGGGCCGGCGGCTTGGCCTCCTTCGACTCGCGCTTGGTCTTCTCGCGGGCCGCGCGGGTGGCGGTGGCCGGCGAGCGCCGGCTGGCCCCGGGGGCATGGGCGGTGGACGCGGCGACGATGTCGCCATGCTTCGTCGTTCCAGCGGCCCCCGCGCGCCTGCGCTTCCGCGGTTCCGGCGCGGGCTCGGTGGGCTCGGCGGACCTGCGCCGGCCCGGCGCCCCGCTCACTCAGAGGCCTCCCGCTGCGACTGGCGGCGCTCCACCGCGAAGCTGTCGGCCCCCTCCGCCGCCACCGCCCGGGACATCCGCTCCAGCCTTCTGGAGGCGGGGCCCCGGGGCCGGACCCTGGAAACGGGCTCGGCCACCGGCACCAGCACCCGCTGCTCCAGGTCGAATCCGTACCCCGCCGGCAGCGAATGGACCACCACGCCCGACACCATCATCGGGCGGTACCCCTTGGTCTGGAACGCGTCCGTCACCACGCTCGATCCGTCCACGATCGTCACCGAACCCCGCCCGATGACCTCCAGGGTCTGGTCGCGGTGGATGATCGCCGCGGTGTCCTCGTCCAGCCCGAGACCGATGAGCGAGGGCGACTGCGCGACCGCGGCCAGGAGCCGCCCCAGCCGCGTCCGCTGCTCGAAGTGCTGGTCGATGACCACGCCCCGGACGATCCCCAGGCCCGCCGACATCTGGGCCATCCGGTGCTTGGGGGTGGCGCCGGAGGCCCCGAACGCCATCATGTGCGTCGCCACCGCGCTGGCCCCGGCCGAGGTCCCGGCGATCACCGCGCCGCGTTCGTGGGCCTCGATGAGAGCCCGGCCCAGGCGCGTCCCGCCCACCACCGAGGACACCCGGAGCTGGTTCCCGCCGGTCAGAAAGATGCCGGTGACGTCGTCCAGCACATCGGCCACCGCCGGGTCGTTCGCGTCCTCCCGGGTCACCGGGCGCAGGCCCGTGATCCGGGGCACGCCCATCTGGGTGAACAGGGACCGGTAGAACTCCGTCGCGGCGTCGCCCAGGCTCGACGCCGTGCTGATCACGACGACGTGCGCGCTCCCCCCGCCCGCCTCCTGCACGAAGCGGGTCAGGATCACGCGATCCTTGAGCTTGTCCTCCGCCCCCCCGATGACCATGACCGGTCCGGGGGCGGCGCGCCCGGCATCGTCCGGGTCATGCGCGCTGCGCCTTCCGGCCATGCACGGAGTCTACCGGGCGGAACCGCCCCGCCCGGAGCCGCGGACGATCATGCCTCATCGCGCCTGGACCCGACGTCCGTACGACGGCCGGTTCCCCCGCCCCATGGCACACTCCAGCCCGACATGTCGACCAGGGACCTCCCGCCCCGGCCGGATCTCCGTCCTCCCACCGCGGCCCGCGCTCCGGTGTCGCACCCTCCCCCGCCGCCCGTGCCCGTCGCCGCCTTCGTCCCCGCTCCTCGCCGGGGGCGGGTTCGAAGGAACCTCCGGCGGGTGGTCCGGCTGGCGGCGGCCGCCGTCCTCCTCGCCACCGCGGGCGCGCTCCTGGCCCGCGACACCCCGCGCGCGGCCCTGCCGCGGGACGTGCTGGTCAGCGACGACCGCAGCGGCGAGACGTACGCCCGGGTGGACGGGACCTCCGATGCCGTGACCGATGCGTGCGGTCACGGGCGCCAGCCGCAGAACGAACCCTCCGTGGCCGTGGATCCCTCGGACCCCCGGGTGATCGCGGTGGGAGCGAACGAATGGTGCCCGGTGCCCAGCCTGGGCATGGGGTGGCAGGGCTACTACCGCTCCACGGACGGCGGCGACTCCTGGTCCCGGTTCCTCCTCCCCGGGTACCGGGGCGACACGCTCGGGTCCGGCCCGAGCGGCGCGAAACCCTGCCGGGACCTCTCGGACCCGGCCCTCGCCTTCGACGGGACAGGCCGGCTGTACTTCGCGATCCTCTGTCCGGAGGGCCGCGGCCGCGGCCGCGACCTGGTGACGTCCGTCCGCGTGGTCATCATGGACGACCACGGCTCCCGCTACACCGGGACCTCCATGGTCCGGGCGAGCTCGACGGAGGTCTTCGTGGACAAGCCGGCCATCGCGGTGGACACGACGGGCGGTCCCCACGACGGCGCCGTGTACGTGGCCTACAACCTCATCCGCCCCCCGAGCGATCGGCCGGTCTGCCCGAGTGTCACGGTGGAGGTCGCCGCCTCCACCGACCGCGGCGCCACGTTCCATCCCGCCTCGATCGAGGGCCCGGTCTGCCAGCAGGTCGAGGGCGACATCGCGGTGGGCCCCGGCGGCTCCGTCGACGTGGTGTTCCGCGCGGGCGACGGGATCTTCGTGGCGCGGTCCATGGACGGGGGGGCTTCGTTCCAGGAGGCCGTCCGGGCGGCGTCGATGGAGGGCTTCACCTCGTACCACTTCTCCGGCGGCGGCTCCAGGCTCTGCGGCGACGGCCCATTCGAATGTTCGAGCGGGCAGACATTCGCCCGGTTCTCCGACATCCCGACCATCGTGGAAGACGAGGGCGGGATCCACGTGGCGTTCAGCGCGCTCCGGGACGATCGCCAGGGCAAGGTGTTCGTCCTCGGCTCGTCCGACGGCGTGCGGTGGTCCGAGCCGGCGCAGGTGGACCAGGAGCCCGCGGGCCATCAGTGGTTCCCCGACATCGCGTCGAACCTCGGAGTGCTCCTCCTGGCCTTCTACGACTCCCGGGCCGACCCCGGGTTCCTGCCGGTCCGCGCTCCGGGGAACGGCCTCGGCGGCGTGAGCTCGGGACCGAGCGTGGACGTCTACCTGGCCCGGTCCGCCGACGGCGGGCAGACGTGGGGCGAGACCCGACTCACGGAAGTCTCGAGCAACCCGAACTACGAGGTGGTGGGGCAGGGCCGGGCCCCGTTCTTCGGCGACTACATCTCGGTGGGGTCCGGGGGGGACACCACGTTCGTCGCGTGGACGGACAGCCGCGACGTCGTCCCGGGAGACGACCCCCGGGAGACGGACGCCGCGGACGACCGCGACGGGTTCGACGTCTACCTGCCCTGCGTGTTCGAACCCCCGGACATCGACGCCAAGCGGTACCGCCGCCCGTCGCCCGACGACCCGTGCCTCTCGCAGGGAGGCCTGGACCTCAACATCTACGGTGGGCGGGGCTGATCCGCCGGGCTTGCCGAATCCGTGGCCGCGGCCGAGTGGACGGCGGCGGCGATGGCAGGAGCCACCCGGCGGTCGAACACCGAGGGCACGATGTAGTCCTCGGACAGCTCGTCGGGGCCGACCACCGCGGCCAGGGCCCGCGCCGCGGCGAGCTTCATCTCCTCCTCCACCCGGCGGGCCCGCGAGTCCAGCAGGCCCCGGAAGAACCCCGGGAACACCAGCACGTTGTTGATCTGGTTCGCGTAGTCGCTCCGGCCGGTGGCCACCACGGCCACGTTGTCCGGCATCTCCTCCGGCATGACCTCGGGCACCGGGTTGGCCAGGGCGAACACGACGGCCCGGTCGGCCATCTGCGCCACCCATTCGGGCCTCACCAGATTCGGCCCCGAGACCCCCACGAACACGTCGGCCCCGCGGAGGGCCTCCTCGACCCCGCCGGTCAGCCGGTCCCTGTTCGTGTGCGTGGCCACCCAGAGCTTCTGCGGCGACAGCGGATCCTGCCGGGCGGGGTGGAGGATCCCCCGCCGGTCGGCCCCGACCACGTCGCCGACGCCCGCCATCAGCAGGAGCTTCGTGCAGGCCACCCCGGCCGCGCCCATGCCCAGCACCGCAACGCGGATCTCGGAGAGGGGCTTGCCCACCACCCGGCACGCGTTCAGCAGCGCCCCCAGGACGACGACCGCAGTCCCGTGCTGGTCGTCGTGGAACACCGGGATGTCGAGCTCCTCCCGGAGCCGCTCCTCCACCTGGAAGCAGGCCGGTGCCGCGATGTCCTCCAGGTTGATCCCGCCGAAGCCCGGCGCGATGGCCTTCGCCACCTCCACCAGCTGGTCGGAACCGCTCACCCGGACGCACAGCGGATAGGCGTCCACCCCGGCGAACTCCTTGAACAGGATGGCCTTCCCCTCCATCACCGGGAGGGCGGCCTCCGGACCGATGTCGCCGAGCCCCAGCACCGCGGTTCCGTCGGTGAGGACGGCCACGGAGTTCCCCCTGGTGGTGAGCTCCCACACCCGCTCGGGGTTCTCGGCGATGGCGGTCGAGACCCGGCCCACCCCGGGCGTGTACGCCATCGAGAGGTCGTCGCGGGTCCGGAGCGGCACGCGAGGGGCGATGTCGATCTTCCCCCCCTGGTGGATCTCGAAGACCCGGTCGGCCACCGAGCGCACCTCGACGCCCTCCACCTCCCGGGCCGCCGCCACCACCTCCAGGCCGTGTTCCTCGTTCCGGCACAGCACGGTGATGTCGCGCACCACCATCGTGACCCGGTGCTCGACGAGGTCGATGGCTCCGATGTTCCCGCCGGCCCGCCCGATGGCCGTGGTCAGCCGCCCGAGCGTCCCCGGCGTGTTCGCCAGGTTCACCCGCAACGAGAACGTGTACCCGGCGGAGGGGGTGATGGCCGCCACGAGCTGCACACTCCGATCGAAGCGAAGCGGGAAGCATAGCCGCGACGCCCCAAGCCCCGTGGTCGACGACCACACGGCATCGCCGGGGAATCAACCGACTTGTTGGCGAATGCTACTCTTGTCAGGCTCCGGGACCGGCCCGGGTTCCCCAACCCTTTGGAGAAGGAGTACGAGTGATGCCACGCCTCGCACTGACGGCGCTCGTCGCCACCCTCGCAGTCGGCCTGACAGCGTGCGGCGGGGCATCCAAGCTGTCCCACGGCGAGTACCAACAGAAGCTCAACGCGATCGGCAAGGACGCCAATCAACAGGCCGCTGGGGCGCTGGGCGCGGTCCTCGGCAGCAAGGGCGACGTGACCAAGATCGCCCCGCAACTGGACCAGGCCGCCGAGGCCATCGGCGGCTACGCCGACGAGCTCGACGGGCTGGCCCCGCCGGATGACGCCGCGGACGCGAACGAGAAGCTCGTAGAGGCCTTCCGGGCCGCCGAGAAGGTTTTCCACGAGATGGCCGCCGCCGCCAAGGCGGGCGATGAGCAGAAGGAGAGGTCTCTCCTCGAACAGGCCAAGACCGGCGACTTCGCCACGGAGCTCCGGGAGGCCGGCCGGGAGCTCACGAAGGCCGGATACACCCTGCCGAACGGGTAGAGCGGCCGGTCGGATAGCCGTCTCCAGCGATGGGTGACGAACTCCTGCCCGCGGTGCCCTCGGGCGGCGATGGGGAGGCCCTGAGGATCGAGGACCGATCGGTGTCCTACAGCCGGCTGCGGGACACCGCCTCGGCCGTGGCAGCCGACCTGGCGCCGGGCGAGCACGTGGCCGTGTGGGCGGAGCCGGCCGTGGAGACCTGCGTCGGCGTGGTGGGCGCACTCATGGCCGGTGCGGTCGCCGTCCCCGTCAACCCCAGGATCGGGGCCCGCGAGCTCGAGCGCTTGCTCCGGGAGGCGGCTCCTCGACGGATCGTGGCCGGGCCCGGCGCGGAGCTCCCGGCCGCCCTCGCCGCGCTGGAACGTCTCGACGTGGACGTCGAGGGGCCGGGCCGCCCCCTCCGGCCCGAGCCCGGCCCGGAGGCTCCGGCGCTCCTGTTCTTCACCTCCGGCACCACCGGTCCGCCCAAGGGCGCGATCATCCCCCGCCGCGCCGTGGCCTCGAACCTGGACGCTCTGGCCTCCGCGTGGGAATGGAAACCCGGCGACGTCGTGACCCACGGCCTGCCGCTCCACCACGTCCACGGGCTGGTGCTGGGGATGCTGGGAGCCCTGCGGGTCGGGGGGCGGGTCCACCACGTGGGGCGGTTCTCACCGCAGGCCATCGCCCGGGAGCTCGCGGGCGAGGCCACTATGCTCTTCGCCGTCCCCACGATGGTCCGCGACGTGGCGGATGCGGCCGAATCAGATCCCGCGGTGGCATGGGCGGTGGGGCGGGCTCGGCTTCTCGTGTCCGGCTCCGCACCCCTCCCGGCTCGCGACTGGACCCGGATCGAGCGGGCCACCGGCCAGCGGATCATCCAGCGGTACGGCCTCACGGAGACCCTCATGAACTGCGCGGTTCCGGCCTCCAGCGACCGGCCTCCGGGAACGGTCGGGCCGCCTCTTCCCGGCGTGGAGGTCGGCCTGACCGGCGGAGGAGGAGTGCCGATCGAGGAAGACGAGACGACCGGCGAGGTGCTGGTCCGCGGGCCGAACGTGTTCCTCGGATACCTGAACGACCCCCGCGCCACCGGCAAGGCCCTGCGCGAGGGGTGGTTCCACACCGGCGACGTGGCGGCACGCGACCGGGAAGGGTGGATCCGGATCCTGGGGCGGCGGGACCTCGACCTGATCAAGACCGGAGGCCACCGGGTGGGCGCCGGCGAGGTCGAGGACGCCCTGCTTGATCACCCGGCGGTGGCCGAGGCAGCCGTGACCGGCGAACCCGACGAACGCCTCGGCCAGCGCATCGTGGCCTGGGTGGCGCTCCGCCCGGATCAGGAAGCGACCGCCAAGGAGCTGGAGGACCACGTGGCCGCGACGCTGACCCCGTACAAGCGCCCCCGGGACGTCCGCTTCATCGCACAGCTCCCCCGCAACGAGCTCGGCAAAGTGGTGAAGCCCGCCCTGAAGCCGGACCCCTGACCGCATCCTGCCCAGATCCGGGAGACCAACCTGGAACCGTACCGCCGAGCGCCTGCTCGACGCGGCGCGTGCGCCGGGGTGACGAGGACGCTGGAAGGACGCCCGGACCGACGGTGAGCAGGTGGTGACTGCGCCGGTGCGTATGTTCTGCACGGGACCTGATGGTCAGGGCGTCGAAACGACCGGGGTTGGCTTCCATGACGAGCCAGGTGCTGACCGGAGTGCTGTTGATCGCCCTGCTCACGCCGAAGACGGGGTGCCAGACGGCGGATTGGATGAGCGCGACGCCGACGAGCCCGGCCCACAGCCCCGTGAGCAGATAGCCCAGGTGCTCTCCGACTGCCACCCCCAGGTAGCGGTTCAGCGTCTGGAAAATCAGCTCCACCGCATCAGCGGCGCTCGCCGACGTCGCGGGATCGGCCGCGACTCGCGCGAGATACTGGATCGCGAACGGCCGGCGGACCAGACCGAGAAACTGCACGAGCGCCGCCAGCTCGCTCGAGTTCGTGGGTCCGTTCGAGAACTGCGGCTGGAAGCTCGCCGGCGCCCTGGTGCCGCTCGTTTATATCGGGTGGTCCTCTGGCTGATCTCCGTCGGGATCGGGCTTCTCGCGACGGCATGAGTCCGCGAGCGGCCTATCTGCCGTTTCTGCAGTGCTCGGGAACAGGCCTGGGAACGCAACAAACGGAACGCAGTGGAGGTGAGAAGACTTGAACCCCCCTGACCTCATCCCTCAGCCAGGAGCCCCCGTGTCCATCGACCTCATACGTTGCCTGGATCCGACCCTGTTCGAGAGCCTCGGAAGGTGACCCTCCACAAAGCGGTCCTGCCGGATGTGAACCGTCAGGAGCTTGGCGAGGTTGAGGAGGCTCGCCTTCTCGAGGGACCCGCCTTCCAGTTGCAGACGCTCGGCCTCGGGCAGCCATGAGGCCCAGTGGAAGGTGATCACGAACCCCAGTCGGTAGGCGTCTCCGATGAACCTCTCAACCGCCGGCGAGTACGCGACGTAGGGCATCGTCATGACGCCATCTGCCACCCCCGGCCCACGAGAAGAGGGACTCGGGAGCCCGGCGCAAGCCCGGAAGGTTGGCCACCAGCTCTTCGACGTCAGATGCTGTGGGGGCGAACTCGCCCTCGGTCGGCGGATCTGATCTCATGTGGCTGCCTTGTCTCCCACTCCGCCGGGAGGCCCCACGGCATCAAAAGGAAAGGCCCGGTGACCGGGCCTTTTTCGCAGTGGATGGACCTGTGAGGTCACTATTCGAACCTACCGACGGGCAGGTTGGTCGACTCCTTTCCCAGCATGGAATGGTGTCAGCAGCTGCACGTGCTGGTCCCAGTCCGGGACGCGGACCGCCAGGTGGCTCAGCGGGTACGGGCGGATGTCGATGCCGCGCGCGAGCAGGCGCTCGTGCTGCTTCGCCGCGAATCCGCGGTAGTCCCCGATGATGTCGCCGACCGGATCAGCCATCGCGTCGCCACCCTCCGAGCCGTCATGCTACGACGACCGACCGGCAGAGGATGACGATGTCGACCTAGGCGTCCCAGACCCCGTACACCGGCTCGTCGGAGCGGGTGAAGCCGACCATGTAGCGAGACCCCTCGTGCGAGAAGACGACCTCCAGGACCGAGCCCGTCGTCGTTCTCGAGCCTCTGCTGGTCCCAATTTCACCCGAGCAAGAGCACCAAGCACTGCTCCCGCTGGCCGATCTACTCGCGCCCTTGTTGACCGAGCCGCTGGACGAGAGCGAGGAAGAGCAGGAGGGCGAGTAGGTTCGAGTCTCCCCGGGAGCACAGCGGGGGCCTGAAGACCGCGACCGAGCTGCCGTCCGGGCCCGGGATGTGCATGGTCGGTGAGCCGAGGCGCTCTCGGTCGAGGACGGCCGTCTCGTAGGCGTTGACCGGCGATGCGCTCGACCATGGCGTCGGCGGCCGCGAGACCCGCCGCGACCTGGTTGTGCCCGGGCTGGCCCAACACGACCCCGGTGATCGTCGTCCGCTTGCCGTCGATCCAGCGGATGGCCCGGAAGGCGAAGCAGCCGCCGGCCGCAGCGGTCGAGCCGGTCTTGACGCCGACAAACCCGTCGTGCCCGAGCAAAGTGTCGGTGTTGTGCACGGTGCCGGCGACCGGCAGCGTCGCGCTCGGTGTGGCGACGATGCTCGCGAACACCGGCAGGCGCATGGCCCGATCGACAACGCGCACCTGGTCGGCGGCGGTCGACACGGTTGCGTCGTCGTAGCCGCTCGGGTCGGTGTAGCGGGTGTGGGTCATGCCCAGCGACCGTGCGGTGGCATTCATCCGGGCAACAAACCGGTCCACCGAACCGGCGTCCCATCGCGCCAGAACCGCGGCGATGTTGTTCGCCGACGGCAGCAGCAGTGCCTGCAGCGCCTGCCGTTCGGTCAACTGCTCTCCGGCGGCGATGGGCAAAACGGACTCGTCCCGTCCGGCCCGTCGGTCGGTGTCGGCGACATCGGCGTCGGTGAGCGTGATCGTCGGACCGTCCTGGCCGAGCCGTAGCGGGTGGTCACGGAGCACGAGATAGGCCGTCATCACCTTCGCGACGCTGGCGATTGGAGCCGCGTGCTGGTTCGGGCCCGCTTGGATCTGCGACTGTCCTGTCTGGACCGCGGCTTGGCCATGTGCCGGCCACACCGTGCCGAGCAGCGATTCGCCAAGCGCACCACGGTGCTCACTGGACGCCAGCGACTGGTAGCCGAGGGCTGCGGCGATCGCCGCGAAGACGACGAGCAGGCCGGCGACAAGGATCCTGGGAACCCGACGGGTCGTCGTTCGTGCTCGTTCACTGTAGGTCATGCCTCCAGTCAACGCCGCGCGGTGTTGTCAGCACGTATGCGATTTTCGATATGCCGACGACATGCGCCGAGAACTCGTGCTCCGTCTCAGAGCGCTCGACCGCAGGCGTGCCCACAACAGGCCACCCGTGCGGGAGATCGCCATCACCATCGCCCACGACGCCCCTCACCGCGAGCGCGCGGGCCGCAGGGTGGCGTCCAGAAAGAGATCCACGTTCCGCTCATGCCGTTCGCAATGCCACGGTCGGCGGCATCCGAGAGGCTCGGACGGCCGGCATCAGGCCGGCGAACGCGCCGATCAGGACGGCCGAGGCGATGCCGCCCGACCACGCCTCGACGGGGATCACGACGGCCCAGTGCTTCGAGCTGGCGTACACGGCCGTTGCCGCGGCCCCGGCCAGCACACCGACGACGCCACCGATGACGGCGAGCAGGATCGACTCACCGAGGAACTGCGTCCGGATCTGGGCCTTTGTCGCACCGAGGGCGCGACGGGCCGATCTCCGAGCGGCGTTCGAGGACCGAGATGATCATGATGTTGGCGACACCGACGGCACCCACGACCAGTGCCACCGCCCCGAGCCCGAGAAAAAGGGTGTCGAACGCCCCCGCCGCCGCGGCCCGGGCGACGAGCACGTCCGACGGCTGGCTGACGTTCACCTCGTACGGTGCCTCGGGGTTGGCGGTTTGCGCGAGCAGCGCCTGCACCGCCGCCTCGTGACCGGTCGCGGCGAGCACGTAGATCGTGCTCGGCGGGCCGGCCTTCTTCTCGCCGCCGACGATGCTGACATAGCCAAGGTACGCCTGGGCGGCCGGATACCCGATGAGGGCGCTGACTTCGATGTCGGGCTCGAGCGGCGAGGGGTTCAGGATGCCCGCGACGTTGAACCACTGGCCGCCCAGCCAGATCCGCTGGTCAGGGTCGATCCGGTCGATGCCGAGCTGTTGCGCCGCGACCGCGCCGAGCACCGCGACAGGCTCGCGGGCGGTGCCCGGGTTGAGCCATTCGCCGCGTGCGAGGCCGGTGCCGAGCACGGACAGCAGGTTCAGGCTGGTGGCCCGCACCTCGAGGCCACCGGTCTCGCCCACCGGGATCATCGAGCTCCGGTAGACGTACGTGTCCTTCATCAGGGCGGCGTGTGCCACCGACTGGACGTTGTCCAGGAGCGTGATCCGCGCCGGCGCTTCGCGGGGCAGTTGCGCCGGCCCCCCGGTGAGGCTCTGTCCGGCCTCGACCGTCAGCAGGTTCGTGCCGAGCCGGTTGATCTCCGCGATCAGCCCGGCCTGCCAGGAGGAGGACAACCCGAGTACCCCCACGATCGCTGCCGTTCCGATCGCAATCCCGAGCGCCGACAGCGCGGCGCGCAGCGGCCGGGCGCGCAGACCGACACTCGCCACACGCAGCCCGTCTCTCAGCTGCAGCCGCCCGGCCTCGGCACTCATCGCGCCACCCCGTTGGAAGTGTCGGAGACCACCTGGCCGTCGAGCACCCGGATCTGGCGAGGCAGCCGATCGGCGAGGCCCGCTTCGTGCGTGATCATGATGATGGTGGCGCCGGCCACGTTGAGCTCGCGGATCAGCTCCATGATCGACGCGCCGGTGGTGCTGTCGAGGTTCCCGGTCGGTTCGTCGGCGAGAACGATCGCCGGACGCCCGACGAGGGCCCGCGCGATCGCGACACGCTGCCGCTCCCCTCCCGAGAGCTTGGTGGGCTTGAAGTTCGTGCGCTCGGAGAGGCCGACCCGTTCGAGTGCCTCATCCGCGCGCCTGTACCGCTCGGCGGCGGGGACGCCGGCGTAGAGCAACCCGTCGGCGACGTTCTCGCGCACCGTGGCATGTTCAGCCAGGAAGAACTGCTGGAAGACGAACCCGATCTCCCGAGCCCGCAGCTGCGACACCTCGCGGTCGCTGAGTTGTGCCACGTCGACGCCTCCGATCCTGACGACGCCGCTGGTGGGCCGCTCGAGCGTCCCGACGACGTGCAGGAGCGTGGACTTGCCCGACCCTGAGGGCCCGACGATCGCCACCAGCTCACCCCGCCGGACGGAAAAGGACACGCCCCGGAGGGCGGGCACCGGCGGCTCCTCGCCGTAGACCTTGGTCACCCCATCCAGCTCCAGGACCGACTCGCCGCTCATGACGACGGCACCACCACGTGATCGCCCTGGCGGAGATCGCCCTGGACGACCTGGACTCGTCCGCCTGCCGTGTCGAACAGGCCCAGCTTCACCGAGACCAGCTCGCGTCGCCCGCCGGCGCGCACGACCTCGACCGCGAACCCACCGCCGGAGCGCCCGACGATCGCGGTCACCGGGACGCTCAGGGCGCTCTCCACTCCCTCGGTCGTGATCTCCACCTGGACCGGGGCCTTGTCGAGCCCGCGTGCCTGTTCCGGGTCGTCGAGGCTGATGTAGGCCGGGATGGTCGCACCGCCGGCGTTCTCGTCCTGCCCGGCAGGGACCTGGGCGACTCTTCCCAACCGGTCCACCCTTCCCGTCACCGAGTGGTTGCCCGGCAGCGTGATCTGCGCACGGTCGCCCGTCTTCACCGCACCCTGCTGCGACGGATCGAGGGCCACCTGGACCTCGAGCGTGTCGGATGTGGCCTGCGCGACCTGTGCACCGGGCCGGGCGGATACCCCGAGCTCGCCGGTCACCCTGGCGATCCGCACCGACTCGGATAGAAACACCGCCTGCCCGAGATCGAGCGACCCCGTCCGATCCTCGCCCAGCTTCGACTGCAGCTTCTCGAGCGCGGACGCCGTCTCGGAGCTGAACCGGTCAGACGACGGGTCGAGCTGCGCACGGGTCGCGTACCCGAGGTGCACCAGGTTGGCGTTGAGCTGGGCGACGTCTGGTCCGCTGTCGCCCTCCGACAGCGACCGGTACGCCGGCGTCGAGCCGCACAGCAGCAGCACCGGCCTGTCGTCCACCCGATAGAGCACGGCGCCGCAGTCGACCTTGTCGCCGGCATCGGGCAGCTCGGTGTATGTCCCGCGGGCCCGGTTGATCACTGCGTACGGCGAGCCGTCCGATCGCGCAAGATAGGTCAGGATCCCGTACCGGGAGACCATGTCCGAGAGCTTCCCCCGTTCCACCGTCGCGGTGTTCACCGGCGGCTCCTGCGTCGCCGGGGTCGCTTGCTCGGCACCGGACATGGCGACCACGCCGCCGGTGGCGGCTGCGGCAGCCAGGACGACCGCTGCGGCCACCGCCCAGGTCTTGCTGCGCTTCACGGACCCGACGCCCCTGCTGCCTCCGCAAGGTCGCCGCACTTCTGCATCGCGGCGTTGAGAATGCTCATACCACGCGTCGTTGTCGCGGATGGGATTCGTCTCGTGTCGACGAGGGGCCCATTTGCGGTGGGGTCGGGGAAGTCCGGCACGCCGTGGTCGGGTGTGCACTGGGCGAACTCGAGGCGCGCCGTCCTCTGCTGGGGCGTCACCTTGTCGCCCGTGAACCCCGGCGGCTCCAGGTCCTTGCACGCGCTGAGGGCATGCTCGAAGGCCGCAGAGCTCGTGTCCACCGACGAGCCGTTCGCTACCGCATCGATGGTCAACTCGCCCGACGCGTCCGGGTCCGGAAACGCGCCGACCCCGTTGGCGCGCATGCACTCGGCGAACTTCACCGCCTTCTCACGGGTGCTGTTGTGCCTGGCGTCGGTGCTGTTGCTGCCCGTGCCGGCACCTCCGTTCCTACAGCCCGCGAGAATCACGGCGAGCATGGCAAGGGCGGCCAGGGGCCGTAGCGTTCTCCTCATGGCTTCCTCCCATCATGTGGTGATTGCGTTCATGCCTCCAGTCAAGGCAGCGCGGTGTTGTCAGCACGTATGTGGTTTTCGATATGCCGGCGATATGTTGCGGCTGGGAGCATCGAGAGCATGCGTGTGCTGATCGTCGAGGACGAACCCTTCATGGCAGAAGCCATCCGCGATGGCCTACGCCTGGAAGCGATCGCGGCGGACATCGCCGGTGACGGCGACACCGCTCTGGAGCTGCTGAGCGTCAACGCCTACGACATCGCCGTCCTCGACCGCGACATCCCCGGCCCCTCCGGCGACCAGATCGCCGAACGCATCGTCGTCTCCGGCAGCGGCATGCCGATCCTCATGCTCACCGCTGCCGACCGTCTCGACGACAAGGCCACAGGGTTCGAGCTCGGCGCCGACGACTACCTGACGAAGCCGTTCGAACTCCGGGAACTCGTGCTCCGTCTCAGAGCGCTCGACCGCAGGCGCGCCCACCACAGGCCGCCCGTGCGGGAGATCGCAGGCCTGCGCCTGGATCCGTTCCGCCGCGAGGTCTACCGCGACGGCCGCTACGTCGCGCTGACCCGGAAGCAGTTCGCAGTGCTCGAAGTCCTCGTCGCTGCCGAAGGCGGTGTCGTCAGCGCCGAAGAGCTACTGAAACGGGCCTGGGATGAGAACGCAGATCCCTTCACAAACGCCGTGCGCATCACGGTGTCGGGACTGCGCAAACGGCTCGGCGAACCGTGGATCATCGCCACCGTGCCCGGCGTCGGCTACCGCGTCGATGACGGAGGAGACGGTGGATAGAGCGCCCGGCCTGAGCGTTCGTCTCAAACTCACGCTCAGCTACGCCGCCTTCCTCATGCTCGCCGGCGTCGTGCTCCTCGCCGCCGGGTATTTCTCCCTTTCCCGTGGTGTGCACCCTGGGGTGATCTTCATCGTGCAAAGCCACGGCGACCTCCTGCGCTATTTCGCTCCGATCGCAGCCGTCGTGATGACGTTCCTGCTGGTATTCGGTCTGCTGGGAGGGTGGCTTCTCGCCGGACGCATGCTTGCCCCCTTGACGCGCGTCACAGACGCCACACGCGTAGCCGCGAAGGGGTCTCTCTCCCACCGAATCCAGCTCGAGGGCCGCAGCGACGAGTTTCGCGAACTCGCCGACGCCTTCGACACCATGCTCGCGCGCCTCGAAGCACACGTCGCCGAACAGCAGAGATTCGCAGCCAACGCCTCCCATGAACTGCGCACTCCGCTCGCGATCACCCAAACGCTTCTCGACGTCGCCCGCAGACATCGCAACGGTGACACCGGCGAAC
>DASWED010000006.1:0-4489 GCA_036394995.1 Actinomycetota bacterium
GTGGCCAACCCCCAGCCGAAGAGACAGCCGCCGCCGGCGCCGGTCGCCCGAGGTCACCCTCCCAGCTTGGAACGACCCCCGGCGAACCGCCCCTGGAGAACGGTGTGACCTGGGCTAGTCCGGTTACATGGATACCCCCAAAGCGCCGTAATCCGCGAACACGATGTCGAAGCTCTCGCCGGCGAACGGCACCTCCTCGGCGCTGGCGTGCACCAGCGGGAACGAGACGCGGGCCTCGGCCATGAGCCGCCGGGCGTGCTCCAACTGGCGGTCCGAGAGGTCGAGTCCCACCGGCCTCGCGCCCCGGCGGGCCAGTGCGATCGACCACTGCGCTGCCCCGCACCCCAGCTCGAGGACGTCCCTGCCGGCCACGTCGCCCAGGACGTGCAGCCGGGACTCCGGGATGCCCCACACGCCCCAGGCCAGGTCGCGGGAGCGCATCTGTTCGGTGATCTGCGGAGCGTTCCGCTCCTGGTACGCATCGGCGGTCTCGTTCCATCGCCGCCGGTTCCGTGCGACGTGGTCGTCGCCCGCCGATTCGTCTCCCGTTGGCACGAGGCAGACCTTACGTCGAACCGAACCCGGGCCGAGCTACGGGCTTCCGGCTACCGGAGGATCCGGCCCCGGAGCCAGCGGTCGATGTCGGGAAGGGCGATCTGGCCCACGATCCGGCCGTCCTGCATCACCACGGCGGGGAGGCGCGTGTTGGCCATGCGGTTCACCACCTGGTCCAGGCGGTCGTCCAGCCCCACGGTGACGATCTCGCCGGCGGGGAGCATGGCGTCGCGCACCGGGCGGAGGGGTTCGTCGCGGCCGATGGCCGACGCCGATTCGAACGTGAGGACCCCGATCATGCGGTCGAAGTCGTCGGTCACCGGGAACGTCTCGTGCTCGTGCCCCCGGAGGAACCGGTCGTACGCCTCCGACAGGCTGGTTCCCGCCGGGATGGCCTCGGGCGGGGCCCCCATGGCCTCCGCCACGGTCCCCCGCTCCAGGACCTTGAACACCTTCTGCCGCTGCAGGGTCGCCCGGGCACCCTGGAGCATCATCGAGCCGACCAGCACGATCCACAGCCCGAACCCGAAGTCGTCCCCGGAGAGCCGGATCACCCCGTACGCGATCGCCGCGCCCCACACAACGATCCCGGTCCACGCGGCGATCGTCGTGGCCCTCCCCTCGCTCCCGGTGAGCTTCCAGATCGCGGCATGCAGGATCCGGCCCCCGTCTAGGGGGAACCCCGGAACCAGGTTCGCCACGCCCAGGAAGACGTTCAGCGCACCCACGTATCGCGTGACGTCGTGGATGGGCCCGCCCAATCCGTGGATCGTGGAGGCGGCGAGGAGCGCCAGGCCGATGGCGACGCTGGTCAGCGGGCCGACCACGGTGGTCAGGAACTCGTCACCGGGACTGTCCTCGCCCCTGATGTACGTCGCCCCGCCGAACATGAACAGGCGGATGCCCGACACCGGAAGCTTCCGCAGCCGGGCCACCACGGCGTGGGCCAGCTCGTGCCCCAGGATCGAGCCCATGAACAGCACGGCGCCGAACGCGCCGATGGCGAGGGCCGTGCCCGACCCGAGCTTGTCGCCGTAGGTGACCGCCATGCTGTAGAGGATCAGCACGCCGAGCAGGAACCAGGAGGCGTCGACCGAGATCGGGATCCCCCCGATCGTGGCGATCTTCCACGTCCTGCCGAACACCGGCCCTCCATCGCGAACGGACCCGGCCAGCGTACCCCGGGCGGGCGTGTTGGCCGGGCCCCGCGTTCGAGCGGCCTTCTTCGGTTCGCGTCTCAACGATCGATAGGCTCCGGGCGTTCATGTGTCGATGAGCAGCACGGCCGGCTCGGCGACGGAGCCCATCGTGAGCGCTGCACCCGGGACCTTCGAGGAGTTCTTCCGCGCCGAGCACGCGCGGCTGCTCCGCGCGCTGTACCTGGTGACGGGCTCCGCCGAGGAGGCCCAGGAGGTCGCCCAGGACGCGCTGGTGCGGGTGTGGGAGCGGTGGGACCGGGTCGGCGCGATGGACGATCCCACCGGATACCTGTACCGGACCGCGATGAACGTCCACCGGAGCGCAGTCCGGCGGGCCCGGCGGGCTGTCGGGCGGCTGGTCCATCCGGGTGCCGGCCGGGACCCGTTCGCCGACGCCGAGGACCGGGACGAGGTCAGCCGGGCCCTGCGGGGGCTGGCTCCGCGGCAGCGCGCCGCCCTGGTGCTGACCGAGCTGCTCGGCTACGGCTCCGAGGACGCCGGCCGGGTCCTCGGCGTGAAGGCCGTGACCGTCCGGGCGCTGGCCTCCCAGGGCCGCGCCGCCCTCCGATCGACCATGGAGCACGACCATGAGTGACTACCGATCCCTGCTGGAGCGCGCCGCCGAGCGCGTGTCACCTCCCGACGACGCGTTCGAAGCCCTGGCCCGCCACCGCGACCGCCGCCGCCGGACCCGCCGGATCTCCAGCGCCGCCCTGGCCCTGGTGGTGGCCGCCGCCGGCATCGGCGTCGCCGTCGCCGCCCTCGGCGGCGGGCGTGCGCCCCAGCCCTCCGCCTCGGGACCGGTGAGCTTCCACGCCCTGTGGCCCGACCAGACCTACGCCCAGGCTCAGGCCACCCAGTCGCGCGTGGACGCCGGCCGGGAGGAGTGGCGGACGGACCGGGGCGAGGTGGCCCGGAGGTTCGCCGAGACCCTTCTGGGCGCGACCGAGGTCAGCCTGACCTTCTCTCCGTCCAACGACGATGTCGTCGCCCTCGTGCCCGGAGCCGTGCAGGTCCACGGAGCGGTCCAACCGTCGCAAGCACCGGGCTTCTCGGAGCCACGGCGATTCACGCTGCACTTCGTGCAGCCTCTTCGGACGGGCCCGGGAGGGATCTGGAGCGTGGTGAAGGTCGACAGCGGCGGCATCACCATGCCGGTGGAGCCGGGCGCGGAGATCCGGTCGGGAACCACCCTGGAGCTCCCGACGAAGCTGGACGACGGGACCAGGGTGCAGGCCGCCTCCACGTACATCGGACATTGCGGATCGTCCACGAACTACGTCCGCGCACGAGTCCGGGGCGGGCTGATCTCGGTCCGTGTCGGGGCATCCACGTTCGAGGAGCACTGTGGGGGAGTGGACGGCTCGGGGTCGTCCTCGTCGGTCGGCGGCTCGGAGTCGGCGCAGGGAACCGGCCCCGGCGACCTGGCGGAGCCGGTGGACGGCTACGTGTTCGTCGAGGTCGCCCCCGGCGCCGTGGACGGGTACGACCCGTTCACCCCCGGCGGCCCCCAGGGGACCGTTGCCCTGCAGGACTTCGCCGCGGTGGCCGTTCGGTTCGTGCCGGCCGGGACGTCGGAGTCACCAGGGCCCACGGCGGAGCCGTCGACGGGGCTGGCCGCGTACGAGGACCCTGCTGGCTGGACGATCTCCTACCCGGAGGACTGGTCACTCGGTCCGTTCGACGAGAACGACGTGCGGCTGTCCTTCAGCGGCATCGTGATCTCGAACTTCGCGGTGGAGGGAGGCGTGCTGGAGACGTCGTTCCTGAAGGATTTCCCCGCCGACGGCGTCGTCATCGAGCTGTTCCATCGGTCGGGGGGTCCGGCGCCCATCGGCTGGCTGCCGGACGACACGTTCCCGCTGTCGTTCGACGCGTTCGACCAGAACGTCCAGCTCGCGTCGCCTCAGCCGCCGGACGTGACCGCCTATCAGAAGGACTTCGTCGCGAACTTCGTTCCAGTACACGATGGTCGTGTGGGTGGGCCCCGGCGTCACCGATACCGACCGGGATGCCATCCGACGCGTGGTGTCGTCGCTGACGTTCCTCCCGCTTCGGGATGGCACCGTGATCCAGCGCGAGTTCAGCTACTACGTCCTCGCCACACCGGGCGAGTTCCCCGTGGGCTCGGTGACCAGGTTCGATCCCTCCAACCTGCCGCCGACCGACACGACGGAGCGGTCGTTCGCCTTCTACCTCGTGCACACGGATCTCGGGTTCTACGCGCTGGCCTGGCCGAACGACTTCGCGCACGGCTACAAGGACTGCGCCGTCACGTATGACGCGTCCGCCCAGGAGTTCACGTGTCCCAACGGGGCAGTGTGGGCGCTCGACGGGAGTATGGTCACGAACCCCGACCCGTCGACGTTCCAGGACGATCCGCTGGACATACTGCTGGTCCGGATCTCACTGGACGGGCATCTGCTGGTCAGCCCGAACACGTTCATGCCGACGGACGACGGCCTGAAGACCGACTATGGGCTCACCGGCGGGCGGTAGATCGGAGCCTCCGATCGCCTCGTGACCGACTTGACAATCGAACACGTGTTCGGTACCATGATCGTCACCTTCCCCCGGTGAGCGAGACCTGGGAATGCCCGTGGAAGTGGCCCGAACCGACGACGAGATCATCACCGGCATGGACGCCGCGTACGTCCGCGCCTGCGCGGCCCAGCGCGAGCTGTTCTCCTTCATCGCCGATGCGGAGCGCCGGGACATGCGCTGGGTGGAGGGGG
>DASWED010000007.1:0-12986 GCA_036394995.1 Actinomycetota bacterium
GTAGTCCCAACGGGATTTGAACCCGTGTCTCCACCTTGAGAGGGTGGTGTCCTCGGCCTCTAGACGATGGGACCGCATCGCGCCGAGCCTGCAGATCAGGCCGCCCGAGTCTAGCAGCGGCCTCCCCCTCGACGTCATCGCATCGTGCCTCAGGACGCCAGGACCGCGAGCGCTCGGTCGATACGCCGGGCGGCCTCGTCGGCGATCGGGCGGAGCTCGTCGTTGTCGGGTACGCGCACCATGACCTGCGGGTCGAGGGCCTGCACGATGGTCCTGCCGTTCTCCTCCCGCACCACCACGTTGCAGGGAAGCAGCAATCCGATCTCACGCTCGATGTCGAGCGCCCGGTGCGCGAGCTGCGGATTGCACGTGCCCAGGATCACGTAGGGCTCCATGTCCTCGCCGAGCTTCTCCTTCAGCGTGGCCCGTACGTCGATCTCCGTGAGGGTGCCGAACCCCTGCTCCCGGAAGGCCTCCCTCACCTTCAGGAGCGCCTCGTCGTGAGGCAGATCGAGCTCGATCGTCCTGCCGTACTCCACCAGGAACACCTCCTCGGGTTCAGCATCCACTCACACGCCCGCGGCCTTCTGCAGCGCGCCGAACGCGTCCTCCACCTCCAGCGCCAGCAACTCGAGGTCCGGGAACGCCTCCCAGTCGGCCGTGAAGCCGAAGCCCATGACGCCGACGAGCGTCACGACGCCAACCGACAGCCCCACCCTCGCACCGAGCGGCATCAGCGGGTAGTACGTCACGAGCCTCGCTCCGTCCAGGTACAGGGGAACCTGGGGGCCGGGGATGTTCGACGCCACCATGTTGAAGATCCGGAGGTGGTCGTTCCCGAACCGCCCGAGGCGGCGGTGAAGGCCCGGCGGGAGCCACATCGCTCCCTGGACCAGCGCGGTCGCGGCCTGGCCCTGCCGGGACGACTTGATGCGCCGGGTTTCCTCCCGGACGAGCCGCAGGCGGACGACCGGCTTCATCGGACCGACCGGGATGTCCGGGTACACGGTCGTTACCCGGTTGCCGAACGCCCCATGCTCCGAGCCGGTCCGCACGGAGATCGGCATCATCGTCCGGTACCGAAGGCCCTTCCCGGCCTGGCCTCGGGCCTCGAGCAGGGCCGAGACGCCGCCGGCCAGCGCCGTGAGGATCACGTCGTTCACCGTGCCCCCGAGCGACGCCTGGACCGCCCGGGCCTCTTCCAGCGGGATCGCCGTCATGGCGAACCGCCGGGTCGCCCCGACGGCCACGTTGAACGGCGTGTCGGGCGGGAGGCCGCGGGCCAGGATCGAGAGCGCACCCCCGGCCGTGGCCACGATGTCTCGCAACGTTGCCGTGGGGCGTCGGGCCAGGTCCGCAGCCGTGCTGGCGAGGGCCCCCGCCGGCTCCCGGATGCGGTCGAGGAGCCCCTCGGCGAGCAGGCGGTAGGAGGACGGCAGCGGCTCGGGATCCCACCGCTGGGCCGCCGGCTCGTCGGGCTCGGGCGCGAGGTCGAACAGCGCGGCCACCGCGTCCATGCCCCCGACGCCGTCGAGCATGGCGTGGTGGGTCTTCGTGAGGACGGCCTGATAGCCGCCTTCCAGGCCGTCGACCAGGTACATCTCCCACAGCGGGCGCTCCCGGTCGAGCTGCTGGGACGCGAGCTGACCGGTGAGCGCGGCCAGCTGCCGCGGCCCTCCCGGGCGCGGGACGGCGATTCGACGGACGTGATAGGTGACGTCGAAGCCGGGGTCGTCCGCCCACACCGGGCGGGCCGCCTCAAGGGGCGGGAACATCACCCGTTGCCGGAACCGCGGCACCATCTGCAATCGGGCGGCGGTCATCGCCCGGAGGCGATCGAGCGTGAGCGGTCCACGGGCGACACCCGTCGGGTCGAACACCGCGAGCCCTCCCACGTGCATGTGCAGGTGTGGCTTCTCCAGGTACAGGAACGAGGCGTCGAGGGGGCTCAGACGTTCGCTCATGGTTCACCCTCCTCCTCCGGCTCGATCGAGCATCCCGGACGGACGTGGCAGGGACACGGGCCGGAGGTCCCGGGCGCCCCGGGCCGCTCGCCGGACGGCGACCTCGAGCCAACCGGAACGGCTCCGAGCTCCCTCAGGGCCCTCGCTCGGAGGCTTCCCCTCGCCCGGGGTCGATGCCGGCGCCGGGGTCCCAGACCGGCCTTCCACGCCGGGTCAGCGTGGCGCTCCGTCCGAGCATCGGATGGGTCCACGCCTTGACGAGCGCCAGGCCCGCGCCGGCGAGCGCGAGAGCGGCCCCGGCCGTCGCCAGTGCCGAGGCCCCCGATCTCGAGGCGGCCACCGCCAGCAGCGCCATTCCGGCGTTGAAGGCCGCCAGCTGGATGGTGCCTCCCCACTCCATCGCGGCGAGGACCGAGCGCCGGGTCTCGGGGTGGCCGGGCCGGGTCATCGGCAGCAGGTAGAGCCACGCCCCCAGCAGGATCTGGAGGATCCAGCCTCCGGCGAAGATCACCACGAAGACGTCGTGGGCGCCCGCGAACCACGACAGTCCCCGGCCGAGCGCCACCACCAGCCAGACCGTGCCGGCCGCGAACCACGCCAGCGCGAGGAGGAGGTGCTTCGCGGTCAGCGGGACGGGCCAGGCCCTGGGCGTGGAGACGACGCGACCGACCATCGACAGCAGCCCCGCGACCGCGGCCGCGAACGCGCCGGCGCCGGCCACCGCGAGCGGCGTGAGCCCCAGGGCGACGCCGGTCGCCATCAGCCCTACGCCGACCACGAAGAGCCACGCCGTGAGACCTCCTCTCCAGGCGGGCATCCGCACGCGAAGGACGGTCGGGAGCAGCGTGATGAGGGTCCCGGCGATTGTGAGCGAGACCCACCCGAGGACGTTCAGCACCAGGTGCGCGCCCCGGAGATCCCGCCAGGCGTCCGCCCCGTGCACGGCCCCCGTCCCGAGCAGGATCCCGATCGTCCCCCCGGCCAGGACGCTCGCCACCGCGGCCTCGTACATCGCGACCGGGATCCGGTGGCGCAGGTGCAGGGTACGGCGCCGGGCTCGAAGCACGATGAGGCCGAGCAGCGCGATCCCGGCCAGGTACGCCGTGCCCCCGACGCCGACCAGCGCCGGGTGTCCCGACGAGCGGCCCGCGACGAGCAGCGCAGCTCCGGCGTTCGTGAGCGCGAACTGGGCCCACACCAGGCGCGTCGGGCCCGCTGCCGTTCCCGTGAGCGCGGCCACGAAGTTCTGCATGGCGCCGCTGATCGCGACGGAGACCGCTCCGACGAGCATGAGGTGCAGCGGCACCCACCACCCCAGGCGGACCGTCCCGGGGAGCAGTAGCGAGAGCCCGGCGGCCGTCAGCCAGACGCGCGCGGCGGTCTGGTAGAGACGCATGGCGTCGCGGGGCCGCATCACCCTGCGTTTCATCGTGCCATCATCCGGGTATACGGGCCTCGCCGTATCGGCACGAGGGGTGCCGGCCGCAGGCCGGCTGGAGGTGACCGACACAACCGAGCAGCGCCCCGTCCATCCGGTGTCCGGTCGCGTCCTGCGAAGTCCCGAGGGGGAATCCGATGACCCGTTCGCGCGTGTTGGCCGCAGTTGCCGTGGCCGTTGTCCTTTCCGCCATCTCCGTCCTGGCCTCGCCCGCCGGGCGCGGGTTCGGGCACGGCCCGACCCTGGCCGACCGGTCGGCCACCGGATCCGGCTCCGCCGGCGCCGGGGAGGAGAGCACGGCGATCCCACCGTCCGCGCGGGCGTCGGCCGCCTCCGGCGGCGCGACGTTCGGGCAGCCGACGGTCGTGGGCATCCAGGGCGTCGGGTTCGAGGAGGACATCCGGGTGGACACCCGTCCGAACTCGGACGCGATCTACACGAGTGCCCCCGGCGCCCTGTCGTCGGGGACGAGCTGGGTATGGCGGTCGCTCGACCACGGGAAGACGTTCAAGTGGATCCCGGCGGCCACCGCGCACACCGGGAAGCTCCCGACGTGCGTCGGCGGCGGCGACACCGAGCTCGCCGTGGACTCCACCGGCAGCCTCTACTTCAACGACCTCACGCTGGCGAACTTCTCGACGTTCCGTTCGGACGATCAGGGGCAGACCCTGCTGGCGGGCGACTGCGCGGCCGTGACGACAACGCCGAACGACCGCCAGTGGTACGCGACCGACGGCGACCCGAAGAACGGCGGCACGCTGTACCTCGTGTCGAACATCATCGGCGCCGGCGCGCCCCAGTGCGGCAGCTCCGCCGGCAACAACGAGCTGGTCATGACGCGCTCCCCGGCCGATCCGGCGCTCGGCCAGGCCACCGCGGGGAACAACTTCGCTCCCTCACAGTTCGTCACCGCTCCGGCGTCGTGCGACGAGGGGATCATGGGGAATGACGAGGTCAGCCCGACGACCCACCACATCTTCGTGATCCACGACGACGCGTACTTCCACAAGCTGCTCATGGGGCGCTGCGTGGCGGTGCCGTTCACCACCGACCCCACCGGCCTCCAGTGCACCGACCACCTCATCAACGACATCGGGTCGAATCAGCGCACCGGCGGTTCGTTCCCGACGATGGCCATCGACGCGGCGGGGACGCTCTACGCCGTGTGGGAGCAGGCTCCGGTGAACGCCGACAACCAGGTCATCGGGGACACGGTGCTCTACTGGTCCTCGTCCTCCGACGAGGGCAACACGTGGACGACGCCGGTGAAGATCCCGACGCCCGGGCTGCACAACAACGTCTTCGCGTGGCCGGTCGCGGGCGACGCCGGCCGCGTGGACATCGCCTGGTACGGGACGCCCGCGGTGGCCGGGCCTCCGGTGTTCAACCAGGACTGCAACAACGAGATCGGCGCCACGGAGTCCGGGCCCGACATCGTGAACGGGCTGTGGAGCCTGTACTTCACCCAGACGCTGAACGGCACGGCGGCGACCCCGACCTTCTCCACGCCGTTGGTGGCGTCCCAGCACTTCGTCCAGAAGGGCTCGATCAACACCGTGATGGGCGGGCAGTGCGGGAACAGGACCCTCGGCGACTTCCTGCAGATGCGGATGGGGCTGAAGGGCGAGGCGAACATCTCGTATGGGCAGTCGCTGAACCGGTTCAACCTGGCGAACTCGCAGGCCATGTTCGTCCGGCAGATCGGGGGGCCCAGCTTGCTCACGTCCGTGGGGATCGTGACCGGGTCGAAGGCCCCGACCCAGACCGTCACCGACACGGCCGGCGACGCTCGCTACGAGAACGCCGGGCAGATCAGCGCGAACCAGAAGAACCTCGACATCCTGTCGTCGGCCATCATCGCGCCGGACGCCGACCACTACCAGATCACGATGAGGGTCGCGGACCTCACCTCGCTGGCGCCCGACCCCGCCACCGGGAACTCCGACCCGGTGCTGGTGTGGCAGACGCAGTGGACGGCCCCCGCGGCCACCAACGCGAACGGCGGCGAGAACTGGTTCGTGTACATGGAGTCGAACGGAGGCGGCGCGCCGACGTTCTGGACGGGGGTGGCCGAGATCCAGTTCCAGGGCGGGGGAGCCCAGCGAACGTACCCCGGCGTGACCCAGGTGCCCGGGTCCTACACGGCGACGGCGCCCGGAACCATCACGATCACCGTTCCGAAGACGGCCGTGACGCTCCCGGAGCCTGCGCTGAACACGACGCTGTACCAGGTGACGGCGTCCACGGAGACGTACCCCTCGGCCGCGGAGAACCCGCCGCCGGTGGTCGACGTCGGCGGTCAGTTCACGCAGGTCATCGACGTCGCTCCCGGCTACAACTTCAAGCCGTCGACGAGGACCCCCTCGTGCACGATCAAGGGGACCTCGGGCAACGACCTGCTGGTGGGGACCGACGGCAACGACGTGATCTGCGGCTACGCGGGAAACGACACCATCCAGGGCAAGGGCGGGAACGACGTCATACTCGGCGACAAGGGCGGCGACACGATCACCGGCGGGGCCGGCAACGACAACCTGAGGGGCGGCTACGGAGCCGACTCCCTCGACAGCCGCGACACCGTCACCGGCAACGACAAGATGGACGGCGGCCGCGACACTGACACCTGCATGGGCGACTCCGGCGACACCAAGGTCGACTGCGAACACTGAGCGCGTTCTCGAGGGGCAGACGGCTCGGTGCGTCTGCCCCCCGCCGTTCGGACTGCGAGTGGTCACCGGGGTGCCGGGCGGGGGCACCTGCCGGTACCCCGGTTATCCCTCGCAGTCAGCCAGGCGAGGAGCCGAGGCGCAGAGCCGGTCTACGTGGCCGCAGGCACCGTGGGGTCGCAGAGGCGGCAGGGGGTGAGGTGTTCGAGGTCGGCTTGGTGGGGGGACATGGGCGTCGCGCGCTTGCCCTCCAGGAGGATGCATCCGGGGCGGTGGAACCAGCGGCCACCGCGGACGGCGTAGACCTTCGCACCGTTGGGAGAGGCGGCGCCGTCGTCCGGTAGCGCTGCGGGGGCGGCGATGTCGCCGGCCGCTGGGGACTCGACCTCGGCCAGGAGGCGGCGCAGCAGCCGGGTCTGGCGGGTCATGACCTGGACGAGGAGCAGGACGCTCCCCAGGAACACCAGCGCCAGGCCGAGGAACGCCCCGCTCACCAGGTACGGGACCTGGAGGCCGACGAAGACGGTCCCGGAGACGCCGAGGTAGCCGATCACGATGGCCACCAGGCCCGCAGCGATCAGGGTCACGCCCACGATGAACGGCCAGAACGCGCCGAGGAACGCACTCCAGGGGCGCCGGGCCCTCATCGGCGGACTCCTTCCGTGAGCGACTCCATGGTCTTCAGGCCGGTCATCCCGATCACGAAGGCCACGCCGGACAGACCGAGCAGGACCACCGACTCCGGCGGGATGCCGTGCGACAGCCGGCCCCCGACCGGGACGAACCGCACCGACCGGCCCCCGCCACCGCCGCCGGGCCGGCCCGGGGCGGGCGGTGGGGGACCGATGCCGCCGTTCGGTGGAGGGGCGGCGCCTCCGCCACCGCCGCCCGTGTGTCCCCCGCCGCCGGATGGCGGAGGCGGGGGAGGTGGCGGCGCCGTCGACGGAGGCGGAGGGGGAGGCGGGGAGATGCTCGGCGCGGTGAACGGCGGCGGGCCGGCGAACGACGCCACCTCGGCCGTCGCCCGCGCGTAGCCGACGGGGATGTGCAGGACGTCGGCGCCGCCCGCGCCCTGGGGCGCGCCGGGCGGAACCACCTGGATCGTGGCGTCGATCGACAGGGCCCACGCCTCGGAGATGACCAGCCCGTCGGACCTGGTGACGGTGTGCGAGCCGAGCGAGACCGAGATCCCGGCCTGGGACAGGGCCTGGTCCAGGACGGCCTGGAGGGCCGCGATCTGGTCCCCGCCGAGGTCCTGGTCCTGGATCTGAAGGCCGTCCGGGCCCACCGACGCGGGAACGCCGCCCACCGACGCCGCCCCGTACCGGGCGGAGGCAGTTCCGCCCGCCGTCGCGCCCTGCGACGCCGCGGCCTCGCCGGACGCCCCCTGGATCGTGATCACGCCGCCGAGGAGCGACAGGTCGTGGACGGACGACGCCGCCCGGACGGACGCTGAGGCCGGGCCCGACGTCATGGTGGACGCCGAGCTGGCGGCGCCGACGGCGACCAGCCACGGCGACACGTCGCCGGAGAGCGAGCTGGGGGAGGGCGATGGCCCCTGTTCGGACGTGCTCCCCGGGAGCCCGGTCGAGAGCCCGCCCGGGAGCGGGACGGGCAGCGGGTCGCCGGCCCGGACTGCGGCGGCGGCGAGGGCCAGCGACCGGGCCGCGGCCAGCTGGCCGCCGGTCATCGGCACGGCCTCCATCCCCGCCACCGTGGAGCGCGCCGACGCGGCGCGCGCGGTGGCGGTGGCCGACTCGTCGGCGCCTGCGACGTGGACCGGCGACGAGGGATCGTCGATCGTCAGCGTGGGGGGCTGCTCCTGATCCCCCGACGGCGGATACGTGGCCCGGGCCTGGAACGGGTACTCCGGGAGGTCGCACATCTGGCCGTTCGACAGCTCGCAGACGATCGTGCTGAGCTCCGCCGCCTGCGGGTCCCACAGGAACGAGCCGTGCGCGCCGACGGACGGCCCCACGTCGAGGGACACCTCGGTCTCCGGTACCGACAGGTTCCCGATGGGGACGGGGAACAGGTCGGCGTGGTCGTAGAACCCGTGCACCGCGGTCGCCGTCGAGGTGGCCCGGAACAGGTGCTCCTCCGCCGCCCCGGCACCGCCGGCGGCGATCGCCACCGCCCACAGCGCGAGCAGCGGCGACAGCACGAGCCCCGAGGCGCGCCCCCGGCCCCTCACGACCTCGCCTCCGCCCCCAGGTAGGCCCGCTCCAGGACGGGGTGGCCCTCCAGCTCCGCGGGTTCACCGGCGAACGCCACCCGGCCCTTGTCCATCACGAACGCCACGTCGGCCAGCTCCAGGGCCCGGGTCACGTACTGCTCCACAAGGACCACCGTGCGCCCCCGTTCCCGGAGGGACCGGACCGACCCCAGCACCCGGTCCACCAGCCGGGGGGCCAGGCCCAGGGAGGGCTCGTCGAGCATGAGCACCTCGCCGCCGGACGCCATGGCCCGGGCCAGCGCCAGCATCTGCTGCTCCCCGCCCGAGAGCGTCCCGGCCGTCTGACGCAGCCGCTCCGCCAGGACCGGGAACGCGTCGGCGACCTCGTCAAATGCCCGTCCGCGAGCGCCGGCCAGGCGGAGGTTGTCCGCGACGGTCAGCGAGCCGAACACCGAGCGGCCCTCGGGGACCAGGGCCACCCCCTTGCGGGCCATCGCGTGCGCCGGGAGCCCGGTGACGTCCTCGCCCCGGAGCAGCACCCGTCCGCCGTCCGGCCGGTGCAGGCCCGCCAGCACCTTGAGCAGCGTGCTCTTCCCCGCGCCGTTCGGGCCGAGGACCGCGGCCAGCCCCCCCTCGGGGACGGCCACCGTCACGTCGGTCAGGGCCCGGAGGCCCGCGTAGGACGCCAACACACCCTCAGCGGCCAGGAGCGCCGGCACCGCTCACCTCCGTTCCCAGGTACGCCGCCTGGACGTCGGGGTCGGCCCGGACCTCGTCCGGCGTCCCCTCCGCGATGAGCGAGCCGAAGTCCATCACCGCCACGCGGTGGCACAGCTCCATCACCAGCGACAGGTCGTGTTCCACCAAGAGGATCCCCACGCCGTCGTCCCGGATGTCCCGGAGCAGGGCCGCCAGGCGTTCGGTCTCGGCCTCGTCCAACCCTCCCGCCGGTTCGTCCAGCAGGAGGATCCGGGGCCCGGTGCAGAGGGCGCGCCCGATCTCGAGCAGCCGCCCCAGCCCGAGGGGCAGCTCGCCGGCGCGCCGGTCGCCCACGTCGCGGAGCCCCATCAGGGCCATGACCTGGGCCGCCGCCGACCGGGCCGGTCCCCGGCGGGTCCGGCCGGCCAGGTCCGCGATGAACTCCGCGTCAGCGAAGCGGGCCTCGGCGGCCACCAGGAGGTTCTCCCACGCCGTCATGGTCCGGAACAGCTCCAGGCGCTGGAACGTCCGGGCCAGCCCCGAGCCCGCCCGCTGCTCCGGCGCCCACTCGGTGACGTCGCGGCCGTCGAGGAACACCCGGCCCTCGGTGGGACGGACGAACCCGGAGAGGACGCCGAGGACGGTGGTCTTTCCGGCCCCGTTCGGACCGATCAGGCCCACCATCTCTCCCGGGCTCACCCCCAGCGAGATCTCATTCGCGGCCACCAGCCCGCGGTAGCGAACCGTGACCGACCGTGCCTCCAGCAGCGGCCCGTCAGGCGCCACGCGGCGTCACCTCCAGCTCGGGGATCGGCTCCTCCCTCGGCCGGCGCCGCGCCCGGCGCCGCGGCGGAGCGATCGCACCCGGCGGCAGGGCGTCGTGCGCCGCGGCGGCCCGCGCCAGCGCGCCGCTGAGCCTCCCGATCGCCGCGCGCATCCCCGGCAGCGCGCCGGCCAGTCCCCGTTCGTTGTGGGCGAGCAGCATCGCCCCCAGCCCGAACACCACCTGCGACAGCGGGCCCACCGAGGTGGCGCCGATCCCCCACATGGCGGCCGCCGCCACGGCGCCGGACGCCGACCCCAGCCCCCCGATCACCGCCACCGCCAGCCAGATGAGCGAGAACTCCGGATGGAAGTCGTTGAACGTGACCAGGCCCTGCTGCGACGCCAGCACGGCCCCGGCCGCGGCGGCCATGAACCCGGACAGCGCGAACACGGCCAGGCGGTACAGGGGCAGGCGCACGCCGATCGACCGGGCCGCCGGCTCGCTGTCGCGGATCGCCGCCAGGACCCGTCCGGTGGGGCTCCGGTGGACGTTGCGGACCATCAGGACCAGCACGGTCGCCACCGCCAGCAGGACGTAGAAGTACGCGAGCGACGACGTGGCGAACCCGGGGCGGGGCGCGGTCATCCCGGTGGTCCCCCCGGTCAGCGTGGACTGGAACATCTGGGCCACCACCAGCCCGAAGCCGAACGTGAGCAGGGCCACGTTGAGGCCCTGGAGTCGGATCGCGGGGAGGGCCACGAACACGGCCACCGGCACCGCCGCCAGCGCCGCGAGGACCAGCGCGGCCGGCCACGGCACCCCGTGGGAGGCCAGGAGGGCCATGGTGAACGCCCCCGTTCCCACGAACGCGCCGTGGGTCAGCGAGATCTGCCCGGACAGCCCCGAGAGCACCACCAGGCTCGCGAACACGCCCGCCATGGCCAGTCCCCGGTCCGCCCGGGTCAGCCACTCGCCGGGGAGCATGGGGCCCGCGACGGCCAGCGCGGCCACGAACGCGATCACCACCGTCCGGCTCTCGGCGCCGCCCGGCGCGGGGGCCACCGGCGGCGGCGCGGAGGGCTCGCCCGTCCCGGTCCGGACCCACCGCCCCAGCTTCGACCCCGGCACCATCGCGGCGAACGCCAGGAGGCCGAAGATCAGCGCGAACGGCACCGCCGGGCGGACGGCCAGGCAGAGGCTGCACGTGGACGGGAGGTATCCGGTGGCCAGCTGCTCGATCAGCGACACGATCATCCCGCCCGCGAACGCCAGCGGGAAGCTCTCCAGCCGGCCGATGAGCGCCGCGGCGAAGGCCTGGATCACGAACAGCGTGAGGTTGTACGAGTCGAGGCCCAGGGTGGGGGTGAGCAGGATCCCCGCCACCGCCGCGGTGGCGAACCCGATGGCCCACGAGGCCGCCGAGACGCGAGCCGTGTCCACGCCGGACAGCTCCGCCAGGTCCGGGCGGTCCACCCCGGCCCGAACCCGGAGTCCGAACGAGGTGAACCGGATCACGGCCCCCAGCAACAGCATGGTGCCCAGCGAGATCCCCAGGATCGACAGCTGGTCGAATCCCAGCCGGACCCCGCCGGCGATCCGCACCGACCCCTGGGGGAACAGGGGCGGCAGGAACAGCGATCCCTGGCCGCCCCAGATGGCCGAGGCGCCCCCCTGCAGCGCGATCAGCAGTCCCACCGTGACCACGACCTTCACCGACGTGGCCGCGTCGCGGAGCCGGCGGAACACCGCCCGTTCGAGCAGCAGGGCCATGGCCGGCGCGAACACCGCGACCACCAGCAGGAACGCCGCGCCGACGGGGAGCCCCCACGCCACCCACGACTGGTAGAACAGGAACGCGCAGAACATCCCCACCGCGCCGTGCGCGAAGTTGAATACCCGCGACGAGCGGTACGTGAGGACGAGCCCCGACGCGGCCAGCGCGTACACGCTCCCCACCGGCACGGCCGCCACCGCGATCTGCAGCAGCCGGTTCACGGCGACCACCCGCCCTGCGGTCCGGGGCCCCCTCGACCCGCCGTCGCGCTCATTCCACCGGCGGTCCCGTGTAGTCCCCGCTCCGGTAGAACGGGCCGCACAGCAGGCCGCTGCCCTGTTCGAAACCGTCGGTGGTCACGTGGAGCATGTAGTTGCAGCCGTAGGGGATCCGTTCGGACGGGGTCACCGGGCCCATGACCCCGCCCGCCGTCCAGTTCCGCAGGGAGTCCAGCTGTTGGAACAGCGCGGACCGGGTCACATCGGGCCCGATGGCCTTCACCGCGCTCACGAACATCTCCGCGGAGAGCCACCCCTCCATCCCGAACGTGGTGGGGGAGCAGCTCCGGCAGTAGGAGCGCAGGGTGGAGACGTAGCGTCGGATCTCCGGGTTCGAGCTGGTGAACGGGGGGAACACCGAGCGCATCCAGATGTTCTGGGACGCCACGCAGTCGGATCCGATGCGTTCCTGCAGCGAGGGGTCGTAGGACGACACCTCGAGGTGGATCAGCTTGGGGTGCCACTGCTGCTGGCAGGCTGCCCGGACCAGCTTGATGTCGTTGTTGAGGTCCATCGACGACCACACGCTCTCCACGCCGTCCTGCTGCATCTGGATGACGTCGCCGGTGTAGTCGAACTGAGCGGCGGAGTGCTCGCCCTGGTACACATCGTCGCGTCCGGACAGGTGTAGGGCCCGGACCAGGCTGTCCACCACCTCGAGGCCCTCGTCGTGCGAGATGGCGATGTCCAGGTAGTGCACGGCGGGGTGGGAGAACCCGTACCGCTTCTCCAGGAAGCTCCACTCCGCACAGCAGCCGTAGATGTTCGGCTTCAGCGAGCCGACGGGAGAGGTGAAGTTGGGGGCCTGCCCCCGGCAGTACGACAGCGGGAACGAGCCGACGTCGGGGACGCCCTCGGGCGGCCCCTGGGACTGCATGTAGCTGCACCCGCCGGAGTCCGCGGCCGACAGGCTCCCCAGGAGCGCGAACACCCCGTCGTCCTGGACCAGACGCCGCACATTCTGGTCGTAGGTCTGGGCGTTGAGCCCGTCGTTGTAGTAGACGAACTGGAACCCCCGACCGCACACGCCGCCCGAGCGGTTCACCGAGTCCAGGTACGCGCCCACCGCGTCGATGGCCGGCCGGAACTCACCGGGGATCAGGCTCGACTCGGCGTAGGACGCACCCACCTTGATGGCGTTCGAGGTCACGCCCGTGTCGGTGGCCCCGCCGGAGCAGGTCCCCGCGCCGCCTCCCCCTCCGCCACCGGAACCGCCCCCGCCGGT
>DASWED010000008.1:0-35665 GCA_036394995.1 Actinomycetota bacterium
GTTCCTCGGGGTGGGACTCAGCCAGATCACCGGGATCCACGCGTTCGACCCGATCGCGTCGCTCCTCATCGGCTGCCTCCTGGCTTTCATCGCGTTCAAGCTGGGGCAGAACACCAAGGGCCTCCTGCTGGGCGAGGCGGCCCGGGAGGAGGACCGGGAGAAGATCCGCAGGGCCATCGAGGACCATCCGCAGGTGGACCGCGTCATCGAGCTGCTGACCATGGTCATCGGGCCCGAGTCGCTGATGGTGGCGGCGCGGGCCGACCTGGGCAAGGGGATGTCCGGGGACGACGTCGAGCAGCTGGCCGACCAGATCGACGACGAGGTCCGCGAGGTGGTGCCGTCGGTGACGCACTTCTTCCTCGATCCCACACCGCCCCGCAGGGCCGGGCGGGAGGGCTCGGTGGACCGGGACGAATCCCGCCGGGCCTCGTGACGCGGGAATAGAGCGAGCTCCGGGCGGGGACAATTCCAGGCGATCGGCCCGAATCAGGAAGAAGGAGCCCGCCGTGCGCCGTGCCCGCATCGTCCTCACCGTCCTCACCGCCACCGTGACGCTCGCCGGGTCGTCCCCCGGCGCCGCAGGCGCCGCCGCGGCCCGGTCCCGCGACGGGATCTGGGTGAAGATCCGGCGGACCGAGTACGGCATCCCCCACATCCTGGCCCACGACTTCGAGTCGCTCGGCTACGGATACGGCTACGCGTTCGCCCAGGACAACCTGTGCACGATCGCGGAGGACTACGTCACCGTGGACGCCCAGCGCTCCCGGTATTTCGGGCCGAACGGGTCCTACCTCCAGGCGGGGAACGGCATCACGGTCAACAACCTGAGCTCCGACCTGTTCTTCCAGCAGATCATCGACTCGGGGGTCATCGGGAAGCTCCTGTCGCAGCCTCCTCCGAACGGCCCCAAGCCGCAGGTCATCGACGCCATCCGGGGCTACGTACGGGGCTACAACCGGTACCTGCACGACGTGGGCGGCGCCGCCGGGGTGCCGGATCCGCGGTGCCGGGGGAAGGCCTGGGTCCACCCCATCACGACCGCCCAGGCCTTGCGGCGGTTCTACCAGCTGGTCCTGCTGGCCGGGTACGACGTGGTGATCGACGGGATCGCCGACGCGTCACCGCCCGCGCCCGGCGCGTCCGGCGCCGCGTTCGACCCTCGCGCGGCCGCCCGGACGATCGCCACGAGGTGGCGGGCGCTCCACGTGCGCCTCGGCAGCAACGCCGTGGCGATCGGCTCGGCCGGGACCCGCGACCACACCCACGGGCTCCTGCTGGGGAACCCGCACTTCCCGTGGCACGGCCCCGAGCGCTTCTACCAGGCGCAGCTCACGATCCCGGGCGTGGTGAACGTGACGGGGGCGTCGCTGTACGGCGTGCCGGTGGTGCTCATCGGGCACACCCCGACCATGGCCTGGAGCCACACGGTCTCCACGGCCTACCGGTTCACCCCGTACCAGCTGACGCTGGTTCCGGGCCAGCCCACCCAGTACCTCCAGGACGGCCAGCCCACACCGATGGATCCCCGGACGGTCTCGGTGATGGCCCGGCAGCCCGACGGCTCGCTCCGGAAGGTCACCCGGACGCTGTGGTGGACCCGGTACGGGCCCGTGTTCGACGATCTCGTCGGGGTCCCGCTGCCGTGGACGCCCTCGACCGCGTTCGCCATACGTGACGTGAACGCCGCGAACTTCCGCGTGCTGAACCACTTCCTGGACACCGACATGGCCTCATCGGCCCTGGAGGAGCTCCGGATCCTGAAGCGGTACCAGGGGATCCCGTGGGTGAACACGATCGTGGCGGACCGGAGGGGGCACGCCCTGTACGCGGACATCGGCGCGATCCCGCACGTCACCGACGACGAGGCCCAGCAGTGCGACACGGCCCTCGGCCAGGGAACGTTCGAGCTGCTGGGGCTCCCGGTGCTGGACGGATCACGGACCGACTGCGACTGGGGGAGCGATCCCGGCGCGGCGGTGCCCGGCATCTTCGGCCCCGGCCACGAGCCCTCGCTCCTGCGCGGCGACTACGTGACGAACTCGAACGACAGCTACTGGCTGGCGAACCCCCACCACCCCCTCACCGGGTTCGCCCGGATCATCGGCACGGAGGGGACCGCCCGGACGCTGCGGACCCGGATCGGCCTGGTCATGGCCCAGCGTCGGGTCGAAGGGACCGACCACCTCGGCCCCCCGGGGTTCACCAGGAAAGACATGCAGCACATGGTGTTCGGCGACGGGTCCTACGCCGCCATGATCACCAAGCGGGACCTGGTCTCGATGTGCCGGCAGTTCGAGGGGGCCGGCGGGGCGCCGACCTCGAACGGCCCGCCGGTGGCGGTGGGCAACTCCTGCGACGTCCTGGCGGCCTGGAACGGGAGGGAGAACCTGACCTCCCGCGGAGCCGTGCTGTTCCGGCGGTTCTGGGACCTGGCGAACGGCGCCACGCCGTCGCCGTACTCCCATCCGTTCGACCCGGACCGCCCGGTGACCACGCCGTACGGCCTCGACACGAACAACCCCCAGGTCCAGCAAGCGTTCGGCGACGCGCTCAGCGACCTCGACGCCGCGCACGTCCCGTTCGACGCCACGGTGGGGTCCCGCCAGTACATCGTGAAGGACGGGGTCCGGTTCCCCATCCACGGCGGCATGGGCGACCCGCACGGCGACTTCAACGCGATCTGGACGAGCTGGAAGGCCGGCCACGGGCTCACCCGGCCCGACGGAGGGTCGTCGTTCGTGCAGGTGGTCACGTGGAGCGCCGGGCCCTGCCCGAACGCCCGGACCATCCTCACGTACGGCGAGTCGGAGAACCCGGCCAGCCCCCACTTCACCGATCAGACCCGGCTGTTCTCGCACAAGCGGTGGGTGGTGGACCGGTTCTGCGGATCCCAGATCGCGGCGTCGCCGGCCCTGCGGGTCACGACGCTGACGGCGCCGTAGGCCTCAGGGGCAGTCGGCCTTCGCGGAGCCATTCGTGATCTTGCACGCCGACTCGTCCACGGCGACGAAGGCCGACGCCGGGATCCCCTTCAGCTCGTCCAGGAGTGCATTCGTCCAGCGGGAGTCTCGGGTTCCCTGGAAGAAGAAGTTCGACCCGTTGTCGGCCAGGATGATCCCGTAGTGCTTGAAGGCCCGGATGAACACCCGGGCGTCCCGGCTGAACCCGGCGGTGGAGAAGCCGCCCTTCATCCGGAAGCGCGCCCCCATCGGCGGGTACCGCTCGGCCGTGAGGTCGCTGGCGTCGTGGCGGGCCGGCCAGATGTGCTGGTCCCGGGTGAGGTCCGCGGTGAACCGGATGGCGTGGGGGATGAGTCCCGCCTTCACCTCGTCGTAGCGCGCCAGGCCGGCGAAGACCGGGAGGCCCGCCGCGTCGGCCGAGGTCCATCCGTCGGGCCGGAGCTTGCTGGCCCGGAGGTCGAACACCGCCCCGCTCCCGGCCTTGGGCTTCCCGCCGTTCCAGTACGCGTGGTACAGCTCGTACAGGGTGCACGTGTCCCTGTTCACCATCAGCGCGTGGCGGTCGCCCCCGGCGTCCTGCCCGCCCTCGATCGGGGTCTTCGGCCCGAACGGGTAGGGGACCTTGTCGCTCTGGCTCGCGTACTGGAACTTGATCGTGTGGGTCGGGGTGTCGTCTGTGACCACGACGTAGGGCATCCCGTACGAGGGTGGCCCGAAGTCGGGGTGCAGGTCCGTGGACCCCGCGTCCATCGACGCCAGCCACTTCCTGGAGAGCGGATGGACCGGGAGCGTCGAGACGTCGGTGTTCCAGATGTTGTCGAGGGGGAACACCGCACAGCTCGTCCCCGGGATGTGGTGGCGCGTGGTCGCGGAGGCCGGGATGGCCGGGCCGGGCGCCGCGCCGAGGACCAGGGCCAGGCCGGCGCATGCCGCCGCCAGCCGTGTCCGGCGCCGTCCCCCGTTCCGCTGCACGGCCCTCACGCTACCTCCCACCGGCTCCGGGCAAGGCGGATCTTGAAGACACCTGTATCCCTTGACGGAGGGCTACGCGAGACGTGTCCCACTCGACGGTTGGCGGTGAAAGGTCGAAGCGTGTGACTCCGTGCGCGCGAACTGCCACCGTGCGAGACCCCACCAGCGGGGAGTCAAGCTGGGTCGCCAGGACTCGAACCTGGACTAACGGGGCCAGAACCCGTCGGGCTGCCAATTACCCCACGACCCATTTCGAAATCCACTGCATTGAGTCAACACAGTGGCACCCGGCCGATGTTAGCAGCCCACTGACCCCCCGGCCTCAGCGAGGATCGATCGCCAGCCGGCGCCGGTGAGCGCGGATCTGGACACCGCGCTGCATCGCCGGACGGGTTTCCGCCCCGCTCAGCAGGTGACGTGCAACACCGCGTTGGTGTCGCCCGGGGAGTCGCGCAGCAGGTCGATTGCCTTCGCGGTGGGAAGGGCCACCACCTCCACCCCTCGCCGCTCCGCCTCGCGCGTCACCTCGTCCATGATCGGCAGCGCGCCGGACGCGCCGGTGCCGACGACGAGGCGGCGGCACGCCCACGGGATGTCCTCCTCGGCGGACAGCGGCGTGTGTCCGTACGCGTCGCGGAAGGGCTTGGACCTCTTCTTCCGGCGCCTGGCGATGGAGCCTCGGTCGATGACGACGTCGTGGTCGTACGCGACCCCGTCGATGCTCAGGGTTCCGAACGAGTAGGAGTCGAACCGCACGACTCCGAGTGTATTCCAGTCGGCATGACTCGCTCCCCGGGCGGTCAGGCGGCCACCATGGACCGGGGCGACAGCAGCCCGCCGATGTGCCGGACCCAACCCGCGTGGGGAGTGGGAGGCGAGCTCGGTGGGATGGTCGCCGTCCACGGCCGGCCGCGGCGCAGGAGCTAGGGGCGGACGCACCGCCACACGGTCAGGCTCCACAGCATCCGGCTGCCCCGCTGGCGGAGGCTGAGCACTCCCTGGGACATCAGCCGCGCCACCGCCTTCGACTTCGCCACCAGGTCGGGCAGGGGGAGGTCCCGCTGGGCCATCAGCTGGAGGTTCCCCCGGAAGATCCGGCGGGCGGCCTCCAGGATCCGGTTCTCGTTCTGGATCGTGCCGGTGGGGAGGTACATCCGGCCCCCGGGGGCCAGGCAGTCGCCCAGCTCCTCGAGCATCCGGACCGGGAGCTCGGCGCCGGTCGGTCCGCCCGAACGACCATCCGGAAACCACCCGGCGGCCTCGGCCAGCTCGTCGGGGATCCCCGAGACGTCCCCGATCACCACGTCCGCCGAGACGTCGCGGACCGGTTCCAGGAGATCGCCCTGACGGAACTCGGTCCGGTCGGACAGCCCCAGCCGCTCGGCATTGCGCCTCGCCGCCGCGATCGCGTCGGGCGAGGCGTCGCACCCGACCACGCGCTTCGCCCCGAGCTTGGCCGCCACGAGCGACAGGACTCCGCTCCCGCACCCCACGTCGAGCACGGTGTCGCCGGGGGACACCTCGAGGACGTCGGCGATGGTCCTGCTCGTGTGGCTCGGCGCGAAGACGAGCGGGGTGAGTTCGAGCCCGAACGGCCCGGCCCGGCCCTTCCAGTCGAACACCCGGACCTCGGTTTTCGCTTCCATCCAACTGACCCTATGTCCGCTACCCGACGGAAGCAAACGCCGAATCGGTCTTTCGGGATTCGCGGTGACGTCAGGACGGTCCGATTGCGCGCGAGCGTGCCTGCGCGTACCGTTCGAATGGGATGAACAAGAGCGGGCTGGTGGCCGAGGTGGCGAAGCGGACGGACCTCAACCGGGCCGACGTGGCCCGCACGATCGACGAGGCCATGTCGGTCATCCGGGATACGGTGGCGAAGGGGGAACGCGTCGCGCTGGTGGGTTTCGGGACGTTCGAGAAGCGTCGCCGGAACAAGCGGGTGGCCAGGAACCCGCGGCGTCCGGACGTGGCGATCGCCGTGCCGGCCCGCGACGTCCCGTCGTTCGCGCCGGGACAGGCGTTCAAGCACGCGGTGGCGGCGAAGCGGCGGCGGGCGGCCACCGCGAAGCCCGCGGCGGCGAAACGGAAGGTCGCCGCGGCGCGCCGGGCCACCGCCGGGAGGTGACGGTCGAGATGTTCTGTCCGTCGTGTGGCATGCGGCAGCCCATGGCGCACCGCTACTGCGTCTCGTGCGGGACGAAGCTCCCCCGGGAGATGCTCCGCGCCGCCGGCCCCAAGGTGTCGCGGTGGTTCCTGACCATCCCGGTGGCCCCGGACGACCCGCCCTCGGCGGCGCTCCGGGCCAGCCGGTACCTGGAGGAGATCGAGATCACCACTGCCGAGGGCTCGGTCCGGGTCCCCAGCCATCACGTGCGCTTCTCGATCTGGGTGGACGACCATGCCGTGGCGGCGGTGTCCATCTCCGACGACGAGGCCGACCGCCTGGCCCAGTTCCTCTCGGCGTGGATCCCCGAGGACCCCCCGGCGGAGGGCCCGAAGGGCCGGGAGCTCAGCCAGCAGTAGGTCGGTACTTCGACGGGGAGTTCCTAGTCGATCGTGATGTGGCGGAGCTCTCGGGCCACGTGCCGCCCGTACTCCTCGTGCAGGTCGAACTTCACGCGCTGGCCGATGCGGAGGGTCCGCAGGCCGGAGTTCGTGAGCGACGCCTGGTCGAAGTAGACCTCGGTGCGGTCGTCGAGCAGCAGGACGCCGGTGCTGTTCCGGCGGTCGAACTCCTTGATGGTCCCCTGCGGCATGGGCTCCGGCCTCGTTCGGCGGTCGGCGCTAGTTTCGCGGTCCGGGGACCGGCCGGCAACCGGAGCCGCATCAGCCCCTGGTGATGGCGGCCAGGCGGGCCTCCGCGTCGAGGGCCCGGAGGGACTCCAGGGTCCGGCCGGGACGGGCGGTCTCCAGGACCCGCCGGAGGTGCTCGGGGAGATCGAGGTCGAACGCCAGGCCCGGGGACTCGACCACCGCGACCGGCAGCTCCCGGGCCCCGGCGCTCTCCACGTGCCGGCGGAACGAGTCCCGGCCGAACCGGGCCGGGACGGACCGGGGGGGCCGGCGGAGCAGGAAGTTCGTGCCGCCGTCGGAGGACGACGGCGCCGCCACCACCGGCCCCAGCGTGTGCAGGGCGTCCGCCAGCTCGCCGGCGGTGATCAGTGGGAGGTCGGCCAGGAGCACCGCCAGCGCATCCAGGTCCCGCCCCATCGCCTCGTCCTCCGCCTGCCGGACCGCGGCCGCCAGCGGAGGCTTCTCCTCGGGCACCGGGACGGCGCCCCGCCGGGCCGCCACCTCCAGCACGGCCTCGTCGGGCGAGACCACCCACGTCTCCCAGCCGGGCGCGGCCAGCGCGGCGTCGAGCACGTCCTCCAGCATGGCCAGGGACAGGGCCGCCCGTTCGAGGGGGGACAGCACCGGCGCCAGCCTCGACTTGGCCCGCGACAACGACTTCACGGGGACCGCGATCGCGCGCACGCCACCGAGGGTAGTCCACGGGGCCCCCGGCGCCCCTCGGAACGAGGACTACTAGCATGGATCGGGACGAGGAGATGCGCTGATGGCGACCCGTGACCGTTCGGAGTTCGGCCCGAACGCCTGGCTGATCGACGAGATGTTCCGCCGGTTCCAGGAGGACCCGGGGTCGGTGGGCGAGGCCTGGCGGGAGTTCTTCGACGGGTACCGCCCCCGGGCCGCCCCGGCCACGTCCGACGGCGGGGAGCCTCGGGCCCCGGCGGCGGCTCCGGACGGGCAGGCCTCGGGGGCGGAGGCGCCGCAGCCGGCCCCGCCGGGGGAGCCCGCCGCCGACGACGCCGAGGTGGCGCCCCTCCGCGGCGCCGCGGCGCTGATCGCCGAGCGGATGGAGGAGAGCCTCGACGTCCCCACCGCCACCTCCGTCCGGACGGTCCCCGCGAAGCTCCTCGAGGTCAACCGGAACATCCTCAACCGCCACCTGGTCCGCAAGCAGGGGAGGGGCAAGGTCAGCTTCACCCACCTCATCGGCTGGGCTGTGGTGCGGGCCGTGGGCCTGATGCCGGGCATGAACGTGACGTACCGGCTGGGCCCGAACGGCAAGCCCCAGGCCGCAAGGCACCGGCACCTGAATCTCGGCCTGGCGGTCGACGTGAAGCGATCCGACGGATCCCGGACCCTCCTGGTCCCGAACATCAAGGCCGCCGACACGCTCGGCTTCGCCGGGTTCTTCGCCGCGTACGAGGAGCTCATCCGGAAGGTGGGCGCCGGCAAGCTCGCCCCGGACGACTTCGCCGGGACCACCGTGAGCATCACGAATCCCGGGATGATCGGGACCGTGCAGTCCGTGCCCCGGCTGATGGCCGGCCAGGCCTGCATCGTCGGCGTCGGGTCGATCGCGTACCCCGCCGAGTACGCGGGGGCCGACCCGGAGACCCTCGCCGAGCTGGGCGTGGGGAAGGTGCTCACGCTCACCTCCACCTACGACCACCGGGTCATCCAGGGCGCCGAGTCCGGGGAGTTCCTGGCCACGATCCACCGACTCCTCACGGGGGAGGACTCCTTCTACGAGGACCTGTTCGCGTCCATCGGCGTGCCGTACGTCCCGGTCCGGTGGCTCCCCGACCGGAACCCGCCCCGGGACTCCCGGGAGCGGGTGGAGAAGCAGGCCCGCATGCTCCAGCTGGTCGTGATGTACCGGGCCCGGGGCCACCTCATCGCCGAGCTCGACCCCCTCCAGGCCGAACCCCCCGAACTCCACGAGGAGCTCGACCCCGCCACGTACGGCCTGACCATCTGGGACCTCGACCGCCCCTACGAGGCCGGCGAGATCGCCGGTCGCGACGACCTCACGCTGGGCGAGGTCCTGGCCATCGTGCGGGACGCGTACTGCCGCACGGTAGGGGTGGAGTTCATGCACATCGCCGAACCGGACCAGACCCGGTGGATCGCGAACCGTCTGGAGGGCGTGGACACCACCATGTCCCCCGAGGACCAGCATCACGTCCTGTCCCGCCTCAACGTGGCCGAGGCGTTCGAGCGGTTCCTGCACCGCAAGTACGTCGGGCACAAGCGGTTCTCGCTGGAGGGCGCGGAGTCCGTGATCCCGATGCTGGACTCGATCCTGGAGGACGCGTCGGCCCAGGGGATGCGGGAGGCCGTGATCGGGATGGCCCACCGGGGCCGGCTGAACGTCCTGGCGAACATCGTGGGGAAGTCGTTCGGGCAGATCTTCCGGGAGTTCGAGGGGTCCATCGATCCGAACACCGTGCAGGGCTCCGGCGACGTGAAGTACCACCTCGGTGCGTCCGGGACCCACACGTCGCGGGAGGGCCGCGACATCGCCGTGACCGTGGCGTCGAACCCGTCGCACCTGGAGGCGGTGGACCCCGTGGTGGAGGGGATGGTCCGGGCCAAGCAGGAGCTCGCCGACGGCGGCAAGGGCGCGGTGCTCCCGATCCTCGTCCACGGCGACGCCGCCTTCGCCGGGCAGGGGGTGGTGGCCGAGACGCTGGCGATGTCGCAGCTCCACGGCTACGGCACCGGCGGGACGGTCCACGTGATCGTGAACAACCAGCTGGGGTTCACCACAGGGAGCGACTACGCCCGTTCCAGCGAGTACGCGAGCGACGTGGCCCGCACGGTGCAGGCCCCGATCTTCCACGTGAACGGCGACGACCCCGAGGCCTGCGTGCGCGTGGCCCGGCTCGCGTTCGCGTTCCGTCAGCAGTTTCACTCAGACGTGGTGATCGACGTGTGGTGCTACCGGCGGTGGGGACACAACGAGGGCGACGAGCCGTCGTTCACCCAGCCCCTGATGTACGACGCCATCGAGGGCCGCCGGAGCGTCCGCAAGCTGTACATGGAGCGCCTGGTGAACGCCGGCGACCTGTCGGTGGAGGAGGCCGAACGGGCCCTGGAGGAGTTCCGGGAGCGGCTCCAGCGGGCCTTCGACGAGACGAAGGACGCCGGGGAGGCCGCGCCCGCGATCGTGGAGCCTGAGGCCCCGGCGCCCGCGGAGGCGGAGGAGCCGGTCCGTACCGCCGTGGACCGGGGGACCCTGGACGAGGTGGTGGACGCGCTGGTGACCGTGCCCGAGGGGTTCACCGTCCACCCCAAGCTGGAGCGGTGGCTCGAGCAGCGGCGCACAGCGCTTGACTCCGACGCCGTGGACTGGTCGCTGGGCGAGGCCCTGGCGTTCGGGACCCTCCTGCTCGACGGGACCACGGTCCGTCTGAGCGGCCAGGACACCCGCCGGGGGACGTTCAGCCAGCGTCACTCGGTCCTGGTGGATCGCCGCACCGCCGCCGAGCACTCGCCGCTCGCCGCGCTGGGTCCGTTCCGCGTGTACGACTCCCTGCTGTCGGAGTTCGCGGCGCTGGGGTTCGAGTACGGGTACTCCGTGGCGCATCCCGGCGCGCTGGTGCTGTGGGAGGCCCAGTTCGGCGACTTCGCCAACGGCGCGCAGGTCATCGTGGACCAGTTCGTCAGCGCGGCCGAGGACAAGTGGTCGCAGACGAGCGGCGTGGTGATGCTCCTGCCGCACGGCTACGAGGGCCAGGGCCCGGAGCACTCCAGCGCGCGCCTGGAGCGGTTCCTGCAGCTGGGGGCCGGCGACAACATCCGGGTCTGCGTGCCGTCCACGCCGGCCCAGTACTTCCATCTGCTCCGCCGGCAGGCACTCCGGGAGACGCGGAAGCCGCTCGTGGTGATGACCCCGAAGTCGCTGCTCCGGCTCCCCGCGGCCCGGAGCGCGGCCTCGGAGCTCACGGAAGGCTCGTTCGGCGAGGCCCTCCCGGATCCCGACCATCCCCACCCGTCGGTGGTATCCACGGTCCTGCTGTGCAGCGGGAAGGTGTTCTACGACCTCGTGGAGCACCGGGCCGGCGCCGGCGTCCAGGGGGCGGCCATCCTGCGCATCGAGGAGCTGTACCCGTTCCCGTTCGAACTGCTCCGCGAGCACCTGGCCCACTTCGAGAAGGCGGAGGTCCGGTGGGTGCAGGAGGAGCCGGGGAACATGGGGGGCTGGTTCCACGTCCGGCGTCTGCTCCGGGACCGCCTGGGCGTGGACGTCACCGGGGTGACCCGGCCCGAGAGCGCGTCGCCCGCCACCGGCTCGCTGAAGGTCCACCAGCGGGAGCAGGCGGAGCTGGTCGAACGGGCCTTCGCCGAACCGGGCTGAACGGTCGCCGGCCGGCTACGCGGGGCCCCCGCCCGTGGTCCCGGGCGCGGTCCGGCAGCGCGCACGCGGCGGCCAGCGTCGCGAGCAGGGTGACGCCGGCCACGGCCAAGCGGCTCCGGACACCGATCATCCTGCCCGGAACATCGTCGCGGCCGAGCGCCTCCTTGACCCGGCTCGGCCCCGCGGCGTCAGGACCGGCGGACCTCCCCGGCCCACGCCAGGACCTCGTCCACCGGCCGGAAGTTGAGGATCCGCTCACGGGGGATCCCGCCCCGGATGGCCGCGGCCAGGCCGTACTCGAGGAAGTCGAGCTCGCCGATGCTGTGGGAGTCCGTCCCGATCGAGATCGTGACGCCGGCCTCGCTGGCCACCTCCAGCAGGGGCGGGTCGAGGTCCTGGCGGTGGGGGTTCGCGTCGATCTCCACGGCCTTCCCCAGCACCGCGGCCTCCGCGAAGACCCGGTCCCACTCGGCCCGGAGGCCGGCCCGGCGATTGAACATGCGGCACCGGGGATGGGCCAGCACGCTCACCGTGGGGTTCCGGACGGCGGCCAGGTACCGCTCCGTCTGATCCTCGGTCAGGCGGAGCTTCGAGTGGAAGGCGCCGAGGACGAGGTCCAGCCGGGCCAGCACCTCCGGCTCCATGTCCCCCTCGCCCTCCGGGGAGAGGTTCATCTCGATCGACTTCAGGACCCGGATCCCGGTCCCGGAGGACCCGAGATCGGTGTTGAGCCGGTCGATGTGCTCGCCCTGTCCCGCCAGGCGCTCGGCGGACATGCCGTTCGCGATGGGGAGGCCCACGGAATGGTCGGTGATCGCGACGAACCGGTGGCCCCGCGCCGCGGAGGCCTCGACCATGCCCTCCAGGGGCACCGTGCCGTCGCTGTAGGTGGTGTGCATCTGGAGGTCGCCCCGGATCTCCCGGCGCCATTCGTCGACGCCCGGTGTGGCTCGCACGTCGGCCAGCGTCATGTATCCCCGCCGCAGGGCGGGGGGCTCCTTGACCTCCGGCGGATCCTCGAGCCACTCCTGGACGAACCGGGCCACCCACGGCCCCACGCCCCGGAGGTCCGTGAGGGGGCGTCCGGCGACGGCCACCGCGACGGCCTCCTCCGGCCAGAACAGGGCCGCGCGGGAGGCCCGGTGGAGGGCCCGGCGCCGGTGTGGCGCCTCCTGGGCGTCGCCGGCCAGGGCCAGCAGCTCGGACAGGTCGGCGTTCGACAGCGTCATCGGGGGGAACGTACCCGGATGGGTAGAATCGGCCTCGGCTCGGGCGGGACTCAGGCGTTCCCGCCTTCGGGGCCGGGGATGAAGGAGCGCGGCGTGGAGCCCTGGTACAGGTTCGCGGAGTCCACCCTCAAGCCACCGCTGAAGCTGTGGTTCAACTGGCGGTTCGAGGGACTCGAGAACATCCCGTCCGAGGGTCCGGCCCTCGTGGCCTGCAACCACACCTCGTACTTCGATCCCCTGGCCCACGCCCTGGCCATCGTCACCGCGCACCGCCGTCCCCGGTTCCTGGCCAAGCAGGAGCTGTACGAGAAGTGGTTCATGCGCAACCTGCTCACCGGGGCCGGGCAGATCCCCGTGGCCCGGGGAACGGGGAGCCGGGCCCCCGTGGAGGCCGCCGTGAAGGCGCTCGGGGAGGGGGAGGTCGTGATGATCTACCCGGAGGGAACTGTGACCGGCAATCCCGACCACACACCCATGCAGGGCAAGACCGGGGTGGCCCGCATCGCGCTCCAGGCCGACGTGCCGGTGATCCCGCTCGCCGTGTGGGGCTCGCACCGGGTGTTCCAGAAAGGCGGCCAGAGGGGACTGACCTTCGGGCGGCCCATCTGGGTCAAGGCCGGCGCGCCGATGGACTTCTCCGACTACGTTGACCGACGGGACGACCCGGACGCCCACCGGGCGGTGATCGACCAGGTCATGGCCGAGCTGTCCCGGCTGGTGGCCGACCTCCGGGCCCGGTACCCGAAGCGCTGGTCGTCGGACTGACGGGGACCCGGCCACTCGTCCGGTAGGCTTGGCCCGCGATGGCCGAGGAACGCGAGCGGGGGTTCGCCACGCGGGCGGTGCACGGCGCCAGGCTGCCGGACGTGGAGCAGACCCCGTCGTCGCTGCCGATCTACCAGACCTCCACCTGGCGCTTCGACACGTCCGAGGACTACGCGGACGTGATCAGCTTCCGCCGGCACGGGTACGTGTACGGCCGGGGCTACGGGAACCCCACCGTCGAGGCGTTCGAAGGGCTCATGGCCGATCTGGAGGGGACCGAGGCCGCCTACGGGTTCGCCTCCGGGATGGCCGCCATCACCACCGTGGTGCTCTCGCTGACCAGTGCCGGCGACCGCGTGGTGACGAGCCCCGAGCTGTACGGCGGCGCCTACTCGCTGTTCCACCACATCCTGCCCCGGTACGGCATCGACGTGACGTTCGTCTCGCCCCACGAGCCGGACGCCGTGTCCGAGGCGCTGCCGGGCGCGAAGCTCTTCTACGTCGAGACCATCGCGAACCCGAACGTGACGGTGGCCGACCTGGCCGCGCTGGGGGAGCGGTGCCGGGCGGCCGGTGTCCCCTCGGTGGTGGACAACACCTTCGCCTCGCCCGCCCTGTGCACCCCGGCGGAGCTGGGATTCGACCACGTCCTGCACTCGGCGACGAAGTACATCGGCGGGCACCACGACCTCGTGGGCGGTGTCGTGTGCACCACCGGCGAACGGCGGGCCGAGCTCCGGCGGATGGCCATCGACCTCGGCGGCGCCATGGAGGCGCTGCCGGCGTGGCTGGCCGTCCGGGGTCTGGTCACCCTGCCGCTGCGGATGCGCCAGCACTGCGCGAACGCCATGGCCGTGGCGGAGTTCCTGGAGGGCCACCCCAAGGTGGATCGCGTCCACTACCCGGGCCTGGCCTCGCACCCGCACCACGAGGTCGCGGCCCGCGAGCTCCGGGGTGGGTTCGGCGGGATGCTGGCGTTCGAGATCGAGGGCGGGATCGACCCCGCGGTCAGGTTCTGCGACTCCCTCGAGCTGGCGTGGGTGGGGACCAGCCTCGGGGGCCACAAGACCCTGGTCGGCCACGCCGCGTCCACCACCCACCGGCAGCTGGACGCGGAGGCCCGGCGGGCCGCGGGCATCGGCGATGGGCTGATCCGGGTGAGCGTGGGGCTCGAGGACGCGGAGGACGTTCTGGCCGACTTCGACCGAGCCCTGGAGAAAGCCTGAACGGGGTCCGGGGGTCTCAAGAGCGAGGCCGGAAGGACGGAGGAGGCTGACCCGTGAAGCCGAGCGTTAGACCCCCGGTCAAGAGGATCGCCGTCCTGTTCGGGGGGCGGTCGGCCGAGCACGAGGTGTCGGTGGTCTCGGCCCGGTCCGTGATCGACGCGCTGGACCCGGAGCGGTTCGCGGCCGTGCCCATCGGGATCGCCAAGGACGGCTCCTGGCACCTCATGGCCGGCCCGCCGGCGCTGCAGCCGGGGGCGGGGCGCCTGCCGGGGGTCGAGGACGGTGCCGGGACGGCCGTGGAGCTCGACCGGACCGCGGGGGCCGGCGAGACCGCGCTCGTGGGCGCCGACGGGTCCCGGGAGCCGGTGGACGTGGTGTTCCCGCTCCTGCACGGCCCGTTCGGCGAGGACGGGACCATCCAGGGCATGCTCGAGCTGGCCGGCATCCCGTACGTCGGGGCCGGGGTGCTGGCGTCGGCGCTCGGCATGGACAAGGCCCTCCAGAAGGTGGTCCTCGCCGCGAACGGCATCCCCGTCGTCCCCCACGTCGTGGTCCCCGAACGCGACTGGGAGGACGACCCCGAGGACGTGGAGGCCAAGGCCGCCCACCTGGGCTTTCCGCTGTTCGCGAAGCCGGCCGCCCTCGGTTCCTCGGTCGGGATCGCGAAGGTGAAGCGGCCCGAGGATCTCCGGCCGGCGCTGGAGGAGGCGTTCCGGTTCGGGCCGAAGGCGCTCCTGGAGCGCTCCGTGGAGGGGGCCCGCGAGATCGAGTGCGGGGTGCTCGGCAACGACGACCCCGTGGCGTCCGTCGCCGGCGAGATCCTCCCCTCCGGCGAGTTCTATGACTACGCGGCGAAGTACCTGGACGAGGCCACCAGGCTGGTGATCCCGGCGGACCTGTCGAAGCCGGTGGCCGAGGAGGTCCAGCGGTTGGCCGTCGCGGCGTTCCGAGCCATCGACTGCGAGGGCATGGCCCGGGTGGACTTCTTCCTCCGCGACCCCGACGAGCTGATCCTGAACGAGATCAACACGATCCCCGGCTTCACCGAGGTCTCGATGTACCCCAAGCTGTGGGAGGCCTCGGGCGTGGCCTACGCCGAGCTGGTGGACCGGCTGGTGGAGCTGGCCGTCGAACGCCACGACCGCGAGGCCAAGCGGGCCACCCGGTAGCGACGCCGGCGCGGGTTCGCTACCCGCAGCTGCCCGAGGCGAGCTGGGACGCCGTGGGGGGGTCGTGGGCGAGGAGCTCGGGGACCGTGACCGGCTGGAGGCCCTTCGACTGGAGCACCGACAGGATCCGGGGGAGCGCCGAACGGGTCGTCCCCCGGTTCTCGTGCAACAGGACGATCGAGCCGGGGCGGACGTCGTCGCGGATGGTCCGCACGATCTGGTCCGCGGTGGCCCCCATGGAGTCCTCGGTGTCCAGGCTCCACAGGACCTCGAGCATGCCGTCGGACCGGGCGGCCGCGTCGGAGGCCGCGTCGTGGCGGCCGTAGGGCGGGCGGAACAGCCGGACCGGCACCCCCGCGGCGCCCTCGATCACGGACAGGGAGTCGCCGAGCTGGTGGTCCAGATCCGCCGGCGACAGGTCCGTGACGCCGATGTGGTCGTACGTGTGGTCGCCGATGGCGTGGTCGCGGGCCTCCTCCTTCGGGACATCCTTCAGCGCCGGCCACCCGTCGATCTCCTTGGCCACCAGGAAGAACGTGGCCCTGGCGCCGTGGCTCCGCAGCACGGCCAGGGTCCGCCGGGTGTAGGGCCCCGGACCGTCGTCGAACGTCAGCGCCACCATGGGCTTGGCCGAGCCGCCGCAGTAGATCGGCGAGCCGGCCTGGAGGAACCGGTCGACGGCGGCTCGTTCGGCACCGGGGTCGCGGGCGATCCGGGTCGCCGGCCCCTCGCCGGCTCCGGCACGCTCCACCGTGGCCGCGGGCTCCGTGGCGGCCGGTGCGGTGCGGGCGACCGGGGTGTGGCTGCGGGCGGCGATGGTCACGACGACCGCCCCGACGGCCCCCAACACGACGAGGCGAAACACCCGGCGCCGGGGGGCCCGGCGACGCGCCGAGCGGGATCTTCGGCTTCGGGACGTCGATGCCCCGGGGCGGGCGGTGGCGTGGCGAGCGGGGGAGCGCGAGGCCCTGGCTCGGGTCCGGGTCGTGCTCATCTCGCGCGGGGGGAGGCGGGGAACGGGGACATCCGGGAGTGGATCGTACCCGGCGAGCAACCCGAGGTCCATCACCGCAACTCGGCGGGAACCCGGAGCAGGCGGGCAGCAGATCGCGGGGCTCGGTGATCCGCCCCGGAGGGCTACAGGTGGACGACCGGACAGGTGAGCGTCCGGGTGATGCCCTCCACGGCCTGGATCTTGGCCACGACCAGCTTCCCGAGGTCGTCGACGTTGCGGGCCTCGGCCCGAACGATCACGTCGTAGGGCCCGGTGACGTCCTCGGCGGAGGTCACGCCCTTGATCGCGGCGACCTCCTTGGCCACCTGGGCGGCCTTGCCCACCTCGGTCTGGATGAGGATGTACGCCTGAACCACGCTGACACCTCCGTCCTCGGTCGGGCGGGGACACCCGCCTCGGTGGGCGCATCCTAGCCGCCGCCCGGGAGCGCCGCAAACGTCCGTCCGGCCCTGTGTCCCCGGTCCGAACGGCACCGGGCTCGGGTCCGCCCGGGGCGTCAGCGGCCATAATTCGGGGCGATGCGATTCCGGGGCGGGCCCATGTTCGGCGACCGGCGGGAGGCCGGCCGAGAGCTGGGCAGGGCCCTGGCCTCGGAGGGGTTCGGGCCGGACGCCGTGGTGCTGGGGATCCCCCGGGGAGGGGTGGTGGTGGCGGCGGAGGTGGCCCGGGCGCTGGGGGCGCCCCTCGACGTCGTGGTCCCGCGGAAGGTCGGCGCGCCGGGCAACCCGGAGCTCGGCCTCGGCGCGATCGCACCGGGAGTCCGCGTGCTCGACGATCGCCTGATCCGGGACCTGGGCGTCACCGACGACTACCTGGACGCCGAGATCGAGGCCCAGGAACGCGAGATCGCCCGCCGGGAGGCCGCGTACCGGATCGGCCGGGATCCCGTCGACGTGCGGGAGCGGGTGGCCATCGCGGTGGACGACGGCATCGCCACCGGTGGGACCGCGGTGGCGGCCGTCCGGTGGGCCCGCGCGGCCGGGGCGCGCGAGGTGGTGCTGGCCGTGCCGGTCGCACCGCGGCAGGCCGAGGCGACCATGCGCCGGGAGGCCGACCGGTTCGTCACGCTCTCGCTCCCCGAGCCGTTCTTCGCCGTGGGCCAGTGGTACCGGGACTTCGACCAGGTGCAGGACGACGAGGTCGTCGCGATCCTCGCCGAGGCGGCCGGCCGGTGAGGCCGGGATCCCCCCGGGCGCGGAGCGGGCCCCCGTGACCGGGATCCGGATCGCCGAATATGCGGCCGCCGGGGTCCTCGCCGCGCTCGGGATCCGTTCGCTGGCCTACTGGCTCCGCCGTCCCCTGGACAGCCGGTCCCCTCGCGACCAGGCGCTGTACGCGACGTACCTCACCGGGCGCATCGGCCTGTGGTTCGCGGTGGCGGGGATCTTCTTGATCTCGGCCCTCACGCCGGGCGAGGGGGCCCAGTTCGCCCGCCGATTCGCCCGGCACCGCTGGTACATCATGGTCCCGCTGGGCCTGGCCGTCCTGCAGTTCGTGGGGGCCTACATGCTGAGCCGCGGGGCCCGTTCCGACGACCGCTGACGGCGAGAGCGGAGCAGCCGCTACCCGACGGCGCGCTTGATCTCGTCGGACAGCTGGGTGAACTCGGCGAGGCGGGCCCGGCGCTCGGCGGTGAGGCGCTCCACGGCGTCGCCGTACTCCTGGGTCCGGCCCTGCCGTTCGTACACCCGCCACGGCTGGAGCAGCTCGATGTCGTCGATGCCCGGCACGTCCTCGGCCACCTCGTAGCCGAACTCCGGCGCGTCGGTCCACTTGATGGACGACTCCGCGATGGACCGCACGACGGCGGAGGAGTGGGGGATCTTCACCTTCTTCGAACGGTCGTCGTCCTCGCGGCCCCCGACCCGGCCGGTGTTCATCAGGAACACCTCGAGGGGGTGGGAGTCCAGGAGCTCCAGGAACCGGTTCCCCTGGAGGCCGTGGGGGAGGGGGAAGAACGGGTTGGTCCCGGGGACCCGGAGGAACTTCCCCTCCTCGGCCTTGCCGCCGGCGCTCGTCCCGGTGGTCTCGCCGAGCATGAAGTACGCCGCGGCCTGCGCCTGGGACAGCCGGGCCACGGCCGGGATGATGCTCTCGTTCCAGTTCAGGATCAGGAGGTAGTCCACCAGGCCGACGTCGCGGGCGTCGCGGAACCGCCCCAGGTCGTCCATGCCGAACACCGCCCGGCCGTTCTTCGTGTACGAGGTCTCGAAGAAGTTCACGACGCCCGCTTCGTCCTGGTAGACGTTCTCCAGGTACGAGGTCTCCTTCACGACGGCGTTGTAGATGTTCGGCTCGAACTCGGGGTCGAGCGAGAACGTCTTGGCGAAGCACCCGTTCTCGCTGCCGTACACCTTGCCGCCGGGCATCAGCGCGACGAAGTCGTCCTGCACCGGCAGCGACTCGTTCTGGGTGGTGAACGTGGTGGTGGTCTTCCCGGTCCCGGACAGCCCGATGATCAGGAACACCTTCTCGCCCGCCGAGGTGGGGATGACCTTGCAGCCCGCGTGCAACGCCAGGCCGCTGCGGTCGTAGACGATCGTGTTCCACATCCGCAGGCCGCCCTTCTTCGACTCGCCGAAGTAGTCGGAGTTGAGGATGCGGGTGACGCCGTTGTCGAGATCCACCGCGATGATCCGGTCGTCGGGGTACCCGGGGATGGACAGGTTCGGTGTGTAGATCACCTCCACCTGGGGCTCGCTGGGGGCGCCGTGGAAGTACAGCTTCTGCTGCATGCCGGCGATGTTCGCGTTGGCCCGCTCGATCGTCAGGCGGGCCGGGACCCGGAACTCGTCGTCGTTGCCGATGGATCCGTCCACGACGACCATCTCCCGGCCGCGGATGTAGTCGTCCTGGAGCTTCGCGATGCGGTCGAACTCCTCCCGGGTGATGGTCTTGCCCGACGACGACCCCTTCTCGCCCACCACGAACGTGCTCCCTGCGGAACGCGACGTGGCCTTCGTCTGGACGTTCACGTTGCCGAACCCCGTGAGCCGGGCCTGGGGCATCTCCTCGGTGAACGCCCTGAGCTCGTCGGGCGAGGGGTTGTCGTGGATCCGCTTCGCTTCGATCTCGGTGGACACGGCCGTCTCTCCTGTCGTGGTCGAGGCACATCCGGGCGGTACGCCGGACGACGCGGGATCGGCATTCTACCCGGCGTCCCAGCCGGGCATCCCCGGCGGCGGCCGGCGGAAGACCCCCTGCCTGCGGGACTACGTGCCCTCGACCGTGAAGTACAGGCGAACCTGGGTCCGGTACTCGGTGACCCGTCCGCCCTCCACCGTCGTCGAGGTCCCCAGGACCTCCAGCCGGTTGATCCCCCGGATGGTCCGGGCCGCCTCCCGGAGGGCCTCGCGGGCCGCGTCGCCCCAGCTGGCGTCGGAGACGCCCTCCAGCTCGATGGTGTTCATGACCGACATGCCGGTTCGTCTCCTGTCCTCGGATACGCTCATTATCGTGAAGCGGACGGAGCGCGGCGAGCGGCCCGGGTCGGAGGACGAGCTCGTCGCCGCCCTGCGCAAGGTGCTGTCCGGCGACCAGCCCGGCGTGGTGTGGGGGATCGGCGACGACGCCGCGGTGGTGGAAGGGGGGTCCGGCCAGTGGGTCCTCACGGCCGACGTCCTGGTGGAGGGCGTGCACTTCGATCGCTCGTTCATCTCGGCCCGCGATCTCGGCGCGAAGTCCATCGCGGTGAACGTCTCCGACGTGGCGGCGATGGCCGCGAGCCCCCGGTATGCGTTGGTGTCGGTGGCCATCCGGGCGGACGAGGACCCGGCGTGGGTGGTGGAGCTCGAGAGCGGCATGCGCTCGGCGGGCGACGAGTACGCGCTGTCGGTGGTGGGCGGCGACCTGTCGTCCGGGCCGGTCGCGGTGGTCTCGGTGGCCGTGGTGGGCGAGGTGGCGCCGGGGCGCTTCGTCACCCGGAGCGGCGCCATGCCCGGCGACCGTGTGGTGGTGACCGGCTCGCTGGGAGCCTCGGCGGGCGGGCTGGCCCTGGCCCGGGCCCGGCCCGGGGAGGTGAGCGGCGCGCTGGTCTCGAAGTGGGGACGGGCGCTGGTGGCGGCGCACCTGCGACCCGTGGCCCGGGTGGGGGAGGGGCGGACCCTCGCGGAGCACGGGGCCACGGCCATGATCGACGTGTCGGACGGCCTGGCCCTGGACCTGTCGCGCCTGTGCGGCGCGTCGGGCGTGGGGGCGCGGGTCCGGCTGGACGGGATCCCGGTGGCGCCCGGGCTGGACGCGCTGTCCGGGGTGCTGCCGTCGGCCGGGCTCCCGCTGGACCTCGCGCTGGGCGGTGGCGAGGACTACGAGCTGGTGGCGACCATGCCCCCGTCGGAGGTCGAGCCGGCCCGCCTGACGCTCGACGAACGATTCGGGGTCGCCCTCACGGACATCGGGGAGATAGTGGAGCGCGCCGGCCTCACCGCCGTGGAACCGGACGGCACGGAGCGCCCCCTGGATCCCCGAGGATGGGACCACCTTGACCGCACCCGCCGCTGAACCGGCCCCCGGTCCCGCCCGGGGTGGGATCGACGAACGGAGTCCGAAAGCCCTGTCCATCGCCGGGAGCGACTCGGGCGGGGGAGCGGGGATCCAGGCCGACCTCAAGACCTTCGCCGCGCTGGGGGTGTTCGGCATGACCGCCATCACGGCCGTGACCGTGCAGAACACCACCGGCGTGACCGGATACCAGGAGCTGTCTCCCCAGACGGTGGGTGACCAGATCCGCGTGGTGGCCACCGACATCGGGGTGGACGCGGCGAAGACCGGGATGCTGGCGTCGGCGGCCATCGCGGAGAGCGTCGCGTCGGCGATCCGGGAGACCGGGATCGCCAGGTTGGTGGTCGATCCGGTGTTCGTCTCCAAGCACGGCTTCATGCTGCTGCAAGAGGATGCAGTTGCATCCCTACGCAGGAGCATCGTCCCGCAGGCAACGCTGGTCACGCCGAACCTTCCCGAGGCGGCGGGCCTGGCCAGCCTCCCCGCCGTCCGGACGAGGAGGGACATGGAGCGCGCCGCCGGAGCCATCCTCGAGCTGGGAGCCCGTGCGGTGCTGGTGAAGGGAGGTCACCTGGAGGGCGACGAGGCCGCGGACCTGTTCGCGTCCCGGGAGGGCGACAGGGAGTGGCTGGAGGGCGAGCGGATCGACACACCGAACACACACGGGACCGGCTGCGTGCTGTCGGCGGCCATCGCCGCCCGCCTGGCCCACGGCGACGCGCTCGACGTCGCGGTCCGGGCGGGCAAGGCATTCGTCACCGAGGCCATCCGGCACGCGCTCGCGATCGGCCACGGCATCGGCCCGGTGAACCCGCTGTGGGCGGGCCCCGCCGGGGCCGGCCCGCGCTGACCGCCACGACCTCCCGTCACCCGCCGGTCGGTGCCAGGTCCACCTCGAACCCTCCGTCCGGGCCGATCCGGACCCGGAACACGTCGTGGAACCCCTCAGCATGTCGAGGCTGATCCGGACGTGCGTCGAGGCGAACCGCTGCTGGTAGTACGTGGTCTTGCCGCTGCCCTGGATCCCGCAGAGGACGACGGCCTCCATGGAGCGGGTCAACCCCCCGCGGGAGGTGGGACGCACGGAGCGGAGGACGTTCGAGGAGGAATGACGCGCCGGACCGGGCCTACAGGGCGCGCTGGACCTTGCCGGCCTTCAGGCACTTGGCGCACACGTTGAGGCGCTTCGGGCTGCCGTTCACCAGGGCCCGGACCCGCTGCACGTTCGGGTTCCACCGGCGGGGAGACCGGCGGTGGGAGTGGGAGACCTGCATCCCGAAGAACGGGATCTTCCCGCAGACGTCGCACTTCGCAGACATGGCGCAGGAAAGGGTAGCAGACGCCTCGCGCGCCCCGGTCAGGTGAGGGCCCGGACCAGCAACGCGACAGCCATGGCGAAACCCAGGATCACGACGGCCCGCCGGATCCTCTCCGCGCCGACCCGCCGGGCCAGCGTGGCTCCGCCGTAACCGCCCACGATCGCCCCCACCGCCATGGCCAGGCCGTCGGCCCACACCACGGCGCCCTTCGCCACGAAGTACACGAGCGCAATGCCGTTGATGAGCACGGTGGTTGCGTTCTTGAGGCCGCTCGACCGCAGGAAGTCCCGCGTCCCGAGCAGCCCGTAGCCGGCCAGCAGCACGAACCCCAGACCGGCCCCGAAGTACCCGCCGTACACCGCGGCCCCGAGCTGCCACGCGAGCAGGCCCGTCCACGCGGCGGCGGTCAGGCGGGCGTGGTGGGCCGACGGCGGCGCGCGGTCCTGGACCAGGAGCAGGACCGCCGCGAACAGGATCAGGACCGGCGCCAGCAGCTCGAACGTGTGCGTCGGCGTCCGCAGGAGCAGGACCGCGCCCAGGACCCCCCCGGAGAGCGACGGCAGGGCCAGCGCCAGCAGCAACCGCCGGGTCCCGGACAGCTCGCGGCGGAACCCCACGGTCGCGGACACGTACCCCGGCCACAGGGCAAGCGTGCTCGTCGCGTTCGCCACCACGGGGTTGAGCCCCACGAACACCAGTGCCGGGTACGTGATGAGCGTCCCGCCGCCGGCCACCGAGTTGACGGCCCCCGCAACGAGCCCCACCGCAGCTACGATGAGGATCTGCCCGGCGTCCACCGAGGCAGGCTACGCGACCTGCACGCCCCACCCCCGCTGCCAGATGGTAGGGGGGTGGGGGCGAAGCCCTCCGAATTCAGACAAGCGCCGAACGAGCCGGGCTTTCGGGAGAAACGCGCGCTCGGACGCATCGGAGTAGCATGATCCGCGGAACGATCGTCCTCCAGGGCGGCAGGCGAGGAGCGAATGATCCGGTCATGACGGTGGTCGTGCGCGCGCGTTGCCGGCCCCCTGCCGGCGGCCAGCCCTTGCTCGCGAATCGTCCCTTACAACATGCCAGCAGGTCTCCAGGTCCGATCGCGTCGGCCCACAGCGCTCACCCTCCCTAGCCGGGGCCGGGCGAAGCCGGCTGCTTGAGGGGACAAGCTCCGCGCAGACGGGGCACGAGTCAAGGGAGCTGGGAATGGCGGTTGAAACGGTCGCTCACAAGACGGAGGTCGTCGTTCCATCGGTGGCGGACCCCGCGCCGCTCGGCCTGGCGGCATTCGCGCTCACCACCTTCCTCCTCAGCGCGTCGAACGCGAAGCTCACCGACGGGCCGGATGCTTGGCTGGGATTCGCGTTCGCCTATGGTGGCCTGGCCCAGTTGCTGGCCGGGATGTGGGAGTTCCGGAATCGCAACGTGTTCGGGGCGACGGCGTTCTCGACGTACGGAGGCTTCTGGATCGGGCTCGGCCTGTGGGCCCTGCTGGTGGCGCCGCACATCTCGGGCGCGACGGCGAGTGCACAGGTCGAGAGCGATCTGGGCTGGATCCTGCTCGCGTTCTCGATCTTCAACACGTACATGCTCCTCTGGAGCGCCACGGTGAACGGCGCGGTGTTCATGGTGTTCCTGACGCTGGAGGCGACCGAGGTGATCCTGTGGATCGGCTTCTTCAGCGGATCCGAGGGGGTCATCAAGCTCGGCGGATGGGTGGGGATCATCACGGCCATCGTGGCGTGGTACGCCTCGGCCGCGGGGGTCATCAACGGAATGGCCGCGCGGCCGGTGCTCCCGGTGGGCAAGCCGTTCTGGAGGCCGGCCAGCCAGGTCCGGTAGGAATCGTCGGCCCGGGCGTCTCGACGCCGGGGCCGTACCGAAGAGACGTTCTGCACGAGGAGGATCGCGGACAGGAAACGACCACCGGGCGCACCGATCGACAGCGTGTTTCTCGAAGTACGACCGTCACCCACCGGCCGGGTCAGCCGCGCTCGCGGGCTTCAGGCCCGCGGAGTCCACGGCGCCGAGCCTGGCTGGTGGGTCCTCGGAGGAGGTGGATCGAGTGGCAGAAGCAGATGAGGCGTATGAGGCCCCGATCTCCGAAGCACAGATCGCCGTCCACTGGCGGGAGGAGGAGTACTACGAGCCTCCCGAGAAGTTCATCGCGCAGGCAAACGCCAACGACCCGGCCATCTTCGAGCGGTTCAGCGAGGAGCATTTCCCGGACTGCTTCATCGAGTACGCGGACATGCTGGAGTGGGACAAGCGGTGGGACACCGTGCTCGACACCAGCGATGCGCCGTTCTGGAAGTGGTTCGTCGGCGGCCGGCTCAACGCGTCCTACAACTGCGTGGACCGTCACCTGGAGGCCCGCGGCGACCAGGCGGCCCTGATCTGCGTGCCCGAGCCGGAGGACCAGGAGACCCAGAGGATCACGTACCGGGACCTCCACACCAGGGTCAACGAGTTCGCGGCGCTCCTCCGGGACTTCGCCGGGGTCCAGACCGGTGACCGCATCACCTTCCACCTGCCCATGGTCCCGGAGCTGCCGGTCTCGATGCTCGCCTGCGCCCGGATGGGCGTGGTCCACTCCGAGGTGTTCGGCGGCTTCAGCGGCGCGGCGTGCGGCCACCGCATCGCGGACTCGCAGAGCCACATCCTCGTGACGATGGACGCCTACTACCGCAACGGCGAGCTCCTCGACCACAAGGTCAAGGCGGACGAGGCCATCGAGACCGCCCGGAAGGAAGGCCAGGAGATCGAGAAGGTCCTGGTGTGGCGACGCCACCCCGGCCGGTACGAATCGAAGAGCCCCATGGTCGAGGGACGGGACTTCTTCGTCGACGAGCTGCTGAAGGATTACGGGGGACAGGTCGTCGAGCCCGTCTCGATGCCCGCGGAGGCGCCGTTGTTCCTGATGTACACGAGCGGCACCACCGGCCAACCGAAGGGGGCTCAGCACAGCACCGGCGGATACCTGGCCTACGTCACCGGCACGTCGAGGTACTACCAGGACATCCATCCCGAGGACACGTACTGGTGCTTCGCGGACATCGGATGGATCACCGGCCACTCCTACATCGTGTACGGCCCGCTCTCGCTCGGGACGACGAGCGTGATGTACGAGGGCGTGCCCACGTATCCGGACGCCGGCCGGCCCTGGCGAATCGCCGAGCGCCTGGGGGTGAACATCTTCCACACCGCCCCGACCACCATCCGCATGCTGCGCAAGCTCGGACCGGAGGAGCCGAAGAAGTACGACTACCACTTCAAGCACATGACGACGGTCGGCGAGCCCATCGAGCCGGACGTCTGGCGCTGGTACCACGACGAGGTGGGCAAGGGCGAGGCCGTCATCGTCGACACCTGGTGGCAGACCGAGAACGGCGGCTTCCTGGGCAGCACCCTCCCCGCGCTCCAGCCGATGAAGCCCGGCAGCTGTGGCCCCGGGGTCCTGGGCGTGTTCCCCGTGATCTACGACGAGTTCGGCGAGGAGGTGCCGGCCGGGAGCGGCCGGGCAGGCAACATCTGCATCCGCAACCCGTGGCCGGGGATCTTCGAGACCATCTGGGGCCAGCCGGAACGCTTCGTGGAGACCTATTACGCGAAGTACAATCGCGAGCCCGAGAGCAAGGACTGGCACGACTGGCCCTACTTCGCCGGCGACGGGGCGGTCCAGGCGGCGGACGGCTACTTCCGGATCCTCGGCCGGGTCGACGACGTGATCAACGTCGCCGGGCACCGGTTGGGGACCAAGGAGCTCGAGTCCGCGACCATCACCGTCGACGAGATCGCGGAGGCCGCGGCGGTTCCGGTGATTGACGAGCTCCGCGGCCGGGCGGTGGAGATGTACGTGGCGCTGAAGCCGGGGATCTCCCCGAGCCCGGAGATCCAGGAGAAGGTCTCCAAGGCCATCGAGACCGAGATCGGCAAGATCGCCCGACCGAAGAACGTCTGGATGGTCTCGGACATGCCCAAGACTCGGTCGGGCAAGATCATGCGCAGGGTCATCGCGGGGATCTCGAACTTCACCGACGTGGGAGACGTGACCACGCTGGCGAACCCGGAGGTGGTCGACGACATCCGTCACCACGTGCAGAGCGAGAAAGTCTCGAGCGGTCAGGTCCCGCGTGAGCTCTCGCCGGAGGAGCTGGAGGAGATCAAGAGGTTCGGTCAGTCTGAGTGACCGGCCGGCAACCGTTCTGAAGCCTCGCGCTCCGGGAAGTCATGGCCCGGTCAGGCGCCGGACCATCGATTCGAGCGTGTCGAGCGGTATGGGCCCCGCAAAGTACGGGACGAGGTTCCCGCCGTTCTCCACCTGGACGCGGTCGCCGTCGCGGTCCAGGAACATGGTCACGGGCTGGCCCAGGAACCCGAACGACCGCTTGATGTCGCCGCCCGCGTCGAACACGCTGGGGTAGGACCATCCGTAGTCCCGGATGGACACCCGGGCCTCGGGACGCGTGTCCTCGATGTCCACGCCCAGGAACTGGACCCTGGTCCCGAACTGGCGCGACACCTCTTGGAGGTGGGGTCCCTCCACCCGGCAGGGCCCGCACCACGAGGCCCAGAAGTTCACGACGACCGGCGTCCCCTTCAGCTGGGACAGCAATTCCTGGAACGAATCCGGCGTGAACGACGGCAGCTCGAACCGGTCGGTGGGCAGGAGCGGCGTCTCGGTCGCGTTCACCGCGCCGGGCGAGGGCAGCACGATGCTCTGGCCCGGCGGCTGGGAGGGACCGGGGCCATCGCTCGAGGTGCACGCGGCGGCCGCGAACGAGATGGCCGCCGCGAGGATGAGCAACCGGGAACGCCGAGCCGACATCACCGCCGTCCCATGCTACGAGTGCTACGAGCGTCGCGGGTCAGGCGAAGGGGCAGGGCATCGGAGCGGATGGCAGGATGCACCGCGATGGACGCCGTGGAGGTCGCCATGCTCCGGGAGGTGCTGGGACGCTTCGGCGCGGCGCTCGAGGCCCACCGGGACGAGCTGAACTCGTTGAACGTGTACCCCGTCCCCGACGGGGACACCGGCACGAACATGCTCCTCACGCAGCGGGCCGTGCTCGAGGCGATCGACCGGCTGCCCGACCACGATCAAGTCGCGTTCGCGGAGGCGGTCGGCCACGCGTCGCTCATGGGTGCGCGCGGGAACTCGGGGGTCATCCTGGCGCAGGTCCTCCGGGCCCTGGTGGACCGGTGGAGCGACCCGCAGCCCCCGGACCCTGCCCCGGGTGACGCGCTGGCCGGGGCGCTGCAGCACGCGGCGGCGGAGGCCCGGCGAGCCGTCGCCCGGCCGGCGGAGGGGACGGTCCTCACGGTCCTGGCCGACGCCGCGGACACCGCCGAACGGGCCGCGGCGATCGGCGCGGACCCGGCGGCCGTGGCCGCGGCGGCGCTCGATGGCGCGAGGGAGTCCCTGGAGCGGACCCGCGAGACGCTCCCCGAGCTGCGGGTGGCGGGCGTCGTGGATGCGGGGGGCCGGGGGATCCTCCTGCTGTTCGACGCGCTGGCCTCGGTGCTGGGGGGCCACTCGATGACCGTCGAGGTTGGACCGCGGGGGCCGGTGGGACGTGCGCCGGCGGAGCCCGGGGGGCAACGGCTTGCGTTCAGGTTCGAGGTCATGTACCTCCTGCACTGCGACGACGCGCTTGTTCCTGCGCTGTCGGCACGGCTCGGGGAACTGGGCGACTCGGTCGTCGTGGTGGGCGGCGGCGGCCTGTACAGGGTCCACGTCCACACGAACGAGCCGGGGCCGGCCGTGGAGGCGGCGGCGGACGCCGGTCGGGCCGAGGACGTCCGGATCGTGGACCTCGAGGAGCAGGTGGCCGAGCGCTGCGTGGCGGGCCAGGCCCGGGCGGTGCGCGCGGACGAGCACCAGGTCTCGGCGCTGGTGGCGGTGGCGGACGGGGACGGGCTGATCGCGCTGTTCGGCTCGCTCGGCGCCGTGGTGGTCCGCGGAGGCCCGGGGAACATTCCCTCCGTGCGTGTCCTCGTCGACGCCGTCGATGCTGCGCCGGCCCCTGCGGTGGTGCTCCTGCCGAACCACCCGGACGTGGTCCCCGCCGCGGAGCGCGCGGCGGGCCAGAGCGCGAAGGACGTCCGCGTGGTGCCGACCCGCTCCGTGCCGCAGGGGCTCTCGGCGGCGACCGCCTTCCACCCGATGGAGCCGGCCGGCGAGATCGCGGCGATGATGGGCGAAGTCTCGGCGGCCGTATCCCACGGAGGGGTGGCGGGTGCCGTTCGCGACGCGTCCACCCCCGCGGGGAGTGTCCGGCCGGGGGACTGGCTGGGCCTCATGGACGGCGAGGTGACGGCGATCGGTTCGGACCCGGTGGACGTCGCGGTCGCCGTCCTGCGAACGATGCGCGAGCCCGCCCACGAGATCCTCACGGTGATCGCTGGGTCGGACGCCACCGAAGACGACACGGTCCGGCTCGAGGAGGCCCTGGCCGAGGCCCTCCCCGGCGTGCAGGTCGACCTCCACCGCGGCGGCCAGCCCGGATCGCCGTTCGTGTTCGGGCTGGAGTAGGTCCGCGGCCGTGTCGGTCCGGCATGAGAACCTTCGTGTCGTGAGCCTGTCGCTGGACGACCCCGTCCGGGCGATCGACGCCAGCATCGCCGTGCGTCAGATGGGGTCCAAGGACAACAAGGGCCCGTTCGCCTACAAGGCCCTCGCGGACGGCCTCGGGATCACCACGGTCCGGGGTCTGCTGCATCACTACGCGCGCAGCCACATCGACCGTTCGAACGCGACACGGATCCGCGACCTCCGGGCCGGGGTCGAGGCGACGATCGTCGCCGACGTCCGGCGGGTCACCGCGCGATACGCCAAGAACCGGCGGATGAGGATAGTGACGGTGACGCTGTACGACCGGAGCGGGACGCTCGATCTGACGTTCTTCAACCAGCCGTGGGCCGAGCGCCAGTACCGCGAGGGGATGGAGGTGGCGGTCTCCGGCATACCGACCCAGTACCGCGGGCGGTGGCAGATGAGCCGGCCCGAGGTCGACGTGCTCCGCGGGGACAAGGAGCAGCTCCACACCGGGCGGATCATCCCGATCCACCGGGCCACCGAGGGCGTCAGTTCCAAGACGATCAGGGAACTGGTGTACCGGGCCCTGGAGCAGATCCCGCGGATCGAGGACCCGATGCCCAGGGACGTCGTGGAGGTGGAGGAGCTTCCCTCCTACGACTGGGCCCTGCGCCACATCCACTTCCCGGAGACGGACCTCGAGCGCCGCCGGGCCGAGGAGCGGCTGAAGTTCGACGAGCTGTTCACGCTGGAGCTGGGGGTGGCCTTCCGCAAGCATCGCGTGAGCCGGCAGGAGCATGGCGTGGCCCACCGGACGGACGGACCGCTCGTCGAGCGGTTCGTAGCCTCGCTCCCGTTCCAGCTGACCGACGGGCAGCGCGGCGCGATCGACGCGGTGGCCCGGTCAATGGCCGTGCCCCACCCCATGAACCTGCTCCTGCAGGGCGACGTGGGGAGCGGCAAGACCGTCGTGGCGCTGGCCGCGGCGATGATCGCCGTCGACTCCGGGCACCAGGCCGCCATCATGGCCCCCACCGAGGTCCTGGCGGCCCAGCACCACCGGAAGGTGGCCGAGCTCCTGGCGCCGATGGGCGGGCGACCGCTCAGCGCCCCCGAGCCGGCCCGGGCGAAGGCCGCCGCGCAGGTCCGCGGGCAAGGGTCGCTGCTCGACGGAGTCGTCGAACCCGCCGAGGCCGCCGGGGAGCCCGCGCCGGATCCGGCCGGGGGCGAGGGGGGCGTCACCTTCGCCCTCCTGACCGCCGCCGTCACCGGCCGGGAGCGCGAACGGGTCCGGGAGGCCGTAGCCTCCGGCGAGGTCGACCTGGTGGTGGGGACCCACGCCCTGGTCCAGGAGGGAGTGGCCTTCCACGACCTCTCGCTGGCCGTGGTGGACGAGCAACACCGGTTCGGCGTCCACCAGCGCATGGCCCTCAAGGGCAAGGGCGCCGCGCCGGATGTCATGGTCATGACGGCCACGCCGATCCCGCGGACGCTGGCCCTCACGTACTACGGCGACCTCGACGTCGCGGTCCTCGACGAGCTCCCCGCGGGACGCCAGCCCATCGAGACGAAGGTGGTCCGAACGGAGCTGGAGCGCGCGGCCGCGTACGACGTGGTTCGACGCGAGGTGACGGCCGGCCGGCAGGCCTTCGTGGTGTGCGCGGCGATCGACGAGGACAACCGCCTCCAGGTGAAGGCGGCCGAGCAGGAGGCCGAGCGCCTGGCCACCGAGGTGTTCCCGGACCTCCGGGTGGAGGTCCTGCACGGCCGGATGCGTCCCGTCGAGAAGGACCGCCGGATGGAGGAGTTCCGGGCGGGCCGGACCCACCTCCTCATCTCCACGACCGTGATCGAGGTCGGGGTCGACGTCCCGAACGCCACCGTGATGCTGGTGGAGAACGCGGAGCGGTTCGGCCTGGCCCAGCTCCACCAGCTCCGGGGCCGGATCGGCCGGGGCTCCCACAGCTCGTACTGCTTCCTGTTCGACGAGAGCGGGCCGGACAACGAGGAGGCCAGGTTCCGGCTCCGGGCCCTGGCCGGGACGACCGACGGCTTCGCCCTGGCCGACGAGGACCTCCGCCTTCGGGGGGAGGGGACCCTGTTCGACATCCGGCAGGCCGGGATGCCGGACCTCAAGCTGGCCCGCCTGTCCCACGACATCGAACTGGTGAGGCGGGCCCGGGCCAGGGCGTTCGCCCTGATCGAACGGGACCCCGAGCTCGCGGAGCACCCCGAGCTCCTGGCCGAGCTCCAGGCCCGCTTCGCGGACTCCATCGACTGGCTGTTCCACTCGTGAGGGTCATCGCCGGGGCGGCGAAGGGGACGCGGCTGGCGCCGGTGCCGGAGGGGACCCGACCGCTGTCCGACCGGGCCCGGGAGGGGTTGTTCTCGAGCCTGGGGGCGGCCGTGGTCGACGCCGTCGTGTTCGACCTGTACGCGGGAACCGGGGCGGTGGGGATCGAGGCCCTGTCCCGGGGCGCCGCCCACGCCACGTTCGTGGACCGCAGCCCGGGGGCGGTGCGGACCATCCGGGCGAACCTGGAGCGGACCCACCTGGCGGGCCCGGCGGCCGAGGTTCGCCGTGCCGAGGTCGGGAGATTCCTCCTCGAACCCGGACGAACCGCCCGGGTGGCGCTCCTCGACCCTCCCTACGACACGCCGGTCGAGCGGATCGAGCGGCAGCTCGCCCTGCTGGGCGAAAAGGGCCTCTCACCAGGGTGGACGGTGGCCCTGACCAGGCCCCGGAAGTCTTCCAACGTTGTCATTCCGGTACACTTTGCGATCGCGAGGCAGCTGGAATACGGCGACAGCCTCGTCGTCCTGTATCGGGAGGTCTGATGGGCCTTGTGGCCTTGTGTCCGGGGACATTCGACCCCGTGACGAACGGACATCTGGACATCATCGAGCGCGCCAGCCGCCTGTTCGACCGTCTGGTGGTGGGCGTGCTCCAGAACCCCTCCAAGGCGCCGCTGTTCTCCGTGGAGGATCGCGTCAGCCTGCTCAAGGAGGCCACCTCGTCGTTCCCGGGCGTCGAGGTCGCGTCGTTCTCGGGACTCCTGGTGGAGTTCGCCCGCCAGCAGGGGGCCTCGGTCATCGTGAAGGGCCTCCGAGCAGTGAGCGACTTCGACTACGAGCTGCAGATGGCGCAGATGAACTTCCGGATGGCGGATGTGGAGACCCTGTTCATGCCCACGAACCCGGTGTGGTCCTACCTGTCCTCGTCGCTGGTGAAGGACATCGCCCGACTGGGCGGGGACGTGGCGGGACTCGTCCCCCCGGTGGTCGCGGAGCGCATGGCCGACAAGTGGCGGGAGGGAAGGTAGGGCTATGGACCTCGCAGCACGGATCCAGCAACTGGAGGACATGGTCCGCGACGCGAAATCCATGCCGCTGTCGTCCTCGGCCCTGCTGAACCGCGACGAGATGCTCGAGATGGTGGCCGGCATGCGCGAGGCCCTCCCGGAGGAGGTCAAGCAGGCCCGATGGGTGGTCCGGGACCGCGAGGAGCTGCTGGCCAAGGCCCGCCGGGAGGCGGAGTCGCTGGTCGAACGGGCCCGGGCCGAGCAGGCCCGGCTGGTGGCGGGCGAGGCCGTGGTCCAGGCGGCGAACGACGAGGCCGAGCGGATCGTCGGCGAGGCGCGGGACCACGCGCACCAGGTCCGCATGGAGGCCGACGACTACGTCGACGGGAAGCTGGGCCAGTTCGAGATCACGATCCAGCGGCTCCAGGAGCTGCTGACCCAGGCCCATGAGACCCTCGGCGCGCAGGTGTCGAAGGTCCAGGCCGGGCTGGGCGAATCGTTGCAGCAGACCCAGGGGGTCCTGTCCCGGGTGGCCGAGCAGGTCGGCCGGGGCCGGGACAAGCTCGCCGGTACGGGGCACCCGGCGCAGGAGCTGGCCCCCGAGGAGGGCTCGTTCCTGGAGGCCGAGGAGGAGCTCGAGGGATGATCGACGTCGACGTCCGCGACCTCGTGGCCCACCCCGGTGCCTCGCGTCCGTACCGGCTGGCCGAGCCCGTCCCTGGCCTCCGCCTGGAGCTCGCGGGCGTCCCCGACGACGCCCCGGTCGAGGGCGACCTGCTCCTCGAGAGCGTGGTCGAGGGGATCCTGGTCTCCGGGCCCATCTCCAGCACCGTGCGGCTGACCTGCGCCCGCTGCCTGGAGGAGTTCGAGGGCAGGGTGGACGTCGCCGTGCAGGAGCTGTACGTCCGCCCGCCCGGCGAGGGGGAGGACGAGTACCGGATGTCCCCCGAGGGCTCGCTCGACCTGGAGCCCATGGTCCGCGACACCGTGATGCTGGCCCTGCCGTTCTCGCCGCTGTGCCGGCCCGACTGCCTGGGCCTGTGCGAGCGATGCGGCGGGGACCGCAACCTCGGGGCGTGTACCTGCCGCGAGCCCCTCGCCGACCCCCGGTGGGCCGCGCTCGACGTGCTGTTCGACGACACCTCCCGAACGACCGACTGATCCGACCGAACACGACCCGAAGGAGATCGCCAGTGGCCACCCCGAAGAAGAAGACCCCGAAATCCAAGACGGCCAGCAGGGCCTCGCAGTGGAAGACCGGCCCCTCCACATATTCCGAGTGCCCGCAGTGCCACCAGGCCAAGCTGCCCCACCGGGTGTGCGGCAACTGCGGCTACTACGCCGGCCGGCAGGCCATCGAGGTCGAGTAGGAGCCCGCGTGCCCCTGCCCCGGGGCGGGAGTCCCCCGTCCGCTGCCTCCGCCGGTCCCGCCCACGAGGAGCCGTCGCGTCCGGCCCCGGCCGCCGGTGACCACGACCTCGTGGCACGCCTGGGCGCCGCGATCGGCGTGGAGCTGTCCGACCGGGACCTCGCCGTGGCCTCCCTCACCCACCGTTCCCACGCGTTCGAGCACGGGCTCGACGTGACGAACGAGCGCATGGAGTTCCTGGGCGACGCCGTCCTCGGCCTCGTGGTCACGGACCTCGCCTACCGGGAGTTCCCCGATCAGGCCGAGGGGGAGCTCGCCAAGCTCCGGGCGGCCACCGTGAACATGATGTCCCTGGCCGAGGTGGCGGGGGAGCTCGGGCTCGGCCAGCTGGTGCTGCTGGGGCGGGGCGAGGAGCTGTCCGGCGGGCGCCTGAAGGCCAGCATCCTGGCCGACGCCATGGAGGCCGTGTTGGGGGCCGTGTACCTGGACCGGGGGCTGGACGTGGCCACCGAGCTCATCGTCCGGCTGTTCGGCCCCCGGATACAGGCGTACGTGCGGGGGGAGGGCGAGCGGGACTACAAGACGGTGTTGCAGGAGCTGTCGGCGCAGGAGATCGGCAGCGTCCCGGACTACCGCATCGCCGCCCGGGGGCCCGACCACCAGAAGGAGTTCACCGCCACCGTGATGCTGGCGGGCGAGCCGTGGGGCCGGGGTGTCGGCCGCTCCAAGAAGGAGGCCGAGCAGCAGGCCGCCCGGGAGGCCTGGGCCCGCCTCCAGGCCGGCGAACGCCCCTCGGCCGAGGGCCCGCCCTCCCGGAGGGGAGGGTAGGTGGAGCTCCCCGAGGTGGAGGTCATGCGCCGGGACCTGGAGAAGGACGTGGTCGGCCGCCGCATCAAGGAGGCCGAGGTCCGCCAGGGCCCCAACGCCCTGCGGGTCATCCGCCGGCACAACAAGCCGGGCACGAAGGGGGTCCGCAAGGAGTTCACGTCGCACCTGGCCGGGCGCAAGATCACGAAGGTCGAGCGCAAGGGGAAGTACCTGCTGCTGCATCTCGACGGCGCCGACGTCCTGGTGATGCACTTCGGGATGAGCGGGCAGTTCCTGCGGGCCACGAAGCGCCAGCCCCTCCCGCCGCACACCCACGTGGTGATCACGTTCGCACAGGGGGGCGACCTCCGGTTCGTGGATCCCCGGACGTTCGGGGAGATGTTCTTCACGGCCGCCGACGACCTGGGAACGGTCAGGGAGCTGGCCCACATCGCCATCGACCCCCTGGAGGACACGTTCACCTGGGCCTCGTTCGGCGAGTACCTGTCGCAGCGCGCCGCCAAGATGAAGCCGCTGCTCATGGACCAGAAGGTGATCTCCGGCCTGGGGAACATCTACTCGGACGAGGTCCTGTTCGGCGCGGGCCTCCGACACGACCGGATGTCCGACACCCTGTCCTCCGGCGAGGTCCGGCGGCTGTACCGGGCCGTCCAGGAGATCGTCCAGGAGGCCATCAGGTACCGGGGGACCACGCTCCCCGACGAGGCCTACGTCGACCTGTTCGGGCGGCCCGGGGAGTACCAGAACGAGCTGAAGGTGTACGGGCGCAAGGGCCTGCCGTGCCGGCGGTGCCGGACGCCGATCGAGAGCGTCACCATCTCGGGGCGGCGTTCGTTCTACTGCCCGCAGTGCCAGTCCTGAGATCTGCCGCCGACCTCGTTCCCATCAGACGAGTTTGGCGCCCGCCTCGCGCATCTGCTGCTCGGCGCGGGCGCCGTCGTCTGGCTGAAGGTTCACCGCGCGGATGGCGTCGGTGAGGACCGTCACCGGGAACCGCAGGCGGCGGGCGTCGAGCGCCGTGTCCTTCACGCAGTAGTCGGTGGCCAGCCCGGCGACGGCGACGCGTTCGATGCCGTGCTCCCGGAGGATGCGCTCGAGGGCGGTGGCCGCCTCCTCGCCGGTCTCGGGATCGCGGACGGTGAACACGGAGTAGCCGTCCTCGCCGCCGGTGCCCTTGCGGAGCGTGATGGCGTCGCCGGGCACGTCGAGGTCCGGGTGGAACTCCGCCCCCCACGTGCCCCCCACGCAGTGCACGGGCCAGATCCCTCCGTCTTTCTTGAAGTGCGGCGTCGACTCCGGATGCCAGTCCTGCGAGTAGAC
>DASWED010000009.1:0-6317 GCA_036394995.1 Actinomycetota bacterium
GATGACCGCCTCGGGCGTTCGAGGACGCATTCGTCGGGGGACTTGTCGGGTCGGAGGCCCTTATAGCTGGGCGCGCGGAGCTTGCCGGCGCTGGTCATCTCCAGGAACTCCACCTCGCAGACGAGCTCGGGTTCGACGAACCTCGCGCCCTTCGACTTCTTCAGTTCGGGGTCGTCCATCGGGGGACCCTTGCGCTGCAACGGTTGCAGGCGGGCCATGAGGTCGTCGAGCATCCGGTCCGTGAACCCCGTGCCGACGTGGCCGATCCACAACAGCCTCCCCTCGTCGTACGCGCCCACCAGCAGCGCGCCGAACGAACGCTCCCGGGAACCGGACCCCGGTGTCCACCCGAGGATCACGCAGTCCTGGCGGTTCAGCAGCTTGATCTTCCGCCAGTCGGGCGACCGTCGGCCCGGTCGGTAGACGCTCCCGAGCTTCTTCGCCACCACGCCCTCGAAGCCGTTCGCCCGCGCCGCCTCGGCCAGGGGCGTCCCCTCCCCATCGACGTAGAACGTGGTCAGCACCCGGTGGCCGGGGACGATGAGCGGCTCCAGCCGGGCCCGGCGCTCCTCGAGCGGCAGGCGAGTGAGGTCCTCGCCATCCAGCCACAGGATGTCGAACACGTACACCTCCACCGGGATCCGCTTGCGGGCCCGTTCGATGTCCGCCGGGGAGGACAGGTTGATGCGCTGCTGGAGCCGTTCGAACGACGGCCGGCCCTCGTCCATGGCCACGATCTCGCCGTCCAGGACCGCCGACATCTGCGTCACGTACTCGTGGACCGTGGCCAGCTCGGGGTACTGGGCGGTCTGGTCCCGACCGCTCCGCGACACCAGCCGGGTGGAGTCCATGTCCACCTCGATGAGGGTCCGGACGCCGTCGAGCTTCGGTTCGAACCGCCATCCGGGGTGGTCGAACGGCTGGTAGCCGCCCTCGGCCATCATCGGCGCGAACACGCCACGCGGCGTCACGCCCTCCGGGATGATCTCGGGCTTCGACAGGAAGACCAGCCAGTCCGTCGACGTCTTCACCAGGTGGAACTCGGCGCCCCGGTACCGCTCGCCGTGCAGGCGGAACGTGATCTTCTTGTCGGTCCACTCGAGGGCCTCGAACGTACCCACGTCGAAGATCCTGACGGGCCCGGCGCCGTAGTGGCCCTCGGGGATCACGCCCTCGAACGTTCCGTACTCGAGCGGGTGGTCCTCGACGTGGACCGCGAGGTGCTTCTCGCCCTTCTTCACCGGAAGCCCGCGGGGCACCGCCCAGGAGACGAGCGCCCCGTCGCGCTCCAGGCGGGTGTCGTAGTGAAGGCGGGTGGCGCGGTGCTTCTGGATCACGAACGAGTCCCCCCGCGCGGGCGTGCCCCGGGACGGGCCGGGCTCGGGCGTGGTATCGAGGTCGCGCTTGCGGAGGTACTCGCCGAGCTCGGGGTCCTTCGACCGGGCGATGACCTCCTCGCTCGTCGGCTTTCGCTTCGAGGGCCTCCGCGCCGACGACGTCGCGGACGTCGGCTCCGGCGGTGGGGGCGGATTCGGCACGTGGCTCCGGGCCCGGCCCCGGTCCCGCTGGATCACGCCGGGCAGCGGGGGCGCCTTCGACAGGTCCACGCCGAGCGTCTTCATGGCCGGCTCGATGTCCTGGGGCTCGTCGAGCACCGGTCGGAACAGGTCGCCGACCCGCTTCAGCCGCCGGAACACGTTGTCGATCCGGAAGTCCCCGGGCATGACCCCCCGGGCCACCTCCTCCCACTTGAGGGGCGTGGAGACGGTGGCCCCCGGCTCGGGCCGCATCGAGTACGCGGCGGAGATGTTCGCGCCGCTGCGGTTCATGTTGTGGTCGATGAACACCTTGCCGGTGCGCCGGCGGATCTCCCAGTCCATGGTCACCCGGTCCGGATCGGCGTGGCGGATCATCACGCCGACCAGCCGGACGAACTCCCGGATCTCGTCGTGGGTGAACCGCGGCTCGACCGGGACGTAGATCTGGGCGCCCGTCGCGCCACTGGTCTTGGCGTAGCTCCGGATCCCCAGCGCGTCGAGGGCCGCCTTCACGTGGCGGGCCACCACCAGCACGTCGTCGAACTCGACCTCGAACGGGTCGAGGTCGAAGAACGCGTAGTCCGGGTATTCGTAGGCGTCGCATCGCGAGTGCAGGGGATGGAACTCGATGCACCCGAGGTTCGCCATGAACAGCAGGCCGGCCACGTCGTCCACCATGAGGTAGTCGATGCGCTTGGCCCGGCCCCGTTCGTCCTGGCCCTCCACCGGGCACCGGCGCATCCAGTCGGGGGTGTGCGACGGCGCGGACTTCTCGTAGAAGAAGGACCCGGAGATGCCGTTCGGCATCCGCTTCATGGTCAGGGGCCGCCCCGCCAGGTACGGCAGGATGTACTCGGCGACGTTGAAGTAGTACGCGACCAGGTCGCCCTTCGTGTACCCCTCGTCCGGCCAGAACACCTTGTTCAGGTTCGAAAGGCGGAGCGTCCGGCCACCCGAGTCCATCCACCAGTACTCGCCCCGCTTCTCCGCGGGCAGCGCCTGCGGGAACTTCACGGTGAACGCCGGGCCGGCCGGCGCGCGAGGTGCCATGGATTCGGCTACCGGCGGACCAGGGCGATCTGAAGGTCGCCGAGCCAGCCGGTGCGGAACCCGGCCTCGCAGTACGCGAGGTAGTAGCGCCACATCCGTCGGAACCGCTCGCCGAACCCCAGGGCCTCGACCTCCACGGCCGCCGCCTCGAACCGGCGGTGCCACTCGGCCAGCGTGAGGGCGTACGACGGGCCGATCTCCCGGGCGCCGGCCCACCGGAAGCTCGCCTCCGCGGTGAGCCGCCGGAGCACCGACACGGCCGGCACCCGCCCGCCGGGGAAGATGTAGGCCATCACGAAGTCCTGGTGTCGCGAATGGTTGTGCCAGTGCCGCTCGGACATCGTGATGGACTGCAGGCCGAACCGGCCTCCGGGCTCCAGGGCCCCGGCCACCGTGTGGAGGAACCCCGGCCACTGCCTTTCGTCGATCGACTCGATCATCTCGATCGAGACCGCCCGGTCGAAGCGGCCGTCGATCTCCCGGTAGTCGCGGAGCTGCACGTCCACCCGGTCGGCCACGCCGGCCCGGCGGGCGGCCTCCCGAGCGTGGGCGGCCTGCTCGCGGGCGATGGTCACGGTGGTGACGTGGCAGCCCAGCTCGCGGGCCAGGTACACGGCGAACGAGCCCCACCCGGTCCCGATCTCCAGCACCCGGTGTCCGAGGTGGAGGTCGGCGGCCTCGGCCAGCAGCCGGTACTTGCGGGCCTGGGCCGCCTCGAGGGTCTCGTTCGGCGATTCGAACACGGCGCAGGAGTACGTCATCGAGTCGTCCAGCCACAGCGAGTAGAAGTCGTTCCCCAGGTCGTAGTGCTCGCGCATCGAGGGGACCGCCCCCGCGCGGACGCTCCGGACCCGGTCCCACAGCGAGGCCACCGGCTCGCGGAGGCGGCCGGCGGTCCCGGCCAGCCAGGCGTCGGCGTTCGCCGCGGCGAGCTCGAGGAACCCGGCCAGGTCCGGCGAGTCCCACCAGCCGTCCATGTAGGACTCGGCCAGGCCCATGGCGCCGGAGCGAACCAGCCTCCGGAACAGGCCCTGCCGGTTCAGGACGATCTCGCCGTGCGGCTCCAGGGCGTCCCCCGCGGCGACCCGGCGGGAGCCGTCCGGGAACACCACCTCGAGGGTCCCGGTTCGAACCACCGGCGCCAGGACGGACCGCCGCGTGGGTGTCCATGCGTCAGCGGCATCCCGCAGCATGGAGCCGGGGGCGGCTCCGGTCCGGATCTCCGCCATCTCCCGATCCTGCCACAGCCCGCCGATGTCGTCGCTCCGGGGTATGAATGCGCTGGTACGAAGGGCTCAGGACCTACAATCGAAGACTCGCCGCCCGGATGAAGGGGCGGCGCGCGCGAAAGGACAGGAACATGCCACGGACGATGTGGAAGGGAGCCATCTCCTTCGGGCTGGTGTCGATCCCTATCCGGGTGTTCCCCGCGACGGAGGAGAAGACCCTCCGGTTCAACCAGCTGCACGACAAGGACGGGGGTCGGATCAAGTACCAGCGGGTGTGCTCGGTGTGCGGGGAGGAGGTGTCGTTCGAACACATCGTGAAGGGCTACGAGTACGAGAAGGACCGGTACGTGATGCTCAGCGACGAGGACTTCGACGCCGTGCCCCTGGAGTCCTCCCGGGCCATCGACATCGTGCAGTTCGTGGACCTCGCCGAGATCGACCCCATCTACTACAAGAAGACGTACTACCTGGTCCCCGATGAGACCGGCGTGAAGGCCTACACGCTGCTGCGGGAGGCCATGGCCGACTCCTCGAAGGTCGGCATCGCCAAGGTCTCGTTCCGGGACAAGGAGCACCTCGCCGCGCTGCGGTTCTCAGGCGAGGTGTTCGTCCTGGAGACGATGTACTGGCCGGACGAGATCCGGGAGGCCGAGTTCGAGGAGCTCCAGAAGCCGGTGAAGCTCCGGCCCCAGGAGGTCCAGATGGCCCAGGCGCTCATCGAGAACCTCACCGAGGACTGGGTGCCCGAGCAGTTCACCGACGAGTACCGGGCCGCGCTCATGGACATCGTGGAGAAGAAGGCCGCGGGCGAGGAGATCGTGGTGGCCGAGCCCGAGGCGGAGGCCAAGGTGGTCGACCTCATGGAGGCCCTGAAGGCCAGCGTGGAGGCGGCGAAGAAGCCGGCGAAGGCGAAGAAGGCGACCGGCGCAGCCCGGAAGCGCAAGGCCGGCTAGTCCGGATCGGACCGGGGGCGGGTCGTGTTCGGACGCAAGCGCAAGCATCGGACCCACATCGCGGGGTGGCACCCCGAGACGTTCGTGTGCTCGCGGCGGGGCCACGTGGCCCCGGCCGCGCTGGTGGAGCGGCTGCGCCGAGAGGACGCCGGCCTCGGGGTGGACCTCCCGGACGGGCGGCGGATGGCCCGGTGCACCCGGTGCGACGTCTGGCTCGCCACCACGCCGCCGGAGAAGCCGCTCCGGGAGACGCTGCCTCCCCTGAAGCAGCTGAAGGTCCCCCGCCGGGGCAAGCCCCTGCGGGAGGCCATCATCATCCGGGTGATCGCCATCGACCGGGGCCTGCACTCGATCCTGTTCGGGGCGCTGGCGGCCGTGCTCGTCCTGCTGGAGCTGAACTTCGGGGCCCTCCGCTCAGAGGCCCAGCGGATCGTGGACCTGACGAAGGAGACCGGTCAGCAGGCCGGCCGGGGGTTCATCGTCGACGAGCTGGCCAAGCTGCTGAACCTGCACAAGAACACCCTGATCATCCTGGCAGGCACCGCCATCGCGTACTGCGTGGTGGAGGGGGTGGAGGCCGTGGGGCTGTGGCGGGAGCGCCGGTGGGCGGAGTACCTGACGGCCATCGCGACGGCGGGGTTCCTGCCCTTCGAGATCCATGAGCTGATCGACCGGGTGACGGTCCTGCGCGTGGGGGCGCTCGTGGTGAACGTCGCGGTGCTGGCGTGGCTGGTGTGGCGCAAGCGCCTGTTCGGCCTGAACGGCGGCCGGAAGGGCCTGGAGGCAGAGCTGGAACAGGTGGACCGCGAGGCCCTGTTCGGCGCGCCGCAGCGGACCGGCGCCGTCGTCACCCGCTGAGCGTCTGCGCCCGGGCCGTCGCGAGGTCGAGGAGGCGCGCCAGCTCGTCCTGCGACACGGGCGAGGGGCCGCCGGGGTTCGTCGGGGCGATGAGGATCATGTCCACGACGCTCGTCCCCGACCGGGCGGCGTAGGTCTCGGACACGGTGAAGGCGGCGTCCCCGATGCCGGGGAGGTTGCGCACGGCCTGTCCGCCGGATCGCTCCTCCCGCAGGTCGTTGAACGCCTGGATGGACTCCTGTTCGCTCGGCAGGATGCGGGCCGTGACGTCGATCCGGCGGCTCCCCGCGTCGTAGCGGCACTCGCCGAACCCCGGCTCCGAGCGGCCCGGCGTCATCGTGGCGCGGCCCCCGAGCGCTCTGCTCACCTCCGGGATCCGGAGGAGGGCGCAGGCGTCGAGGACCTCGGGCGATGGAGACGCCGACGGTGTGGCCGACACCCGGGGGGGCGGCGATCCGGTGGGCGACGATGTGGTCGCGGCGTCGCGGACGTCGATCGCGCAGGCATCGCGCGCGACGTCCCGGAGGGCGCTGATCTTGATGACCTGGCCGACGTGGATCACCACCGATCCGGGCCGGAGCGCGACGAACGTGGCGACGGTTCGGCCCTCCGTGCCCGTGGCCGATGTCTTGGCGGCAGGGATGTCGAGGCGATCGACCCGTGCTCCCTCCTTGGTCAGGAACGCGACG
>DASWED010000010.1:0-48965 GCA_036394995.1 Actinomycetota bacterium
TCACCTGGTCTCCCTGCCTCGCCGCCGGCTGTCCCATGTGCCCTCCTCGCTCTAGTTCAGCCTGATGAGCGAGCCGGAGATCTTGACCTCGCCGTCCGCCTGGATCTCCACGCTCCCGGCCTTCAGCTTGAGCGTGGTGTCGGCCGTGATCTCGATGGAGTCCGCGGCGATCGCGAGCTTCTTCTCCGCTCGCAGCGCGCTCTCCTTCAGCTCGAGGTGGAGCGAGCTCTTCGCGTCGCCGTGCGAGATCGTGATGGAGCCCTTGTCCACGGGCGAGTCGTCGAGCTCCATGAGGTGGCCGTTCCGGCTCTTCCACAGCCGCGTCTCGATCTTCCCGTTGTCGACCTTCGCTCCCGGAGGTGTGTCGGACCCGTTCCACAGCCCTCCGAGGACCACGGGGCGCCGCTTGTCGTCGTGCTCGAAGCCGACCAGCACCTCGTCGTTGACCTCGGGGATGAGCTGCAGCCCGCGATCGAACCCCGCCCCCGGCGAGGCCACCCGGGCCCAGTCGCTCTCGTCCTGGTCCGTGAGCGTGGGGAACTTCACCTTGACCCGGCCCAGGCTCTGGGGGTCGTCCGCATTGGTGACGATCCCGACGACGAGGCTTCCCCACCCCCGCTTGGCCTGCCCGTTCTGGGCGCTGCCGACGAGGTCGGCCAGCCCGGCCGGATCCTTGCCGCCGCACACGAAGCGCGAGGTGTACGCGACGCCGGCGCCGTGCACGTGCTCCACGCTGGTCACGCGGTACGTCCCGGCGAGCTGGTCGCCGACCTGCGAGATCTCCACGTTCGCCCCCGCGGCGATGAGCGGATCGCCGCGGGCCTCGCCCCGCACCACGACCTCGTCGCCCGACGCCTTCAGGTGCAGCGAGCGGGCCAGCGCGTCGGCCTCGGACTGACTCGACACGGGGAACTGGCCCGCGAACCTGGTCACCCGGCCGAATGCCCGGCGGGCCGCGTCGGCCAGGTCGGTCGCGGCCGCCGCCGAGGTCCCCGTGTCCCCCTGGTCGGACCGCCCCACGATCGCGGCCTTCGCCTTGGGATCCCATCCCCGGATCGTGACCTCGTCGCACCGCTCCGCCGAGGAGAAGCGGGCCCGGAACGCCAGGAGGTTGTCGCCCCATCGCAGCGCCGGCGGCGACTCCTGCGCCTCCGGGTGGCGCTTGAAGTGCAGGCTGCCGTCCGCCACCCACAGGTCGAACCCGATCCGCTCGGCCCGGTCCCGCAGGAACGCGTAGTCGGACTGGCTGTGCTGCAGGACGTACTCGTGCACCTCGGGCGTCGCATCGATGTCGGTGTCGAGGTCGTAGTCGCCGGCGATCTGGGACACGATGTCCGCGTCGGTCATGTTCTGGAAGCTGCGGGTCCGGGGGCCCGTGGCCAGCCGGTGGGTCGCGTCGAGCCCCCACACCACGAGCTGATGCCGGCCCCTCGGTCCCGGCTCCACGGTCAGCGCGGTGACCTCGCCCCGGGTCACGACGACCATGTCCTGCTCCGAGGAGAAGGCCACGTCGATCCCGGTCCCCAGCCGGAACGTCTGTCGGTCGAACAGCTCGAAGTGCGGATCCTCGAACCGGAGCGAGAAGGTGTCGGGGAGGTGGACGGACTCCTCCACCCGCACCAGCGCGAGCATGTCGTACAGCTCCGAGGGCATGGGCTGCCCGTCCACCGTGACGGCGGCGGCGTCGAGCCTCCGCTCAGCCACGGCCCACCCCCTGCGGGTCGGGCACCACGAGGGGCGTTCCCGGCTCCAGCTCGAGGGGGTCCACCACGCCGTTCGCATCGGCCAGGAGGCGCCACCGCGATGGATCGCCGTACCGGGACGCGGCGATGCGGTCCAGGGTCTCCCCGGCGGACACCCAGTGCACCGCGTGGGTCTCCGGGGTGCCGGAGCTGGGGTTCTGGGGGCCGTACGCATCCTCGTCCTCGTACTGCTTGAACGTCACCTGGGCCTTTGCCCGCAGCGGCGTGCCGTCGCCGGCGAAGTACGTGAAGCGGATCGTGAGGCTCTGGATGATGGCCTTGAACGAGTGGAAGCTCCCCCAGTGGAACACGCAGAACGGGGGGCGGGCGCTGTTGGTCTTGCTGTTCGCGTCGGGGAGCTCGCTGTCGATCTTCATCAGGGCCAGCAGGGCGGTGGTGTGCTTCGTGACCGCCTCCCCGGTGGCGGTGGTGTCGAGGGTGAGCTCCATGGTGATGGTGCCGGCCTGGCCCTGGGCGAACGTCAGCTTGGGGGTGTTCCGCCCGGGGGCCGTGACCTCGGACCACTGATTCGACTTGGCGATGGTGAACTCGGCCGGGTTGAACAGACACTCGATGCTGTCGCCACGTTCCGTCTCGATGAACGCTTTCACCGGGGCCGCGGCGGCGCTTCCCTGCTGCGCGCCGCCCGCCGCCGGCTCCTCACCGGCGCCTCCCTCGCCGCCGGGCGACTCCGCGCCCTCGTCGGTGGCCGCCGAGTCCCCGGCCCCCGGCTCCCCGGGCGCCATGGCCTCGTCGAGGGCATCGCCCGCGGCCCGCTCGGCGACGTCCGCGGCCCGCCCCGCGGCCCGGCCTCCGGCCCGCTCGGCCTCCCGCTCCAGACCCCCCGGGATGTCCATCAGAACAACCCCGCGAACCGGCCGCCCCGCCGCTCGATCTCGGCCAGCAGGCGTTCCTCGAGGGCCGTGAGGAGGTCGCCGGTCATGGCGGTGGGGTCGGCTCCGGCGATCTCGCGGCCGGACGTCCCGGCGCGCTCCGCGAGGCCGGTGGCCTCCCGGGCTGCTCCGGCGGTGAGCTGCCGGGCCCGACCGGCCGCCCCCGTGAGCGATTGTTCGATCGATCCGGCCGAGGGGATGGCCGAGATGCCTTCCTCGAGCCGCCCGCCGAGGGCGCGTGCGGCGCCGGAGACGGCGGCGGATCCGCGCGCGGCCAGGCCGCCGGCCTCCCCGGCCGCCCGGGGCACCGCGTCCCTGACCGAGCGGACGGCGGCGCCGGCCATGCCCGCTGCCCCGGCCACGGGGAGCGACGACACCGGGACGGCGCCGAGGGCCTCCGACGCGGACCGCGACGCGAACGAGGCGACGGACGCCCCGGTCCGGCGGGCCCGGCGCTCCCCGGCGTCGAGGAGCGACTCGCCGAACAGGCGTGGCGTCTCCGGCCGGTCGGCCACGTGGCTCAGCTCGTGCGCGAGCACCCCCAGCGACCGGGGCGAGCCCGACGGCGCCTCGGCCAGGGCGATGGTCCGTCCGACCGTCGCCCCCGGCGTCCGGACCGATCGCAGCGCCCGCCTGGTCGCCGGGCCGGTCACGGCGTTCGGGAGGTCGTCCCGTCCGGTGATCGCCCGAACGAGGGGCCGGCTCCACTCCGGCAGCCGCGACGGCCGCTCGATCGCCGCCGCCGGCGTCCCCACGGGTCGCCCGGTGCCGGTGCCGGGGTTCGCCGACCGCTGCTGGACCGCGCCACCGCGACCCGCCGGACCATTGCCGGGCCGCGTGCGGGACGGAGCAGTTCCCCCTGCCGGCCCGGTTCCCGGCGCGGACTCGGGACGGATGGCCGGGGGCCGCGCGCGCCGCCGGGCCCGGGGGTTCGTGCGGCCGCCCGGCTCCACCGGCCGAGCGCCGACCATGGGCTCCATGAGGGGACTCGGTCCGAGCGATGGGACCCTCCTCGGCGTCGCGGGTGGCTGAGCTCTCGGCGTCCGTGCGGCGAACCACCCCGGGCGGCCCCCCCCGGTGTCGCGCCCTCCCGGGGTCGGCGGATGCCCGGCGGAAGTCCGCCGGGATGGTTGCCTCCCGGGCGATCCGAGCCGAGCTTCCGCGGCGTCGCCGTCCCGTGGCGCCGGCCGCGGGGAGCGGAGGCCGGACGTCCATCCGTGCCGGCCCCGGCCGGTCCGGCCGGGCGGTTCGATGCCCGGCCCGGGATCCGCCTGGGGGTGGCCGGACCCGCGGTCCCGCATGCCATCCGGGCGTCGGGAGGCGAGCGGCGCCATGTGGCCGCCGGTCGAGAACCCGGCCGGCGCGCCGCCCCGCGGCCCGGACGCGCCGCCGGCGCCGTCGACCGGCCTGCGCCACAACGCCCCACGCGAACGGGGTCCGAGCACCGGCCGGGATGCTCCGGCACCGGTCCGCGACGCCGCGACGCCGCTCCGGGCCGGCATGCCGCCGCGGGTCCCGCTCGGGGGCGTCGCCGCCGGGACCCGCGGCAGGACCCGGGGAGCGCGGGCCAGGAGCAACGCCACGCCGCCCGGAAGGCCGGTGCCGGCGCGGATGCGCATGGAAGCGCTCGGTCGCGCACGCGCCGCGGCGGCGATGGACAGGGAGGCCCGGGCCCGGACGCCGAGGCCAGGCGCCCGCTCAGGACGGCCGGAATCCATGGTGTGCGATCTCCAGCTCCTCCACGGCGACCTCGCGCGAGGACGCCGCGAAGCGAGGTCCGCTCCACTTCACCGGGAAGGCCTCCTCGAACTTCCAGCTCCGGACACGTTGTCGGGCCGCGTCCAGGACCGCGATCTCGCCGTGGGTCCGTTCGAGCTTGCTGCCCTGGCCCTGGAAGCCCTCGCCCGACGTCTTCCAGAACCACTCGAAGAGGTTGTCCGCGTCGGTGATGCCTCGCTTCAGCACGATGTTCGGCCACTTCATCCGCCCCGGGAGGCGGTGGGCGAAGTGGTTCTGGCCCCCCTCGTTGAGCTCCTCGATCTCCACCTCAACGGTCAGCCCCCCGACCTCGGTGAACGCCCCGATCTCCCCGATCCCGTCCACGCTGAAGACGAACTGGCCCGTGAAGGGCGCGTCCATGGTGCGACTGCCGTTTCCGTTACTCGCCACCGGCGGCCTCCGAAAGCGCTCGTTCGTTGAGCCTCGCGACCTCGTCCACCAGGCGGACGCGGTCGCGGTGCTCCAGGCCCATCAACGTGCCGAGCTCCCAGTGGAGGTGGTACGCGAGGTAGCTGATCTCACCCCACAGCTCGTCCACGGGATAGCGGATCAGACCCCCCCCGACGCGACCACCTCCGCCAGGCCGCCGTTGGTGGGCACGCTGTCGGGGAGCGGCCGGTCGCCGAAGTTGATGGAGCGGTACATGTCCTGCAGGTACGCGAGGTCGGACACGAACAGTCCCTCGACGACCTTCGGCGTCACCTGGGACAGGCTCCCCAGCGACACGACGACCCGGGACAGGACGATCACGGTGAGGTACGCCTCGTTGTCCTGGACCCGGTGGTCCCGGAGCGGCTCGATCTCGTCGCTCGCGTTCGCGAGGCGCATGACCCCGTCGCGGTGCAGGGTCCCGTGCATGTCCACGTAGCCCTTCGGAAGGGTGAACGGGAACTCCGTCTGGAGGGTCATGCCCGCTCCAATCCCTCGTGCGTGATGGTGATCTCCTCGACGGCCACCGCGTTCTCGCCGGCGTTGAGGTCGGCGCCCTTCCACTTCGAGGGCCACCCGTTCATGAAGTTCCAGCGGGCGACCTCCTTGGACTTGGAGTCGTACAGGACGATCGACCCGTTGCGGCGGGCGGCGTCGATGTCCCCCTGCTCCACCTCCTTGCGCCAGTCCCACAGATCCTTCTTCTGGTCGACCCGCTTCTTCAGCGTGATGTCGGACCACTTCATGGCGCCGGGGAGCTTGCGGATGAGCATCTTCCCGTCCTTGGTGGTCTCCTTGTACTCGACGATCTCGGTCTCCGAGTCGACCCCGGAGGCCTCCTTGAACGATCCGATGTCGATGCCGTCGAGCTCCACGTGGAACGAGAAGGTCGTCAGCGTGTCCGGCATCCTCGACTCACCTCCCTTTCGCTCAGGCGATCCCCGGTCTCACTCGGCGGCCCCGCCGCCGCCCTGCCACTGGCTGATCCGGAAGATCACGAACTCCGCCGGCTTCACCGGCGCGATCCCGATCTCCACCACGAGCTTGCCCTCGTCCACCGACTCCGGCGGGTTGGTCTCCTCGTCGCACTTCACATAGAAGGCCTGCTCCGGGGTGGCCCCGAACAGGGCGCCCTGCCGCCACAGGCCCAGCAGGAACGAGTGGACCGTGCGCTTCACGCGCTGCCACAGGTCCAGGTCGTTCGGCTCGAACACCACCCACTGGGTGCCGAGCAGGATGGACTCCTCCACGTAGTTGAAGAGCCGCCGGACGTTGATGTACCGCCACGACGGGTCCGAGGAGAGCGTCCGGCCGCCCCACACCCGGATCCCCCGGGTCCCGAACGGACGGATGCAGTTCACGCCGATGGGGTTCAGCAGGTCCTGCTCGCCCTTCGTGACCTTGGCCTCGAGGTCGAGGGCGCCTCGGATGACCTCGTTGGCCGGGGCCTTCCACACCCCCCGGGTGTCGTCGTTGCGGGCCCAGATCCCCGCGATGTGGCCGGACGGCGGGACGGTGAGCATGCCGCCGTCGCGGGAGAGCGGGTTGGCCACCTTGATCCAGGGGTAGTACAGCGCGGCGAACCGGGAGTCGTACATGGCGACGCCCGAGCGCCAGTCCTTGATCTGCTGCGGGTTCATCCCGGGCGGCGAGTCCAGGATCGCCATGCGGTCGCCGGCGTTCTCGCAGTGCGTGATCATGGCCGTCTGGACCGCCTTGAACATGTCGAGGTCGAACCTCCCGTTCCGGGTGGACGCTGTCACCAGGTCCGGGACGACGACCATCGTCACCTCGTCGGCGATGACGAGCCCCCGGATGCCCGTGCGGTCGGTCTCCGATCCCTCGAAGTCCCCGCCCGACACCTCGATCGGCGTGACCGACCCCGCCTCCAGCGGGTAGCTCCCCGCCGCGGGGATCCGCTCGGCGAGCGTCGCGCCGCTCACCTGTGGAGCCTTGACCCGCACGTACCGGGACTCCGTGTTGACCACGGTCTCGACGTTCCGGTTGCCCTTCCCGAAGGTCAGGTCGGAGAAGGACTCGACCTCGCGGCCGCCGGCCAGGACCTTCAGCGTGAACGTGGACGGCTGCTCGCCCTCGGCCGCGGCCTGCGGCTCGACGGTGACCTCGAGGGCCCCGCCGGCCTCCAGGGCGCGGACCTCGAGCGTCTGGAGCTCCCCCTTCGCCCCCGAGGGCAGGGCACGGGTCGGTGCGCCGCCTCCGCCGCTCGTGTTGGGGATCCGGCAGACGTAGCAGGTGCCGCCCCCGTTGTTGAAGTAGCCGTACACCGCGTGGGGCAGCAGGGCCCCCTCCACGAACCCGCCGTACAGCGCCTCGAACTGCGCCCAGTTCGTGACCAGCCGGGGCTTGATGCCGTCGGGGTCGGACGGGTCGTCGAGCGGGGCCCGGGCCGTGAACCCGACGAAGGCGGCGACGGCCGTGCCGACCCCCTCGATGGGCTTCGACCCCCGGTCGACCTCTTCGACGTACACACCGGGCGACAGATACGTGGGCATCGGCCCTCCCTTCGGTCAGCTCCTCACGGCATCCGCGAGGAGTCGTGGGGTCAGCTCGGACAGGTACCACTCGCCGTGATGGAACGGCGGATAGACGCGCATGGTCGGTTCCTCCGACGAGCACGCGATGACCTTCACGGCGGGGAAGTTCGACGCGATCATGCCGGCGATCTCGAGCTCCCCGTCGGTGTCCAGGTCGAGGACGACCACGTCGGGGCGGAACTCCGTCAGGCGCTCCAGGATCTCGCCCGGCACGTCCTCCTCCGCCACGATCTCGAAGCCCTCCTCGTCGAGGAATTCCCGAAGCCCCATCCGTGCGATGGCACCGAAGTCACCGATGAGCACGCGGGGCACCTTTCTCCCCTCCAGACGTGGTCGCCTGGCCGAACGGTACGGAGGCGGGGGTGCGCGCCGCCAGAAGCGAACGGGCAGACCTCGGGGCAGCGGCCGGTGCCCGGATGTCTGCCCGATGGCCTCTCTCCCCGGGGTGGCCCCGCGGTGCACGATCCATCGCGACGTGCGAGAGCGACGCCGCGAGCGCGCCCAGGAACCCGACGAGCCCGAGCGCCCGTCGGTCGCTGCGTCGCGCCCGAAGCCGGCGAACGATGGCCGAGGGACACGCTCGCAGCCCCGGATCGGTGGGCCGTCCGACGCCCATCCGATCGGCCCCGAGATGGCCTCCCGCATCGGCCGGCTCCGGGGCGCCGGCTCCCCGCTCACGCAGGCGTCTCGCGGGGATCTCGAGGCGGCGTCGGGCCGTGACCTCGGAGACGTCCGGATCCACGCGAACCACGAGTCGGACCGGCTGGCTCGCGAGGTGAGGGCCGCCGCGTTCACCTCGGGCACCGACGTGTTCTTCCGGCGGGACCGCTTCGATCCCTCGTCCTCGTCCGGCCGGTCGCTGCTCGCCCACGAGGTGGGTCACGTCGTGGGTCCCCCCGCGCCCGCCTCCGTCGTCCTCCGGCAGCCCGAACCGCAGGAGGAAGAGGAGGAAGAGGAGGGCGAGCCGAAGCCGCAGGAGCTCCCGCACGAGGTACCGGAGACCCCGGCCGACGTCATCGACAACGCGCTGGTCGACCTCGAGAACCAGATCCAGGCCAAGGAGGAGGACGAGCCCCTCGAGGCGGCGAAGCTGGAACGGCAGCTGCTGCTGGTCCAGTACGCCGCGCAGCCCGGCCTCCCCGACGTGGATGCCGCCGAGAGCTGGGTCGTGAAATGCGGGGAGGACTCCAAGGGCGAGGACGCCACGCTCGGGTTGCTCGGCAAGCAACGGGACTGGGCCCTTCGGCAGTACCCGCGGGCCTTCCCCGAGTGGTGGGGGAACGAGGTCAAACGCCGGCTGGACCTGGGCATCGACCCCGCCTCGCTCCAGGCCCAGGTCACGGAGGCGTGGAACTCGCTCCAGAGCTTCGGGGAACAGGTGCCCCCCTACACGGTCCAGGAAGGCCTGCCGCTCGACTACGACCAGGCCCTGGCCGTGCAGAAGTTCGAGCTGAGCGCGCTGTACGCGAACCTCTCCGACCCCCACGCCGTGAAGGACTACGCGAAGGCGGCCATCGCCTATCGGAACACCGCGTATCGAAACGGGTTCGTGTTCCCGTGGACCATGTTCGTGAACAACCTCGTGCGGGAGGTCAAGGCCGGCACCACGGTGGTGGATCCTGCCGAGATCGATCGGCTGGTCGGTTCCACGTCGCGTCTGGGGGCCATGGCCCGCTCCGGGGGCTCGCCCGACGAGGACGCGTTCCGCGAGCTGGACGCGGAGCTCGTGAACATGCGGGAGGCCACCTTCCTCGTGGCCGTGGTGGGTCTGTTCCAGAGCATGAAGACGGCCACCGACCTGTGGAAGCAGGCCGCCGACCTGTTCCTCCAGAAGATGGCCGAGGCCGACGCCCAGATCAAGGGCGCCGGGTTCTTCGACAAGATCTCGAAGGCGTTCTGGTGGGCGTTCTCCCGCGGGTACTTCGGAGGGGCGGCCATGGCCCTGGCCGCCGGCATCATGCACATGGACATCACCGAGGTCGTGGGGAAGATCCTCCTGTTCGCCGGCCTCCAGGCCGTCCCGGGAGTGGACATCCTCGTCGACCTGTACCTGCTGTGGGAGGTCGGGTCGGACTTCATCTCCGCGATGATCGACCTGGCCAGCGCGTTCAAGGACGCCGGCGGGGCGGATACGGTCATCGACCTCCAGCGGGCGAGCGCCAGGCTCGCCAAGGCGCTCATCGCCGATCCGCTGCGGGCTCTCGTCGACTGGCTCGGGATCAAGGGCAGCATGGCGATGCTCGAGGAGAAGGCCGTCCGCTACCAGATCGCGGATCCCACCCTCAGCCGCAAGGACGCGCTGCAGCGGGCCCTGAAGGAGCCGGAGGGCGCCATCGAGAGCGCCGAGGCCGAGGGGGGCCTGGCGACCGTGGCCGAGGAGCCGGTGGGGGCCGGGGTCCTGGCACCGGTGGAGGAGACCGCGACCGAGATGCTCGAGCGGCAGGCCGCCCGTGCGGCCGAGAAGGAGGCGAAGATCACGCCCGAGATCGCCGCCGACATCGAGGCGGGGGCGAAGTTCGGCGGCGGGCTCCCGCGCTGGACGCTCCAGGACCTGACGATGCTCGCCGAGCACTACGCCGAGGAGGGCATGGCCCGGTGGATCAGGAGCGCGAAGCGGATGAACCGCATCCACCCGATGACGAAGGACCAGATGATCAAGGTGTTCGGGAAGGACGCGGGCGAGGAGTGCTGGAAGATCGTCACGCCGACCACGCGGGGGGTCCACTGGCAGGGCCAGATCTTCATCCAGCGCGAGCTGGAGATCGAAGCCGCATCGAGCACCCTCGTGCACGAGGTCACCCACCTGATCCAGGAACGGACCTTCCCGGGGTTCACGGACACCTTCGAGTCGGAGTTCCAGGCCATCTCGATGCAGCAGCGGTACGTGCAGCGGATGCCGGCCAATCAGGTGGCTGACCGCGACAAGTGGCTGCTGAGCGCCGACGCGACGACGATCTCCGATCGCATCCTCGACGCGTACGGTACGTACAAGTTCCTCACTCCCGCCGAGGCCGACCAGCTCGTCCAGCAGGTGGTCAACGAGCTGGGAACCTGGTGAGCCATGGAGGGGGCCGCGGATCTCGAGGCCGTCGCCCGGCGCATCGTGGAGCGACACGTGCTCGGGCCGGGGCGGCGGGTGGACTCGGTGCGCGTGCAGGGCACCGGGGTGATCGTGGAGACGGACGTGTTCCCGTGGGTCGTCCGCGTCGCGGCGTCGCCCGACGATCGCCTCGAGCTGTACGACGTCGTCCCGGGCCTCCACGTCGATCCCCCGCCCGTGCCGCACGGCATCGCCGTGCTGGACTCGGGCGAGTCGTTCCGGCTGAACGACCCGGACGACGTTCGGGGCCTGTGGTCGCGGGGAGGCTCGTGGATGAGCCCGGAGGCCCTGGCCGAGCTGCTGGCGGCCTACCAGTCGGGGGATTACCGGGGCCACGTGATCGGCAGCCGGACCGACCCCGTGGCCCGGCGCAGGGCGGAGCAGGTCGCCTCGGTGCCGGGGTGCGCCCCACTCAGGGTGGAGGAGCCTGACGGCCGGCTGACCCTCCGGTTCTGCTCGTTCTCGCTGGCCCCCACCCCGCAGGGAGAGGACCGCATGGCGGTGCATCGGTGGGAGGTGGAGGCTCGCCGGGACGGAGCGATCCGGTGGACCACCCGCCGGGTGGCGGACCTCCCGGCGAGCTGACCCGGAGGCCGGAGGATCCGGTGCGGGGGCCCGCCCCGCCCCGTCATCCCCGCTTCTTCGCGGATCCTGCTGATCCCGTGACCCGGACCGCTCCCTTCGCCGGGACCTTCGCGGCGAGTGGGCGCTCCGTCGCGACCGTGACCTCGTCGCCCTCCTCAGCCCGGATCAGGAACCGGCCCTCGGCGTCGGCCGTGGCCCGGCCCCGCGGCGAGAGCACGCTCGCCCCCGAGGCCCCCTCGGCGACCCCGCCCACGGACGCCGTGCGCTCGGCCCGCCCGCCCCCGGTGCGGTCCGTCAGTCCGATCTCGTATCGCTCCACGGGCGGTCCCGCCTCCTGGAACAGGTTCGTGTCGACGGTGGCGGTGATCCTCAGGTCGAGCCCGGGCTTGAGCTTTCCGCCGAGGGCGGTCCACAGGTCGGGGTTGCCCTCGCCGTCCGCGGCCGCGGCGGAGACGGTGGGGAGCGGCACCACGCCCGCGTAGTCGCCCTGGAGGTGCTCGGCGGCGATCTCCCGGTTTCGCAGGAGCGCGATCAGCACGGCGCCGAGGAGCCGGTGCTCGTCCTGGACCTCGGTGGTCCACGCCGTGACCAGGTACCGGCAGTCCACCCGGGGCTTCGGCGGCCGCCAGGACCGGCCGCCGTTCTCCTCCTCGACGAGCTCCACCCCGGCCTCGCGTTCGGCGGTGTTCACCCGGAGGTCCCACAGGAACAGGTTCACCGTGGGCTTCGTGATCGCGGCTCCCCACTCGCTGTCGGGAGCGTCGAATGACACGTCCACCTGCCGGGCGGGCAGGGGCACCTCGGCCCGGAGGAACGCCTCGATGGTCTCATCCAACAGGTGCAGCATCGGTCTCCTCCCGCACCAGGTCGAAATACCGGTCGAACTCCACCTCCGTGCGGAGGCGGCCGAGCTTCTGGAACTCCCGCTTCAGGCCCAGGATCACGGTCTCCATCGTGATCGGCGTGCCGGACTCCGCCGCGAGGAACGCCGCCGTGAGCGCGGCGTTGCGGATGGAACCCCCGGTGATCCGGAACCGTCGGGCCAGGAAGTCGAGGTCGAGGTCCTCGGTGTCGGCGCCGGGCGGGAACGACAAGGCCCAGATGGCCCGGCGGCCGTCCTCGTCGGGCATGGGGAACTCCACCGCGACGTGGATGCGGCGCAGGAACGCCTGGTCCATGTTCCGCTGGAGGTTCGTGGCCATGACTACCACCCCCTCGTACGCCTCGAGCCGCTGCAGGAGGAAGGCCACCTCGATGTTCGCGTAGCGATCGTGGGCGTCCCCGACCTCCGACCGCTTCCCGAACAGCGCGTCGGCCTCGTCGAAGAACAGCACGAGGTTGCCCGCGGCGGCGCCCGAGAAGATCCGTTCGAGGTTCTTCTCGGTCTCCCCGATGTACTTGCTGACCACGGAGGACAGGTCGATCTTGTACAGGTCCAGCCCGAGCTGGCCGGCCACGATCTCCGCGGCGAGCGTCTTCCCCGTGCCCGACAGCCCCGAGAACAGCGCCACCAGCCCCGGGGAGGGGAACGGCGCGAACCCCCACTCGCCGTGGACCCGGGACCGGTGCCGGTATCGCGACACCAGCTCCTCGAGCTGCCCCCGCTGGTCGTCCGGGACGACGAGGTCGGCCCATCCGCGCGTGGGCCGGACCCGGGTGGCCATTCGGTCGAGGTGCCCGCTGGCCAGCCGCCGAACCGCGGCGTCCACGTCGCCCCCCATCGCGTTCGCGGCCAGCCCCACCAGCCGGAGCTGCTCGCGACCGACCGGATGGGGAGGCGGCGCCGAGCCGCCGACGAGCCGCTGCCAGTCGGAAGCGGTGGCCACACCGTCCTCGGCCCGGACCTCGGTCCACGGCCGGCGGGGCAGGCTCTCGATGGCGAGTTCCGTCGGAGACGACACGACCCACGCGAGGTGATCCGCCCGCTCGATCCGTTCCCGGGCCACGGGCCCGAGCTCGCCCGGCGCCTCGAGCATCACTCCGAGGCCCAGCACGGTGGCCTCCCGGACGACCGCATCCCAGGAGGTGGCCGCGTCCGGGACCGGGCACACCAGAAACCCCCGCCCGGCGGACCGACCGGCGGCCGCGGCCAGGCGCGTCGCGCGGTCGGGGCCGACAACGAGGACGAGGTCGGCCGTGCCTCCCGGGGGGGCCGGCGGAACCAACTCCGTGCCCGGCGGGAGGTCGGGGTCCAAAGAGTCGTCGCCCGCCAGGGCCCACACGGCCCGGGGGGCGAGGGAGGCCATGCGGGTGGCCCATGGTCCGGTCTGCTCCACCTCCACCAGTGCCGCGCGCACCAGCCGGGACCCGGGCGATACCGACCGCACGCCCCCGTGGAGGGCATCGAAGAGTCGATCCAGCGTCGAGAGCGTGAGGCGCGGCAGGTGGATGCTGTCCTGGACGTGGGCCAGCAGACGCTGGCGGCGCTCGTCCATCTCCACCGCGGCGAGGACGGCCAGGACCTCGGCCTCCGCCCCGGACAGGCGGGCGTGACGCACGAGGCCGGGGAACGGGGACGTCTCGGGGAGCGACGCGTGGAACCGGACCCGGAGGGGCTCCAGCCGGGCGCGGGCGACCGCGACTTCCCCCGGAAGGTCCCCGGGCGGAACGCCGTGCGCGAGAGAGAACGCGGCCATCTCCTGGCGGAGGACCTCGTCGGCGAAGGACTCCCACGGCTCGGGGGGTCCGCGCCCCATCAGACGCCCCTTCCGGTGTTGCCGCGGGGGCGGCCGGGCCGCAGGTCAGATCACCCCTCGCCGGGTGGCCAGCGCCACGGCGTGGGCCCGGCTCCGGCAGTTCATCTTCACCAGCAGGTCGTGGACGATGTTCTTCACGGTTCGCTCCGAGTACGAGAGTTTCAGTGCGATGTCCCTGGTGTCGTTGCCCTCGGCCAGGAGCCGGAGGACGCCGAGCTCCCGGGCCGCGAGTTGGCCGGCCGTGCCGCGCGGGCCGCCCCGGGCCAGGGAGTCGACGAGTCGTCCAAGGAGCGCCGGTGGCAGGGTCCCGTTCCCCGCCACCACGGCGCGCAGCGAACTGGCGAGTCCTGCCGGGGTCAGCTCCGAGCGAACGAGGAACCCCGCCAGCCCCGCCTGGACGGCGTCGAGGAGGGTCTCCTCGCGCGCGGCCCTCGCGATCCCGACGAGACGCATGTCGCCGGCCGACGCGATCCGCACGGCTCGCTGCAGGCCGTCGTCCTCGAGGTCGAACAGCAGGACGTCGATGCGGGAGGGATCCGGTTCGGGCTCGAAGTTCGCGCTCTCGCCGGCCACCCGGAACCCGTCGCCGTGCAGGCACCCGACGAGCCCCCGGCGGAAGATCGCGTTGCGGTCGTCCACCCACACCCGGGCACGGACGTCGTCCTCCACGGCGGGAATGCCATCACGGACCGCCCCGCTCGCGATAGGTCCACGCGGACGGCCTTCCGGACCGACCTCGGGGCCCGGATGGCCGTCGGAACCTCCCCGGAACGCTCCGCGCCCACCCGGTGGGGCAGCGACCGTGCCTGGCCGGCGGTCGCGGGTTGCCCGATCGGGCGAGCGATATCCGCCCGATCGGGCAGGGCTCAGATCAGGCCGCGGCGGATGCCCCGGGCGACGGCCTGCGCCCGGCTTCGGGCCCCGAGCTCCTGCTGGATGTCGTGGATCAGGCCCTTGATGGTCCGTTCGGAGTAGCGGAGCTGCTGGGAGATCTCCATGGTGTCCGCGCCCTCGGCCAGCAGCTGGAGGACGCGGAGCCTCCGGTCGTCCATCCCGTCGCCGGGGCGTCCGCCGGGTGCGTCGCCCACGCGGAGGCCTGCCGCGGCGGCGCGGACCGCGCCGATGAGCTGTTCCGGGGTGAGCGTCGCGCGAGGCAGGACCGCCATGACGCGGCTCCCCGCCGCAGGTTGCGGCGCCACCCCCGAGCCGCCGCCGCACACGACCAGGGGGCAGCCGAGATCCTCGGCCGCCGCCGCGTGGGCCGACACGACGGCGACATCGACGGGTTCCGGAAGCGGTCCGGCCGGGGCGTCCACGACGACCTCCAGGGTGGGATCCTCCGCGATGCAGCTCGAGAGTCCCTTGCGGAACACCTCGTGTTCGTCGACGACCGCCACGCGTACCGGGCGCATGACCCTCCCCGGGACTGAGGCCGGTATCTTGCCCCAACTGCCGGAATCTGCAACCGGGCCCCTCCCGGGACCGTCTCGCAAGCGGAAGCCCACCGGTAACCTGTCCCTCGATGGCATCCGTCATCGGCACGTTCGCTCTCGGTCTGGCCCTCGCCGTCGCGATCTACGGGGCCGTGGCCTCGTTCGCCGGAGCCCGTTCGCGTAACGCGGTCCTGGTGGAGAGCGCCCGGACCTCGGCGTTCTCGCTGCTGGGTCTGGTGCTGGTGGCCAACGCCACGATGATGGCCGCGATCCTGTCGAACGACTTCTCGATCCGGTACGTCGCCGAGAACTCGAGCCGGGCCACGCCCGCCTTCTTCAAGGTGCTGGCGCTGTGGTCGGCGGACCAGGGGTCGCTGCTGCTGTGGAACCTGGTCCTGGCGGGGTTCCTGCTGGCGGTGGCGCTGCGGTTCCGCCGTCAGCGCCCCGAGACCTTCCCCTGGGCCCTGGGGACGATGTTCGTGGTCTCGGCGTTCTACCTGTCGCTGATCACGTTCGCCACGCACCCCTTCGGGTCGCTCCCCCGCACCCCCCCGGACGGCCGGGGGACTCTCCCGCTGCTGCAGAACCACCCGCTGATGGCGGCCCACCCGCCCCTGCTGTACGTGGGGTTCATCGGGCTCACCGTGCCGTTCGCGTTCGCCATGGCGGCGCTGTTCACCGGCCGCCTGTCCGACCAGTGGATCCGCGTCACCCGGCGGTGGACGCTGTTCGCCTGGGTGTGCCTCACGGCCGGGCTGTTCCTGGGGATGCTGTGGTCCTACGCCGTGCTGGGGTGGGGCGGGTACTGGGCCTGGGACCCGGTGGAGAACATCGCGGTGCTCCCGTGGCTGGCCTCCACAGCCTTCCTGCACTCGGTGATGGTCCAGGAGCGCCGCGGGATGCTGAAGGTCTGGAACCTGTCGCTGATCGTGGGGACGTTCGGCCTCACGGTGTTCGGCACGTTCCTCACACGCGGCTCGATCCTGTCGTCGGTGCACTCCTTCGCCGAATCGGCGGTAGGGCCCCTGTACCTGGGGTTCCTGCTGGTGGTCCTGTGCGTCGGGTTCGGGCTCATCGCGGCCCGGGCCAGGCAGCTGGGCTCGGAGTCGGCGATCGACCGCGCGGTGTCGCGGGAGGGGGTGTTCCTGGGGAACAACGTCCTGCTGGTGGCGCTGGTGGCCACCGTGCTGGTGGGGACGGTCTTCCCGCTGCTGAACGAGGCCCTCACCGGGGCGAAGGTGTCGGTGGGGCGACCGTACTTCGACCGGACGGCGGCGCCGGTGGCCCTGCTGCTGCTGTTCCTCATGGGGATCGGGCCGCTCCTGCCGTGGCGGGTGGGCTCGGCCCGGCAGCTGGTCCGCCGCCTGCGGGTGCCCGTGTGGGCGGGAGCGCTCACGATCGCGGGGCTGGTGGCGGCGGGCGTCGGGCATCCCGTGGCCATCGGCGCGTTCGGGCTGGCGGCGTTCGTCGGGGGCGCCGCGCTGTCGGAGATGGCCAGAGGGGCGAGGGCCCAGCATCGGGCCCTCGGCGGCTCCCGGCTCCGGGCGGTCACGGCCGCCGTCGGGCGCAACCGCCGCCTGTACGGCGGGCTGGTGGCGCACCTGGGCCTGGTGATCGCGGTGGTGGCCATCACGTGGTCGTCGTCGTACGCGGCGCAGCGGGACGTCACGCTGGCCCGGGGGGAGTCCGTCGAGTTCGCCGGGCTCACGCTCCGGTACGACGGCGCCCGGGTGGATCCCCAACCTCAGCGCGTGGTGTACGTGGCGACGCTGGCCATCCTCCGCGACGGCCGGCCGGACGGGGTGCTCATCCCGTCGCTGAACCAGTACCCCTCGACCACGGAGCTCATCGGCACGCCGTCGATCTCCAAGGGGACTCCCCTGAACGGCTTCCGCGACCTGTACGCCTCGTTGCAGTCGATGGAGCCCCGGGGCACGTCGGCGACGTTCCGGCTGTTCTCGAATCCGGGCGTGATGTGGCTGTGGGCGGGGGGCGCGGTGATCGTGCTCGGCGGGATCCTCGCCCTGTGGCCCGCGCGGCGGCGCCGCCGTCGGGAGCGGCCGGAGCGGGCGGACCGGGCCGGAGCCGAATCCGTCCCCGAACCCGCGGAGGTGGGGGCGTGACCGGCGAGCCTCGCGACGTGGGGCCGGCCGGGTCGTCCGCGCCGGACGTCGCGCCGGACCGGCGGTGGCGGGTGGTGGTGGCCGGCCTGGTGCCGGTGGTGCTGATCGCGGCGCTGCTGGGATTCGGCCTGGGCCGGAACCCCCGGGACCTCCAGAGCGCGAACCGCCTGGAGGGTCGGGAGGCGCCGGGCTTCGAGCTGCGGGACTTCCGCACCGGCCGGACGGTTCGCATGTCGGACCTCCGGGGGCATCCGGTGGTGGTGAACTTCTGGGCGAGCTGGTGCGCTGACTGCCGGGTGGAGCACACCGACCTCGTGGCGGCGTGGCAGCGATTCGGGAACCAGGGGGCGGTGTTCCTCTCGGTGCTGTACCAGGACACCACCGACGGGGCCGACGACTTTCTGGCGCAGTTCCCGGCGGATTGGCCGAACCTCCTCGATCCCGGAGGGCGAACCGCACTCGACTACGGCGTGACCGGGGTGCCGGAGACCGTGTTCGTCGACCCGCAGGGACGCATCGACCACAAGCAGATCGGCGTGACGTCGTACCCGCTGCTGGCCCGGGAGCTCGGGCGCATGCTGGGGGACCGGTGAGGATCCGCGGCGCCGCCGTGGCCGTCCTGGCGGCGGTGGCCGTGGCCGGGGTGGCCCTGGCCGTGGCGGCGGCTCGGGGACCATCGGCGCCGCCCACGTTCGCCGAACGGGTCCGGTCGGTCGCCGCCGAGCTGCGGTGTCCAGTGTGCCAGAACCTGTCGGTGGCCGACTCGCCGTCGGAGCTGGCCCGGCAGATGCGGGGCGAGATCGGCCGCCGCCTGAATGCGGGCCAGGCGCCGGGGGAGATCCGGGCGTACTTCGTCTCCAGGTACGGACGGTGGATCCTGCTCACGCCCTCCGCGGGCGGGCTGGGGCTCGTCGTGTGGGCCGCGCCCGTGCTGGCCGTGGCCGGGGGCGGCGTCGTGGCCTTCACGGTCCTGCGGCGTCGCAGGCGGCGCATCCCGAATGGGGACGAGGACTCGGACGAGCCGCCCGGCTCCGAACCCGGCGGAGCGGACGCCCGGCTGACCGGCGAGGAGCGGGCCCGGATCGAGCGCGAGCTGGCCGAGCTGGAGGAGGTGCCGTGACCGCGGCCGTGACCATCGTGGCCATGGTGGGGATGACGGCGATCGCCCTGCTGGGGGTGGCATTCCCGTACCGCCGCCGGGCCGTCCCGGTGCTGGAGCCGCCGGCGGACCCACTGGAGGACCGCCGCCTGGCCCTGCTGTACACGCTGAAGGACCTCGAGTCGGCCAGGTCCTCGGGCGCCATCGAGGGCGAGGACTACGTGCGCCTCCGGGAGGACACCGAGGGCCGGATGGCGAAGGTCCTGCGGGCCCTGGACGAGCGCCGCCGGACCGAGGAGGCCCCGACGCTCCCCCCGCCCCGGCGGAGCCCGGCCCGGTACGTGGCGATCGCCATGGTGGCGGCGACGGCGCTGGCGGTGGGCCTGGTCCCGTCGCTCATCCGCTCGCTCCACGACCGCGGCGGCGTGACGGGCGTCCTGCCCCCGGGCAACTCCCTGGCCTATTTCGAACAGCAGGTCCGCCGCCATCCCCACGACGTGGCGGCCATCCTCAACCTGGCCCAGCGGTACCTCGACATGGCCCGGTTCGACGACGCGTTCCGCCAGTACACGGCCGCGCTGAAGCTCCAGCCGGACAACGTGGACGCGCTGGCGAACTTCGGACTGCTGGTGCACCTGTCCGGACGGCCGCAGCAGGGCCTGGCCTCCGAGGACCGGGCCCTGGAGATCGAACCGGGGTACCCGCCGGCCCTGTTCTACCGGGGCGCGATCCTGCTGAAGGGCCTGGGCCGGCCCCGGGCCGCCATCGTCTCCCTCCGGTCGTACCTGGAGGCCGCGCCGTACGGGTCGTACGGGGAGACGGCCCGGAGCCTGATCGACGAGGCCCACCGGGACATCGCCGGGGGCGGCCCGTCCCCGGCGCCGAGCGCGGCGCCCTCCGGTTCCCCCGGCGTGCCGGTCCCGGGAACGTAGTGCACCGACCCGGGAGGGCGCGAACGGGAGCAACGGTGCGATTGATCCGGCGCGGGGGCCGGCGCTACGATCCGTTCCCGCCGCAGGGACGGGAGACGCGCTCCACGATGCAGGGACTCCGGTGACCCGGTACGCCATCATCGGCGACGGCGCGGCCGGGACCACCGCCGCGTTCTTCATCCGGCGGGCCGACCCCAGCGGGCGCGTCATCATCCTGTCCGACGACCCCCAGCCCGCCTACTACCGCGCGGCGCTCACGAACTTCCTGATCGGCGAGCTCCGGGAGGAGCAGCTGTTCGCCGTCCCCCCGAACTTCTACACGGAGTTCCGGGTGGAGCGGTTCCAGGCCAGGGTGGGCGGCGTCGACACCCGGGCGGGAGTCCTCACGCTGGCCAACGGGGGGACCGTCCCCTACGACCAGCTCCTGATCGCCGCCGGTTCGAACCCCAACCTGCCTCCGTGGCCGGGCGCCGACCTCGCCGGGGTCATGACCATGCGGACCATGCAGGACGCCCGGGCCGTGATGGACGGGCTGGCCTCGAAGCAGATCCGCCGGGCAGTGGTGGTGGGGGCCGGCCCCCTCGGGATCGAGTGGGTCCAGGGCCTGCGGACCCGCGGGGTCGAGGTCACGTACGTGGTCCGGGGCGACACGTTCATGGAGCACCTCCTGGACCGGACGGCGTCGGATCTGGTGTGGTCGCGACTCCGCGCGAACGGGGTCGACCTCCGGTTGAACGAGGAGGTGGCCGAGGTTCTCCCGACCTCCGACGGCCGGGCTCGGGGCGTTCGCCTGAAGAGCGGCCAGACCGTGGAGGCCCAGCTGGTCGGGGTGGCCATCGGGATCCGGGCGGCCACCGAGTTCCTGAACGGGTCGGAGGTGAGGACCGAGCGGGGGATCCCGGTGGACCAGCACATGCGGACGAACGTCCCGAACGTCTACGCGGCGGGCGACGTCGCGTCGGTGCTGGATCCGGCGTCCGGGCAGCACCGGGGGTTCGGCCTGTGGGAGCCGGCCCGGCTCCAGGGGCGGACGGCGGGCGTCAACATGAGCGGGGGCCGGCAGGAGTACCGGATGGGGGTCCAGTACACGGCCACTCGCCTGTGGGACCTGGACCTCGGCGCGGTGGGACGGACCATCGAACGGGACGGCGACCAGGTCATCCCGGACTTCCCCCGGACCGGCCGGGAGATCCGCTACCGAAAGCTCGTCGTTCGGGACGGCCGGCTGGTGGGAGCGCTGATGCTGGGGCACCGCCGGCAGGCCGTCCGGTCGCGGGCCCTGCAGTTCCAGCGCCTCATCGAGCTGGGGCTCGACGTCTCGGAGGTGGCGAGCGGCCTGCTGGATCCCCGGTCCGACCTGGCGTCGTGGCTGGAGGCCCACGACCCGCACGCCGGCCGCCCCTCCGAGGGAGTGGCCGCGGCCGCCGGGAACGTGCCGACGAACTCCGTGCTCCGGCGGGGGAGCATGGTGGTGGACCTCCCCGATCTCCCCGCGACCCTGGGGCGGCAGGGCGCGCCGTCGGTCACCCTGACCGTGCAGGGGACCGGGCAGTCGTTCGAGCTGGACGGGCCGGTGATCCGCATCGGCCGCCATCCCGACAACGACATCGTGTTGCCCGACGAGTACGTCTCCGCCCACCATGCCGAGGTCCGGCTGGAGGTCGGCTCGTACATGGTGTCCGACGCCGGGAGCCGCAACGGGACGTTCATCAACGACGTCCCGGTGATGGCGCCGGCTCCCCTGCGGCAGGCCGACGTGATCCGGGTCGGAGCCACCTCGCTGTCGGTGACGGTGGCCGCGGACCAGGTGGCGCCATCGGCCGGGTTCGGCGCGCAGGCCCCCCGAGCACCGCAGCCCCCGGCGCCGGGAGCGCCCCCCGCGGTGGGCGGCCCGCCGCCCTCCGGCGTCGCCGTGCCGGCCCCCGTTCCGTCGATGGCGCCGGTGGGAGCGCTCCTGGGGTACCTCCAGCTCGACGGGCGGCGGTTCGACCTGGCCGAGCAGACGGTGAACCTCGGCCGGGACCCGTCGTCCGACGTGGCCATCGACGACCCGGCCGTGTCGTACACACACGCCCAGGTCACCAGGCTCGGCAACGACCTGTACCTCCGCGACGTGGGGAGCAGGAACGGCACGTACGTGAACGCCCAGCTGGTCTCCGTGCCCCATCTGCTCACCGAGGGCGACGTGATCCACGTGGGGACCACCGACCTGACGTTCCACGCCGTGGGGGGACCGATGCCCGCGACGGCCCCGCCGCCCTCCGCGCCGCCCCCGTTCCCCGCGGCGTCCCCCGGACCCGCCATCATCCCGCCGGTCCCGCCGGTGGCCCCCCCGGTGGCCCCGGTCGCACCGCTGTCCCCGCCGTCGGAGGTCACCGGCCCCATGCCGCCCGGCCCCGGGCCGCAGACCCCGGGCCCGCCGGTGCCGGGACCGGCGGCCGTGACGCCCGCCGCGCCGGGAGGCCCCCGCCTCCGGGTGACCGTGGGTCCCATGGTAGGGCTGTCGTTCGCGCTGGGACGTGAGACGCTGCGCGTCGGCCGGGACCCGTCCTCGGACGTCGTGCTCAGGGACCAGACGGTCAGCCGGTCGCACGCGCAACTGGAGCACCGGCAGGGGCGGTGGATCGTGACGGACCTGGGCTCGACGAACGGCACCGCGGTGGGAGGCCGCCAGCTCCAGCCGCGCCAGTCCGCGGTGCTCGATCCCGGCACCACCGTGCAGTTCGGCGACATCGTCTGCCTGTTCGAGGGGCCCTGATGGACTACTTCACGCAGCTCCAGGAGGAGGTCGAGCGGGAGATCATGGCCTGCATCGGCTGCAACGACTGCCTGCTGGCCTGCCCGCTCCCGGACAAGCACTTCGTGACCATCGCCCAGCTGAACGCCGGGGCCCTGGCCAGCCACATCACGGACCCCCAGGTCATCGACTTCGTGAAGGCGTGCACGCAGTGCCAGCAGTGCGTGCCGGTGTGCCCGGCGGACCTCCACCGGGCCGACATCGTCCTGTGGAACAAGATGAAGGTGGAGGACGTCGAGCCCGACCGGCTCATGCCCGTGCAGATCGGGCCGGACATCTTCCAGTCGAACTGGACCCTGGACGCCCTGTCCATCCACCTGGCCGGGCTGCCGCTGTTCCGGGGGGTGGACCCGCACCACCTCCGCCGGATCCTGCTGTCCGTGACCCTCCGCCGGCTGGCCCCGGGCGAGGTGCTCTGCCGGGAGGGGCAGTTCCACGAACGACTGTACGTGGTGCTGGACGGCGCCGTGGAGCAGTCCACCACCACCGCCGGCGCCGAGCAGACCAAGATCCTGGTGATGGGGCCGGGCTCCTTCCACGGCGAGATCGCGGTGCTCGGCAACCAGGAGGAGCTGTTCACGATCACCGCGCTCACCGACTCCATCGTGGTAGAGCTCACGAAGGCCGCCGTGAACCGGCTGATGCGCGAGTCGGCCCCGTATCGCCAGACCATGGAGGAGCTGTACCGGCGGCGGGCCACCTGGACCCAGGCCCGGACCCATCCGCTGCTGGCGGGGTTCCCCGACCGGGAGATCGAGCAGCTGCTCCAGGACGCGACGTTCCGCGTGTACGCGCCCGGCGAGGTGGTGTACGTCCAGGGCTCGCCGCCGTCGGACCTGTTCGTGGTGCGATCCGGGTTCCTGAAGGTGGGGGTCCGCCACGACTCCGACGAACGCGTCCTGCAGTACTTCCGGGAGGGCGACGTGTTCGGCGGCTCGGCCCTGTTCTTCGGCGGGACCCAGGCGGCCACGGTGTCGGCCAACACGCGGTCGGAGGTCCTGGCCATCCCCGGCGACCGGGTCCGGGCCCTGCTGGCCCGGCACCCCCAGTTCACGCAGGGTCTGCAGGCCGAGGCCACCAAGGCCGAGGCCATCCTCCGAGACCCGCGGGTCCGCCTGCCCGTCGTGGACCGGGCCAGCAGCCACGTGCTGTCCATCGAGGACCTGCTGGGCAGCGGGATCATGCAGGGCCACGAGATCCTGGTGATCGACACCTCCATCTGCACGAACTGCAACAACTGCGTCGAGGCCTGCGAACGGCGCCACGGCTACGCCCGGCTGGACCGGCGGGGCCTGCAGATGGAGAACCTGCTGTTCCCGTCGGCGTGCCGGCACTGCGAGGACCCCGTGTGCCTGATGTGCTCGGTGAACGGCATCGTCCGGGAGCCCGACGGCGAGATCCGGATCGTCCCCGACAACTGCATCGGATGCGGGGCGTGCGCCGAGCGGTGCCCCTATTCGAACATCCAGATGCACGACCGGAACAAGAGGTTCGAACACACGGGGTTCAACCTCATGTCGCTCCTCGGGATCGACCGGCACCAGTACGAACGGGAGGAGATGCAGGAGGCCCACTCGCGGGACCGGATCGCGGTGAAGTGCGACCTCTGCGCCGGGTACCCGTACTACGCATGCGTGCACGCCTGCCCCGTGGGCGCGGCCTTCCGGATCGATCCCGTGTCCACGTTTGGCAAGACCGACCTGGTGATCGGACTCGAGATGAAGCGGCCCACGTGAGCCGCCGCCCCCCGACCCCCCCCGGGCCCCCTCCGCCACCGCCGCCACCGGGGCCCCCTCCGCCGCCTCCCGCCGGGGGTCCACCCTCAGGGCAGCCCCCTCCGCCGCCTCCCGCGCCCTTCCCGTCACAGCTGCCGCCCGAGCCGGGCCCGGGCACCGGCCGGAAGCGCCGGCGGGGGACCCCGGACACCGCCGCCGCCGTCTCCGAGCGCCCGGGGGAATGGCGGGTCCGCAAGGCCGAGGCGCGAGCGGTGCCCGGCGGGCCCGGCGGCGCCGGACGCCCACCGACGCCCCGGCGCCTCCGCCGGCTCTCCGAGCGCCCCCTCCCATGGGCGATCGCGGCGGTCGGGGGGTTCCTCGCGGCGGTCCTCGGCGCCTACCTGCTGATCAAGGTCATCCAGAACCGAGGGGGGGCCTCCGGGCGTGGGGCGTTCTGGCTGATCACGTTCCTGGGCGTCCTCGGCCTGGCCCTGGCGATGTCGACGTTCCTGTACACGTTCCGCAAGCGGAGTCGCCGCCTCCAGGAGAGCTCCCGCTTCACGATGATGACGTGGTTCAAGGCCCACATCTGGGTGGGCCTCGCGGCCTTCGGCGTGATCGTGGCCCACGTCCTGACCCGGCCCATCACGACGAACCTCTCCACCGGGAAGCTCGCGCTGATCGTCTTCGCCGTCCTGGTGGCGTCCGGCGTGGCGTGGCGGATCGTGTACCGGACCGTGCCGCCGAACGTGGCCCGGGGCCCCCGCAACCTGGCGGTGGTGGACACCGAGCAGCGCATCGAGGAGATCCAGTCCCAGATCGAGAAGCTCGCCGCGGGGAAGTCGGCCATGTTCCAGTCGCTGGTCCAGGCCCGGCTGCACGGCCAGCCGCCTGCGACCCTCGATCCCCAGGCCGCGACCCTGCCGGACCACGAACGGACGGCGTGGGTCGAGCTCAACACGCTGGCCTACAACCGGGAGGGGTACGGGAAGCGCGAGGAGCGGCAGCGCCACTACGCGAAGTGGCTGCAGCGGTGGAAGCTCCTGCACATCCCGCTGGCCGCGATCTTCCTCGGGCTGGTCGTGGTCCACATCGCGGACGTGTTCGGCGCCGGGCGGGCGGCGTTCGGGGGCAGGGCCGCCCAGTTCCCGAACTCGAAGGCCTGCGCGAACTGCCACGCGGACATCACCCGGCAGTGGCGGTCCTCGGTCATGAGCCACGGGGTGACCAGCCCGTTCATGGTGGCGCAGACCGCGCTCGCGGTCCGCGAGAACGCAAACGCCAACCTCGCGCTCGGCCAGCTCTGCGTGAACTGCCATGGGCCCATCGGCGCCGCCATCACCGGGTCGGCGACGCTGCCGTTCCCGGGGACGGTGAACTCGACCGACCCCGGCGACACCGGCTCCCACGACCTGGTCCTGGCCGAGGGCGTGAGCTGCGTGGTGTGCCACGCGCTCGACGCCGCGCCGGGGGTGGGGGAGGGAAGCGCGCCGTTCCATCCGAACGAGTCGGGGCTGACGTCGCTCGGGAGCTTCGCCGGGCCGAACCAGTCGAACCCCGACCCCGTCCCGGTCCCGGACCACCGGATCCGGGAGGGCGGGTACATGGGCGACCAGTTCGCGTCGTCGCAGCTGTGCGGGGCGTGCCACGTGGTTCAGGTGGATCTCGACGGCGGCGGGGTGGACAGATTCGCCAAGGACCAGGGCGACCTCGTCCTGCAGACCACGTTCCTGGAGTGGGGAGACGAGTACCTCTCGACGTTCGGCGGCGACCTGTCGGGGGCCCGGGGGTGCGTGAGCTGTCACGCGCCCGGCGGCACGGCCGCGCTGGTCTCCTCCGCGCCGTTCGGGCAGTCCGCGCCGACGCGGACGGTCCGGGACCACACGTTCCCGGGCGTGGACTACGACCTGACCCCGGGCCACCCCGGGCTCTCAGACGACCAGTTCGCGGCCCAGCTGGCGGAGACCGAGACCCTGCTGAAGAGCGCGGCGCAGGTGAACGTGAGCGCCTCGGTGCAGCCCGACGCGAACGGCAACAACTTCCTGACGGCCGAGGTCTCGGTGTCGAACCTGGGCGCCGGCCACACGCTGCCCACCGGGTTCGCGTTCGTCCGGCAGATGTGGCTCGAGGTCACGGCGAACCAGGTGAACGCCGACGGCTCGGTGGGCGACCCCGTGTGCCTGGCGAACGTCCGGTTCGGCAAGAAGGTCCTGAGCTCGCAGTGCGCCTCGGGGCACGTCGACTCCCCGCAGCAGGACCTCCCGTACTGCGACGTCGTGCAGCTGGCGAGGGACTTCAAGGCGTTCCGGTCGGACGACGCCACCATCCAGCTCGCGCCGGGCGCCAGCCAGCCGGCCGGGTCGTGCGACCCGTGGCTGGCGTCGTGGCAGAAGATCCTCACCGACGGTCCGCCGGACGGGAACAAGCTCCGGCACGAGGTGGCGTACCAGTCGCTGTTACCGGACATCGTGGCCAACCGCCACCGGGTGTTCGACCAGATCGCGATGGCGCCGATCGGGCCGCCCGGATACCCCGGCCGACCGGACCCCGACGACCCGAAGAAGCTCATCGAGCAGCCGGGCACGTTCCCCGACATCCCGTACCTGTTCCAGCTGGGCGATCTCCAGCAGGGCCAGCAGGTGGTGGTCACGGCGACGCTGCACTTCCGGCACCTGCCCCCGTACTTCATCCGGTCGCTGTCGGAGTTCTACCCTCCGGGCGTCACCGCCGACGGGCTCCTCGCCGCGCTCCGGGTGGTCGACATGGCGAGCGGCCAGGCCACGGCGAGGATCTGATGCCGCTCTCGCCGCCGATCGCGCCGATGCTGGCCAAGCTCGAACGGGAGCTGCCCCGGGGCGAGGGCTGGGTGTACGAGCCGAAGTGGGACGGGTTTCGCGCCATCGTGTTCCTCACCGGCGGCTCGGTCGAGCTCCAGAGCCGGGACAGGCGGCCGTTCAACCGGTACTTCCCGGAGCTTCTCCCGGCGCTGTCCTCGGCGTTCCCCCCGGACGCCGTCGTGGACGGGGAGATCGTGGTGGCGGGGAGCGAGGGGCTGGATTTCGACCTGCTGCAGATGCGGCTGCACCCCGCGGAGTCGAGGGTCCGGATGCTGGCCGAACGGACCCCGGCGTCGTTCGTGGCGTTCGACGTGCTGGCGGTGGGGGACCGCTCGCTCATGGAAGTGGAGTTCGCCGAACGGCGGCGGGAGCTGGAGGGGATGCTGGCCGGGCGGGACGGCGAGGGGGTGCCGGGGCCCGGTTCGACGCAGGTCCTGCTGACGCCGCAGACCGGCGACCCCGAGGAGGCCGAAGGATGGTTCGACGCGTTCGCGCCGCTCGGGCTGGACGGGGTGGTGGCGAAGAAGCTGTCGATGACGTACCGCCCCGGCGATCGGGTCATGGTCAAGGTGAAGCGCGTCAAGACGGCGGACTGCGTGGTGGGGGCGTACCGGCCGTCCCGGGCCGACGAGGGGATCGGGTCGCTGCTGCTGGGGCTGTACGACGACGAAGGGGTGCTCCACTTCGTGGGCCATACGTCGTCGTTCAGCACCGACGAACGCAAGCGCCTCCGCAAGGAGCTGGCGAAGTACGAGCGGGAGGCCGACTCGTTCGGCGAGGGCCGGACTCCCGGTGGCCCGTCGCGATGGGCCCGCGCCGAGCAAGCCGTGTGGACCCCCCTCCGGCCGGAGCTGGTATGCGAGGTCCGCTACGACAAGCTCCAGGGCGACCGGTTCCGCCACGCCGCCACGTTCATCCGGTGGCGGGACGACAAGCGCCCCGAGGAGTGCACGTTCGACCAGCTGATGTGAGGGGGGTTGTCCCGGTGGCGAAGGTGGAGGTGGAACGGCGGGGGCGCGTGTGGGTGCTCACGATCAACCGGCCCGAGGCGCACAACGCGGTGGACGGCGAGACCGCCGAGCTGATCACCCTCGGCGTGGAGTCGTTCGCCGGCGACGACGAGGCCCGCGTGCTGGTGGTGACGGGCGCCGGCGGAAAGGCGTTCTGCAGCGGCGCCGACCTCAAGGCGGCCGGCGAGCTGGTCGGCCGGGCCGACGCGCCCCGCACCGGCCCAATGGGGTTCTCCTCGCTCGACCCCGGCAAACCGACCATCGCAGCGGTGGAGGGGTACTGCTTCGCGGGCGGGCTGGAGCTGGCCGCCTGGTGTGACATCCGGGTGGCGGGGTCCACCGCCGAGTTCGGCGCGTTGTCCCGGCGGTGGGGGGTCCCGTACGTCGACGGCGGCACCCAGCGGTTGCCGCGGATCGTGGGCACCGGCAACGCGCTGTACCTCCTGGTGACCGGCGTTCGCATCGACGCCGTGCGCGCCTACGAGATGGGCCTGGTCCAGGAGGTCGTCCCCGCCGGCCAGGCCCTCGACCGGGCCCTGGTCCTGGCCGACCACGTGGCCGGCTACCCCCAGGCCAGCCTCCGAGCCGATCGCGCCAACGTGCACCAGGCTTTCGACCGGCCCCTCACCGAAGCCCTCCTGGCCGAACGCGAACGTGGCCTCCCCACCGTGTTCGACCCCGAGCTCGTCGAGGCCCTCCAGCGCTTTGCCGCCGGCGACCGCCCCGAGTCCCCCCGCCCACCGGGTACCTGAGGCGCAGCCCACCGTTCGAGGGGGGCGTCACGGCGACGCCCGGGTCGTCGCCGTCTCGGGAGAGCTCGTCGCCGGCTTCCTCGGTGCCGCGTGCTTCCCTGCACCCCGGCGGCCACGGACCCGCAGGACGATCGCGGAGCCGAGGATCACTGCCAGGAACAGGAAACCGAGGAGGAGCCCGAGCCCCACGCTGCCGTCCCGGTACGCGATGCGGACGACGTGCCGGCCCGCCGGCACGGGGACGGCCTGGAGGAATGCGTCCGCCTTGATGTCCTGCGCCGGGTGGCCGTCCACGGTCGCCGTCCAGTGGGGGTCCCAGGGGATCCGGATCAGGACCAGGCCGGCCGCCGGGGCCGTCACGTCCACCGTGGAGAACTGGTTCCCGTTCGCCGTGACGCTCGTCGAGGACACTCCGGGCGATCCTCCGCCCGGCCGCAGCCCGGGATCCGCCTGGAGCACCACCTCCGCCCGCGGGTCGAACCCCGACGCGGTCACCGCCTCGCGGGCGGCCTGGGCCGTGTCCACCACCCGCCACGACCCCACGAACGTCGCGCGCTCCGGTTGACGGAGCCCTCCCCCGGCGTCGAGGGCCTCCCCGGTGACCCGGTACAGCGTGAGCGTCGCCTTCGTGCCGGGGTCGACGTGGGTCGTCACCGGCGCCAGCCCGGGCACCGGCGGTTTGTTCCAGGCGCCGATCACGAATTGCACGTCGAGCAGGTCGAGGATCTGCGGCGTGAGCTTCCGGTAGAACGTGAGGTTGTACCGGGCGGGATGGGGGTCGGCCACCCGCGAGTACGCCCAGTACGGGATGGGCGCCACCGAGTTGTACCCCTGCACGTCCTGGATCCCGAACAGCATCCCCCGGCCGTTCGCCTCCAGGCTCCAATACGGAGGCGTCTGCAGTGCCAGGTACCCGTCGCGGGCGTGGATCAGCGGCGGGCTGAACGTGATGAACCGGCCCTCGCCTCCCCCGGCCACCCTCAGCGCGAACGGGTCGGGCGTGGTGTACGCGGCGGCGTCGATGACCGGCGCCCGGAGGCCGGGGAACGCTCCGGGGTCCTGCGTGGCCTGCCCGAGCCCCGCCCGCAGGTACGGCACGGACTGCCCGGAGAGCCCGTTCGCCACGAGCTCCACGGCGATCACCGCCGGGACCACGAAGCCCAGCGCCGGGCGCCGCCACGTCGCGGCCAGCGCGCCCGCCCCCGCCACGAGCCCGAACGCCCACACGCCCGAGTGCCCGCCCGGCACGTCGAACACGAGCGGCAGGAGCAGCCACACCACGACGCCCGGCGCCAGCATCCACAGCCGTTCCCGATTGGACCGGGTCTCCAGCCACGCCTGCACTCCCAGCCCGGCCAGCACCGCCAGCGAGATGAACAACGCGTACCGGAATCGGCGCGGGTCGTGGAGGTAGAAGTCCACCAGCGGGTTCCGCGGGAGGTGGTCGCGGGCCCACCCCGCGAACACCTCCGCCGACAGCACGAACGAGGCCAGCCCGAACACGCCGAACGCCACCGCCAGCCCCCGCCGGCGCCGGGAGAAGAACCCGGCGAACACGAGCACCAGCGCCGCGAGCGCCACGTACGACCCCGGCGACACCGTGAACCCGAGGGGCCATTGCGGCGGCTGCCCCCGGGCCCGGTACACGGGCGACGCGATGCCGGTGAGCCGGGACTGCAGGGTGATGAGCGACGTGTACCCCAGCCCCACGGTCGCCCGCGACACGTACCCCAGCCTGGGCAGCAGGTAGGCCAGGTTCACCAGCGGCCCGGCGACGGCCAGCATCCCCCCGAGCCCCAGTACCGTTCGCCACGAGCGCCCGGCCCGGAGGTCGCCGATCGCGCGCACCACGACGTAGGCCCCGAGCGCCCCGACCCCGTACGCCAGCCCGTCGGCCGCGTAGGCCCCGGCCAGCTGCCCCCCGGCCACCGCGGCCCCGGCCAGCCATCCCAACCGCGCCGGCCACGTCTGCGCCCGCCAGTACCGCGAGGCCGCGGCCAGCAGCAGCGCCGTCCACGCCAGCGCCGCCGCGATCGCGATCGACAGCCCCACGTACGACCCGGCCATGGCCAGGGCCAGCGTGAGCCCGCCCACCGTGGCCGCCGCCCGCGAGGCCCGTTCGCCCCGGAGGAACCAGTACACCCCCAGCCCCGCCAGCATCGGCTGCAGCACGACGTACCACCGCATGGCCCTGGCGCACGAGAAGACCGAGAACAGGAGCATGGCCGGCACGTACGTCCACCCCGACTGCGGGTCCGCGGCGAACGGCAGCCCGGCCAGCGAGAAGGGGTTCCACAACGGGATGTGACCGGTCGCGAGCGACTTCCCCAGGAAGCAGTACGTGGGCAGGGTCAGCCCGAGGACGTCCTCGTGCTGGTTGGTGAGCTTCCCCCCGAACGCGAACGCGTGGTCCACTATCAGCACGGCGAGCACGATCAGACCGGGGCCGCCGAACGGGGCTGCGGCGCGGAGCAGCCTCTTCCGGTCCACCGTCTCAGGTGCCGGGGATCGACGGGGGCCTGGGCGGTGGACGGGTGGGCAGGATGGGGGCCGGACGGGGGTCCTGGGAGAAGTTGAACTCCTGCAGGAGGTCACCGAGGATCGGTTCGTCCTCGCGGACGCTCGGCCGGGGGTCCCACCAGCCGTCGGTGTCCGGGTCCAGCCGCTGGCCGTTCAGGAACCGATCCTCCATGAGCCGGAGGTACGCGTCGAACGACAGGGTCTGGTGGTCGATGTACCCCTCTTTGGCGTAGGGGCTGATCATGACCCCGGGGACCCGGATCCCATATCCCAGCCCGTCCCGGACCCCGGGCGGCGCCACGTGGTCATAGAACCCGCCCCAGTCGTCCCAGGTCAGGAAGATCGCGGTGCTGTTCCACGAGTCGCTCTGCCCGATCGCGTTGATCAGGCCGGTGACCCAGGCCTGGCCGTCGCTGATCTTCGAGGGCGGGTGCTCGCTGTTCGCGGCGTTCGGCATGATCCAGACCACCGACGGCAGCGTGTCGTCGTCCAGGGCCTGGTAGAAGTCCTCGATCGGCCGGATGTTGCCGCTCTGCCCGTCCTGGCGGACGGTGACGAAGTCGGGGAGCGGGTTCCAGATGCTGGGTGTCCCCTGGATGTCCTCGTCCGGTCCGCAGAACACGCCGGTGGGGTCGCAGCTGGGGTCCTCCGACGGGTCGACGTAATAGGCCCACGACACCCCAGACCGGTGCAGGAGGTAGGTCAGGTCGGCCCACCCGTAGTCCGGCACCGCATCCTGCTCCCTCGGGCTCTCGTGATCGGGATGCTCCAGCTCGGTCACGCACGTGGCGGCGTCGTACGCATCGGAGCACCTGGCCGACCACCCCGACACCAGATACAGGTGGGCCGGCTCGCTGGGACCGAAGTTGGGCTGGAACAGCCGGTCCTGCAGCACGAACTGCTCGGCGTAGGCCCAGTAGTTCGGGATCTCTCGGGCATCGTGCCATCCCATGAGGTCCGGTCGCGAGCAGATGGGGATCCTCGGGGAGACGGCGCACGTTCGGGCGCGGGCCTGGCCCGACGGGCCCTTCGTGCCGTTCAGCAGGCCCAACGGCTCGTTGTAGGCCTGGTCGACATAGGCGTCCATGCGGCCGTTGTGGATGTCGGCGATAGCGTCCCTGAAGTCGTGGGGACCTCCCATGTTGAGGTCGTCGGGGTCGTGGAAGGGGCGCAGGCACGTCCCCAGGCGGCTGTTGGGGATACACACCTTCGGCACGCCCTGCGGAGTCATGGGGATCCCATCGGCGCCGGGGAAGGTCCCGAAGTAGTTATCGAACGACCGATTCTCCTGCATGATCACGATCATGTGATCGATCTTCTCCAGGCCGGACGGCGGGCCTGGCCGGTCGGCCGAGCCGGAGCAGCTCGCGGCCGCCAGCAGGAGCGCGACCAGGGCCACCCGGGCCCGGTCCTCCCACCGCCTCCCCGGGAGCTTCATTCCGGCCGTCCGTTCGTCGCGGGGACTGACCTCGCGGGCCGGGCATGGGCTCCGTCGGGGCGGCGCGCGGCCAGCACCGCTGGAGCGGCGGCCGCCCACCCGGCCGCCGCCACCCCCACCGCGATCGCGACCGCGGCCCCGCCGCGGAGGTCGAACCCCAACCGGTCGGCGACGAACCCCCCCAGGACCAGCGTGGCCAGGCCGAACGCCGGGGACAGCGCGCCCCGTTCCCACCACGGCCGGGGGAGGAGCGCCACGGCCCACCCCGATCCCGCCACCAGAAGCACCAGCAGCACCAGGAAGCTGGTCCCGCCGAGGCCGGCCGCCGTGGGCACCGCCGGCTCCGGGGGCGCCACCGCGTCGACATCGGGAGCCGGCCCCCGGGCCACCAGGAACCGCTTGCTGGCCGCCCATTCCGGATGCGACGTCCGGAACCGCGGGAAGTGCGCGTAGAACGGCTTCACCGCGACGACCACCGGGTCCCGCGGCAGGATCCCCTGGATGGCCGGCCAGTACTTGTTCGAGATCGAGTTGAACCTCCGGGCGCCGGGGCGGATGTTCGGCTCGCCGGCCAGCAGGTGCTCGGGGTTCCCCAGGTACACGTAGATCTGGGACATCCGGTCGGGCGGGGTCTGGGCCCGGAGCCGGCGGAGGGCCGGGATCAGGCCGAAGTCCGCGCGGGGCCGGGGCTCGACCACCGCGAACACCACCGGCGTGCCGGGGGGGAGGTCGCGTATGTAGCCCATGGCCAGACCGATCGCGCCATGGGTCGGGACCTCCTCGTACGGGCCCGAGCGGTACCAGGCCCTGGTCCCCAGGGCGGCGGACCCGGCCACGGCGATCACCGCGATCGCCGCCGGCACCACCCGGCGGGTCCACGCCGGCCGGTCACGGCCGACGCGGGATGCCACCAGGCGGGTGAGACCGACCACCGCCGCCGCCAGCAGCAGCGGCATCCCCAGGGCGAACCCCAGGATCCGCTGCGCCGGGAACGTCAGGCCCAGCCAGAACAACCCGTACGCGGCCACGCCCATCGCCGCCCACACACCGAGGATCACCAGGCCTCGCCGGCGGTCCCGATTCGCCGGCACCGCCAGGGCCGCGCCGCCGCCGGCCATGGCGGGAACGGTGGCCCACAGCGCATACAGCGGCCCCTGCCCGCGCAGGATCAGCTCGAAGTGCCGGCGGTTGTTGGCCTCCACGGGCGCGAACCCCGGGGCCGCCCACAGGGCCGCCCCTCCCGCGAGGGTCCCGCCACCCACGGCGGCGGCGAGACGCGCCGCCGGCGTCCGCCGGAACGGCGGCCCCGACCGGATGCTCTCCGGCAGGACCAGCACGAACAGCAGCCCGAGCAGCACCAGCGTGAACAGCGCGAACTGCCAGTGGACGATCCACGCCGCGGCGAGGACGAGCGCCATCCCCGTCCCCACCGGGCGGCCCTCCACGACGAGCAGGGCCAGGGCCACGACGGCGAGGAGCAGGAGGTCGGCCATGAGGTTGTCGAGGTAGCCGTCGGCGGTGATCGCCACATTCACCGAGAGCCCGGCCATCACGACGTAGATGGGGACGGCCCAGGCCGGCTCCCGGAGCGCTCCCCGGGCCATGGCACCGGCCACCAGTCCGATCGCGGCGGCGAGCACGCCGGAGAGCACGAACGCCAGCCTCCACGACGTCACCCCGGTGACCGCGTGCACCAGCGACCCCAGCACCGGGTACCCGGGTCGCCCCGAGTTCGGCGCGTTCGGGCGGAACGGGTACTGGTCCACGGCCTGGAGGGCGTCGAGCCCCCCGTTCGCCACCACCCGCTGGCGCCAGACGTACGTGGGCGAGTCGTCCCCCACCGGGATGCTCCAGCCGTTCGAGGGGTACAGCGAGACGAACACACCGACCACCAGCAGCACCCCGAGGACCGTCGCGACCGTCCAGGCCACGGGCTCGATCCGGGGCCGGGCGTGGGCGTCGGGACGAACCGGACGGCCGGCCGGGCGGCGGAGCCTCAGCTCCACGAGTGCTGGGCTCGCTCAGGCATCGCATGACTGTACCGCGGCGACCTGCCGATTCGAGGGCCCGCCGGGCGGCGGCTACCGCTGGAGCGCGGGGCCCAGATCGAGCTCGGTGGGGGTGGCCGAGACCTCGAAGGTCCGGCCGCTGCGGTGCAGGCGGAGGGTGAGCCGCCGTTCGATCGCACCGGAGTCCATCAGGCGCTGGAGGTCGTCCATCCCCCGGACCGGCTGGCCCTCCACCTCGAGCAGGAGGTCCTCGGCCCGGATGCCGGCCACGGCCGCCGGGCTCCCCGGAACGACCTCCACGATCTCCACGCCCCGGTGGCGGCCGAGCTCCGTGGCCAGCCGGGGGGGCAGCGGCCGGGGGCCGCCCGCGATCCCCAGGTAGGCCCGGCGGACCCGGCCCTCGGTCATGAGCGCGGCCACGATGCGACGGGTGGCCGGGTTGATCGGCACCGCCAGCCCGAGCCCCTGGCCCATCCCCGGGCCGACCACGGCAGTGTTGATCCCCACCAGCCGGGCGTTCGCGTCGGCCAGCGCGCCGCCGGAGTTCCCGGGATGCAGGGCGGCGTCGGTCTGGATCACGTTCTCCACCAGCCGGGTCACCGACCCGGCCCGTGTCGGGAACGACCGCCCGAGCGCGCTGACCACCCCGGCCGTGACCGAGCCGGCGAACCCGAACGGGTTGCCGATGGCCACCACCAGCTGGCCCACGCGGAGCCCAGATGCGTCCCCGAGCGTGGCGGTCGCCAGGTCCGAGCCCGAGGCCCGGACCACGGCCAGGTCCGACAGTGGGTCCGTGCCGACGATCTCGATGTCGAGCTCCCGGCCGTCGGTGAACGAGGCGATCCCCCGGTCGGTCCCCGCCACGACGTGCGCCGAGGTCAGCAGGAACCCGTCCGGGGTGACGGCCACGGCGCTTCCCCCGCCCTCGATCCGGCCCCGCCCGCCCATCCGGCGCCACACCCGCAGGTTCGCCACGGACGGCGAGAGCCGGTCGGCCACGCCCGTGACGACCCGCGAGTACGCGTCGAGCGCCTCGCCCTCCCCGCCATCGTCCCCGGGCTCGCCCGGAGCCTGTCCGTTCCCCAGCAGCACGTCCAGGAATGCGATCTCGGCCACGAACCGAGCCTAGCACCGACCCCGTGTAATGAAGTAATGACCCCGTCAGGCGTCGTCCGCGAGGCCCGACGGGGGGAGCCCGCCGTGGTCGAGGTCCTGGCTGGCCAGGCGGGCCGCCTCGTCGTAGATGCGGCGGGCCGGGACGCCGGTCTCGCGGGCGGCCCGGGCGCAGTCCTCGAACTCGGGCGAGACGGTGACGGGGTGGCCGTCCAGCAGGCCGATCTTCACCGCCACCGTCCCGGCCGAGGTCTCGACCTTCACGGTCTCTCGCTCCAGGGCGTGCTTCGAGACCGGCGCGGACCGGACGCCGAGGGTCCCGGTCTCCAGGAACAGGATCCGGCGGAGCTCCTCCTCCCGGGCCGCGGCGCACAGCACCGAGATCGTCACCGCCGGCCGGCTCTTCTTCATCACGATCGGCGTCAGCCAGGCGTCCTGGGCCCCCGCCCCCAGCAGGCGTTCGAGCACGAACTCGTACAGCTCCGGGTTGAGGTCGTCGACGTTCGTGGCCAGCACCACGTCGCCGGCCGCGTCGGGCCCGAGCACCACCGGCCGGCGTTCGACCTCAGGGCCCACCATGATCCGGAGCACGTCGGGAAAGTCGAGCTCGTGGGTCCCGGCGCCGTAGCCCACGGACTCCACCTCCATGGACGGCATCTCGCCGTACCCCTCGGCCATCGCCGACAGGATCGCCGCGCCGGTGGGGGTGACCAGTTCCACGGGGACGCCACGCGAGTACATGGGCGCCCCCCGCAACAGCTCCACCACCGCGGGGGCGGGGAGCGGCAGCAGCCCGTGGTCCGTTCGAACCATGCCGGTACCGGTGGGGACGGCCGACGACACCACCCGCTCCACCCCCAGGAGGTCGATCGCGATCGCGGTCCCCACGATGTCCACGATCGAGTCGATCCCGCCCACCTCGTGGAACGTGACCAGCTCCACCTCCTTGCGGTGGATGCGAGCCTCTGCCTCGGCCAGCCGCCGGAAGATCCGCTGGGCGTTCCGCAGCACGCTCGGTCCGAGCTCCGCCCTCTCCAGCATCATCCGGATGCTCGAGTACGTGCGGACCAACGGCGTCTCGGCGGCCAGCACGGTGACCCGAGTGGCGCGGAGCCCGTGGGTGTGGATCTCCTCCGCGGACAGCTCGAACGGCTCCAGGGGCAGGGCCGCGAGCCCCGCGCGGATCTCGTCCAGGTCCGCACCGGCGTCCACCAGCGCGGCCAGGGCCATGTCGCCGGAGATCCCGGCGATGCAGTCGAAGTAGGCGATCCGCACCGGCTCAGCCCCCGGACCCGGCGCCGGAGGAGCGGAGGATCCGGTGGGCCACCATCGCCGCGCCGAACCCGTTGTCGATGTTGACCACGGAGATGCCGGGGGCGCACGAGGCCAGCATCGTGAGCAGGGCGGCCAGGCCCCGGAACGACGCGCCGTAGCCGACGCTCGTGGGTACCGCGACCACCGGCCGCGACGTGAGCCCGGCCACCACCGAGGGCAGCGCGCCCTCCATGCCGGCCACCACGATCAGGCACCCGGCGGCCTCGATCCGCCCCCGGTGATCCAGGACCCGGTGCACGCCGGCCACCCCCACGTCGTGGATCCGGTCCACCTCGCATCCCAGGGCCGACGCCGTGAGCGCCGCCTCCTCGGCCACCGGAAGGTCGGAGGTGCCGGCCGTGACCACGGCCACGGACCCGACGGGGTGCCCGTTCGGCTCGGCTCGCTTCGCGACGATCAGACGCGAACGTTCGTCGTACGTGGCGGACGGAACGGCCCGCCGGACCGCAGCGAACTGCTCCCCCGACGCCCGAGTGACGAACACGGCGCCCCGGGCCCGGCGGACCAGGGCCAGGGCCGCGCTCGCCACCTCCTCCAGGGTCTTCCCCGGCGCGTAGACGGCCTCGGCCTGGCCCGTCCGGAGCTCGCGGTGGTGGTCGATCTTGGCGGAACCGATGTCCTCGAACGGGAGGTCGCGGAGCTCGGAGACGGCCTCCTCGACACTCCGGTCGCCATCGGCGACCCGCTGCAACAAGGAGGCCAGAGATCGTTCGTCCACGGGGGGCGTCATTGTATACTTCGCCCGTTCGGGCAGGTAAATGCCCATTTTCGCCAACGGACCGGGCTCGTGACCTTTCCCGCCAAGACCCTCTCGGTACTCGTCGTCATCGCCGTCGGACTCGCGGTCCTCGCGCTGTTCGTGGCGGCGGCGTCGGCGGCCCGCCGTCGTCCCCGCAGGACGGACACCGGCGGGCTCCCAGTCCACATCGACGACGTGCTCCGGGGGATCCTGGAAGGCCACGCCCGCTCGCTCCAGCGGCTGGAGGCGGCGGTCCGGCAGCTCGCCTCCCAGGGCGCCCGTCTCGGCGAGCAGCTGGCCGGGACGGTCCAGCGGGTGGCCCTCATCCGGTACGACGCGTTCGAGGACGTCGGCGGGCGGCTGTCGTTCTCCTGCGCGATGCTCGACGACCACGGCAACGGCGTCGTGGTCACGTCCATCAACGGGCGGCAGGACACCCGGGTGTACGCGAAGCCGGTGCACGAGGGGACCAGCGACCACAACCTGTCCGAGGAGGAGATCGAGGCCATCCGAGAAGCGCTGGCCGGCCGGATGCCCGGTCCGGAGGCGCCCAAGCAGAGGGTGGAGGCGAGATGAGCTGGAGGCGTGAGCACGGCGGGGAACGGTCGCCGGAGGAAGCCCCGGCGCCGGGAGCGGAAGGAGCGCGGCACATGGCACAGGAGAACGAGGTCACCGTCATCGGGCAGGGGGCGCGGCTGGAGGGGACCGTCGTCTCCGCGGGCTCGCTCCGGATCGACGGCCAGGTCAAGGGCCAGATCAACGCCGACGGCGACGTCATGCTCTCCGCCCAGAGCCAGGTGGAGGCCGACATCCGGGCCGAGAACGTGGTGATCGCCGGCCGGTTCACCGGCAACATCCAGGTCACGGGCAAGGCGGAGCTGGCCCGCGGCGGCCGGGTGGACGGCAACATCACCTCGAAGGTCCTGGTGGTGCAGGAGGGCGGGATCTTCTGCGGCCAGTCGACCATGGACCAGCCCGCGGGCGGGCAGCCCGCCGCGGCCGCGACGGCGTCCCGGCCGGTATCGCCACCCGTCTCCACGACGTCGAACGCCGACGCCGAGCCCGCCGGGGCCCCGAGCCCCGCGCCGGTCGCCTCGGGCGCCGAGCCGAAGTCCGACGGCGAACCGGCCAGGGCCACCGCACGGTAGGTCGACGACAAGCGCGACGCATGCTCGATCTGAAGGCGATTCGCGACGACCCGGGGCCGTTCCGGGCGGGGCTGGCCCGGCGGGGCGCGGCCGACGCGCTCGACCGCCTGATCGCACTCGACGCCGAGGTCCGTTCGCTGAAGACCCGGGTGGAGGAGCTCCGGGCCGAGCAGAACCGGGCCTCGAAGGAGATCGGGCGGGCTGCCCCCAACGAGCGGCAGGCCCTCATCGACTCGCTCAAGGTGGTCTCCGACGAGCTGAAGGAGCTCGAGCCGCGCCTCCAGTCCGTCGAGGACGAGCTGGACGCCCTGCTCCTGCGGGTTCCCAACGTCCCCCACGAGAGCGTCCCCGACGGCGCGACCGACGACGACAACGTCGAGATCAAGCGGACCGGCGAGCCGCCCGCGCTCGGATTCGAGGCGAGGGACCACGTGGAGCTGGGCGAGGCCTTCGGAGCCCTCGACATCGAACGGGCCGCCCGGACCTCCGGGTCACGGTTCGTGTACCTCACCGGCCCCGGCGTGTGGCTGCAGTTCGCCCTGGTCCGGTACGCGCTGGACGTGGTGACCGCGAAGGGGTTCACGCCGGTCATCCCCCCGGTGCTGGTGCGCGAGGAGGCCATGTACGGGACGGGGTTCCTGCCCACCGACGAGGCCCAGCTGTACGTCACCCGCGAGGACGACCTGTACCTCGTGGGGACCTCGGAGGTGCCCCTGGCGTCGTTCCACCAGGACGAGATCCTGGAGCCGGGCGCCCTCCCCGTTCGCTACGCGGGCTACTCCACGTGCTTCCGGCGCGAGGCCGGGACGTACGGCAAGGACACCCGGGGCATGTTCCGGGTGCACCAGTTCGACAAGGTCGAGATGTTCTCGTTCTGCGATCCGGAGCGGTCGTGGGACGAACACGAGTTCCTGGTATCGATCGAGGAGGAGATCGTCCGAGGCCTCGAGATCCCCTACCGCCTGGTGAACGTGTGCACGGGGGAGCTGGGGGCCTCGGCGGCGAAGAAGGTCGACCTGGAGGCATGGTTCCCGGGGCAGGGCAGGTACCGGGAGCTGACCTCGTGTTCGAACTGCACGGACTACCAGGCCCGCCGGCTCGGCGTCCGGGTGCGCGGGGAGGCCGGCAACCGGCCGGTGCACACGCTGAACGGCACGGCGTGTGCGGTGGGCCGGACGATCATCGCGGTGCTGGAGAACCACCAGCGGGCCGACGGCTCGGTGGAGTTCCCCGAGGTCCTGCACCCGTACCTCCCCGATGCGCTCCGGGTCCTGCGTCCGGCCTGAGCCCCTCGCGGCGAACGGGTCGCTCAGTCGCGGTGGTGGCTGACGACCTCGAGCAGGTCGATCCCGACCGGCGCGTCGATCTCGATCACCGCGGCGGGCAGCCACTTGCGCACGAGCTTGCCCTGGGGACCGGTGACGTCGTCGAAGGACGGCAGGAGCGACTCGAATCCCCTGGCGCGTTCGATGTCGATGAACCCGAAGATCGAGACCCGCTCGGTCTTCAGGGGACCCTCGCCGCACACGGGGGTGTCGGGGCAGCCCTCCTCGGGGCGCAGCGCCAGGCGGAGGGTGGTGTGGCCGTTCGCGTCGGTCGGCCCGGGGTGGCCCTGTCGGCTGCCCTCCAGCCCGGTCACCTTCGCCGCCTCGTCCGGACCGGCGGCGTGCACGAAGTCCGCGCTCTGCTGGATGTTCCAGCCGACGGCCCATCCCTCGAGCGGGCCGTTCTCGGGGAGCGTGATCCCGGCGAGGCCGCCGCAGCGGATGGTCGTCCCCGCCGCGTCGCTGTCCCACCGGAGGTCCGACCGGATCGTGACGAAGCGGGCAGGGTCGTGGAAGTCGAGTGGCGCGTGGGTGTGCCCGCCCACGTCGTCGGTGATCATGAGGTCGATGCCGGCCAGCAGGAGGAGGTCGGCCATGATGTCGCCGCTCGTCTCGAACAGGTCGTGCCGGGTGTATGCCGTGCGGACGATCCGGCCGGGGCCGTCGCCCTTGCCGGACAGCAGGAGCTTCCGGTTCACGTCCCGGCCGGATCTGGTTCGGGTTGGTATTTGACACCCTTCGCTGGCGCCCTCGTATGGCCCGATGGTGCCGACCCGGGACAGCAGGCTCGCGCCCATGATCGCGAACTGCACCGGGTCGATCCGGTAGGAGTCGGGGTCGATGTCGCGGAACACGTCGTTCGGCGGGCGGTGGGCCCGGCTGAGGGCCCGGAGCATGAGGGCCGGGAACGCCGCGGGGTCGTCGGGTTCGGTGAAGGCGGCCTCGACCCACCGGGGGATGGCGTCGGCGAATGCGTCGGGGCCGGTGAGCGGCTGGCCGATGAGCGGCAGCAGGTAGTCGGGGAGGTCCCACAGGTCCTCGGGGAACCAGATCCGCCCGTCGTGCAGGGCGTCGGCCATCATGGGGACCATGAAGTCGTAGACGTACGTGTCGATGTAGGTCGGGCGGGCCGGCCCTCCCGCGTAGCCGTCGATGTCCGCGGCGCCGGCGGGGTCGTTGAGGACCTCGCCGGTGTCCGCCGAGACGATGGGGATGCCGGAGAGCGTGAGGATGTCGAACACCGCCTCGTTGCCCGCGACCGGATCCATGGCCCGCTGGGCCAGGAGCTCCGCGTCCGCGGCCTGGTGGCCGGTGAGCGGCTCGGCGGTCGGGGTGGGCGGACCCGGGGTCGTGGGAGTGACCGTGGGCGGAGCGGCGGTGGGGGAACCGGTCCCCGTGGGCGCCGGCGAGCTCGGGCCGGTCCGTTCGATGGGATGGGTGCACGCCGCGACGAGCGCGGCGAGCGCGGCGGCCCCGAGGGCCGCCCGGAGTCCGGTCGGTCGGGTGCTGGGAGGCACGTCAGTTCCTTCGGCACGCGGGTGAACCGGATGAAGCCTTCCGGCGTCCCCCGAACCTGCATTGTGCCCACCCCGAACGGCCCCCGCTCGCGCACGAACAGGACCATCCATGACAAAGAGTCCGAAAGACGCCGGGCAACTCCCTCTTCGGTGGTCCCGGGAAGGCGACGTCCGCTCGTTACGAGACCGGACGAGCCTCCTGGGGAATCCGGGCCTCGGGGAGCACGATCACGGTGCGCTGAGGGTCCGGCTGGTTCGAGACCGGGGGTGTCGATCCGGCAGTGGGAGCGAGGCGGTCCCGTCCGCTCGCCATCGCGCCGAAGACGAAGGCGACGACCAGGGCGAGAACGATCCAGGCCAGCAACGCGAGCAGCAGGACGAGCGGCGCCGCGAATCCAACGGTCACCGGGCCCGAATGCAGGGGAAGCACGCCCATGAGAGATAGTCTCCTCGATCGAGCGGCTCGTGCACCGGGGACGTTCGGGGGACTCCCCCCTGTCCCCCAGTTGGGGGGCAGAGGAGCGTTGGCCGCCCGATCGGTATGGCGCCGGCTCGCCGGGAACATTTCGGGAGGATGACCCGGCGGTCGCGCGGCCGCCGTGATCCTGCTGGTCGGGGCGGTCCGGATCTACCTCGGCACCCACTGCTGAGCGACGTGCTGGCCGGCTACGCCCTCGGCGGCGCGTGGCTCTGCGTCGTGGTGGCCGTCATCCTGGTCCGAGGTTCCCGCGCCCGAGGACGCCCATGATCAGATCCCCCGCTACCACCTTCGCGCCGCCGCCACCACCGCAGTCAGGCCCCACGTCGCCGCTGAGGGCGCCGCTCACCTCAGGAATCGCTGGGCGTTCTGAAAGCCTCGCTTGAACGCGCTCGGTGCGGCCTCGTCCGGCGGAGATTCGCCGGCGATCGCGGAGTTCTCACCCTTCAAGTAGTCCTCGAACCGCTGCGCGCTCCGCAGCGCCTCCGCCAACTGAGCCGTCTCCTCGTCCGTCATCTCGGCCTCCTTCGGGAAGATCAGGAATCGCTGGGCGTTCTGAAAGCCCCGCTTGAATGCGCTCGGCGCGGCCTCGTCCGGCGAGGGTTCCCCGGCGATCGCGGAGTTCTCACCCTTCAAGTAGTCCTCGAACCGCTGCGCGCTCCGCAGCGCCTCCGCCAGCTGGGCCTTCTCCTCGTCGGTCATCTCGTCCCCCTTTGCGAACCGCTCGATGTCCTCCATCAGTACGTCGATCGGGTAGTTCGGTCCCGGGTCCTGGTGGTTGGAGACACCGAACGCGTTGCTGACGTTCGCGTGCGTCGTGATCCCCCGGGCCTGCTCGCCCTCCGCCCGGAGGTCGGCCTCCTGGAGGAACCGGATCGGGATGTCGAAGATGGTGCACCAGTTCGCGACGTGAAAGGCACAACGAAGCATCGTGTTCCGCCGCTCGCCGAGCCACATCTCCCTGGTGAAGTCACTCGTGCCGCGTTGCTCTATGTGCAGGCCCTCCTGGTTGAGGGGGGGCACCCCATTGGCGATCCCCAGATCCGCCACGGAGCGGATGCACATGTCGTTGTCCACCGTCAGCTGGGCAGAGCCGACGTCCTTCGGGTCTTCCGGGGGAGACTGGAAGAACGCGCCCGTCGAGGTTGCCGGATGGTCCGCCGCCGTCGCATGAACGACGACGCTGAAGATATCGGCGGCCGTCCTCGTTCCCGCCATCCTCTCCGGGTGGGCCGGGAAGAAATCCAGGTGGGGTGGGGCCTCGAGGGGGTCATTGGGGCGCGGGACTGGAATATCCGGGTTGAAGGAGTGGTCCCGCTCGGCGCCGACTCTGCTCATCGTGGCTCCTCCCGCGAGCAGGCGGTCGGGCGCACGCCATGGACACCCTTACCGGAACAATATGGGACATGCGGACTCGGGGCGTCAAACCGCGAACACCTGTGCGAACACAGGGGTTGGGTGAACGCCGGTGCGGCCGGGCGTTTCCCCCGGCACACTGTGCTGATGCGTTCATGGCTGGGGCGGCGGCTGGACCGTGACGAGCCGCGGGGACTGCCCCTCACCCTGTGGGTCGTGGCCGCTGTCGTCTGCGCGCTGGCCTTCGCCGGCCTGGCCTGGGATGTGCTGGCTCACGGACCGATCTCACGCGCGGATCCCCGGGTGGAGTCGTTCGTCGTGCGCCACCGGGTCGGGTGGGTGACCGACGTGGCGAGCTCGGCCACGTGGATCGGCTCCAGCTTCCTCCTCATCCCCCTGATCGTGGTCGTCGGCGGGTCCGTGCTCCTGCGGCACCATGACTGGCGGCCGCTCGCCATGCTGGGGGTGGGGCTCGGAGGCGTGACCGCCCTCTACTACGTGGCCAAGGAGCTGGTCGACCGGGCCCGGCCTCCAGCGTCCGAGCGCGTGGGGCCCCCGTTCGCCAGCGGCTCCTTCCCCTCCGGCCACACGGCCGAAGCCGTGGCCGTGTGGGGCGTCCTGGCCATCCTGGCCGCGAGCATCATGACCGGCCACCGCTGGCTCCCGGTGCTCGGAGCCGTCCTGATCGTGCTCGTGGTGGGCGTCGTCCGCGTCTACCTCGGGACCCACTGGCCGAGCGACGTCCTGTCCGGGTACGCCCTGGGTGGCGCGTGGCTGGGCGTCGTGGCCGCGGTCACGCAGGGCCTGTGGCCGCGACATCAGCGAGCTGCGCGTTCCGCTGCCTGATGGCTTGGGGGCAGTGGCCCTCCTCGCGAGTGCCATCCCCGGCGGTAGGTGGCCGAGCGGACGAAGGCGACGGTCTCGAAGACGGTGTTCTCGGCTCGTGACATTGGTGCGCCGATGCGCCGGCGCGCCGTTGCGCCGCATCATGGTGGCGGCGCCGCGGCTGACCTCGCTGGGGCCCCATCATCAGGTCCAAAGGCGGGAACGCCGTGTCGCTCTCGCGATGCCGGTGGCCGCTCCATGCCGGGGGGCGGCGGGTTGCACAGCGCATGCAGCTGCGTGCGCAGTCGGCGGCGAACCCATGCCAGCGTCGGATCATGGGCCCGATTTCGGAGCTCGTAGGGGTCGGTCCGAAGGTCGTACAGCTCACGTTCGAGACTCCGGTACGCCACGTAGAGGTATCTCCTGCTACGCACCGCACAGAACGTCGTCGGGCTGCTCCCCCCCAGAGTTCGATGTTCGATCAGGAACCTCCGGCGCCACGTCTCGGCTTCGTCCCGAAGGATCGGCAGCAGGCTTCTTCCCTCCGATCCGAGCGCGGAGACCTTCGCGAGCGCGGCGAACGTGGAAGCGATGTCGATGTTGAGCGCCAACTGAGCGACCCGCCGGGGTTGCCCGCTGAGGGCGTCGTACCTGATGACGAGCGGGACTCGGATGCTCTCCTCGTATGCCGCCTGCTTGTTGGTCCAGCGGTGTTCCCCCCACGCCAACCCGTTGTCCGACATGAACACGACAACGGTGTCACGCAGGCGCCCCGTGTCGCGCAGTGCGTTCAGCAGACGCGCAACGGATCGGTCCACGTCGAGCAGCGCCTGCAACTGGGCACGCCGATAGTGGTCCAGGGCACGGATCTGTTGGGTGTCGAGGATGGGGAGCTGTCGGACCCAGCTGGGCTTGTCCGAGATGTCGGTCTCGTTGAAGTTCGGCGGTCGTGCAGGCTTCAGGTGCTGGAACGAGTTCTGGTCGGTCGGCGCAGGGACCGCCGGTCCATGTGGCGCCCATGGAGCGAAGTAGAGGAAGAACGGGGCTCTCGTGTGCCGGACGAACCGAACGGCTTTCGCCGTGAGCACGTCCGTGGAGTAGTCAGCCGAGTCGTGTCCGTATGAGTGGATCGAACCGTCGACGTTGAGGGCGTAATCGTAGTAGTAGTTCCCCAGTGGGGGGTCCATCTCGAGCGCCGCCCAACGGTCCCAGCCGGGCGGGACGTACGTGCCCCCATACAGATTGAGGTACTTGCCGATCAGTGCCGTTCGATATCCGGCCGCCTGGAGCCAGGTGGCGAGGGTCGACCGATCATTGAATGCCGGGAACCCTCCATAGGGCCTCCCGTTCGTGTACACGCCGGTGGAGTGCGAGTACTCCCCCGTCAGGATGCTTGCCCGGCTGGGGCAACAGAGCGAGTTCACCACGAACGCGTTCGTGAACGTGATGCCGCGATCTACGAGGCGATGTCGTGTTTCCGGCATGGCCCACAGGGTGTCCCAGCGCTGGTCGTCCGTCAGGATGAAGAGGATGTTCGGACGCTGAGAGGCCGCTCTGGCAGATGGGAGGCACGGAGGGAGACCTCCGGCAAACGCCACAACCAACCCCCCGAGCGCGAGCCCCGTCAAGAGACGAGATCGGACACCCCCCGCCACAGTCCAATTCACCGTGACGCCTCGAGGCCACGGAGTTCGTGCCAGAACTCCTGGGCCACCCGACCGCATGCCTGGGTGCGCTGCACCTCATCCTCCGAATCACTTGTGGGTGCAGGAGGAAGGTCACGCTGGAACGGCGCGGAGGAACCCGGGGAAACCCTGGATCATTGGGCGACGCTGCTGCAGGAGCAGGACGACGAGTGGCAGGCGCAGGACCGCCGCTCCTTGAGCGCCGAAGCCGATCGCGGACCCGATGGCGAAACCTCGGCGCTGCGGGCTAGATTGGCCGCCGCTTTGGCTCGCGTGGTCTGCAGGAGGGGGACAGGCAGTCCCCTGCAAGCTTCTCGGCTGGTCCGCGCGGCTCGGTAGGGGCCCAGGTTGGTCGGGGGCACCTCAGAGAGCGCGCGTTCCTTCAGGCTGTGGGAGCGATGGGACAGGGTGTCGAAACTCGAGGATTCGATCGGCTACCTATTCCGGACCCCTGAACCTGTTCCGCAACCGGGCGCTGCCTTCGTGCAGTCGGTACTCATGTTCTCGGGGAATCGGGAAACGCTGCCTGCATCTGCTGGGAGCTCATCGCCCAATTGGTCAGTTGATCCGCCAACTTCGTTGCGACGTCCGGGCTTGGCTCGTGACCCGCGGCCAACAGTTGGAATACGGTGGCAAACCAGTGCGCCAGTTCTTCAACCGAGGATTGCAGGCCCGACGAGGCCCACGCCGAGGCCCAGGTTGGCTTGGCCGTGAACGGCTCGACGACCGCCGCGAGCTCCTCCGGCTTCTCCACCGGCCCACGAGCCGCTCGTCCAACAGCGCCGTCCCTTGCTCCTTGGGTTTTCAGGAACATGAGGACTTGCCACAGGAGGTCTCCGACGGCGATCACTTTGGCCACCTGAGGAGAGGGAGTGTATGAAGACCCCTCGCCGTGGCTCTTGTGCTGCAGCAGACTGAGGATCGCGTGCATCGCCTGCGGTATCTCGGTCACGTCATCGACGTACCGCCACGTGTAGGACAGTCCCTGAACCATGGGGTTGTCTCGGTTGGCGAGCATGGTGATCGGGCTGGTCTTGTAGATCACGATCGCTCTGCCTGCCGCAAAGGCGGCGGCGGCCTCCGAAACGCTGCCGTCATCGGGCACACGACCATCCATGTTGAACAGCAAACAGTCGCACCGCTCGAGCAGTTGGTAGATGTCCAGCGCGAACACCATCTTCCGGATCCAGTCCAGTGCGACGCGCAACCCGGGCGACAGCAGCGTGTCGCCCTTGAGCAGCTGCATGAACTTGGCGACCTCGACCCCATCCTCCGGCGGCAGATATGTGTTGAACCCAGCCGCTTGGAGGGTGGCGGCGATGGATCGCAGCTTGGAGACCTCGTCTTGGCTGAACATCGGGCCCGCGCAGTAGACCGTGTGGCCATCCCGATCGGCCATCCCTCGCTCCCTTCCGCCATGGCCGCGCCGATCGGGCTCAGCCGCGGTCCCCTCACCTCATCAACGAGACCCTATCGGAGAAGGGCCGCCGCATCTCGAAGGTCCGGCGTCTCGAACGCCTCCGTGAACTGGCCGTAGATCTCCGAGAGGACTCCTCGAGCCTCCTGCTGTGCAGAACCGGCGTATCCTCCCAGCCGAACCATGCTGGTGGCCGATCGCAGGGCCAAGGTCAGGGCTCCGCGTTCCCGGGCCTGGAACAGGACCGCACGCAGAGCCTCCAGCGCTTCGGGCAGCGCGGTGGGGTCGCGCTCGGCCAGCATCTCGGACTTCATCCTCAGCAATTCGCCCTCGGTGAAGCGCTCCCCCTGACCCCTCACCACGGCCAGGGCGCCCTCGACCGTGGCCAGCGCCGAATCCAGATGACCCACATTCCGCTGCGCCTCCACCAAGATGCTGAATCCCAGGGCCGAACCTCCGCGGCTTCCAGCTTCCCCGAGAATCGACAGGGCCCGGGCCACATCCTCCAAGCCGGCGGGGTCCCCGCCCAGCCGGGTCTTCTGTGCACCGACGAGCATCAGGCTCAACCCGAGCCAGAAGGGGAAGCCCAGCCGCTCGGAGAACTCGACGTTCTGTTGAGCCACCCGCAAGGCGTCGGCGGCCTCCCGGCGAAGGTGGTGGGCGATGGCCAGGAACGCCCGGGCCATGGCGAGGCTGAGAGCGGAGTCCAGCTGCTCGGCAAGCTCGACGGCGGCCCGCGCTTCGGCCAGGGCGCTGTCCTGCTTGCCCAGCCACCACAGGGCCAGGCTTGCCGCGCCGTGGCCCACAACCCCCTGATCGGTTCCCACCCCGTAGGTGACCAGCTGGAAGTCGGACGGTCGGTACACGGCAAGGGCCGCTCGGGCGTGTTGCAGAGATCGAGCTACCTCTCCCCTGTACAGCAGGGCGAGGGCCATGGTGCAGTGCCCCCGAAGCGCGGCGATGCGCAGGCCGTGCCGGTCGGCGATGTCGAGGATCCGAGCGGCGACCTCGGAGGCGGTCGCGGCGTCGCCGACGTCGTAGTAGTAGACGGCTTCTCCATTGAGCGCCGAGGTCAACTCGTCGATGTCATCCAGCTTCTCGGCAAGCGCCGAAGCCCGCTCCCACACCGGGAGGGTCTCCGGCGCCCCGAATCCCCGGTCCACCATGAGGGCGTTGCCCAGGAGGATTTGGAGCGAGAGCTCAAGGCGATCGTGACCCTGCTCCCCGTTCTCCTCGAGCGCCGCCAGCCCCTCTCGGTAGTGCGTCACCGCCTCGTGAACGGCAGCCTGCCCGGCCGCCCGCCGACCCGCCCGCACGTACCATTCGGCCGCTCGCGCCGCGTTCCCCGCCCTGCGCAGATGAAGGGCCAACAGCTCCGGTTCGGTGACGACGCGCTGGGGGAACCGCTCCTCCAGCACCGCCGCGACCCGGGCATGGAGCTTCCGGCGTTCCCGGCGCAGCAATGAGAAGTAGGCCGCCTCCTGGATGAGGGCGTGCTGGAACCGGTAGAACGTCTCCGCTGGGGTGATCCGGGCTTCGAGGATGGCCGAGTTCACCAGGATGTCCAGTTCCTCCCGCAGGCG
>DASWED010000011.1:0-41471 GCA_036394995.1 Actinomycetota bacterium
ACGGCAGCGAGGGCGATGATTCGCTTCACGATGTTGCTCATGCCTGGTAGCTGATACGCGGGCACGTGCCGCGAGGAGTTCGCATCTGTAGCCGCCGCATCGTCCCTGATCCGCGCTCGAAGAACAAACGGTGACGCTCACCCCAGCGTCCCGCGATGTCACCAGACCGGCTCAGTACTCACATGTGATGGATACGCCTACGAAGCGGCCACCCGGGACGCTGACGGGGGCCGCGGCTGGACACGTCGAGGTGCCATACCCGTAGAGGCCGGGGACCTGGCTGGCCTCCACTCGATACTCTCCTACCGGCAACGGCAGGAGGCCGAAATGGCCCTGCCGGATCGTCACGCCTCTGCGAACGGAGTCGCCTGTCACCATGACCATGCCGCTCATGAACGCCTGCCCCGGGCCCGGATTGCATCTCGGTGGTCCCTGCCTGCAGTCCTCAATGGAGATCGACAGCAACATCCCCGATCCCGCGGGTATCGACGGGGCTGGGGATTGCGAAGGGACGGGGCCAACCGCGACGTCTCCGCGATAGGCGGCTGGGGCGCTCGGCCTCGGCGAGACGAGCTGAGTGGAAGACCCAGTGCAGGAGGCAACGACAAGAGAGGCTGCAATTCCGACGATCAAGCGGGTACCGGCGTCGCCCACCATTCCCAGAGCATCCCACTCGTGCCCTCCCAGCGTGAGGTTGCCGGCTCATGCCAGAGATCACGAATGACACCTGATCGACGGACGAGCCGTCACTGCTTATGCGCTGCATTCTTGGCGGCACCTCGTACTGCAGCCAGTGAGGGCACCCTCACCTCCGCGATCAGGTTCCCGGCATCGTCTTCGGCACGGACGGTGACGTGATCGGCCGTTCCGGCTTCGTCGGCCGCGGCGATGCCCACCAGCCACACACCCGGGGAGGCGTTCGCCGACAGCGTCGTGGTCGGGCTCATGACCACCTCGACCCTGGTCGCGCCCGACGGCGTTTCGCCATAGACGACGTCGTAGAGACGCCCGTTCACCCTGATACTGCCCTCGCCCACCCGGAACGATCCTTGTGATCTTCCGCACCCTCCTCCGATGCTCCCTCCCGGAGCGGAGACGCCGATACACGGGCCGTTTGGACTGTCGGTTCCGGAGACGGTGAAGGCCGCGCCATCCACGATGACCGTCTGCTGGCCGAGCGAGCTCTCCCTCGTTGGGGAGGATGCCTTGGCGACCAAGCGACCACCGATCACGGCGTGGACACGCAGGGCGGTCTCCAGGTCGGGGGGGAACACCACCCACGACGGCCCGACGATCGCCATTCGCTCGCGGGCGACCACAGCTGGCGATGGACGCCTCGAAAGCGGATACGACAGCAACACCAGTGGCGACCCTTTCCCGGTGCACTGCAGCCATCCAGTGGCGCCCCATGGGGCGATACCGAATGGGACTTCGACGGTCTGGCACAGCCCAGTTTCCTGACGAATGGCCCGAGCGAGATCACCGGCGGTGACCAACGCAGTGGGTTTTGGCCGGTCGATAACCCGCTGGCCATGATCGGTGAACGCCCAGAGGGCGATGCCGACTCCGGCTCCAGCGACGACTACTGCCAGGACGGCTGCCAGCACGCGATGGCGGGTCGGCTGCTCCGGCACAGAGCCGGGCTGGCGAACGACGATCTCCGGCCACAGGTCGCGAACCTCCAAGTCATCCGCTTCACGAAAACGGTGTTCGAGGTCAACCATCGTGTTCCTCCAAGAGGTGCCGCAGGCGCTTGCGTCCGTTGCTGAGGTGCACGGTCACGGCTGGGGCGCTCGAGCCGATGAGTTTGGCGATCTCGCGGGTGGAGTACCCCGCGTAGTGGTGCAGGACGACCGAAGCACGTTGCTTCGGCGACAGGCTGCGGAGCGCGACGACGAGATCCCGGATCGAGCCGGGGGCCTCGACCGACTGCTCCGGAAGTTCCCCCATCGTGCGCCGTGATCGGGCCAGCTCCCGAGTCGCCAGGCGGAACGACACTCTCCAGACCCAGGCGGAGGGATCGCGAATGTCCGAGGCGCGTTCAAGGGCCTGAGCGAACGCCTCCGCGACGGCGTCCTCAGCGATCTGCTGGCTGCCCGCGTAGAGGGCGACGGCCCTCTGCAACCGGAATCCCTGATCCCGGTACACGGTCTCGATGGTGCCCGTTACGCGAGTGCGCATGTCTGGATCATCCACCCACCTGGATCATCCACCCACTAGGAGAGTGGGCTGACGGACCCGAAACCCTAAGTCCGATCTCGCGACAGTTTCATGGGTCAGACCAGTGCTACGTCGCTTGAGCGCGGCACATGCGGGTGCTCCGTGAGCGTGGTGGCCGGATGAAAGCGCGCAACCGGGCGAGGCGCTCGGTGGTGGGGAGGGGCCCCTGGAGACACTTGAACGAGCTGCCATCGCGGGTTCGGCACACGGGCGAATTGCTCAAGTGGCGGGAAGGGGAGGGGCCCCCTGCCACCGAGACAGCCTCGGCCGAACCACCGCAACCACCAGGGATCGCGGCACGGGTGATCGGGAACCACGCGCGAACCGGACCTGCGATCTGAGGTAGCGTCCGCGGGTCGGGAACGATAGACGAACAGGGGGACGGTCATGGCCGGGGAGCTCGTGTACTTCACGCTTGGGGTTGAGAACTCTGAGCAGGCCCGCGCGTTCTACGGGGGGTTGTTCGGCTGGCAGTTCGAGCCGGGGTCGGTCGCGGACGGGTTCTACATCCAGGGGTCGTCGCCGCCCGGCGGGCTCCAAGGGGGCGGTTCGACGCGCGGGTTCCGCGTGTACTTCCAGGTGGACGACATCGAGGCGGCCGCGGCGCGGATCCGGGACCTCGGCGGCGACGCGGGCATGGTGAAGACCAGCTCGTCCGGCTCCTACGCGGACTGCCGCGACAACGAGGGCCACGAGTTCAGCCTGTTCGCGCCGCCCCGCTGAGAAACCGGGCGACGCCGACCGAGAGGAGCGTTCCCATGATGGACCCGTTCGACATCGTGGCGATCCTGCCCGCCGAGGATCTCGAGCGGGCCCGGCAGTGGTACGAGGAGAAGCTTGGCCTCCTCCCGTTCGCGAAGGACGAGGCGGGGCTCCGCTACCGGGGCGGCTCCGGGGAGCTGTTCGTGTACCAGACGGGCAACGCCCGGACCGCGAAGAACACGGCGGCCGGTTGGTACGTCGACGACATCGAGGCGGTGGTCGAGGACCTCCGCGGGCGAGGCGTGGTGTTCGCGGAGTACGACTTCCCGGCCTGACGACCGTGAACGGCATCGCGGATCTCGGGTACGAGAAGGCGGCGTGATTCACCGACAGCGAGGGCAACATCCTGTCGCTCGGTCAGCTGTCGTCGGGCTGAAGCCCGGTTCCGGGAACGGGGATCGCTCGTCGGTCAGCTCGACCGGATCAGTCGCGGGACCCCGTGCCGGACCGCGAAGGCGGCGTCCATGTGCTCGCCGTCGGACGGCCGGATGACCTCGTCCACGAACCACCACTCGGCCCGGAGGCGGTCCCTGTCGAGGTCGATCAGCACGTAGCCGTGGCCGTCCCAGTCGGTCCACTTCACGTGGGGGAGGGCCTCCACGAACGCCTGCTCCATGGGCACCGACTCGGTGTCCCGGGGCCAGCCCTTCTTGTCGTCCACGTTCTGCGACGTGAGGCTGGTGGTGACGAGCTCCACGGCCACCGGATCCCCGGGATCGTCGGCGAACGGGTCCAGGAACAGCTCGCTGGCGAGGCCGATGTGAACGTCGCCGGACAGAACCACGGCGTTGCCCTGGCCGTCGTCCTGGAGCCATCGGTAGATCCGTTCTCGTTCGAACCGGTATCCGTCCCACTGGTCGGGATCGGGCCCGGTGCACTCCGGGTTCGTCAGCTTCAACGCGAGGATGCCCGGCTTCGACAACTCCGGGAGGCCCTCCTTCCACAGGTGGGTCATGCACGATCCGTTCCCCAGCAGGCGCCAGCGAGCCGGCGACTCCCGGAGGCCGTGGAGGAGCCACTCGGCCTGCTCCGGCCCGAGCTGGGAGTGGTTGGGATCGGACATGGCGCCGGGCCGCTCGGGATCGTCGCGGCGCGAGCGGGTGTCGATCATGAACACCTCGGCCAGGCCCCCCACGTCGAACGAATGCCACACCCGCGCCGGGTTCGACGGCTCCGGCATCCGGTACGGCAGCCACTCCCACCGGGCCCGGAAGGCGGCGGCCATTCGGTCCTCCCACGGCCCGTCGCGCTCGGGTTTGTGCTCGGTCGCGCCGCCCCTCCAGGCCCCGTCGGCGAACTCGTGGTCGTCCACGGTGCCGATGAAGGGGTGCCGGAGGTGCACGGCCTGGACGTCCGGGTCCCGCCGGTACTGGGCGTAGCGCGTGCGGTAGGCCTCGAGGGTCCGGCACTCGTCCAGCGGTTCGAACGGCCGCCCGATGTCCTTGCTCTTGGTCTGGGTGGCCGGAGGGTTCTGGGAGGCCTCGTAGATGTAGTCACCCAGGTGGAGCAGGAAGTTCAGCTCGTCGCGCTCCGCGATGCGCCGGTACGCGTTGAAGAACCCGGCGTTGTACTTCGCGCAGGACACCATGGCGAACCGGAGGTGGTCGGTTCGGTCCGGCAGCGTCCGGGTCCGGCCCACCGGGGAGCGTTCGCCGCCGGATTCGAACGCGTAGAAGTAGTGCGTGTCCGGGTCCAGGCCGCCGACGTCGGCCTTCGCCGTGAAGTCGGCGTCGGGCTCCGCGGTGACCGTTCCCGTGGCCACCACGTCGCGGAGGTCCGGATCGCGGGACATCGTCCAGTCGAGGGACACCGGCTCGTTCCCATCGGTGGTCGCGCGGGTCCAGATGATCACGCGGTCGGTCAGCGGGTCGCCGCTCGCCACGGCGTGCTGGAACAGGTTCGTCGGACGTTCGTTCATGGCCTCCCCGCGGGCGCGCCGAAGGCTAACAGGTCGTCTCCGAAAGGGTCATGGGCCGGTCGGGAGCATCGTGGAGACGACGCACTCGCCGCGCAGGACCTCGGGCCGTCCTGCCGGCGGGCCACGCACAGCAGCCGCGTGATCGGCTTGTCGGCCCGAGATTCCAGGACCTCCGCCTTCGCCGTCACCGTGTCGCCCACGAACACGGGGGCCGGGTAGACGTCGCCCGGGCGCCGACCGCGGGAGGCGCCCACGCCCGCCGGTCATCCATGCGCGGGCTCACTCCGTCCGGCGGAACTGCACGATCCCCACCCCGAGCATGACCAGGCCGACGGCGGCCACGATCGCCAGCTCCAGCACCACCGGGACCCGCCACGATCCCCACGAGACGCCGGCGTCCAGGGCATGCCGGGCCAGCGGGCTCACGTGGAGGTGGGCGAACACGGCCCGGCGCATCGGATCGACCGCGTAGGTCATGGGATTGATCCGGGTCAGCACCGTCAGCCACCCCGGGAGGTTCGACAGCGGGTACAGCGCGCCGGACAGGAAGAACATCGGCATCAGGAACACCTGGGTCATCGCGAAGAAGGTCTGGATGTTCTTCATCCGGGCGGCCACCATGACCCCCAGCGCGGTGAGGGTGAACGACAGCACGAGCAGCTCCGCCACCAGGGTGAGCATCAGCGCGGGGGAGTAGGGCACGCCGACCAGCCCGGCCAGGGCCAGCACCACGATCCCCTGGAACGTGGCCACCGTCGCACCCCCCAGGCACTTCCCGATCACGAGCGCGCCTCTGCTCACCGGCGCCACCAGCATCTCCCGGAGGAACCCGAACTCCCGGTCCCACACGATCGAACCCGCCGAGAAGATCGCGGTGAACATCGTGGCCATCGCCAGCACGCCCGGGAACATGAACGTGCGGAGGTTCAGCCCCCCGGTCCCGCCCGAGACCAGCGTGGACAGCCCCGTGCCCAGGACGAACAGGAACAGGATCGGCTGCAGGAGCGACGTGACCATCCGGGCCCGATCCTGGAAGAACCGGATCAGCTCGCGCTGCCACACCACCTTGATCGCCCGGAGGTCGTGGGCCCGGGACCTCTCCGGCAGGCGGACCGGGGCCGTGGCGGCGCGCGGGACGGCGTCGGTGGCCACGGGCGGTTCCTCACCTCCTCCGGAAGGCCGCGATGATCGCCCGGTTGGGGTTCACCGCCGCCTCGGCGTCACGGATGGTCTTCCCGGCATAGGAAAGGAACACGTCGTCGAGCGTGGGCCGGGCCACGTTCACCGACCGGATGGGGACCTCCAGCTCGGCGAACAGCCGGGGCACGAACTGCTCGCCGGCCGGGACCGAGAACGTGACGGCCCCCTCGTGCACGGCCGCCTCTATCCCGAACCGCTCCGCCAGCGCCGCGATGGCCGCGGGGTCGTCCTCGGTCCGGATCTGCACCCGGTCCTTCCCGACGCTCGCCTTCAGGGCCTCCGGCGTGTCCACGACCACGATCGAGCCGTGGTCGATGATCGCGATGCGGTCCGAGTACTCGGCCTCGTCCATGTAGTGGGTGGTGAGGAAGATCGTGATGTCCTCGTTGCGCTTCAGCTCCTCGATGTAGCCCCAGATCGAGGAACGGGTCTGCGGATCGAGGCCCACCGTGGGTTCGTCCAGGAACAGGACCCTGGGCGAGTGCAGCAGTCCCCGGGCGATCTCCAGCCTGCGCATCATGCCGCCCGAGAACGTCTGGACCCGCGAGCCGCGCCGGTCCCACAACCCCACCATCTCCAGGACCTGCCGGCTCCGTTCGGCCACCACCGACCGGGGCACGCCGTACAGCTCGGCGTGGAACCTCAGGTTCCGTTCGGCCGTGAGGTAGCCGTCCAGCGTGGTGTCCTGGAACACCAGCCCGATGTTCCGCCGGACGTCGTCGCGCTCCCGGACCACGTCGAACCCCGCCACCGTGGCCGACCCCGCGGTGGGCGTGGCCAGGGTGCACAGCATCTTGATCGTGGTGGTCTTCCCGGCGCCGTTCGGCCCCAGGAACCCGAACGTCTCACCCCGCCGGACGTCGAAGTCCACGCCCCGGACGGCGTCGATCTGGACGTACCGCTTGGCCAGGCCCCGCACGGCGATGATCGGCTCGCCTGCTGGTCCGGGTGCGGCCGGTTGGGTGGGGTTCGGACGTTCGACGCGGTTCTCCACGGGAGTTCCCAGGATAGCCTCGACGGCGTACGCTGCCGCCCCGTGGGGGCGGCTCCGGAGCCGGATGGCTGGATCGAGGCGGCCCGGGTGGCCGACGTGCCGGTGGGGCGCGCCGTCAAGGCCACCGTGGGCGATGCGGACCTCCTGCTCTACCGGACCGACGACCGGGTGTTCGCCGTGTCGAACCGGTGCACGCACCAGGGCGCGCCGCTGCACAGGGGGACAGTCCGGGCCTCCGGCTCGATCGTGAGCGCGACCTGCCCGCTGCACGGCAGCACGTTCCAGCTCACGGACGGCCGGGTCCTGCGCGGCCCGGCCATGCGGCCCCTCCCCATCTACGAGGCCCGCGTGGCCGGCGAGGCCGTCGAGGTCCGCCTCCTCCCTTGAATTGGCGGTACCTTCACGCCCGAGACCAGCACGAGGGGGAACGCCGAGATGAAGCCCTGTCCGAGCTGCGGGGAGCCGATCCAGGACGACGCCGTGAAGTGCCGGTGGTGTGGCCACTGGCTCGACGCCGCCCACCGGCCCCCGCCGGGGCCCGCCGCCACAGGATGGGCGTGGGCGAACACCTACGACGTGGTGTTGCAGGACCCCGGTCCGGACCACATCCCCGTCATCAAGGTCATTCGGGACGTGTCCGGTGTGGGCCTCGCCGACGCCAAGGGCATCGTGGACCGTCCCCCCGGGCGGGTCCTCCGCGGGGTGCCCGAGGCAGTGGCCAGGGCCGCGGTGTCGGCCCTGGAGCAGAAGGGCGCGGCCGCAGATCACCCCGGCCACCGCGCTCGGCTGACGAGCTCCACCGCATCGGTGAGGATGGGCCCGTGGCGGGCTCACGTGCCGTGCGGCGGATCGGGGCGGGGGAGCGGCGGGCCAGGCTCGGCCGGCGCCATCTGATCTCGGCCCCCGCCCCGGCCCGGTCGCCGGTGACCGTGGGCCGGGCGCTGGTGGCGCTGCACTCCACCGATCCCGCCTCGGTGTTCCTGACGGTCGCCGCCAGGAAGCGGTGGGCGGCGACGACGGTCGCCGTGGTCGAGCGGGCCCTGTACGACGAACGGACCCTGGTGCGGATGCACGGGATGCGCCGAACCCTGTTCGTCGTGCCCGCCGAGCTGGTCCCGGTGGTGCAGGCCGCGTGTTCGAACGCCATCGCGGCCCGGGAGCACCGGCGGCTGATCGGGCTGGTGGAGGCCGCCGGGATCGCGAAGGACGGCCGCCGGTGGCTCCGCGCCGCGGAGGCCGGAGCCCTGCGGGCGCTGGCGGCCCGGGGCCGGGCCACCGCGGCGGAGCTGGCCGAGGACGAGCCCCGGCTCCGGCGGGAGATCATGCTGGCGCCGGGCACGAAGTGGGAGGCGCGGCAGCGGGTGGCCCCCCGGCTGCTGTGGATCCTGGGAGCGGAGGGCCGAATCGTCCGTGGGCGCCCTCTGGGGACGTGGACCGGCGGCCAGTACGTGTGGACGCTCGTGGAGCGGTGGCTCGCCGGCGGCATCGAGGTCACGCCGGTGGAGGACGCGCAGGCCGAGCTCCTCCGGTGGTGGCTCCGGGGCTACGGGCCGGGCACGGCGGCCGACATGCGGTGGTGGACCGGCCTGACCGCTCGCGAGGTCCACCGCGCCGTGGCCCGCCTGGAGGTCGCGGAGGTCGACGTGGACGGCGCCACGGGGTTCGTCCTGGAGGACGACCAGGAGCGGGTGGGCGAGCCGGCGCCGTGGGTGGCCCTCCTCCCGGCGTTCGACCCCTCGGTGATGGGATGGGCCGGCCGTGGGTGGTACCTCGGGCCGCACGGTCCGAGACTGTTCGACGTGAACGGGAACCCCGGCCCGACCGTGTGGTGCGACGGGCGGGTGGTGGGGGGGTGGATCCAGCGGCGCGACGGCGAGATCCGCCTCGGGCTGCTCGAGGACGTGGGCCGGGAGGCCGAAGCCGCCATCGACGCCCAGGTCGAACGGGTCGCGGCGTGGCTGGGCGACGTCCGGGTCACGCCCAGATTCCACACACCGATGGAGCTCGAGCTCAGCCGGTGACGGGCACGCGGGCCCGGGGTGCGGAGGCGACCACGGCGGCGCCGAGGGTCGCCGCCGCGGCCACCAGAGCGAACCCCGGCGCGCCGGAGGTCGCGTGCTGCAGAAGCAGGCCGGCTCCCACGAACCCCAGCGGACCGGTGGCGGAGATCGCGGTGTTCGCCGAGGCCGCGACCCTGGCCCGCAGCGCGGGAGGGGTTCGCACGGCGAGGGCGGAGAAGAACCGGGGGAAGAACAGCCCGGCGCACACGCCGTTCGCGGCGACGGCCGCGGCCACTCCCCAGGCGGGGAGCGGGGCGAGGAGGGCCCACGTGGTGGCCGCGAGGCCGGCGATGGCCAGCGCCGGGGCGCGCGCTCCGGCCGACCTGGCCCGCGTGGAGATCAGGCCCCCGACCACCGAGCCGCCGCCGTAGGATGCCAGGAACCACCCGGCGAGATGGGCGCTCGCCCCGTACCGGCGGCGGGCCGCGACCGGCAGCGTGGCGACCATGGCCGTGAAGCCGATCTCGACGATCGCCACGCCGATCACCTGCCGGAGCAGGGTCCGGTCCCGGGCCAGGAACCGCAGCCCCTCCAGCGCCCCGCGCGGTTCGGATTCCTCGCGCGCCGGCCGCGGGATCGGAGGGACGAACGCCGTCACCAGCGCGAACGCGACCATGTAGGAGGCCGCGTCCACCACCAGCACCTGGGCCGGCCCGATCAGCGCCACCAGGAGCCCACCGGCGGCCGGGCCGACGAAGCTGGCGGTCTCGTTCACCGCCCCCAGCAGCCCGCCGACCCTGGTCAGGCGGACCTCGTCATCGCCGACCAGGCCCACCAGCACCAGCAGCTGCGAGGAGGAGTACGCGGGGAAGAACGCGCCAACCGCGAACCCCACGGCGAGCAGGATCGGAAACGAAAGGACGCCCGCCCAGTGCAGCGCGGGGATGAGCCCGACCAGCAGGGCCCGGGCCAGGTCCGAGCCGAGCATGGTCCTCCTGGGGCCGAGCGCGGTCGCGGCCCGCCCGCTCGGGATGCCGAGGACCGCCATCCCGGTGAACTCGGCGGCCATCACGATCCCCATCCGGGCGGGGGACCCCGTGCTGACCAGGACGAACCACGGGAGGGCCACCGCCGTCATCTCCGACCCGGTAGTCGAGACCACCTCGGCCACCAGGAGCGCGGCCAGCGACCGTCTGGTTCCCACCCGTGGATTCATCCGAGCCCTAGCCGGGAGCCGGCGTTTGGTTCCATGCCGGGAGCTCGAGGACCGCCCTGGCACCGCCGCCCTCCGGGTTGTCCAGCCGGAGGTTCCCCCCGTGGGCGCGGGCGATGGCGCGGACGATCGACAGGCCCAGACCGGGGCCCGGTTCCCGCCGGCCGTCGCCGCCGACGGCCGCGGAGGCGGCTCGCTCCAGGACCTCGGGGGGGAACCCCTCGCCGGTGTCGCGCACCGTGAGCCGGAGGATGCCGTCCGCCCGGGAGGCCGAGACGGTGACGGTCGCGCCGGGCGGACAGTGGCGGATCGAGTTGTCGAACAGATCATCGATGGCCTGCCGGATGCGCTCGGGGTCGAGCGATGCGGTCAGGTCCTGGTCTTCACCCTCCACGACGATCCGGACCCCCGCACCGTCGGCCCTGGCCCGGTTGGTCTCGGCGGCGCGCCGGAGGAGGTCTGCCACGCGCGCGTCGCTCCGATGGAGGGGGACGGCTCCCCCGGACGCCCGGGACAGCACCAGGAGGTCCTCGGCCAGGCGGACCAGCCGATCGGTCTCGGCCGAGGCGCTGCGGAGGGCGGCCTCCAGCTCCTCCCGGGTCCGAGCCCGCGACAGGGCCAGGTCGAGCTCCATCCGGAGCACGCCGAGGGGTGTTCGGAGCTCGTGGCTGGCCTCGTCCAGGAACCGCTGCTCGCGCTGGAGCGACTCCTGGAGCCGGTCGAGCATCTCGTTGAGCGTCGATGCCAGGCGGGCAAGCTCGTCGTCGGTGGGCGGGACGGCCAGGCGGCGGTCGGGCTCCGACAGCGAGATGGCCGAGGCCTCCCGGCGCATCCGCTCCACCGGACGGAGCGCGGCCCCGGCCACGAACCACCCCGCCACGGACACCAGGGCCAGCGCGACCGGCCCGGCGATGGCGAGCTCCAACGCCAGCCGTCCCAGGGCCTCGTTCCGGTCGCCGAGCGTGGCCCCCACCACCAGGAGCACACGGGAGCCGCCGACCTCGGCCGGCACGGCCAGGAGCCGGACCGGGTCGTCCACCCCCGCGACCCGCGTGGTCAGGAACGTCGGGCCGTCCACCGCCCCGGCGACCGCGGGATCGAGGATCGGGGCCCGGGCCACCGCGGAGCTGGAGTCGACGATCCGTCCGTCCGGCGCGAGGACCTGGGCGAACGCCTCGTCGGGGTCGATCAGGCCGCCGCCGGCCCGGACCGCGCCGGTTCCCCGTTCGCCCACGGAGGCCTGCAGGACCTGGGCCCGGGACCGCAGGTCCATGTCGATCGCGTTCGTCAGGTCGTGGCCCACCCGCAGGTACAGGAACGCCCCCAGTGCCGTCAGGACGGCGGCCGTCCCCACCGCGAACGCCAGGGTCAGCCGGAGCCGGAGCGGCAGGTGCATCCTCAATCCTCCCGGAGCCGGTAGCCCACGCCCCGCACGGTCTCGATCGACGAACGTCCGAACGGCCGGTCGACCTTCTCGCGCAGGTACCGCACGTACACCTCGAGGATGTTCCAGTCCCCCCGGAACGAGAAGTCCCACGCGTGCTCCATCAGCGTGGCCCGCGGGACGGTCTCGCCGGGGCGGCGCATCAGTTGCTCGAGCAGCGCGAACTCCTTCGGGGTCAGCGCGACCGGGGTGTCGCCCCGGCGGACCTCGTGGGAGGCCGGATCGAGCATGAGGTCGCCCACCGTGAGGACCGCGGGCCGCTCCGGCGGCGTCCGCCGGACCAGCGCCCGGAGCCGGGCGTGGAGCTCGGGGAGCGCGAACGGCTTCGTGAGGTAGTCGTCCGCGCCCGCGTCGAGCCCCCGCACCCGGTCGTCCACGCCGTCGCGCGCGGTGAGGATCAGGACGGGCATCCACCGGCCCTGCCGGCGGAGGCGGCGGACCACGTCGACCCCGTCTCCGTCCGGCAGCCCGAGGTCCAGCACGACGGCGTCGTAGTCGTACTCGAGCGCGAGCGACGCTCCCTCGGCACCGGTGGACGCCACGTCCACCGCGTAGCCCTCCTCGCGGAGGCCCCGCTCCAGCAGGCGGGACATCCGCGGATGGTCCTCGATCACCAGGGCACGCATGGGCTCAGACCGGATTATGCGGCGGTCACGAGGGGAACCGAGCCCGGATGAGCTCGGCCGTCTCCCGGGCGCCGGTGGCGGACACCTCGCTCACCAGGCCGATGCCCTTCGCGTAGGCCTTGCGGTCGATGACCACCGGTTCGAGCGGCGTCCACTCCATCGTCCGCAGCCCGTGGTGCAGGGTCCCGTACGGCACGTGGATGGTCACGCCGCGCCGCAGGATCCAGGCCTGGTCCTCCGCGTGGCCCTTGAAGAACTCCTGCCGGTAGCCGTCGGCGGTATGCGGGTCGGCCTCCATCACGATCCCCGGCACGGCGCCGTCCACCCCGGTCTCCCAGGAACCCTCGGTGCTGACCGTGCCGTCCGGCTCGAACGACTTCGTGTCCTCGCCCAGGTACCACACGTTCCCGGCGCGATCCTGCGCGTACCAGTCGAACGTCTTCTCCAGCACCCGTGTCCGGTCCGTGGCGACGTCCCGGACCACCGTCGCGTGCACCCCGAGGATCGTCTTCGTGTGGCGGGTGACGAACGTGCGGTCGATCTGCACCTTGCCGTCCTTCACGCCCCGGTACACGAGCAGCGTCCCCGGCTTCAGCGGGAAGAACTGGTTCGTCACGTGGCGCACGAAGTCGTGTGGATCGATGGCCGGGGCCGTCGGCCGGGACCCGTGTGCGGCCGCGGACGCGAGCCCCCCCGCCGCCGCGATCACGCTTGCCAGTCCGATGACCAGGAGCCGTCTGCTCATGGCGTGATCCTCCTTCCGGTCGATGTCGCGAGCCAACGTAGGAGCGCCCGCCTGAGAGACGGCTGAATGGGTCGAACATTCGCGGATGATCGTTTGACGCCGCGGGGACAGGGCTGACGGCCCGTCGAGGCCTACGGAGGGAGGAGCGTGACGACCATGTTCCCCGCCAGGAGGAGCAAGGCCTTGGGCGTCGCCGGGTCCAGGAGTGTGCCGTCGCCGGTGGCCGTCACCCGCAGGTGCAGGCCGACCTGCCCCAGCAGGTGGCTGACCCCGCCGAACGTGAACCGGGTCGCGCCCGTCTGCTGCAGGGATCCCGCGAGCGTCTCGATGGCCTTCTTCGGCGAGGTGACGCTCACGATGCTCTGGAAGTCGCCGTCGAACGCCCCGATGTGCTTGCCGGTCCGGAACGACGCGGGATGGTCGAAGTCGGCGCCGGGCGTCTGCTTCAGATGAACGTGGAGGGGCCCGGAGACGTGCAGGGCATGCACGCCCCCCGTGACGGATCGGTTCTTCATCTCGGTCTCGCTGTACAGTGTGAAATGGGCCGTGTGTTCGTTCCGGGGCGTGCCGTCGAACAGCGACGACGGGGCGAGTCCGACGATCTCGGTGAGATAGCCGAACGTGGTGAATTTCGTTCCCACCTGGTTGATCCGGCACACGAGCTCGAGGTCCTGGGAAGGCCACGGCGCGTGTGGGGCGAGGATCGCGTCCCGGTGCGGTTCGGCGTCGATCACCGATCGGGTTCGGGCGGAACGTCGGGAACCGGCTGACGGCCGTTCCCTCGCCACGTCTCCCCGGAGCGGGCCGGCAGAGCGATGCGTGCGCCGCGGGGGCTCAGTGGCCGTTCGCGGAGAAGTGCTGGTAGTCGACCTCGGAACCCGTCCAGGCCCCGCCCCACTCCCAGCCGATGTTCGTGAACGCCCGCACCGCGACGTCGCCGGCGTGGATCATCCCCTTCGCGTGCTTCGAGCGGTCGAGGTACTTGCGCGAGCCCGGCGGCGAGACGTGCGAGCCGCGCACGTAGGGGTTCTCGAACGGGTTCAGGTCGAGGGCCTTGCCGTACGCGTGCATCGACCACACGCCGGGCTGCCCCGCCCGCCACCGGCAGTTGAACGCCGACGTGTTGTCGTGCTTCATCGACTCGAGGTCGTCCGCGTCGTAGCGGTCCACCAGGCGCACGCGGTGGACGGGGTACCGGTGCCAGTACATCGAATGGAACACCCGCACGATCCCCCAGGCGAAGGCCCGGTGCACGACCAGCCGGCCCATGTGGACCCGCTTGTCGAACCCCCAGTACCGGACGCTCAGGATCCGGAGCTTGTCGAACCCCACCGGGCACCCTTCGTGCCACGATCGCCCGGTCATCAGGTCCCGGGTGTCGGCATCGATCTTCGAGACCGTGCCCCGGAACGGCGGCGGATCGTCCGCCTGAGCCATCGCCGCCCCCCCGGCCGGCACAAGGAACAGCGGCAGGACAAGGAGCCAAGCGAGCGGCCGGCGCGCGCGTCCGATCATCAGCTCTCACCCTACGTCTGGGGGCGGGACAGCTCGCCGTGTCCGCGGTGGCCGCGCGTGGTGCGCGCTCACTCCGATCCACGCGGGGGCAACGGGCCGGGTGGGAACGACCTCATGCTCGGTGGCCTGTCGGACACGCTGAACGGCGGCCCGGGCCACGACACGGCCGCGTTCAACGACTCGACCGCGCTCATCAAGGCCAGCCTGCCGCTCGGGGCCGCGTTCGGACAGGGGGCCGACGACCTGAACGGGATCGAGCGAGCGCATGACGAACTTCCGGGCCGGCACCTCGCGCTTGTCGTCTCTGTCCCCCACGTCGACCTCCCGTGTCGTGGCACCCGCCGCGCCACCGTGATGTTCCCCTCCGGAGCGCCCCGATGTCGAGTCCCGAGCTCGTCCGCCGGCTACGTCCGGTCCCGGTCCATCTCCTTCACCAGGCGCTTCGGGGCCACGCGGCGGTAGCTCTCCTCGACCCAGTCCTTCAGGACGTCGAGAGGCGGGCTGGTCGGCAGGAAGGGCACGTTCGCCCACCCCGCGCGGCCCAGCCCGTAGCCGGTCGGCGCGGCCTCGGGGACCGCCAGGGCCTGCTCGAGCGACTCGTCGAGCTTCACCGACATGCCCGACGACGGACCCTCCTCCGACCCGAAGAACACGAACACCTTGCCGTTCACCTTCGTGACGGTCTCGCGCCACGGGTGGTCCTCGTACGCGCCGGGCAGCGACAGCGCGAACGACAGCAGGCTCTTCCGGGTCCGTCCGGGTGCGGTCGCCATCTCGCAGTGGCAAGGCTACCGGCAGTCGGCCCGCGGGGCCGGACCTGGCCCCACCCCCGTTCGTCGTCACGAAGACCGCCGACACGCTTGACGGCGCGTGCGACGCGGACTGCTCGCTCCGGGAGGCCATCGTCGCGGCGAACGAGCGGGCGGGTCGTCAGTGCTCGCAGCCCGTCGCGGGGCCCGAACCGGGGCCCTGCTTGCACGTGTCGGTGCCGGGACCGCCGTTCAGGGTGTCGTCGCCCGCGCCGGGCACCAGGGTGTCGTTCCCGTCTCCGCCGCGGAGATCGTCTGACCCCCCGCCGCCCACCAGCCGGTTGTTCGCGGGGCTTCCCAGGATGGTGTCGTCGAACGGACCGCCGATGACGTTCTCCTCGTCCGTCCTGATGTCGTCGGTCCCCTGGTCGGGGTGTCCGACGACGACGACGTTCGGCTCGGCGTCGACCGAGAGGTTCATGCGCCGGTGTGTCCCGCCTCCGTGACGGTGTCCCTGCCGATCCCGCCGAACAAGGTGTCGGAGCCGTCGACTGCCCGGGGATCGAAGGTCAGCGATCCCCCGCCGTCGAGGAGGTCGTTGCCGTGTGGCGCGGTTCGCGGGCGGGCTGCGCCGGCTGGGAGCACCGTGACGTCGAGGTCGACGGCGATCGTGAAGGCCCGGTTCGGGCGTGGCCACGAGCTTCACCCGGCTCACGGCCGATACCTCGCCGATCCGCCGTTGCAACCTCCCGCCAAACCCCCGCGTCCTTGTTCTCCGACGGGCCGATCGGCCCGCCGTTTGCGGAATCCGGACACCGGTCATAGCGTCCGGCGGACCGAGTCCTCTGGAAGGAGGCCGCCATGCGGAAAATGGTGATCGTGGTGACGGCCCTGGCCCTCGTGGTCGGGGTCGCCTGGGGGGTCCTGGCGAGCACGGGGAGCGGAACGACCCCGATCAGCTGCATGGACAGTCAGTGGCAGACGACGGCCCAGTCGACGTCCTCCACCGAGTGGACGAACGTCCCGGGGTTCACCGACAATCCGTCGCAGGTCTTCCCGATCGCGATCAACGTGAGTGCGCAGCTCTCGGGAGCGCCCGTCCTGTTCCGGATCCGCGCCACGAACGTCGGCGAGCAGACCTTCACGAGCCATCCCGGTCCCACCCGGTTCGTTCCCGGCACGAACGGCCCCAACTCGTTCGCCTACCAGTGGATCGACCGCGGGAACGCCGCCTCGGAGCACGTCCTCACCGTCCGGCTGCAGTGGCGGAGCCCCACCGGCGACGCCGTGCACATGCAGCGCGGCGACATGTCGCTGCTCTACGCGACGGACGGCTGCCAGGGCGCGCCATAGGGTCGCGGCGCCGGCCGGGACGCCGTTTCCCCGCCCGGCGCCCAGCCGCCGAACAGTGGACTTGACGGGGCCGGTGTCTCGGGGTCTCCATGGCCCTCCATGCTGCGCCCCAGCTTCAGAGCCTCGAAGCCCGCCATCCCGCGGTTGCTACTGGCGTGCGCGGCGGCCTCCTGGGTCCTGTCCACGGTGTTCGTGGGGACCGCGCTGGCCGCATCGCCCCGACGTGCTCGTTCGACGCGGGCACGCATTTCCTCAGCGTCACGTCGGCCGGCTTCGACGTGCTGTTCGCGAAGGACGGGACGAACCTGTCGGTGAGCGGCACCGATTGCGCCGCCCTGAACAACGTGGACACCGTGAACGTCGACATGCAGAGCAACGACCGGCAGGTAGGGTTCAACCTCCAGAACGGGCTGCTCGAGCCCGGATTCACGAACGAGGGGGACGCGTCGAGTGAGATCGAGTTCGACCTCACGAACGTGTCCACGCTCGGCGAAGTGTTCGTGACCGGGGGATCCGGCCCGGACAGGTTCACGGCGGGCGACCGCAAGATCGGGCAGCAGACCGTTCTGGCCATCAACCTCAACGGGAACCACGACGGCTTCAGCCCGGACGAGGACGTGATCGTGCACACGGCCCTGGTGGCCCTCGGCCTCGATGGGGGCAACGGAGACGACTTCCTGAGCTCCCACGGAACCGGTGCCACGGGCTCGTCGCCGGCCGTGGCCTGGACGACCTTCAGCGACGGCCCCGGGGCGGACGAGGTGGCCGGCGGCGATGGCAACGACCGCTTCTTCCCGCAGGTCACGGCGGATGAGGGGGACTCGTTCTCGGGCGGGGACGGGTTCGACTGGCTGATCCTCGGCTCGCGCTCGGAGCAGATGTCGCTCACGGAGGACGGGGTGCGCAACGACGGGATCCAGTGCCCCGGCCTTGGATGCGAGGACGACTTCGTGGCCGCCGACATCGACAGGATCTCCGGGGGGTCGGGGCCGGACGTCATCGTCGGGGGTGCCGGGCACCAGGTCCTCGACGGGGGCATGGGCAACAACTCGATCAGCGGGGGGCCGGGCAACGACCTGCTCACAGCCGGCACGGACACCGACGTGTTCCACGGTGGAGCCGGGTTCGACACGGTCTCGTACGAGCATCACTTCTCGAGCGGCGTCAACGTCTTCCTCAACGGCAACGCCGACGATGGCATCCCCGGTGAGCACGACAACGTGATGCCGGACGTCGAGGGAATCTACGGCTCGGGGAAGAGCGACCTGCTGGTCGGCGACGCAGCCCGGAACATCCTGGACGGCGGTCCCGGCGACGACGTCCTGAACGGCAAGAGCGGCAACGACACGCTGGTCGACGCGACGAGCCCACCGGTCGACGGGGGCTTCAGCATCTTCACCGGCGGCGACCTGTTCATCGGTGGGCCGGGCAAGGACACCGTGGACGAGCGCGGGCACAACGGCAACCTCACGCTCACCATCGACGGCAACTCGAACGACCAGGTCCAGGGCGACGCCTCCCAGGGCGTGGACAACATCCAGACCGACGTCGAAAACCTCATCGCGGACGACGGCGACGACACCCTCAACGGCGGCCCCGGCACCGACACCTGCAAACAGGGCCCCGGCACCGGCCCGAAGACCGGCTGCGAGCACTGAGCCGCTTACGGGGCCGGGTCGACCTCCCCGAACAGGCCGTGCGTCTCGTCATCCGGTCCCGCCGTGAAGAACAGCGAGTCCGCCGACCCGGCGGCGCTGTCGTTGCCGAACTGGAGCGCCCACAGGCCGTCGATCGCGAGCGGCCGGCCGTTCGGCACCCGCAGCCTCCCGTCGTGCTCGAACGAGCCGTTCGGGCGTTCGACGTACGCGTTGATCTGGCCGTTGCCGAAGTTCCCGACGAGCAGGTCGCCACCGAACCGGCCGAAGCCAGCCGGGGCCATGGCCAGGCCCCACGGGGCGTTCAGCGGCCCCCGGGTAGCCACGCGCCGGAGGAGCGTGCCGTCCGTGTCGAACGCGTCCACGAAGCCAAGCCCGCGGCCGGCAACCTCGTCCTCCGCGTCGGGGTCCTGCTTGGCGAAGGCCACGAAGATCTTGCCGCCGATGTTCTGGATCCCGAACGGCGCGAACCGCGGCGGGAGCTTGGGGTCGACGAAGGCCCCGGGCATGGTGACGAGCCCGAAATCGCCGTCGAACACGTCGACCCGGGCGTTGTGGAAGTCGGCCGCGTAGAGACGGTCGCCGTCGTCGGTCGAGGCGATGGCCAGTCCCTTGTAGATGGCCCCGACGCCGGAACGGTCGGCGCCGACCTCGGTCTGAGTCGAGAGCGGCGGGGGAGGCACGCCCGGACTCCATCCGCGGATGGTGCCGGCCTCGGTGTCGAACACGAACCGCGCCGCGCCGGAGTTCGTCCCGTCGTTCACCACGAACCCGGAGCCGCCGTTGAACACGATTCCGGTCGGTCCACCGGGCACGTTCACTACGAGTGGTAGGGGATCCCCGTCACCGGTGTACAGGGTGGAGAGGTCAGTCTCGTTGTCGGCGACCCACCATGGCGTGGACGGGCCCGCCACGAGCCCCCACGCGTTGACCAGGTTCGGGTCCATGTGCGCGGCCACCCCCGGCTGGTCGGAGACGAGCTTCGTCACGTGGTAGGCGTTCGCCGCCCCCGCCGCGGCGGGGGCGATCGCGGCGAGTGCCAGCAGACAGATCGCGGGCACGGCTGAGAACGCTCGTCTGAGCATGGATGACCTCCTTCGGGCGCAGGGGATGTGGCGACGGCGCGGCGGCCGTCGCGGCCAGTGGGGCCTTCCCAGGTACTACGGCCGAGCCCCCGCCCCGGCTCGAACGAATCCGGCCGGGGCGACGCTGTCCGCGAGCGCCGCCACAATGGTCCGGTGGCTGGGAGCGTGGAGATCCGGGTGCTGGGGCCGCTCGAGGTGCGGCTCGGCCGCGAAGCTGCGCCCCTCGCCGGCGTGCGGCTGCGGACGCTCCTGATCCGCCTGGCGCTCGATCCGGGGCGCGTGGTGCTGACGTCCCAGCTCATCGACGCGGTCTGGGGCGAGGAGCCGCCCGACGGAGCCACCAACGCACTCCAGTCGCTGGTGGCGAGGGTGCGCCGCGCGCTGCCCGGGCTCATCGAGACGCATCCGACCGGCTACCGGCTGGTCGTGCCGGACGACGCCGTCGACGCGGTTCGGTTCGAGGCACTCGCCGCGGGCGGGCGCCGGCGGCTGGGCGATGATCCCGCGGGGGCGGCGTCGGACCTTCGCGAGGCGCTGGCGCTGTGGCGGGGGCCCGCGCTGGCGGACGCGGCTGACGCTGGGTTCGCTGTGGCGGCGGCGGCCCGGCTGGAGGAGCTGCGGCTCGGCGCCCTCGAGGACCGCATCGAGGCCGACCTCGCCGCCGGGGGCGACGGCACGGTGGTCGCCGAGCTCGAGGCGCTGGTCGCCGGCCACCCCCTGCGCGAACGCCTGAACGGGCAGCTCGTCCGGGCGCTCGCCGCGACCGGGCGGCAGGCCGATGCCCTCGCCGCGTTCGAACGGCTGCGAGCGCGGCTGGCCGACGAGCTCGGCATCGACCCCTCGGAGGAGCTCCGAGCGATCCAGCTCGCGGTGCTTCGTGGCGAGTCCGAACGTCCGGAGGGTGCGCCGGCTCCCTCGGGACCAGCCGGGGGGGAACAGCGCGAGCGGGCGCCGGCCGCCCGGACCAACCTCCGGTCCCAGATCACGAGCTTCGTCGGCCGCGAGCGCGACGTCGAGCGGATCGCGTCGGTATTGGCCGACTCGCGACTGGTGACGCTGGTCGGGCCCGGCGGGTCAGGCAAGACTCGCCTGGCCAGCGAGGCGGGGGCGGGCCTGGTGGACCGGGTCCCGGGCGGGGTGTGGATGATCGAGCTCGCTCCCGTCGGTGACCCCGGCGAGCTGCCCCAGGCCTTCCTGTCGGTGTTCGGCGCCAGGGAGACCGGCCTGCTGGCCCGCGCCGGCGCCGGCGCCGTGAGCCCACGCGAACGGCTGACCGAGGCCATCGGCGACCGGCATCTCCTACTCCTCGTCGACAACTGCGAGCACCTCATCTCGGCCGTGGCCGCCCTCACCGACCACCTGCTCGGACGGTGCCCGTCACTCCACGTCCTCGCGACCAGCCGCGAGCCGCTGGGGATCACCGGCGAGGTGCTCGTTCCGGTGGAGCCCCTGGCGATGCCGAAGGACGGCGCCGGGATCGCGCCCGCCACAGCGAAGCGCTCCGCCGCGGTCCGCCTGTTCGCCGACCGGGCGGAGTCGGTGCAGCCGGCATTCGAGGTCGATGAGAGCACCGTGCGCGACGTGGTCGCGATCTGCCGCGCGCTGGACGGCATGCCGCTCGCGATCGAGCTGGCCGCGGCCCGGCTCCGGAGCCTCACCACCGGCCAGATCGCGGACCGCCTGGACGACCGCTTCCGCCTGCTGGGAGTCGGAGGCGGGGCGGCCCTCCCCAGGCACAAGACGCTGCGGGCCGTCGTCGACTGGAGCTGGGACCTCCTCACGGAGCCGGAGCGCATGCTCCTTCGGAGGCTGGCGGTGTTCCCGGCCGGCGCCAACCTCGAGGCGGCCGAGGCGGTCTGCGCAGGCGGCGAGCTGGATGGGCCGCCCCGGGAGGAGGTGCTGTACCTCCTCGCCTCCCTGGTGGAGAAGTCATTGGTGGTCTCGGTCCGGGACGACGGGACGAACGAGGTCCGATACCGGATGCTGGACACCATCCGGGCCTACGCCGACGAACGGCGGCGCGAGGCCGGCGAGGACGAGGTTCTCCGGCGGGCGCACGCCGAGTTCCTGGCCGACTTCGGGGCGGCGGCCGACCCCCACCTCCGCGGGCCGGAACAGGTGAAGTGGCTGGCGCGGCTGTGGGCCGAACGCGACAACATCCACGCGGCCCTCCGGTTTGCGGTCGATGCGGGGGACGCAGCCCTGGCGATGCGGCTGGTCGCCCTGCTCGGGTGGTACTGGTTCATGCGGGGCTCCAGGGCGGAGGCGCTCGAGTGGGCGGACCGCGCGCTGGCCCTGCCCGGCGACGTGCCGCCCACGATCCGCGCCGGGGGCCTGCTCATCCGCTCCCTCCTCGGCGTCACCGGCGGGTCGGAGTTCGAGCTTGCGCTCCGCCTGGGGGACGAGGCGGTGACCATCATCCGGACGCTCCCGCCCGAGGAACTCGTGCGGTTCCCGACGCTCGAGTTCGGGGAGACGCTGATGGCGATGTTCCGCGGCGAGGACGAGCGCGCGCTCGCGCTCGCGCGTGCCCAGTTCGACTCGCCAGACCTGTGGGTCCGCGGGCTGGGCCACCTGGTCGCGGGGCAGCTGCTCATCAACATGGGCGAGGTCGAACAGGCGAGCGACGAGATCGACACGGCGGTCGCGCAGTTCCGGAAGCTGGGGGACCACTGGGGGCTCGGGAACTCGCTGGTGGCGTTCGCCGACCTTCGCGCGACCCGGGGCGACCAGGAGGCCGCCGCCGCAGCGCTCCGGGAGGCCCAGGAGGTGTTCCGCCTGCTCGACGACCGCGAGGACATCGCCCAGCTGATGATTCGGGAGGCGGCCCAGCGGGCGCAGGCGGGGGAGTTCGAACGTGCCCTCGACGAGCTGGACGCGGCCGAGCGGATCGCCGAGGAGATCGGGGCGGAGGACCAGAAGCTGTGGATCCGGCAGGCCCGGGCCGAGGCCGCCAGGACGTCGGGCCGCCTGGACGACGCGAGGCAGATGCTGGACGGCGCGATCGCCGACTTCCAGGGGTTCGGCAAGCCCATCGACCAGCTCCACGCGATGCTGCTGGTGACGCGGGGGCGGGTGGAGGTGACCGCGGGCGAGTTGGAGGAGGCCGTCGCCTGGTACCGGTGGGCGCTGCGGGTGGCGCTCGGAACCCGCGACTATCCGATCGTCGCCCGCACCGTGGAGCTCCGCGCGGACGTCGCGCTCGCGGCCGGGGACGCGGGGCTTGCGGCTACGCTCCTCGGGACGGCCGAGGTGGTGCGAGGGGTGGCCGACCAGGCCGACCCCGAGGTCCGGAGGGTCCGCGCCGGCGCGCGGGCCGCGCTCGGTGACCCGGGATTCGACCGGGCCTACCGGCGCGGCGCCGCGCGGTCGCGCGCGGAGGTGCTCGAGGCGCTCGGAGCAGAGGCCGAGGATCCTCAGGCCCCACAGGCCGAGAGGCCTCGGGCCGAGGCCGGCGCCGAGGCCCCTCCAGCAGCCGCCCCTACGCCCGCCGGCGGAGGGCCCGGGCAGCGAGCGGGGCGAACACCGCCGCGATCGCCGCGGCCCACGCGAGCGCCTGAAGCGCCGGCCGGCCGAAGCCGCCGCCCACCAGCAGACCCCGGAGCGCGTCCGACATCAGCGTGACCGGGTTCGCCTTCACCCACGCCTGCACCCAGCCGGGCATGGTGTCGACCTGGACGAACGCCCCGCTCGCGAAGGTCAGCGGGAAGATCAGGACGAACCCGAACACCTGGACCTTCTCGGGGGAGTTCACCAGGACTCCGACGAGCACCGGGAGCCAGGAGAACGCGAGGACGAACACCAGGACCAGGCCCACCGCGAGCAGCACCTCGGGGACGCCCGTGTGGATGCGGAACCCGAGGAGCATCCCCACGCCCAGCAGGATGGAGATCCCCCACAGCTGGCGGACCACGTCGGCGGCGATCCGCCCGGCGAGCGGCGCGGAGCGAGCGATCGGCAGGCTCCGGAACCGGTCGAACACGCCCTTGCTGAGGTCGTTGTTCAGCCCCATCGCGGTGTTCAACGTGAGGAACATCGCGTTCTGCACGATGATCCCGGCGAGCCCGAACTCGAGGTACGCCTGGGGCGAGCCGGCCACGGCCCCGCCGAACACGTAGGCGAACAGCACCACGAACATCAGCGGCTGGACGCTCAGGTCGACCAGCTCCATGGGGCTGTGCTTGATCGCGACCAGGCTTCTCCACGCGATCGTGAGGACGTTGCGGAGGGCCTGGCCGGGGCCGACCCCGCTGCTGATGGCCTCCGCCTCAGGGCGGGCGGCGATGACGATGGCGCTCATGCCGCGCTCCTTTCGCTGTCGTTGTCGTCGTCGGTGTCGTCGGTGTGGTTGTCGTCTGCCGTGTGGCCGCCGCCGCCCGTGTCGCCGCGGGTGTCGTCCCCCGCGTCTTCCGTGCTCGCGTGGTGCCCGGTGAGGGCGAAGAAGACCTCATCCAGGCTCGGCCTCCGCAGGGAGAACTCCGCCACCAACACGCCGGCCTCGGTCAGTTGCCGAAAGACCGCCGGGGGCACCGCCGGGTCGGGGACCGCCGCCGTCACGACGCCGTTCTCGACCTCCGGTTCCACTCCGGTCAGGTCGGCGACCACCCGCGCCACCGTGAACCGATCGGCCTCCCGGACCGGTCTCACCTGAAGGATCTGCCCGCCGACCTGCGCCTTGAGCTCGTTCGAGGTGCCGGTGGCCACCACGCGGCCCCGGTCGATCACCGCGATCTCGTCGGCCAGCTGGTCGGCCTCCTCCAGGTACTGCGTGGTGAGGAGGACCGTCGTGCCGTCCGCGACCAGGCCGCGGATGGCCCGCCACAGGCTCTCCCGGGCCCGCGGGTCGAGCCCGGTGGTCGGCTCGTCCAGGTACAGGACGCCCGGCCGCCCCACCAGGCTGGCGGCGAGATCGAGCCGCCGCCGCATCCCGCCCGAGTAGGTCCGCACCGGGCGGTCGCCCGCCTCGGCCAGCTCGAAGCGCTCGAGCAGGTCCCCGGCCCGCCCCTTCGCCTCCGGCCGCGACCGCCCGAGCAGCCGCCCGATCATCAGCAGGTTCTCGAACCCGGTCAGCCCCTCGTCCACGGCCGCGTACTGCCCCGTGAGGGCGATGAGCTGCCGAACCTGGTGCGCCTGTGCCACGACGTCGTAGCCGCCCACCGAGGCCCGCCCGCTATCCGGCGTCGTGAGGGTGGCCAAGATCCGAACGGCCGTGGTCTTCCCGGCCCCATTCGGACCGAGCACCCCCAGCACGGTCCCGGCTCTGGCCGCCAGATCCGCCCCCGCCAGAGCCGTGGTCTCCCCGAACCGCTTCACCAGCCCCTCGGCAACGATCGCGTAGCTCATCTCCACTCCCTTCCACAGGTTCACGGCAGGGATGGTGAACGAGCCCCCTGAGGCGCCGGTCACACCGCGCTGTCGCTGCGCGCACACGCGATGATCGAAGCTGCTCCACTGCCATGGGGAGCGTGAGCGCGTACCGTCCCCCGCCTCGGACGTAAGGGAGCGCTCCGTCATGTCTCGTGTCCTTCGATCCACCCTCGTGTTGTCCGAGGTGATCGCCCTGGGGCTGGTGGTGACGCCGCTGCGGAGCGCGGAGGCCCTCGCCCCGGGCCCGTTCGAGGTCACGAAGACGGCGGACACGTACGACGGAGCGTGTGACGGCGACTGCTCGCTGCGGGAGGCCGTGGTTGCGGCGAACGACCGCAGCGGCGCGGACGTCATCGTCGTGCCGGCGGGGCCTACTCGCTGACCATCGCCGGCCGGGGTGAGAACCAGGCCGCGAAGGGGGACCTCGACATCACCGACGAGGTGACCGTGCGGGGCCGCGGCCCGGCGAAGACGGTCATCAAGAGAGCGTGAACTCGTCGCTGGACCTCAACAACGACACGATCGCCCAGAACACGGCCCGGGACGCGAGCGACGGCGGGATCTCGCACTTCAGCTTCGACGGGTCGATCCATGGCCCTCATGCCGACGAGCGCGGCGCTCAACCACGGCGGGCCGGGGTGCGAGGCGCGGGACCAGCGGGGCGTCCCCCGCCCGCAGGGACCGGCCTGCGAGATCGGCGCCTACGAGATGCCGCGGGCGATCGTCACGAAGCCGCTCGCGTCGACGGTGCACGTGCACACGTTCACGGTGGCGTGGAAGGCGCCCCCCGCGGGCAGCGCGAAGTTCGACGTCCGGTACCGACGCCGCGCGCTCGCGGATTCAGGGTTCGGTTCGTTCCACCTGTTCCGCGATGGCACGACGGCTCGGTCGGCCTCGTTCAAGGCTCCGATCATCTCCCCTCCTCCGATCACGGCGCGCGAGGATCCCTCGGTGACCGGGGGGAACGTGACCCCCTACGCCGGCCAGGCCCGCTGTCGCTTACTGCGGCTCCGCCTGGAGGATCGCGAACACGGCGCCCTGCGGGTCGGCCATGACGGCGAACGTGCCAACGGTCGGGATGGGCGTGGGCGGCATCTTCACCTGCGCGCCGGCGCCCGTGGCCGCGTTCGTCACGGCCTCGGCGCCGGTAACGGCGAAGTACGGCATCCAGTTGGCCGGCATGCCCGGCTGCATCGGGTTCATGAAGCCGCCGATCTGCTCGTCGCCCTTCTTGACGACGGTGTAGTACCCGAATTCCTCGCCCTGCTCCTCCCCGGTCCAGCCGAACAGCCCGCCGTAGAACTCCTGCGCCTTGTCCTTGTCCGGCGTGATGAGGTCGGCCCACGTGAAGGCGCCGTGCTCGCCTCGGACCGCGAACCCGGGCATCTGCTCCGACTGCCACAGGCAGAACCTGGCTCCGGTGGGATCGGCGATCACGGCCATGCGTCCGAGCGGCGTGTCCATCCCCGGGATCGTCGCCTGCCCGCCGAGCTCGGTGGCCTTCGCGACGTCGGAGTCGACGTCGTCGGTGGAGACGTAGAGGTTCCAGTGCGGCGGGACGCCCATCGAACGCTCCCCGTCCTGCTGCGCGTATCCGCCGGCGGCGCTCCGGCCGTCGGCGACCGTGAACGTCGCGTACTCGCCCCACCCCTCGACCGGACGGGCATCGCTCTGCCACCCGAAGATCGAGGAGTAGAACTCCCGCCCGGCGTCCAGGTCGCGGGTGGCGAGCTCCACCCAGCAGAACGTGCCCGGCTCGTGCTTCTCGACCGTCGTCATGCGAATTCCTCCCTTGCTCGTCGATCGACTCAACCCTATGCCAGAACGCCCACACGAATTACACCCCGCGCCGATGCTCGACGGACGGTGGGGATGCCATCCTGGGGTGGGAGCGAAAGGCGATCGGCGCTGAGTCCGGGAGGCACGCCATGGCCAAGCTGATCTACTCGACGATCTCGTCGCTCGACGGCTACGTCGCGGACAGAGACGGCAGCTTCGACTGGGCGGCGCCGGACGAGCAGGTGCACACGTTCGTCAACGACCTCGAGCGGCGGGTCGGAACCTACCTGTACGGGCGCCGGATGTACGAGGTGATGGTCGCCTGGGAGACGATGGACACCGCCGACCAGCCGCCCTTCGTGCAGGACTACGCGGAGATCTGGCGAGCGGCGGACAAGATCGTGTTCTCCACGACCCTGGACGCGGTCACCAGCGCCAGGACGCGGATCGAGCGAGCCTTCGACCCTGAAGCGGTCCGGCAGGTGAAGGCGTCGGCGGGACGCGACATCAGCGTGGGCGGCCCCGAGCTCGCCGCCCATGCGTTCGAGGCCGGGTTGGTCGACGAGTGCCATCTGTTCCTCACGCCCATCGTGGTGGGGGGCGGCACACGGTCGCTCCCCGACGACGTCCGGTTTTGGCTCGACCTGCTGGACGAACGCCGCTTCGGCAGCGGCGTCATCCACCTCCACTACGGCGTCGGTTCGTAAGCCCTCGGAGGTGGGGTCAGGTTGACGTCGGCGTGGTCTCGAAGACGCGGATGGGCTCGGAGAAGCCCTTGAGGTGCACCGGGCCGATCTCCGTGAATGTGGCTTCGGCGGTGGCGGCCTGTTCGGTCACTGCCTCGTTCACCAGGACCTGGCCGGGGCCGGCGTGGGCCGAGAGCCGGGCCGCCAGGTTCACTGTTCGGCCGAAGTAGTCGCCGCCGTAGGCAACCACGCGGCCGGCGGCCAGCCCGATGTGCGCGGGCGGGAGGCCGGCTGCGGGAACGGCGCGCACCAGGCCGAGCGCAGAGCGCACAGCGCCGGCCGAGTCGCGGAACGCCACCATCACGCCGTCGCCGAGCCACTTGACGGGCGTGCCGCCGTGGGCGCGTGTCTCACGGTTGACCACGGCCGCGAGCTGGGACGCCAGCTCCGCCGCGGCCTGGTCGCCTCGCTCCTCGGTCAGCCGCGAGTAGCCGGTGAGGTCGACGAACGCCACGGCGGGGAGGCGTTCGGGCCGGCCCAGGCGCCCGGAGCGCTCCAGGTCGTCCTCGATGTGCTCGACCAGGTGCTCGGTCCACTGCAGCTCCTGGTGCCGCCGCAGCATGGCGAGCAGCGCGCGGTCCACCAGGTCGTTGTATTGGCCCGCCATCTGGGAGGCCCGCTCCATGGCCTGGGCCTGGGTCATGCCCTGCTCGAGGAACGGCGCCTCGAACCGCCAGTGGTAGACCTCGTTCTCGGCCTGGGCCAGGCTCCGCAGGCCCTCCGAGTACGCCCGCCCCAACCGAACGAACCACGCCTCGTCCATGACGCCGGTGGCGAGGCTGAGCTGGATGAGCGGCACGATCTCGAGCTCGTCCGCCCGGATCCGGTCCATCGGCTCCATCGGGGCGAACCCCATCGCCTCCAGACAGGCGCGAAGCGTGTCGAACGAGACGCCGGCCTCCTCGACGACGTCCGCGTAGGTGCGCGTGGTCCGCTCGGCCCACCGCCGGTAGGCCACTGCATCCAGGAACGCGAACGACAGCCGGTTCTCACGAACGGACTCCGCGATCGCGTCCATCGGGAGCCCGGCCCGCTCGCACGCCATGGCCAGGCGCACGCGCCGGACGTCACCGGGCCCGAACTTCCGGTGGGGCTCGAGGATCCCGAGAGCCGCCATCCGCTCGACGTCCGCCTCGGTGACCCCGGCCCGCTCGGCCACCTCGGCGGCGGACAGGTTGTCTGAGGACTCTCGATCCATGACCCGAGCATCGTACGAGGGCACGCCCCCGCGTCTGTGGTTCAGGAGCGACTCGCTCGCTCGGGAATGGGAGTAGCCTCGGGGCCGCGCTCTTCGGCGGGGGCGACGGCGTCCCGACCCGTTCTTCCCGCCGGGGGAGAGTCTGGCCTGCGGGGCCGTGATCCAGTCCGACGGCAGGATCGTCCTGGCCGGCTACGCGGCGGCCAACGCCACCACCCACGGGTTCGGCATGGAGCGGTTCCTGGGCTGATCAGCTCCGCGGCCGGGGTGGTGGCTCCCCGGGTCAATCGCCTCGAAGACGCGGACGGGCTCCGCGAAGCCGGCGCGCGGTGAGAGCGTCCCTTCGCCATCGTTCATCGCCCGCCTGATCAAGGAGGTACGCGAAGGCCCAACCGGCCCCCTGCCCCCCTCAGCGCTCCCGCGAGATCGACGTCCTCGCAGAGGTGGCGCGGGGCCGCTCCAACCGCGGGGTCGGGAAGGCCCTCTCGATCAGCGAAGAGGCCGTGAAGAGCCGGCGCTCCTTGATTTGGGCTGAACGGACGCGGGATTGCGGGGTCGTCGACCACGGCGTAGCGGATCCCGCCCCACTCGAGGGCTCGATGACCGGCTCGAAGATGGACTCGGCCACGGGGGATCAGGTCCCACCCTCGGCCGGGGTGCCGTCCTCGCCGGCGGCGCCGTGTTCGCGGAGGGCGGCGGCGAGGAACCGGTAGGTCCATTCCTCCGCGAGCGGCCTGGTCTCCGCGAACACGACCGGCACGTCGTGGTACCGGACCTGCAGCCGGGCCAGGACCTCGGGGAGCCAGCCCGGCTGGACGCGGGGGACCTTGAACAGGTCGGAGTACCGGCCCTCGACCACGACGGCCGCGGCCGGGAGGATCGCGAGCTCGGCCATCGTGAAGGCCAGCGAGCCCTCGACCAGGCCCTTCGACATGTCCGGGACGGTCTTGCGCTCGACCGCGGCGAGGATGGCGCCGTCGTCCCCGTCGCGCACCGCGTAGTCGCCGGCGGGCAGCGCCGCCCTGACGGCGGTCACCGACGGGTGCTTGGCGAACCGGTACGGGTAGTGCTCGCGCGTATCGACCTGGATCCGCCAGTCGCGGAGGCCGGCCGCCTTCCGCGACGGGACGCGGACGCCGGGCCGGGCCGAGCGGAGAGACTTCGCCGTCTGCCAGAAGATCGCCGGGCGGCTCTTGATCTCGGTGAACACGAACTGGGCCCTGTTGTTGCGGGCGCGGTCCAGGACGAGGTCCACCGCCGCCCCGCGCCGGCGACAAAGGCGGACTGGCGCGGACTCGACGATCTCGGGGTCGTCGGGCCACCCCTCGGCCGGATGGCAGTACACGCGCGAGGTCGCCGGCCACGGCTCCCTGGCCTTCAGCACGAGCCCGCCGTCGATGGGCAGCCGCAGCAGATACGGCAGCGAGCTGTCCGGCTCCGGGTTCCGCGCCACCACGAACTCGTCCCGCTCCACGGACCCGATTATCGCCCCCGAGGGGGCGATCTCTGCTCCATGTGCGCAGCCGGCCCGTGATGCGGGCCGCCGAAGTTCGCCTCCGTCCTCAGCTCCCGAGGGGCTCGAGCCGCAGCGGGGTGTGTCGGGCGATCATCTCGAAGCCCGCGTCGGCGTGCAGCACCGAGGCGTCGTTTCGGATGGCGACCGCGGCGATCAGGCAGTCGATCTGGCTACGGACGGTCACGCCGCCGCCTCGACACGCCCGGTGGATCGCGGCCGCCTCCTCGTAGCCGCGAAGACCGACGATCGGCAGGAACTGCAACCCGAGCAACCGGGCCCGCAACGCAGCGGCCTCGTGGTCCGATCGAGCACCCGCCAGCACCTCCATCACCACCGGCGGGGTCGTGGCCAGTTGCCCGGGTTCGCGCAGGAAGTCGCGCAGCACGAATCGAACCGGGTGGTCGGTCCCGCGCAGGAAATGGATCCACGCGGACGTATCGACCAGGATCACAGGTCCTCGATCGGCTCGCTCCGACGCATCTCGAAGAGATCGCCCTCCCAGCCGCTCCCTTCCAGGTCGAGCATGCTGAGCGTCCCGTCGCCTCCTGCCACGGCGCGCAGGGCGAAGTCGATCGCCTCGCGCCTGGTCCGCAAGCCGTACAGGCGCATCACCTTCTCGACCAGCTCGTCGTCCACCACGACGTTCGTCCTGCCCACGACCCAATCGTACACATTAATACACATCAGTACACACCACTCCCTGCCCATACATGGAGCCACCGACACACGCTCATTCCCCCCCAGGATGTCGAACCTCGGTGGACAGCGGGGGAGCGGCCTGCCTTGACGGGCTTCGGGAAGGAGCAAAGACTCGCGGTGTCCATGGCGCGCTCCCTCCGCGGTCGTCGGTTCCTTGCTGGTCTGGCCTCGGGTGTGGTCGCCGTCTCCGTCGTGGTCGTTCCCCGGGTGGCCTCGGCGAGCGAGGTGACGTGGGCCGCGATGTTCGGGTCCGCGAACCGGGACCATGGGACGGCCGTGTCGGCGACCACCGGCGCCGTCTACGTGGGCGGCGTGACGAGCGGCCAGCTCCCGACGCTCACCAGCAAGGGCAAGGACGACGCCTTCCTCCGGAAGTTCGATGCCTCCGGCGCGGTGCAGTGGACCGTCCAGTTCGGCACGAACAACTACGACGCGGTGATGGGGATCTCCGCGAGGACCGACGGCGTCTACGCGGGCGGCTTCACCCTCGGCTCGCTCTACGGAGCCAGCGCCGGCGGCGTTGACGCGATCGTCCGAAAGTACGACACGTCCGGGGGCGTGCTGTGGACGAGGCAGTTCGGCACGGCCGCCGACGAGGCGGTCCTCGCGGTGACCTCGGACGCCGACGGTGTGGTGGTGGCGGGTTGGACGAGCGGTGAGCTGCAAGGCTCCAGCGCCGGCAAGACCGACGCGTTCGTCCGGAAGTTCGACGCCTCCGGAAACGCGGTGTGGACCCGGCAGTTCGGCGGCTCGGGCGACGAACGGGCCGAGGGCGTGTCGCTGACCTCGGGGAACGTCTACGTGGGCGGCTACACGACGGCCGGACTGCCGAGCGAGGCGTACGGCGGCGGGCGGGACGGCTTCATCCGGAAGTACGACTCGGCGGGCAACGCGCAGTGGACCGACGAGATCGGCACGGCCGGAACGGACGACGTGTCCGGCGTCTCGGCGCGGGTGGGCGGCATCTACGTCTCGGGGTTCACGGACGGCACGCTGCCCGGCCAGGCGAACGCCGGCGGGACCGACGGGTTCGTCTGGAAGTACTCGTCGGGCGGGTCCACGGCGTGGGCGAAGCAGTTCGGCACGTCCGGTGGGGACGTCGCGCTGGCCGTCGCGGCCACCTCGAGCCGGGAGTACGTGGCCGGGTACACGAGCGGGACGTTCGCCGGCGAGAGTCTCGCGGGGGACACCGATTCGTTCGTGGTGACGGTCGACACCGGGGGGAGCATCATTCGAACGCGCGAGTTCGGCACGTCCGGGTGGGAGGGCGCGATGGACGTGTCGGCGCCTTCGTCCTCGGCGGCCTATTTCGCGGGCGCGGGGAACAAGGCGCTGTTCGGACACGCGAACTCCGGCGGGTTCGACGCGTTCGCCGGGAAGTACGTGCTGTCGCGGCCCGACGGCCTGATCGGGACCACGGCAGCGTCGCAGATCGGGAATGGCGTCTACAACACCACCGGCACAGGCCAAACGAAGACCGGCCAGGCGGAGACGTTCGACTCGGTCACGTTCTTCATCACCGCCCAGAACGACGGCCCGGCCGCGGAGTCGATGAAGGTGACCGGGTGCGGGGGTTCGCCCGGGTGGGGCGTGAAGTACCTCGCGGGGACGGTGGGGGGCGCCGACATCACGAGCCAGGTCGTCGCCGGGACCTACTCGCTGGGGTCGCTCGCGCCGGGGGACGCGAAGAGCCTGCGCGTGCAGATCCTGCACAAGAGCGGAGCGCAGATCGGCTCGTACAAGAGCTGCCTGGTCACCGTCCGGTCCTCGACCCAGAGCACCGCGAGGGACGCGGTGAAGGCCAGGGTGAAGGCCGTGGCGCCGACGACGCCGGAGGCTGCTCGATGAGGGTTGCGCTGGCGCGGGCAAAGCCCCGGGGCGTCCTGCTGGCCGCTGCCGTGGCGGCGCTGGCCGCGCAGGCCGCGCAGGCCGTCGGGGTGCCCGCGGCCCGGGCCGCCGATCCGCCCGACACCGTCATCACCTCGGGACCCTTCGGCGAGGTTGTCCCGGGCCCGCTGTGGTTCGAGTTCACCGCCAGTGAGCGCGACCTCCGGTTCGAGTGCTCGCTGGACGAAGAGGCTTTCGCCGACTGCTCCTCGCCACAGGCGTACGACGGGCTGCCCCGGGGCGACCACACGTTCCTGGTGCGGGCGGTGTCCGGGGCCGGGGCCGATCCGACTCCGGACGGACGTTCGTTCACCGTCGGCCGAAGCCCGTGCCAGCGCCTCGAGCCGGTGGGCCGGCCGGTCGCCCTGGGGTGCTCGGTCATCGAGCTCATGCGCAGGACGGGGGCGTTCGTGAACCCGGTCGTGGACGGCCTCCGGAGGCCGCTCGCCAAGCTGCAGGGGCGTGCCGGGTTCGCCGGCGCGGTGAACGACCTCACCGACGCGATCGCGCAGCTGAGGTCGGCCGGGGAGCACCTGGGGGAGGGGCAGCCGTGCCCGGCCGGTCGGGACGCCGGCCTGGCGGCTGCGAACCTGCGAAGCGCCCGCACGAAGATCGGCGACGCGGTGGACCGCATGCAGCAGGACCTCGCCGACGAGACCAGCCTCCCGGAGGGGGACGCCGATCGGCTGGACCTCCTCATCTCGGAGCTGCGGCTGCAGCAGGTGCTCGCGGACGACGCCATCTCCGACGGCCTCGGTGTCGCGGACGCGTTCGACGCGGCATGCTCGGCGGTGACCGGGCCGGTCGAGGTCCGCGGCCGCGTGGTCCGAACCGACGACGCGCAAGGCACGTTCGAGCTGGAGGACGGTTCGGTCTTCGGGTTGCCCTTGACGCGCCACGGCTCGGCGCTGGTCAAGGGGCGGGTTGTGGACGTCGGCGGCCTGGGGCTCGAGGACCGAACGGCCGTCGTCACGTCAGTGGAGGGGACCTCCGCGAAGAAGGTGGCCGCGGTTCAGTGCCTGAGACTGCGCATCGCGCCGGTCCAGAAGTTCTCCGGCGGTCCGATCACGCTGCTGTCCACCTCGGCCTACGAGAGCGGTGGCGTCCTCCAGCTCGAGACGGCCATGCGCCTGGGCGTACAGGAGACGGGATGCCCGGGGGCGACGCCCGAGGGCCACGCGCTGCACTACACGATGAAGATCGACGTGGTGCAGGGCGGGGAGACCGACACGATCGCCACCGACCTCGGCGAGGGCGAGGGAGCGGTCCCCTTCCCGTGGCCGCTGTCCCAGGGCGGGTCCGCGGCGGTGGACGTCACGGTGATCCGGACGAACTGCACGGTCATCGGCCCCGACTTCGAGTCCTGCCAGCCGCCCCAGATCCTGTCGCAGGACTCGTTCGACGTCCTGCTGCGCCAGGTGGGGAGCTACTCGGACACCGAGTACGACACCACGGTGTTCGGCGTCACCGACGACGGGGTGAACGGGAACTTCGAGCCGGCGTCGGTGACGGGGTTCGACCTCCACTTCGTGTCGTCCATCACGAACCCGGTCTTCCACGCGGACGGCTACAAGGTGAACGGCGGCTCGTCGACGAAGCCGCAAGTGGTCGCGATCGACGAAGGGGACAAGTTCGCCGTGTACGACACGGACTTCTACGACCCCGGCTACCTGTGGCTGGAGGACGAGGTGCTGGCCACGGGCCAGGACAGCCCGGCGGGGATCCGGTGGCCGAGGATCGTGGGCACACGCAACGGCCACCAGTACCGATACTTCTCGTCGCTGCCGTCGATCGTCCGGGACCGGGTCGCGGTGTGCCCGACGTACCCGTCGCTCACGATCCCGCAGGGCCCGCCGATCCCGCCCGAGGACCCCGCGTGGAACTACTTCTATCCGAACTACCCGCCCCGGGAGGCCTACACAACGAAGACCGTGAAGGACTCGTTCTACAAGCTGCCGTTCGAGAAGAACTTCCAGCCGGGGACGGGCCTCATGAACATCGACGACGCCAAGGCCTCGGGCCGCCACCCCGAATGGCAGCCCTACGCGTTCGACCTGGGCGCTTCGGAGAGCACGAAGCTGCTGGCGGCGCGCGGCGGCACGGTGGTCATCAACGTGCACGACGACCCCTACAACGTGAACGACGCCGCGAAGCCCGCGAACTGGCCCGGGATCGGCAACTACATGTGGCTCACCCACGGCGACGGCACGTACGCCGTCTACTTCCACATGAAGTTCAACAGCAACGTGGTCTGGACCGGCAACGAGGTGTCCCGAGGCGACCAGATCTCCCTCATCGGCCAAACGGGCAACGCGAGCGGCCCCCACACCCACTTCGAGGTCACCGAGAAGACCCCACCCGTCCCCGACAGCCAACACACCCGGGTCCGCTTCCAGGTCCTGTTCGGCGCGAACAAGGTCCAGAAGAACTGCTACATCCCCCGCAAGGGCGAGACCTTCTTCTCCACGAACGACTAGCTGCGCTTCCCCGGCGTGTCCGGCCCGGCCTGTCCGGTGATCATGTCGGCCCCGAAGCCGCTGCGGGTCGTATCGCCCACGTCGGCCCTTGCCGAGCCGGTGCGCTTCGCGGGCTCAGGGTTTGCGTTCGAAGGCGCCGATGTCGCAGAGCGGGCCCTGGGGGCGTGGCACCAGGCGTTGGTCCTTGGTGGACATGTCGTGGCATTCGGCGACGGGGATCTTGTTCAGCGCGGGGCTCCCGGCGAGCAGCGCCAGGGTCAGCGTGGGCCCGCCGTGGTCCGCCAGCGCCGACAGCTTGGGCGCGACGTTCGGATGATCGGTGCCGGCCGGCGTCACGCCGCAGCCCGTCGTGTCCCCGTACACGTTGAACCCCTCCGTGGTGAAGGCGCCGATGCAGTTCGGTCCGGTGGCGGCAGTGTTCGCCGCGAGGATGGTCCCGTGCAGGAACGTGGTGCCGGACTCGACGTCCAGCCCGCCTCCGCCCGCGAACGGGTTGCTGCCGGAGGCGGCGACGTCGTTGCGGGCGATGGTGGACAGGCGGACCAGGAGCCCCGTGTTCACGACCTCGGCAGCGCCGCCGGCGGCGATGGCGTTCGGCCCGGTGGCGGAGGCGCCGTTGAGCGTGATGGTCGAGTTGACGACGATGTCGGTCTTCGTCGGCGACTCCAGGTCGAGGCCGCCACCCAGCGCCGTCGAGGAGCCATTCGACGCGACCGCGGTCACCTGGTTGTTGCTGACCGTCGAGGTCCGCAGGGTCAGCGCGGCGTTGCCCCGCCCCTCGTACCCGCCGCCCCCCGCATTGGCTACGGAGGAGTCCGACACGGCGGCCACGCCGTTGCGGTCGATCGTCGACGTCGCCACGCTGACGTCGACCGTGCCGCCGGCGTCGATCCCGCCGCCGGTCCCGAGCGCGGTGTTCGAACCCGAGTGGACACCCACCGTGTTGTCGGAGAGATTCGAGCGCGTGATGAACATCGTCCCCTGATCGAGGGAGAGGCCGCCGCCCCTTCCTGTGGCGCTCGTCGCGCCGGTGGCGGTCACCCTGGAGCCGTGGACGTCCACCGACGAGAACCGCGCCGTCAAGCTGTCGCCCAACACGTCCAGCGCTCCGCCGAAGGCCTGCGCCGAACCGGCCGACGACGCGGCGACCCTGTTGTTCTGGAAGACCGAGTCCGTGACCGTGGCATCCACGGGCGAGGAGCCGCTGCTGATCTTCACCGCCCCCGCGAGCCCCGTTGCCGAATGGGCGCCGGTCACGGTGGCCTTGACCAGGTTTCCGCCGAAAGTCGACCCCGCGATCGAGAAGTCCTCGGCGGGGCTCGTCTGGTGGAACACGGCGCCGCCCTGCGCCGTCCCGGACTCATCGGAGCTGCTGATCGCCCGGTTCCCCTGGAACCGCGACCCATCGATCGACACCGCGGCGTCGATCACGAAGGCGCCTCCACCGGCGACGTCCGTGACACCGAGAGCGGCGACACCCTTGGCCCGATTGCCCTGGAACAGGGAGTTGTCCACGGTCAGAGTGCCGTCCTGGAGGTAGATCCCCCCGCCATGGGCGACCGCGACGGTGTCCTTCGTGGACACCGCCCGGTTGGCCAGGACCTGGGAATCGCGGATCGCCAGGGTCGCGTCCGCGGCGTAGATCCCGCCCCCGGCGGAGAACCCGTTCGAGTTCTCGGCGGCCACGTTGCCCCGGACGGTCACGTGGTCGAGCGTAAGGAGTCCGCCGTCGCCCAGGTCGACCCCGCCTCCGGTCTCGCCCCGTCCGCCGGTGACGACCAGCGAACGCAGGTGGATCAGCCTGGTTCCAGTCACCGTCAATGTGCTCCCCGTCCCGCCGCCGTCGAGCGTGGCCGCGGGATTGCCCTTCAGGGTCAGGTTCTTGGGCACCGTGAAGTTCCCGTCGCAGGTGCCCTTCACGAGGATCACGGTTCCGGGCGAGGCGTTGTCGATCTTGGTCTGGAGCGACGCGTTCGCGCAGTTGACGGAGACGGTGTCGGCGACCGCGGGTAGAGCGTTCAGCGGAAGGGCGAGCGCAACGACGAGCACCGCCACGATCGCCCCCGCCGTGAGCCGTCCCCTGTGCATCCCACCCTTCCCTTTCCGCTGGCGGGGAATCTATCGGCTTCGGCCGGAATGCGCCGTGCGCGCATTCGAACCCGCCCACCGCAGGACCCGCAGCGCGCGGAGGGTGTTCCAGCGGCTGGGGAAGCCGTCGGGGCCTTCCATGCCGAAGTGGGTCGGCCCCTGGTGCGTGTTCTCGAGCGGCCAGCGACCCTCCTCATGGCGCTTGCCGGCGACCAGCGCGATCGCTTCCGCGTACCGGCCGTCCGGGACCGCGCCCGTGGATCGGAAGTAGTCGAGGCCGCGCAGCACGTCGTAGTACCAGCGGGTCGGGAACGAGAACATCGTGAACCGCGGGTCGATGACGTGACCGGTCGACCGACGGCGGAACAGGCTTCGCTCGAGGAGGTATTCCTCGCCCCTGCGGCGCGCCGCAGCGACCGCCCCCGAAGATCCTCCGGCACGCTCCCATTCGAGGAGGCCCTCGAGCACGCAGATCGTCGAGTGGAACGACGACACCGTCGCGCCGTACTCGGCCCAGCAGTTCCAGCCACCATCCTCGCGCTGGTCGCCCAGGAGGCGATCGACGATACCGTCCACGGTCTCGCCGAAGTGGGCGCCGTTCGCGAGCGCGATCCCGTTGATGCACGGCTCGGTCTCGCCCTCGAAGTAGAGGGCGTCGTTCGCCTCCCACCGGACGTGTTCGCGCACGAGCGGGACGGCCCGGCCCGCCTCGGGACTGTCCGGGTCCAGACCGAGCTCGCGCAGGAGCTGGAGCGAGAAGTGCGTCGCCGTCCATGCGTCGAAGAAGGGCTTCGACTCATCCACCCAGCCCGGGCGGTAGGTGCCGCCGTCCCAACGGCCGTCGGCCCCCTGGAGCGCGAGCAGCTGTGCGCCCCAGCCCTCGACCGCGACACGGGCGCGTTCAGCGGCCACCTCGTCGGGTGCGGCCTCCGTGAGGTCGCGCATCACCTGCCAGCGGATCGCGGGATCAGCGTCCAACAGCCACTCGATCACAGTCATCGCCGTAGTGGAACACGCTCACGACGCCCGACGCTCACCGGCGCGTGCCAGCACCCGGTTCTGCGCCATCGCGCGAACGCGCCTACCATCTGTCCGTGGCCGCCGACGAGCAGCTGGTCGCGGCCTGGGAGGCGCTCCAGGGGGGGTCCTGGGCCGACGCCAAGGCGAGCTTCGAACGGGCCCTTCGAGATCGCGAGACGCCCGAAGCGCTCATGGGCCTGGCCGAGGCCGCGACATGGCTGGGCGACGCCAGAGCCGTGACCACGGCGCTCGAGCGGGCGTTCCGGCTGTTCCGCCGGCGCGGCGATGACGAAGCCGCGGCGCGTGCGGCGGCGTGGCTGGCCGTGACCATCCTCAATACGCGCGGCGACACCGCAGTGGCCTCGGGTTGGCTCGGGCGGGCCCGCACCCTCCTCCACGACCACCCGGATTCCCCGGTCGTGGCAATGATCGCCGGCATGGAAGGGGCCCTGGCCGCGGGATACGACAGGGACTTCGCCAGGGCCCGCCCCCTCACGGAGGAGGCCATCTCCCGGGCCCGGGAGATGGGTGACCTCGACAACGAGATGATCGCCACCGGCCAGCTCGGGCTGATCCTGGTCGCCTCGGGGGAGGTGGCCGAAGGGATGCGTCTGCTCGACGAGGCCTCGGCCGCGGCGGTGGGGGGCGAGCTGCGGGACAGGGGGAACGCCATTCGCGTGTGCTGCTTCCTGGTCACGGCGTGCCTGTACGTCCGCGACCTGGAGCGGGCCGCCCAGTGGTCCCGCTACGCGATCGACATGTCGGATGGCAGGATCGCCGCCCCGTCGTTCGACTACCCGCGAACCGAGCACGCCGCCGTCCTCATCTGGTGGGGGCGATGGGAGGACGCCGAGCGCGAGCTCATGGAGCTGTTGGAGGACGCGGCGGCCCGGCCGGTCCCGGCCGCCCTGGCGAGGCTCCGGCTCGCCGACCTCCGGCGGCGCCAGGGTCGGTTCGACGAGGCGCAGGAGGTGCTCGACGACCTCGAGGCCGCGCCGCACCGGCGCGGGCTGGGTCAGCTCACGGTGGCCGCTCGAGCCACACTTGAGCTCGATCGGGGATCGCCGGGCGATGCCGCTGCCCTGGCCGAACGGTATCTCCGGAGCCTGCCACCCGAGGACGTCGTCGAACGGGTCGACCCCCTGGAGACCATGGCCCGAGCCCGGACTGCGCTCGGCGACCATGACGCCGCGGCGTCGTCGGTGACCGAGCTCGATCACGTCGCCATGAGGATCGGCACCGGACCGGTCCTGGCCGCGGCGCGGTTCGCCGCGGGCGTCGTCGATGCGGCACGAGGCGACCACACGGCCGCCCTCGGGGCCCTCCAGAGCTCCGTCGACCTGTTCGTCCGGGCCGAGGCGCCGTTCGAAGCGGCTCGCGTTCGCCTCGAGCTGGCCCGATGTCTCCTCGACCTGGGCCGGCCGGAGCCCGCGGCCAGGGAGGCCGGAGCCGCCCACGCCGCGTTGGAGGCGCTTGGAGCTCACAGGGAGGCTGAGCGGGCCGAGCGCCTGCTCGCCGAGATCGAACCGGGTGCCCGGGGCCGGCCGGACCTCCGCCTGACCCCTCGGGAGGTCGAGGTCCTCCGCCTGCTCGGGCAGGGCCGGACCAACGACGAGATCGCCGCCGACCTGTTCCTCTCGGTGCGGACCGTGGAGCGGCACGTCGCGAACGCCTACGCCAAGATCGGCGCGCACGGCCGTGCCGCCCGGGCGATGGCGACCGCGTTCGCCCACCGCAACGGCATCGCGTAGCGCGAAGCGGGCGAATCTGGGTACCGAACCCCGCGATCTGGGTACCGGCGCGGATGTTTCCGAGGTGACTCCTTCCTAGCGTTCGCTCAGGGCTCGCCGGAAGCCGGTTCGCCGGCCCCGGTGAGCCCCCGACGGGAAGCCGACGGAAGGAGGCAACGATGAGCGCGCTTCGCGTCCCAGCCCCGCAGGGTCACTCGCCAAGCGGCCGGGAAGGCCGGAAATCCCCATGGACCGGGTCCGTCGGACGCGCGGTCCTCCGGGGCCTCCGCGCGATGGGACGGGCCTTGACCTCGCCCCACGCGCTGTGGTGGTTCGGGGTGCCCTGGCAGTCGCACTGGCCCTCTCGCGATGGAACGGAAGGAGGAGGTCGATGAGCGCCGGGGTTGCGTCCGCGGACTCGCTGCCGAGGCTCGAGGGGTATCCGTTCCAGGTGCGCTACAGCGAGAGCTCGAGGGCCGATGCGGAACGGCTGGCCGACCTGACAGGGGAGGCGTTCGACTACTTCACGCGCGTGCTGGAGGCCTCGCCGCCGCGGTTCACCGCGTTCTTCCTCGCGCCCGAGGAGTGGAAGCTGGTCGCGTCGCCCGAGGGCTACGGCATGGCCCGCTACCAGCCCGCGGGGTTCGCCTTCGACGAGGAGCACGGCCCGTCTCCCGAGAACAGGATGATCGTGCCCACCGACGAGAACGCGATGTGGCGGCAGTTCGGCAGGATGGCCCGCCTCACGTCGCCGTTCGTCGCCTACCCGAGGCTCAAGCGCGTGTACGCGGACGCGGAGGGCCGTCTCCGGGCGCGGGGGTTCTTCGACCTGCTCATCCTTCGTGATGTGGCCTATGCGATCGACGAGCACAGCGGATCGGCGTTCCCGGCGCTGTGGCTGGAGAACTTCTTCCCCAGTCTGGCGCTGCACGCGTTCATCGCCACCAAGAGGCCGGGGGACCTCGAGCGGTTGACGACGCTCCCCGACGTGCTCACCCGACTGACCGCGCTCAACGCGATCGTTCGCCTGACCGGCTATCGGACCCTCGACGACTTCCAGCGCCACTACCCGATCGGGACCGAGAAGCCGATGAAGGTCCCGAACTACGCCTGGTACCACTGCCGCTTCCTGCGGCTGGCCCGCGCGGTGTTCGAGGAGAGCGGCGAGGACGGCCTGAAGCGGCTGTGGGCGTTCGGCCTCTCCGAGAGCACCCGGCACCAGTCGGGGTGGGCGTACTTCCGGGAGCACGGCGTCATGCCGCCCACCGATTGGGCCGGAGTCACGTCGGCGGCGAAGCTCGCTCCAATCCTCGCGACGGAGGTGAGCCCCCGCCTGGCGCAGGCCATCGCGGAGTGGCCATGAGGACCGACAGCGCCGGCTCAACCACCAACCGGCTCGATCAGGAGGCCGCTATGACGCGCGATGACGTCGAAGTCGGCGTCGGCGTGGAGGACCGGGGTGCGGGTCCGGATCGCGACGGCCGC
>DASWED010000012.1:0-12972 GCA_036394995.1 Actinomycetota bacterium
GGGCGGCGGCGGCCCGAGCTCGTTGTGGTGGTGAGCCACGGGGTGGCCACGCGGGGGTGGCGCGACGTGGCGGAGGGGGAGGTGTGCAAGATCCCCGGGGTGGGGCCGGTCTCGCCCGAGGTGGCTCGGCAGGTCGCCCAGGACGCCTTCCTGACCGGGGTCATCTCCGACGGCAAGGATCTCCGTCACATGCGGCGGTGGACGCGCAACACCCCCGTCGAGGTCCGACTGGCGCTCGAGCTCGGGGATCCCCCCGCCTTCGACGGCATCCGGTGCGCTGACTGCGGCAACCGCTTCGGGACCGAGATCGACCACGTCGAGCCCCACGTCGCCCTGGGCCCGGCCTCCACCGACAACCTCGAGCCCCGGTGCTGGTCGTGCCACCAGGCCAAGACGGCGCGGGACCGCAAGGCCGGCAAGCTCCGACCTCCGGACACCTGACACGCCGCGCGGAAGGTGCTCGGTCGGGAATCGCCCGCACGGGGGCGAGAGGCCCCCGTGACGCGCGGAATGGCTTGGACGGCCGACGGGAACCCCAGTGGACCAGAGGGGAGTTGAACCAACGGTTCTCTCCGGTTGTTGATTGGTCATCCCTGGACGGGAAGGATCACCTCGGAGTGGTGGGCGGCGTCGTGGTACAGGCTGAGGACGCCGCCGACTGAGCGTTCGAGCTGCGGTTCGGTCGGGGAGAGGTGGGGGGCGTCGCTGGGCTGGATGCTGATGCGCAGCGAGTGCCCGGGGGCGAACCGGGCCGAGGTGGGGAAGATCTCGATCCACACGGCGTAGGCCTTCCCGTCGACCACCGGCAGCTCGCTGGTCTTCGTGAAGGGGTGGTAGGGGCGGACCATGAGGCCGCCGGCGAACGTCGACATCGAACGGTCCAGGGCCCGGAGCGAGATCGTGTTCCAGCCCGCGGTGAGCTGGGTGGCCCGGCCGTTCGGATCGACGTCCTCCACCCGGACCGCGAGGAGGCTGTCGTGGCCGTTCGTTCCCACGTCCAGGCGCACCGCGATGGGTCCGGCCACCGTGAGGCCCCTCGGCAGGGCGAGGTCGTAGGCCAGGCCGGTGGCGTCGTTGAACTCGTCGTCGCTCTCGCACAGCGAGCCCGATCCGGCCCCCGCGGTCCACTGCACCGTCGAACGCGTGCACACTCCGGACAGGGGCTGCCACGGCAGCGTGTCGGGTGACTGCTTCGCCGGCGGGGCGGCAGCGAGCGTCCCGGCGCTCCCCGGCTCGGCGGGCCCCGACAGGTAGAGCTGCCGGTACCCGACGCCCGGCGGTGGCCACGAGGGCGCGAAATGGTAGTGGCCCTCGCCGTTGCGGAAGTACGTCACGGACGGCGTGTTCGCGAGCCCCGGGTCCGCGACGCCGCGCACGTAGTGGTCGAACCATCGCAGCTCCAACTCGTTGGCGGGCGGGACTCCGTCGGCGGGCAGGCCGTTGCCGGCCGTGATGTGGTACCAGGGCCCCATCACCAGGCGCACCGGCACGCCGTTCGCCCTCAGCCGCTGATACAGCAGGGGCTCGCCCCGCTGGAACAGGTCGAACCACCCGCCCATGATGAACGTGGGGATGCGGACGCGGTCGATGACGTCGATCGGCGACCGCGTCCGGTAGAAGGCGCCGTCGTACGCGTTGGAGCCGCCCTGCATCGCATCGAGGACGGTCTGCGCCTGGAACGACTGAGCGCCCTCCGCGTGGTCGTTCATGACCTCGAGCGTCCGGCCCGGATCCGAGCCCGAATAGGTCGGCGGCAGCAGCCCCAGGGCGGTCACCAGGCCGAGCCACGACGGGATGAAGCTCGTGTCGATCTGCCCGCCGGACGCGGTGATGTCGCGGTACGCGTCCGACATCGGCACGATCGGGAACGCTGCCTTCACCGAGGGCTGCTGGTGGGCCGCGGTGAACAGCTGGTTGATCGCGCCATAGGAGGTCCCGTGCAGCCCCACCCGGCCGTTCGACCAGGGCCTCGTCGGCGAGGCCACCCATCGCACCAGCTCGGCGCTGTCCCGTTGCTCCCGGGCCCCGAACGAATTCCAGCGGCCCTCGGACGAACCGGTTCCCCGGACGTCAACGATGACCTGCACGTACCCCCGCCGCACCAGGTAGTCGGACTCGAAGTTCAGCGCACCGTTCTTGTTGTACGGGGTCTGGGTGAGCACCACCGGGAACCGCCCGGGCGCCGGCGTGCCGTCGGCCCTCGCGGGGCGGAGGACGTCGGCGTACAGGACCACCCCATCGGACATCCGGATGGGCACGTCGGCGGTGCGGGCCACGCCGTACGTGGCGGGCCGCGGCGACCATCGGGTCCAGGACGAGGCGGCGCCGGCGGGGGAGGGGACGGCCACCGCGAGGGCGGCGACGAGCGAGGCTGCGGCGAGGATGCGGGCTCTCATCGGCGGGCTCCACTCAAGCGGCGGGCGCCGGTTCGTCTCTTACCCGCTTGCTCCGTTCAGGAAAACAACGTCAGGCGGCGCCCGGGTCGCCGGTTCGAACGAAGCCGAGCATCCGGTTCCAGGCGTCCGCGGAGGCCTCGGCGTGCTCCTCGGCGGCCCGGTCGAAGAACGAATGTGGCGCGCCGTCGTAGATCTCGACGTGGTGGGTGACCCCCGCGCCGCCGAGCGCCTCGTCGAACCGCCGGACGTGCTCGTGCGTGATGTTCCGGTCGGCACCCGCGAACAGCCCGAGCACCGGGCAGCGGTACCCGGCCGCCAGCCGGGTCGGCGCGTCCCGGTCGTGCTCATCCCGCTCCGCGACGAACCCGTAGAACCCGATCACGCCGGCCAGGTCGTGGTCGCGGGCCGCCTGGTTGAACGAGTTCCGCCCGCCGAAGCAGAACCCCACCGTGAACAGCCGTTCGGCGGCGCCGCCCTCCGGCGAGCGGAGGTGTGCGGCCGCCGCGGCGACGTCGGCCGCGATGCCCCCGGGCGTGGTGGCCTGCACGTGCGGCATGTACTCGAAGTCGTCGTCGCGCTCGGCGACGCCCGCGGTCCGCCCGAAGTAGTCGAGCGCGGTGACGTGCACCCCGGCGTCGGCGAACCGGAGCGCCAGCTCCTCGTAGAAGGGGTGGAGGCCCCGGACGTCCGGGAGGACGACCATCCCCGCACCGCCGCGGTCGGAGTGCCGCACCGAGTAGGCGGCGAACCGGTTCCCGTCGGCGGCCTCCAGCTCGATGCGCTCACCCTCGGCGGATCCGGCTCCTCCCGAGATCGGCGGCAACGGCGGTCTGGCGGCGGGGTCGTAGCACATGAGGGCCTCCTCGATTCGCTCGCGGATCCGCGGGCGGAAGCCTATCGCCCCGACCGGGGCCTTCCCGGCGTGCCAAGATTGGAACGCTGGGAGGGAATCGGACCTGAGGGAGGGACGAACGTGGCTGGGATGGTTCCGGAGGACATCGGCGAGCTGACGTGGGTGGCCGACCCGCGGGTGTCGCCGGACGGTCGGCAGGTGGCGTACGTCGTCATGCGGGTCGACCGTGAGGCCAACGAGTACCGGAGTGCGATCTGGGTCTCGGCGGCGGATGGCTCCGCCGAGCCCCGGCAGCTCACCGCGGGGGCGAAGCGCGACGGCTCGCCGCGATGGTCGCCCGACGGCGCGCAGTTGGCGTTCGTGTCGAACCGCGACGGCAAGGTGGGCCAGCTGTACGTGATCCCGATGGACGGCGGCGAGCCGCGCAAGCTCACGTCGGCCAAGGAGGACGTCGAGGAACCGGCGTGGTCGCCGGACGGGTCGCGGATCGCGTATTCGGCCCGGGTCCCGGATCCCGCCTACGAGGAGGAGGACGAGCGCAAGCGCGCGCCGCGGCGGTTCACCAGGCTCCAGTTCAAGCTCGACAACGTCGGCTGGACCGGGGACCGGCGCCAGCACCTGTTCGTCGTGGCCGCGGACGGGAGCGCCGAACCCGAGCAGCTCACCGACGGCGACTTCGAGGACGACGGTGTGTGCTGGTCGCCCGACGGCACCCGGCTGGCGTTCGCCTCGGCCCGGGAGGAGCACTGGGACACCCTGCCGGTGCGGGACGTCTACGCGATCGACGCGTCCGGCGGCGAGGCGGAGCGGCTGACCGGCGGCGACGGCACGGCCGAGCGGCCGTCGTGGTCCCCGGATGGGCGGCGCATCGCGTACCTGGTCAACCCCGGCGTGTTCGACGACCCCCGCCACACGCAGGTGGCGGTGCTCGACGTGGCGACCGGCGAGCGCACGGTTCTCACCGAGTCCCTGGACCGGAACTGCGCACCCTACCCGCCGGCCCGGGAGCCCCTGTGGGACGGCGGCGACGTGCTGTTCGCGGTGGAGGACCACGGCGCCACGCATCTGTACCGGGTCCCGGGGGACGGCTCGGGGAAGCCCGAGCTCGTGGTGGGTGGCGACCGGGGGCTCACCGGGTGGGACGCCGCCGGCGGGACCATCGCCCACACACTGTCGACGCCCACCGAGGTCCCGGAGCTGTTCGTGGGGGAGCGGCGGCTGACCGAGGTGGGGCGGGCGTTCGCCGATGCCCGGGAGATCGTGGACCAGGAGCGGTTCACGGCGACCTCGGCCGACGGCACGGAGGTCGACGCGTGGATCATGCGCCCCGCCGGCTTCGAGGAGGGCCGGCGGTATCCGACGGTGCTGAACGTCCACGGGGGGCCGTTCGCCCAGTACGGCATGCGGTTCTTCGACGAGTTCCAGGTCCAGGCCGGCGCGGGGTACGTGGTCGTGTTCTGCAATCCGCGAGGCTCGTCCGGTCAGACGGAGGAATGGGGCCGGGCCATCCGGGGGCCGGTGGAGGGTGGGCCCGGGTGGGGGACCCGCGACTACGAGGACGTCATGGCCGTCGTGGACGAGGCCGTGCGGCGGTTCGACTTCGTGGACGGCGACCGCATCGGCGTCATGGGCGGCTCGTACGGCGGCTACATGACGTCGTGGATCGTGGGGCACACGGACCGGTTCGCCGCGGCCATCAGCGAACGGTCCTGCAACAACTTCCTGCTGGAGGGGGGAAGCGCCGACATCGGCTGGATGTTCAAGGGCGAGCTGGGGGCGTTCTGGTTCGAGGATCCCGAGGCCTATTTGAAGATCTCCCCGTCGACCTACGCGACGAACATCACCACGCCGCTGCTGATCCTGCACTCGGAGAACGACCTGCGGTGCCCAGTGGGCCACGCCGAGGACCTGTTCACGATCCTGCGCCTGCTCCGCCGCGAGGTGGAGCTGGTCCGGTTCCCGGCCGAGAGCCACGAGCTGAGCCGCTCGGGTTCCCCGGCCCACCGCGTCCAGCGCTTCGAGGTCATCCTGGACTGGCTCGAACGCCACCTGGGCAACGCGTAGCCGCCTTCCCGACCAAGAGGGCCGCCTCCGAGCTCGACCAGGCCGCCAACGCGTGGAACGTGACCGAGTCGACCTACCGGTTCGAGGGCACGCAGGTGCGCCACGGGGGCTCGTCGTGGCGGTGGATGGCCCGGATCGAGCTGGGAGTGGCAGAGCGGACACGTCTCCGGCTCCAACTGGATCCTGTGGTGGGAGCGCCGGCGGTGGCCCTCCGAGCCCCGTCCCGTCGAATCCGCCGCCCGCCGCACCACCGCGGCCTGACCGCGAGGGAGCGGGTCAGCCGGCCCGGCGACCCCCGGACCCGTGACCGACAGGCCTGACGGCACCGGATCTCGATGGAGCCCTGCTACAGTGCCGCCCCACATGGACTGGCGACTCGAGCTGGTGCAGGTCCCCGTCTCCGACGTGGACCGGGCGAAGGCCTTCTACATAGAGAAGGTCGGGTTCCACCTGGACCACGACCACCAGGTCACCGACGAGCTCCGATTCGTCCAGCTGACGCCTCCCGGTTCGGCCTGCTCCATCGCCCTGGGAACGGGGCTCGGCGACATGCCGCCCGGATCCGTCAAGGGCCTCCAGCTGGTGGTCCCGGACATCCACGCAGCGCGCGCCGAGCTCCTGGAACGCGGGCTGGAGGTCGGCGAGGTCCAGGTGTTCCCCTGGGGCTCGTTCGTCTTCTTCAGCGACCCGGACGGCAACGCCTGGTCCGTCCAGCAGATCCCCCCTCGCTGACGAACCCCGGCGAGAGTGTCGAAGCCGCGCGCCGGACGATGTCACGCGATGGTCACGTGAACCATTCGCGCAGCGGGGGGCTCTCGCCGAGCACCGAGAAATCCCCGCGATCGCGGATCTCGCCGGCGGCGGCGGCCATGGCGTTGACGGCGATCCACGTCAGGCCGCCCCCGACGCTCACCCGTTGCGCCCCGGCATCCGCGATCTCGAAGAACGACATCCCCGGCCGCGCGAGCACGTTCACCGGCTTCGTGACGGCCTCGCAGACGGCGTGGATCTCCTCCCTGCTCCGCAGGCCGGGGGCGAAGAGCACGTCGGCTCCCGCCGCCTCGTACGCCCGGAGGCGGGCGATCGTGTCGTCGAGGTCGGGGTGGCCCCGGATGTGGTTCTCGGCCCGTGCCGTCAGCGTGAACGGGAACTCCAGCGCCCGCGCGGCCTCGGCGGCGGCGGCGATCCGCTCGGCGGCGTGCGCGAGGTCGTAGAGGCGGCCGCCCGGGTCGTAGTCCTCGATCGATCCGCCAACGGCCCCGGCCCCGGCGACCCTGGTGATCGCCAGCGCCGCGCTCGCGGGGTCCGGGCCGTAGCCGTTCTCCAGGTCCACCGAGACGGGGAGGTCGGTGGCGCGATCGAGCATCCGCGCGTGTTCGACGACCTCGTCCAGGCTCACGTGGCCGTCGAGGCGCCCGAGCGTGAACGCGAACCCCGAGCTGGTGCTGGCCAGCGCCTGGAAGCCGAGCGCGGCCAGGACGCGCGCCGACCCCGCGTCCCACGGATTGGGGATCACGAACGGCTCGCCATCGTGGAGCGCCCGGAACGCCGACCCCTTCTGCTCCTGATCAGTCATGAATCACCTCCAGCACGACCTTGCCACGCTTTCCGGAATCCATCACCCGCTCGAACGCCGCGCGGGCGTCGGCCAGCTCGAACACCGAATCGATCGCCGGCCGCACTGCGCCCTCGTCAACGAGCCGGGCGAGCTCGATGAGCTGGTCGCGATCCGGCTCCACGACGAAGTAGGTGGCGGCGACCCGTTCGGCGACCTCTGGCGGAGGCTCCTCGGCGACCGACACCAGCCTGCCGCCCGCGCGGAGGACGGTCGCCGAGCGCGCGAGCGCGTCGCCTCCCGCCGTGTCGAAGACGAGGTCCACGGGCTCCACGGCGTCCTCGAACCTCGTGGTCGTGCGATCGACCATCTCGTGGGCCCCGAGGCCGGTCTCGGCTACGGCTCCCGAGGTGGTGCCGATGACGTGCGCCCCGCGCCATCGCGCGAGCTGCGTGGCGAGGTGTCCGACCCCGCCGGCCGCGCCGTGGATCAGCACGCGATCACCCGCCCGGAGCGCGCCGTGGACGAACAGCCCCTGCCACGCGCTGAGCCCGGCCAGCGGGAGCGCGGCGCTCTCCACGTGGCCGAGCGTCCGGGCCTTCGGCGCGAGCAATCTGGACGGGACGACGGCGTACTCGGCGGCTGCGCCGTCCCGGTCGAATCCCGTGAGCGCGTACACGGCCTCGCCGTTCGCGATGCCGGCGTCGTCCGGCGACGCGACCTCGACGACGACCCCGGATAGCTCGTATGACGGGATCGCGGGAAGGCGGTCCACCGGCCACCCGAGCTCGTCGCGAGTGATGGCAGCGGCGTGGACCCGGACGAGGGCCTCCCCCGGCCCCGGCCGCGGGGTCCCGATCTCCTCGACCCTCAACGCCTCGAGGCCGCCGGGCTGGTGGAGGCGCACCGCGCGCATGGTGGGAGCGGCGGCCGCCGACTGGGAAATGGGCTTGATGCTCACTGGGACCATCTCCTCCTCTGGTGAATGACTGGATGCTTGCAACGCGTTTGCATGGAATCCGGACGTCGACGCTGACTCCGTGCGCGGCGAGGGCTTCGCTCGAACTCGACCATGGCAATCGGCCGCCTTGCAGCGGTACCCTCTGCAACCCGACCTGGGAGTCTCGTGGTGAGCAGCTACGTCGAGGTGTGGGGCCGAAGCGGGCGGGAGCTTCGACCGCTGGACTTGGAGCGAATGACCGTGGGAACCCTCGAGTCGAACGACGTGGTCGTCGACGCCGACGGGGTCTCCCGGGTGCATGCTGTGTTCGAGCGATTCGGCGATACCTGGTGTGTCCGCGACCTCGGCTCTCGCAACGGCACTTTCGTGAACCGGAGGAAGGATCATCGGCGAGCGAGCCCTGCACTCGGGCGATGAGATCGTCCTCGGACGACTTCGCCTGCTGTTCCACGGCCCGGCCCGGGGGAAGGAGACGGCCGCCATCGCGCAGGCGCCGCCACTGACGCAGCGCGAGCGCGATGTCCTCCTGGCCCTGTGTCGCCTGCTGACGGGCGATGCGTTCACCCGCCGAACGTGCGGGCCTGACGGTTGAGGAGAAGCTCGTCGATTCCCTCGTATCGGACACGACCGGTCAGCCGGGTGGCCTGCCCCTCCTCTCGACGGCGCTGCTGGAGCTGTGGACCCACCTGGGTGAGTGACCGGCCCGGAGTGCGCGACGGAGCCTCGAAACGTAGGAGCCGACCGTCTTCTCCGCGGTTCGAGGTGGGTGCTCACCCCACAGCTCCTCGATGAGGTCGTCGACGGACACGACACGTCCCCCACGAGCGAGCAGGAAGGCGAGGATCGTGCGTTCCTTCGATCCGGCGATCGGCAACGGATCCCCGGTTTCCGTCACGACCTCGAGGGACCCCAGGACGAGGAAACGCATCCTCCGGAGGCTAGCGGCCTCGACCGTGGGTGGCTAGCCCCAGTTACATGGCGTGAGCTTCCTGTTCCTGCGGCGGCATCAGACTCGCTCTCAGGGGGCCAAGCGTACGAACTCAAGACCGTTCCGCGAGCTCCTTCTGGGAGAGCTTCCGGGCGGTCCGGTGGGACCGGATCATCCGTGCCAGCTCCTCGAGTTGGCGCCGCCGGTGCTTCTCGTCTCGCTGGGCACGGGACCGCGCTGGTAGTTCACGGCGAAGGGTGTCCTCATCGAGCCACCGCCACGATCCTCGGCGGCGCCGACGCTCAGATGCCGGACGCGGGGTCTCCGGGCGCCGGCTGGAGGTCGAACGTGGAGCGCACGGGCACCCCGTCGCGGAGCGTGTTGAGGACCACGCAGAAGCGCTCGGCGCTTTGCAGGAACCGCTCCGCCCGCTCCCCGCGGGCGTCGCCCCGCACGACAACTCGCGTGTGGCACCGCACACCGGTCAGTCCCACTGGGAACTCCTTCCCCATCGCGAGGGTTCCCCGCGGGTCCCAGTCCCCCTCCGCTGTGACCTCGAGCTCCTCGAGCTCGATGCCGGCGTTGGCCGCCACCATCCGAAGGGTCGTCTCCTGACAGGCCACGAGGGCACCGAGGAGGAGATCGGCCGAGCACGGCACGTCGCCCGAGCCCCCCACTGCCGCATGGGCGCCGGACCGCCACACCACGTCCGAGGCGGCGTCGGGTGCGACGGCGCAGTGGAGCGGGTCGCCGAGGTCCCCTCCGGCGCTCCGAACCGTGATGACGATTGGCGGGGACTCCGGTTCGGCCAGGTAGCGCTCCCGGATCGGCGCCTGGAGCCCGCGGACGTCGACTCGGGACTGCGGCATCGCCCCATCATCCCCCGGGGGGGACGGGGGCGGCAAGCCGGGGCTTCCGGCGGGCGGTGCCACCGCCCATACTGGGCACCCCGAGGCGAAAGGCGAGCGGTGGCCGAACCACATCCGTGCCCGCGTTGCGGCGCAGGGAACGAGCCGGGCCAGAGCTTCTGCGGCTCCTGCGGCGCCCGGCTCGTCCTTACGTGCCCCGCGTGCGGCGCCACCAGCCCGCTCGGGTTCCGGTTCTGCGGAAGCTGCGGCGCCGAGCTCGGGTCGAAGGGGGACGAACCGCGTCCCACCGGCGAGGAGCGACGCGTCGTCACCGTACTGTTTGCGGACTTGGTGGGGTTCACGTCGCGGGCGGAGCAGCTGGACCCCGAGGACGTGCGCGCCATCCTCCGGCCGTACTACTCGTCGCTTCGCGAGGAGATCGAGTCGTTCGGCGGAACGGTGGAGAAGTTCATCGGCGACGCCGTGGTGGGCGTGTTCGGGGCACCGGTCGCACACGGCGACGACCCCGAGCGCGCGGTGCGGGCGGCCCTGCGGGTCCGCGACGCCGTCGACGAGATGAACACCCGCGATCCCCGGATGAACCTCCAGGTCCGCGTCGCCGTGAACACCGGCGAGGCCATCGTCAGCCTCGATGCCCGCGCTGAGGAGGGCGAGGGCATGGTGGCGGGCGACGTCGTGAACACGGCGTCGCGGCTGCAGACCCACGCGCCCGAGGGCTCGATCCTGGTGGGCGAGGAGACCTTCCGCAGCACCCGGGGCACCATCGAGTACGAGCCCGTCGAGCCGATCGTGGCCAGGGGCAAGCAGCTCCCGGTGCCCGCGTGGCGGGTGGTCGCGGCGGCGTTCCCGCCCGGTGAACGCGGCGCCTCCACGGTGCCGATGGTGGGGCGCGAGAGCGAGCTCGCCACGTTGTCGGGTCTCTGGGATCGCGTCGTGGCGGACCGGCAGCCACACCTGGCCACGATCGTGGGGCTCCCCGGGATCGGAAAAAGCAGGCTGGCCCAGGAGTTCATCGACGCGGTCCGGGGGGCCGGCGGGCGCGCCATCGTCGGGCGATCGCTGCCGTACGGGGAGAGCGGCGCGTACGGCGCCTTCGCGCAGCAAGTGAAGCAGATCGCCGGGATCTACGATGGCGATCCACCCGAAATGGCCATCGGCAAGCTCCGGACGTCGGCGGCCGACGTCGTCGGGGCGGAGAGCGCGGACGAGGTCTCGGCGCACCTGTCGCTGATGCTCGGGCTGGAGGGAGCGGCCCCCTCCGAGGGCGCGGTCGCCGATCGCCACGTCCTCTTCTTCTCCGCGCGGCGATTCGTGGAGGGGCTGGGCCGCGCCGCGCCGACCGTGCTCGCGTTCCAGGACCTCCACTGGGCCGACGCGAGCCTCCTCGATCTCATCGAGATTCTCGGCTCGCGGCTCGAGGAGACTACGGTGCTGCTGCTCGTGCTGGCCCGCCCCGAACTGCGGGACAAACGCCCGGCCTGGGGGTCCTCGGTGCAGGCGGCGCTCGCCCTTCCGCTCGAACCGCTCGACCTCGCGCACGCGAACGAGCTCGCGGAGCGCCTCCTCGCGGACGCCGCCGGCCCTGTCGACCCCGCCGCGGCCGAGGAGATCGGCAGGGCGGCGGAGGGCAACCCGCTCTTCATCGAGGAGCTCGTGGCGTCGATGGCCGAGCGATCCTCGTCGACGGGGGCGGGGCTGCCCACCAGCATCCGCGGGATCATCGCCGCCCGCCTCGACGCCATCCCCCCCGCCGAGCGCTCGGTGCTGCTCGACGCGTCGGTGATGGGCCGAATCTTCTGGAGCGGCGGGCTCAGCCGGCTGGGACAGACCGCCGACGCCCTGCCGGCGATCATGGACTCGCTCGAGGGCCGCGACCTGATCCGCCGGGAGGCCGTCTCCCGGTACCAGGGCGAGCAGCAGTTCCGGTTCAAGCACGCGCTGATCCGCGACGTCGCTTACGCCACGCTTCCCCGCGCCAGGCGGCGGGAGGCCCATGGCGAGGTGGCAGCGTTCCTGGAGTCGGTGCACGCCGAGCGGGACTCGCCCGCCGCGCTGGCCCACCACTGGCAGGAGGCCGGCGACGTAGAACGCGCGATCGAGTACTTCGTGGCCGCTGCGGACCAGGCCAGCCGGGGGTGGGCCAAGGAGGAGGCGGTGTCACTCTTCCGGCGTGCCCTCTCGCTCGTGCAGCAGGAGGACCGCGAACGGTTCCGCAAGCTCCGGCTCAAGCTGGCAGTTGCGGAGCAGATGCTGTACCACGTGCCCGACGCGCAGCAACTCGCGAGGGACCGGACCTCTGAGCCGCCCGCGTAGCGTCGGTTACAGCGGAAAGTCCGCCGGGGTGACGTCTCCGCCGATCTCGTAGATGTGGTCGACCACATGATTGCCGAGGAGCTCCGCGTGCCGCCGGACCGTCGCGATGTCCGGCGCCTCGTAGATGCAGAACGACTTCAGCGTGCCGTCCTCGTCCACGACCACGTGGCTGTGCTCCCACACGATGGTTGGGAACTGCTCCTGGGCGATCCGCTTCGACCGGGTCGCCACGTTCGGAAGCTCGTCCTCGTCGACGTCGTAGGTGCGTTCGATCACGTACCTGGGCATCTCATTGTCTCCCCTCGTCCCCGTCGAGGGATTGTCTCACCCGGCGCGGCCGCGTGACCGGCGGCTCAGATGGACGCGGCGTCCAGCGCGGGGCCATCGGAACACCGAAAGACTCGTGAAGCAGAAGCGGTCTTCGGCGCCCGAGGAAGGCTCTCTAGCCCGTGCGGCCCACGCTACGACCGGACAGTCTGCGAGCAGGCTGCCAGGGCCGTCCGCTTGTTGCCCTCCAGGAAGTACTGGCCCTCGGCGATGCCATGGGCGAGGACGGCGACCTGCATCGCCAGATCCGCCTCCGGGTACTGGGCGTACATCGCCGGTCGGGCCAGGGCCGATTCCAGACCTGCCGAGTCACGAAGCTGCTCGGCCGCTTCCCGCTGGGTGCAGGAGAAGACCTCGGCGTAGAGCGCCAGCACGTCCTCCAGCGTGAGGTAGAGGACGTCGCTCTCGCTGGGCTCGCTCACCCGATGCGGCGGCGGGCCCTGCTCCGTCCGGCGGGGGAGGACCCTTGGCTGTCGTGCCGCTCAAGGATCTGGAGAGCCTCGCGGTTCTCGGCAACAACGCGGCGCCCGACCTCCCGGATCAGTTCTCGGACCTTGCTCACCGGAACGACCCGCAGCTCACCAGAGTCCAGCTCTTCGACGACGACGGACGTGCCGCTGACGTACCCCAGCCCCTCCAGGGACTTGGGCAGCGAGATCACGTTGCTGTTCCCGACCCGGCGAATCTTCACGATGTCCATCGAAGG
>DASWED010000013.1:0-1951 GCA_036394995.1 Actinomycetota bacterium
CGCGTGGGCCTCGCGCCAGAGCGCGGTCGCGAGCTCGCGCGAGGAGCTCGACGCCCGGTACCGGGAGATCGACGCCCGATATCAGGGCCTTGAGGTCCCGCTCCCCCCGAACTGGGGCGGGTATCGCCTGGCACCAGAGGCCGTCGAATTCTGGAAAGGACGGGAACACCGCCTGCACGACCGGTTCCGGTACACGAGGCAGACCGACGGCAGCTGGGTGATCGAGCGGCTGTTCCCGTAGGCGGCCGCACCCGGATGCGGGCCGCAGGACGTGCGGTATCGTTCGCATCCGTATGGACGACGACCTTCGGGGAATCGTTTCCGAGCTCATGCCCGGCGTCCGGGCCGACCTGGAACGGCTGGTTCGGATCCCGTCGATCGCGTTCCCCGGCTACGAACCCCAACCGGTTCGGGATTCGGCCGAGGCCGCCGCGGAGATCCTGGAGGCCGCGGGGCTCTCGGGCGTCCGCCTCATCGAGCTCCCCACCGGCGAGCACCCAGCCGTCTTCGGGGAGTCGCCGGCCGTTCCGGGCGCTCCCGCCGTCCTGCTGTACGCGCATCACGACGTCCAGCCCGAGGGTCCGGTGGACGAGTGGGACACGCCGCCGTTCGAGCCGTCGGTCCGGGACGGGCGGATGTACGGTCGCGGCACCTCCGACGACAAGTGTGGGATCGTGCTGCACGCCGCCGCGTTGCAGGCGTTCGGCGGCGCGCCGCCGGTCACGGTGAAGGTGCTCGTCGAGGGGGAGGAGGAGGCCGGCACCGAGAATCTGCCGTTCCTGATCGAGGGCCACCGTGACCTCCTCGCCGCCGACGTCGCGGTCGTGGCCGACTCCGGGAACTGGCGCCGGGGCATCCCCACCATCACGACCACGCTGCGCGGGGTGGTCGACTGCCGCGTCGAGGTCCGGGTCCTTCGCAAGGCCCTCCACAGTGGCGCGTACGGCGGCCCCATCCCCGATGCGCTCACGGCGCTGTCCCGCCTGCTCGCCACGCTCCACGACGATCGGGGCAACGTGGCCATCCCCGGCCTCGCGTCGGGACCCTGGGAGGGTGTCGAGTATCCCGAGGACGAGTTCCGCGACGAGGCTGGCGTCCTTCCGGGTGTGGCCTCGATCGGCGAGGGCTCGGTGGCGGAGCGCCTGTGGACCCGGCCGGCCGTCTCGGTCCTGGGGATCGACGCCCCCCGCGTCCGAGAGGCCTCGAACCAGCTCGTGCCGGTGGCCCGGGCCAAGGTCAGCCTGCGCATTCCCCCGGGACAGGACGCGCAGAAGGCCCTGGACGCCCTGACCTCGCATCTGGAGGCCAACGCCCCGTGGGGCGTACACCTGGAGATCGAACGGGGCGGCGAGGGTGAGCCCTTCGCCGTCCAGGCCGGCGGAGAGATCTTCGGGGCCGCTCGTGAGGCCATGGGCGAGGCGTGGGGCCGGGAGACCGTCGACATGGGGAGCGGCGGATCGATCCCGCTCGTGCCCCTGCTGTCGCGCACGTTCCCGGGGATCGCCGTGCTCCTGTTCGGTGCCTCCGACGAGCTCTCCTCGCTCCATTCGGTGAACGAGAGCGTGGACCTGGTCGAGGTGGAGCGGGCGGCCCTCGCGGAGGCCCTCATCTTCCGAAAGCTCGCCGCCCTCGGCCGCTGAGGTACCATCTTCGGCTCGCCGGTTGCTAGGGTGGGGAGGCCGATGGAGACGGACCAGACGACCGGCCAGGCTTCGGAGGGGGACGCCCTCCCCCAGCCGCAGGCGCCGAAGGGCCCCCCCGAACCGCAGGAGGCCATCACCGAGCCGGCCAAGCTCCTTCGGATCGCGACCATGGTCCGGGAGCTCCTGGAGGAGACGCGGCAGGCCACGATCGACGAGCCGGGGCGGGCGCGTCTGCGCGAGATCTACCTCCGTTCCTTCGACGAGCTTCGCGAGGTCCTGTCGCCCGATCTCCAGCAGGAACTGGCCGA
>DASWED010000014.1:0-3285 GCA_036394995.1 Actinomycetota bacterium
CACCGGCGGCGTCCACTCGGCCGGGGCGCCCATCCGGATCATCTGCTCGAGGTCGCGCGCCGTGGCGTCGGCCCCTTCCCGGTCGGACTTGTTGACCACGAAGACATCGGCGATCTCCAGGATCCCCGCCTTGGCCACCTGCACGGCATCGCCCCATCCCGGTGAGACCACCACCAGGGTGGTGTCGGTGGCGGCGGCCACGTCGACCTCGGCCTGTCCCACCCCCACGGTTTCCACCATCACCAGATCCTTCCCCGACGCGTCGAGGATCCGGACCGCTTCGGGAGCGGCGAGTGCCATCCCACCGAGATGGCCTCGCGTGGCCATCGACCGGATGAACACGCCTGGATCCGTCGCATGCTCCTGCATGCGCAGCCGGTCACCGAGCAGGGCCCCGCCGGTGAACGGCGAGGTCGGATCGATGGCCAGGACGGCGACGGACAGCTGGCGGCGTCGCGCAAGCCGGACGAGCTCTCCGGCGAGCGTGGACTTGCCCACCCCCGGCGAGCCGGTAAGGCCGATCGTCGAGGCCCGGCCGGTATGCCCGAACAGGCCCGAGGAGAGCTCGGCCAGCCCCTCGGCCCCGTCCTCGACCATCGAGATGGCCCGGGCCACGGCGCGGCGGTCTCCGGCAAGAACGGCCTCGACCAGGTCCACGCGGCAAGGGTACCCGCCGCTCCGGTTCGGACCGACGGGGCCGGGAGCCGTAGCGAACGGCCGGGTTCGCTGCTGCCTGGCGAGCCTTCGGTCCGCCTCGCACTAGCGAGCCTGCGGGCTGCTGGCCCACAGAACAGCGCCGGGGACGGCCATCAGCGCGTCCCGGAGGGATCGGCAGTACTGACGGTGGCGTTCGAGGTCCGGGTCGTCTTCGGTCTCCACCCGGGTCCTGATCATGGCCAAGTTCACCTGCTCCCGCTGCAGCCGTTTCAGCAGCCGGGCCGCTCCCGCGCCGGCTCGAGCGCGGACGTCGCGTCGGGACCGCCGTCGGGCGGTCGGATCGAGCAGGAGCCCGAGCTCCACGGTCGACAGCGTTCCGCGCTCGACCTCCGAACGGAGCGCGCTCTCCAGCCAGCCCCGCTCACGCCTCCGGGCCAGGGTCACCCCCACCACGGTCAGGGCGAGGAGCGGGACGCCTTTCACCGCCGCAGCCACCGGGATGACTAACCAGTCGCGGAGTCCTTCCACTCGCGAGGGGAACAGGTCGAGCCACGGCGAATCCCAGAGGAAGTGCCCGGCCACGGCGGCCAGGAATAATCCCCCGGCGACCAGCACCCTGCGGCGGATCGGGACCTCGCCGGCCAGCGAGACGAAGTAGGCGAGACCCATGCCGGACAGAGCCGTGTACAGGACGTGGCCGTAGAGGCCGCTCGAGACCACCCGGACGTAGAACCCAGCGAGGACGGCGGCCGGTGAGCCTCCGAACACACCGACGAAATAGAAGACATCCTCGACCACGGCGAACCCCAAGCCGCACACGGCTCCGTAGACGAAGCCATCCATGACGTCGTCCCACTCGTCCGTCGCGATCAGCACGAGCAGGACCAGGCCGATGGCCTTCAGCGTCTCCTCGACGAACGGCGCGGTGAGCGCGGCCGTCCACCTCGCGGCGAACTCGGGCGTCCCGATCCGGGCCACGACCAGCCCCCACCCCTGGTTGCCGATGCCGGCGAGTGTGGTGGCGGCCACCGCCCCCCAGACGACCGCCCCGAACACGAGCGAGAGCGGCTCGCGTTCGTACAGGTCGAGGAAGTAGACGGCCAGGAACACCGGGAGGGCGTAGATCGCGAGCAGGAGCCAGGACAGCGCCCACCCTGATGGCGAGATCTGACGGAACGCCGACTGCGCGCCCACCGCGAAGACGCCGGTGCCGCCGACCACGATCGTGTACGCCCAGAACGCGGGCCGACGGAACTGGAACAGCGACGTCTGACGGCCCCATCCGCGCCGGAAGCCGGGCGAGGCCTCCATGGGCCGCATCAGCGGATCGCCGCCGTGTCGATCATCGTGTCGAGATCGCCCATCACGTATTGCAGCAGGCCGGCCGGCGCCCAGCCGTCGAAGACCACGCCCCTGCCGGAGGACGAGACCACCGCGGTGACCGTTCCCTCGATCTGGAACTGCACGCCGCGGAACAGGCCGATGTAGGCGATGCGGATCCCCGAACGGTTCCCGGCCCGGACCACCTGGACCCGCTGCGACACCTCCAGGCGGTCGGCCTGGGGCCGCAGGGCCTGCTCGACGTACTCGGCGGCGAGGTCGATGGGCGTTCCGCTGAACGAGAAGACCATGACGTCGAGGTTCCCGCTCCCCCGGGTGAGCCGAACGCTCGCCGGCTCCGCCGAGCGTTCGGCCACCTCCCACCCCGACAACGGGGACACGCGCACGATCCCGGCCACCGTCACCGGCGGCCCGGCCGGCTCCGACAGGGCGCCGGCTACGACGTAGCCGCCGAACACCACGACGACCATCACCGCGAGCACGGACGTCATCGCGAGGAGCGGGTGACGCCCCACGTCAGTCCACCGACAGGAGCCGGCCGAACCGGGCCACCGTGAGCGGATGGGCGGTGAGCCCGGAGATCCGGACCTCCCGCCGCAGGACCTTGGCCAGGACCCGGCGGCCTTCCTTCGAGAACGGATCGGGCAGGCCGAACCGGAGCGGGGCCGACGACAGGAGCAGCAGCGAGTCCGAGTCGGCCCGCACGCGGACGCGAGGCCGGCCGGGCCGTGACGACCCGTTCGACACCGAGACCTGCCCCGGCGAGAGGGCGATCCGGACCGAGACCCCGGCGTCGGCTGCGACCAACTCGACGACGGCCGGTCGGAGCAACGAACGCCGCTCGGGGTGCTGCCGAAGGTTCGCCTCGATCAGGCCTCCGACCATGGCCGCCAGCCCGTTCGGCTCCTGGTCGGCGTACACCACCTTCATGGAGAGAGCAGAACCTTGGAGGCTGCACGGGAGTCGAACAGCTCGTACCCGACCGGGGCGTCGTCCAGTGAGAGGCGGTGCGAGATGATCGGCAAGGGATCGATGCGTCCGGCCCGGACCTCCTCAAGCGCCCGGTCCCACCAAGCGTGCACGGGACAGACGCCGCCGAACCGGATCTGCAGGGCGCGGGCCCACCACACGCCCGCGGGGATATCTATCGTCTCGCTCGTGTACATCCCCAGGACCGTGACGATGCCGCCTCGCCTGACCGCGTCGACGGCGGTGAACAGGGCGCTCGGGTCGCCCACCGCCTCGATCACGACGTCCGCGCCGCGCCCGCCCGTTCGCTCGGCCACG
>DASWED010000015.1:0-35866 GCA_036394995.1 Actinomycetota bacterium
GGTGGGCTTCTGCCACTACAACTCGGCCGACGAGGTAGACCGGACGGTGGAGGAGCTGACTCGGATCGCCCGGGGATGACCCGCGACCCTATCGGTTTGAGCCGGAGGTGGGACTCGAACCCACGACCTGCGGTTTACGAAACCGCTGCTCTGCCAACTGAGCTACCCCGGCGGGCGTTGCAGAATAGCTGGCCCGATACCTGGTTGAGAACCCCTGAGTATCGCTCTCGCCGACAAGTCTAGTCAGGCAAAACCAGCAGCACGCATGGACTAGAACCGCCTGCCTCTACGGAAGCCAAGTCGACCAGCGTTCGTGCCGACGAACCCGCGCGATCATACATGGGCGCCCGGCCCGGGTCCCCATCCGATCTGTGAGGGGTCCATGCCCCGACCCCGACGGCTGAGAGCAGCTCATCGATGATCCGGCTAGCTTCATCAGCGTCGGGTGTGGGACTTAAGTCCTACTGCAGCCTTCGGCCGCAACCGAAAGCGCCTCGGGCAGCTCGGGCGTGGTATCGACTGAAGGTCGGCCGGAGCCTGCGGGTTGAAGCCTGACCATCTCGGGGCGGGACCGTGGTCGGGCCGGCGGAGCCGGCCCTCTGGCACTGGCACCCCGTGGTGCTCGACACTGCCGCCTCCTCCGTCGAGCGCGGACTGGCCCCGGCCACCGAACGTGGTGAACTTCGCGTGGATGACGTCCGTTCGCCACGAGGAGGCGGGGCCATGTCCGCGTTCGAGATCGTCCACCAGGATCGGATCGTCGGCAAGCTGACCTGCTTCGACCGCATGATCTTCAAGGGCCACCTGTCCAGGCTGTACCAGCCCGGAGGGATGAAGGCGTTCCTGGACTCCCAGCACGTCTTGCTCAAGCACTTCGGGACATACGTGAAGCGCGTCACCGAGGAGCTGAAGGCCCACGCCAAGCATCTCGCCGAGGATGCCGGCCGGCCGTACCTGTACCTGGCCGAGAACCACACGAAGGCCAAGGGCCGGTCCAAGGAGGACGTCGCCCGCGACATCGCCGCCCGAGACGGCGTCCACTCGGGCCTCGTCTGCGTGCTCAGCGCAGTCGAGCCGTGCACATCCTTCGCCGTGGCCGGCAACCGCGTCACTCATCGCCTGGAGATCGCGCGGCGACGCCGGAAGTGCCTGCACCTGTACTTCTACTTCGTGCACCGCGAGCTCGGGCTCTGCCACCTCCGCCTGCAGACCTGGTTCCCCTTCGAGGTCCAGATCTGGGCCAACGGCCGGGAGGCCCTGGCCCGATCCCTGGATCGTCGCCGGATCCCCTACCTCCGCCACGCCAACGCCTTCCTGCGGGTCGGTGACTGGGCCGTGGCCCAGCGCCTGGCCGACCAGCTGGCCCGGCGTCGGTGGCCCCGGCTCCTCGACCACATGGCCCGGGAGGTCAACCCCCATCTGCGAACGCTCGCCCGGACCGGGTTCGGCGGGTACTACTGGGTGGCCGACCAGGTGGAGGTGGCCACCGACGTGGCGTTCCGCTCCCGCCCCGCCCTGGAGGGCATCCTCCCCCAGCTGTTCTCCCACGCCGCGCAGGCCTTCTCCGCCGAGGACGTCCTGCGCTTCCTCGGGCGCAAGCTTCATCCGGCGCTGGCCGCCGAGGTGAGGAGCGACGCCCGGCGCCGCCTTGAGGGGTGGCGGGTCAAGCACCGGATGGGGCGCAACTCCATCAAGTGCTGCGACAAGGTCTCCCTGCTCCGGGGGGAGACCACGATCAACGATCCGGCACAGTTCCGGGTCCTGCGTCTCAAGGACGGGCGTCGGCAGTGGTGCCCCATGCGCAAGGGGGTGGCCAACCTCCCCCGGTACCTCCAGGTCGGCTCGGGCGCGAACGAGCGGTACCTGGAGGCCCTGGCCTCGGCCGGGGACAACAGAGACGGGGTCGCCGCGCTCGACCGACTGTGCCGGCCCCGACGCAACCGAGGGCGCCGCCACGCCCGGTTCAACCCGGTCTCCGGACGGGACCTCGCCGCGTTCCGGGCCGTGATGGCGGGGGAGCACTCGATCGTCGGGTTCCGCAACGCCGACATCAGCAAGCGGCTGTGGCCCCTGTTCCCCGGCGATCCCGACGAGGCCCGCCGTCGCTGTGCCCAAGTCTCCCGCCTCATCGCCAAGCTTCGCGGCCACGGGCTGGTGGCGAAGGTTCCCCGGCACAACCTGTACCGCGTCACCGCCTACGGGCATCGCGTCCTATCAGCGGCAATTTCCGTCCACGATCTCCGCTTCCCCACCGCTTACGCGACCGCCGCCTGAAGCATTCGCAGACAACGCAAGTCCTGCGGGGCAATGGCATAGGGGTCTCACCCCTGGACCTGTCTGTGCGCTAGGAGCAGGCCCCTGGCGGATCCGTCGGGATGGTCTGGTTCGGCGTCCCGCTCGGAAGTATGAACGTCGTGTAGGCGTCGAAGCCGTCGTCCCGGGCAACGGCGCGGTGGACGTGCCCGAATCCAGGATCCATGAATCCCATTCCAGCCGTGTACCACGTCGTCACGCACTCGCCCTGGACCTCGTGCTGGTACCCGAGCGACCCCCGCACGACGGTCACGATCGCCGGCCCAGGATGCGTGTGCCAGGCGAGCGCGCTTCCCGGGGCGCCCCGTAGGTGCCAGACGAACACGTCGGCGTGGTGATGCTTGACGGCGCGGGCAATCGGGCTGACGGCGAATTCGCCGACGTCGTTGTGCGTCGCCAAGAAGCCGACCGGAACGGTTGCCGGATCGACCTGCGGCACGTGAGCGGCGCCCGCCACGCCGCTAGACACTGTCATCGCCACGACAGCGCCGACGATCATCCATCTGATGCGCATTACTCTCCCCTCCCTGCGTCCGGAAGCCGGTGGACGAACCGGCCCCTCCCTGTAACGGCAGTCTCCAACTCTCGGCCTCGATAGTCAAGTGCGGCTCAAGCCTCGACAATGCGCTCTGAAGCCGAAGCCCGAGCGCCATCGGTGAACATCATCCGTTGTTCTGGATTACGAACGGGCGCTGCGGGGACGACAGTAGTGGAGGCCTAGGGTTCCCAGGGAGGCTCGATCTCCGAGTCCTCGGCGAACTCCGCCAGGTAGGCGAGGTCTTCGGGATCTGGTTCCCAATCCTCGTCTTCAGGGGGCTCATCCCAAGCCGATCCGCCGACGAGGTCGCCGGCTTCCTCATTCCCTTCCGCCCGCCCAGACGGCTCTGGCATGAGAGTGCGTAGTGTGTTCACGATGTAGACGGTCGAATCTGCCGCGAGCCTGGCCTTCGTCTCTGTGTCTATCTGCGCGTGAACGACATGTTGGACAAAGACCCAGGCGGCTGTGGTGAATGTCCGAATCCGCGCCCCCTCTTCCCCAGGAAACTCGGCGTTGAGCATGAGGCCGATCCGAAGCTTCGTGTCGTCAAGTTTGGGCATGGGGTCGCCCAGCTTCACGTGCCGATCGGGGTCAAAGACAACACGTCCAAGGGACAGCAAGATATCCCGGCACAGCAACCCTACGGCGCGGAAGTCCTCAGGAGTCTGCGCCGAGAGGTACCGTTGATTGAGTTGTCGGACCTGGTCATCGACGGGAATCCAGCCGGTCTCCGGTGCCTGGATCCCGGTGCCCAGACGTGGCATCTCCAGTCCGTCAAGGGCCTCCAGCGCAGGTTGGTATCGTCGGATGACGTGTTCGCGCCGAGCTGGGTACGTGGAGAGTTCGGGACGCTCCTTGTAGAACCCGTACCAAAGCCAGAGATCACCCCAAGAATTCGGTTCGTCAAGTCCTAGCTGACGCAACCCCTTGTGGCGCCCCACTCACTGCCCATTTCGCTCGCCGTGTGGTCGATGCGGTGCTCCCGGACGAGGGCGTCACCCAGGCCACAGCATCGGTTCGCTCCTGGTGCCCTGACTCGCACATCCTCCGGCGGGGGTTCCACATCATCCCCCGCTGCTGCAACGCGGGCGGAACTCATCACGATCCAGGGCTCGAGGTCGCTGTGAGCAACGAGACGAGGGCGGCCCTGAAGGCGGCGGCGTAATCGGGGCGGTCGCGCCGGTCCTGGGGGCCGAGCAACGAAGGCATCAGCTCTTGGTGACTGACAAGCGGGCAGCTCAACAAACTCAGCGGGCGATGACCTCCGACGGGGTTGGGGATGGCCTCAGTGCTTCGGCGAGTTGTAGGCGGGATCTGATCCCCAGTTTGCGATAGACGCTCGTGAGGTGAACCTCAACGGCCTTCACCGTGACGAACAGGGCCTGCGCGATTCCCTTGTTCGCCATGCCCTCGGCGGCCAGCTTGGCGACGCGACGCTCGCTGCCGGTCAGCGCGTCAACTCCGGTCACGACGAAGTCAAATCCCCGCCGAGGATCGCAAATTTCCCCAGGCGGCCCGCCCGGTGGGCCCGCTGGCGGCATCGGTCCGAACACGTCCGCCGATCCGAGCGAAGCCGCCACGGCAGCGGCTCGCCGCGGCCGTCACGTCTCGCGGATAGCACGGGCCGGCGCGGTCCACGGATCTTCCTGTGGATGCACGCCGACCTGGACCGATGCCGGGTCATCGCGTCGGGGCAGGTAAGGGCGCGGGCTCCTCGTACGGAGGAGCCTTTCGCCAGCTCCTGTTGCGCTGCCAGATCAGGTAGGTGAGGCCGCCGAGCGGGATCTGCACCCCGTAGGTCAGGGTCCGGAACAACAGGACCGCGGCGGCGATCTGCGCCCGGAAGAGGTCGAGCGGCACGTCTGCGGTGGACTTGCCGGCCGCGTACAGACCGCCGATGAGGGCGAGCTCGACGACGCCGAGACCTCCCGGCGTGATCGGCGCCGCCGACAGGAGTCTGGCGAAGGCGAACACTGCCAGCACCTCGACCCAGCTCACCTCCTGCTCGGACACCCCGACGTGCCGAAGGGCGAGGAGCAGGACGAACCACAACACCAGATGGCTGACGAGCGTCGTCACGGTGAGGGACACCCAGCGCGTCGCCACCAGTTCGATGGTCTGCTCTCGAAAGCGCACAGCGCCCTCGCCCCACGTGGTGACGGGGGGCTTCCGGAGCAGCCGTCGGATCCTCGACACGGCTCTCCCCATACCCTCGCCGATCGTCCGGGTGAACTGCTTCCTCCACAGCATCAGGGTGAAGAGCACGAGACAGCCGACCAGGATGACAAGACCGATCAAGGCTGGGATCAGCAGCGCGGCCGTGGCCTGACCGGTCATGGCCAGGATGGCCAGGGCGACCACGGGCATGCCCAGCTTCAGGAAGCTGTTCCAGATGCCCGTGGTCGAGAGCATCAAGGCGATCTCGGAGCCGGTGAAGCCCCACGACCGGAGCATGCCGTAGGTCATGCCGGGCGCGATGACGCCGCCTCCGGGGAGGATGTTTGAGAGGGTGGTGGTGGTCTGGTTGTTGACGGCCGACTGCCAGAGTGTCAGCCCGGGCAACGCGGCCATCATCTGCCACCAGTACGTGAGCAGGTTGAACACGGTCGCGGCGACGAGCGAGGCGAGCTCCAACCAGGTGAGCGCGGTGATGGTCTTCCACACGGCGGAGTAGCTGGCGATCTTTGGAAGGATCAGGGCGAAGATCGCCACGACCACGCCGAGTGAGAGCAGGATCTGGACGGTGCGGGTCGCGCGCTTGTGCCGGCCGCCCTTGGGCGGAGGAGGAACGGGGACCTTCGGATCAGGAACGGACCCGGATGGCTCCGGCGGCTCGCGCGACATGCTCATGGGGGCCCCGGCCCGGTCGGATGCTCGCGGCGCTCGCGGCGCTCGCGGCGCTCCTGGACCACGATGGCGGGGACGAGCGCGAACGTCACACCCAAGAGCGTCCCGGCCACGGCGTCCGACAGCCAGTGCGCGGCGAGGTAGGCGCGTGAGAGCGCCATCAGCAACGCGAAGACGGCGGCGACCGTCCCCCAGATCGCCCGCTGGCGGCCGGTCGGCACGAAGGCGATGACCAGGGCCACGACGGTGACGGCGGTCGCCACGGCGTGTCCGGAGGGGAACGAACCCCCGCTCGTGTGAACCAGCGACCCCGGGGGTCTCGCGCGGTGGTACGAGGCCTTGAGGACGCCGATGGCGATCTCCGAGAGCACGATCGCCGAGACGAATGCCGCGAGGTGCCACCATCTCATGCGGAACACCAGGTAGCCGGCGGCGAGGATTCTCAAGGGGAGCGTCACGTTCACCGATCCGAGCACGTTCAAGACGTGTGCGGTGGAGGTGAGCCGCGCAGCCCGGTGATCGACCACCCACCGGAGGAACGCGTCGTCAACGCGCTGGACGAGGTCGCGGGTCGACGGGATGGCCACCAGCACGCAGATCGCGACGGCCAGGAGGGCGAGCGCGGCGGCGACGGCCCGGTCGCGGGGCTCGTTGTCGAGCAGGGCGTGCTCGTGCTCCTTGCGTGTCAGGGGGCCGTGGCTCCTTCGGGTCCGACCGTCGTCGATGGAGCGGGCATCGTAGCGGCCTTGGCCCGGCGACCCGAACCGCGTACTGTCCGATTCGATGCGGGGGTTCCTCTGGGCACGAGGCTGGAGGCCCGCGGCGGCGGCGCTGCTGTTCCTGGTCGCATGCGGCGGGTCCGGGGCCTCGCCCGGCCCGGCGCCGTCGGCCGGCACCGTCGTCGTCGCGTCCTTCAACTTCCCGGAGTCCGAGGTCCTGGCGGAGGTCTACGGGCAGGCGCTGTTGGCGAGGGGCATCCCCGTGCGGATGGCCCTCCGCCTCGGACCGCGGGAGCTTGTCGAGCCGGCCCTGCTCCGTGGGCTCGTGCACCTGGTGCCGGAGTACCTCGGCTCGGCCCTCGACTTCCTTGCGCGGTCCCAGCGCGCCACCGCCAACCCGGAGGCGACGCACGAGGCGCTGGAGCGGGCTCTGGCGGGCACTGGAGCCGCCGCCCTGCCGAGCGCCGCAGCCCAGGACGCGAACGCGCTCGCCGTCACGAAGGCCACGGCCGCGAGATACGGGCTCCGCTCGATCTCGGACCTCGCGCCGGTCGCGTCCGACATGGTGATGGGCGGACCACCCGAGTGCCCGCAGCGGCCGCTCTGCCTCCAGGGGTTGCGCGACGTGTACGGGCTCCGGTTTCGCGCCTTCGTCCCGCTCGACGCGGGGGGCCCGCTCACCTCGCGCGCTCTCGCGGAGGGAGACGTGGACGCCGCGTTGATGTTCACGACCGACCCGACCGTCGCCGAGCTGGGGTTCGTGCTGCTCCGGGACGACCTGCTGCTCGAGCCCGCGGAGAACGTCACGCCGCTCGTGAGCCGGGCTTTCCTTCGCCGGTACGGCACCCGGCTTTCCGGCGCCGTGGACGCGGTCTCGGCTCTGCTCACCACCAGCAAGCTGCTGCAGCTGAACCACGCAGTGGCGAGGGGGCAGCCGCCGGCCGACGTTGCGCGCGACTGGCTGGCGCGGAACGGGTTGGGCTGAGCGAGCATGGGCCCCGATGCCGGACCGCACCCCGAGCGACCCCCCCATTCCTCGGACGAGGCGCCGATCGGCCGCCCTCAGCGCTGGCGCGAGCCGGTCGCGCTGGCCGGCGCCCGGCTCTCCCGCCGCCGCCGCCGGCCCTCCGGCAAGCCCCCGCCGTTGCCACATGAGCTGGGCGTCAGCGGGAAGCTGTGGGTTGGGGCCGTGGCCGCCCTGGTGGTGTTCATGGTCCTGCTGTTCACGGTCCCGATCGGCGACACCTTCGATCGGCGCGAAGGGCAGTTCCTGGGATGGCTCTCCGGCATCCGGACCGGCTGGCTCACCGACGCGGCGAGATTCCTGGCCGGGATCGGGGCGGAGTGGCCGAACCGCATCGCTCGATGGGGCGTGATCCTGGTCCTCGTCCTGTTCAAGAGGTGGCGGCACCTGTTCGTGTTCGTCGGCACGGTGCTGGTGGTCTCCTGGCTCGTCGCGCTGATCGAGTACGTGGAGCCGCGCACGAGGCCGCTCGGCGTCCGGATTATCGGGAGCTGGGAGGGGTTCTCGTTCCCGTCGGCGACGGTCGCCGCGGCGGCGATCACCGGCATCGGCGTCCTGTACACGATCCTCGAGCCGGGCAAGGCGCGCCGGATCGGCAAGTGGGTCCTGTGGGCGCTGCTGGCGCTGCTCGTGGCCGCGGACTGGTACCTCGCTGTCGACCATCCCATGGACGACGTCGTGGCGCTGGTCCTCGGCGTCGCGTTGCCGCTGCTGGCCTACCGGATGCTGGTGCCGAACTCCGTGTTCCCGGTCACGTACCGGCGGGGTCGCTCCGCGCACCTCGACCTCGGCGGCGCGCGCGGCAAGGCCATCCGGCAGGCGGTGGGCGACCAGCTGGGACTCACGGTCACCGACATCCAGCCGTTCGGGCAACGGGGATCCGGCGGGTCGACGCCGATGCGGCTCACAATTGCCGGGGAGCCCGAACGACATGTGTTCGGGAAGCTCTACGCGAAGACGCACCTCCGCGCGGACCGGTGGTACAAGCTCGGGCGCACGATCCTGTACGGCTCGCTCGAGGACGAGAAGGCGTACGGCTCGGTCCGGCGCCTGGTGCAGTACGAGGACTACGTGCTGCGGGTGATGCACGACGCGGGCATCGGCGGCGCGCGCTCGTACGGCTTCGTCGAGATCTCGCCCGAGGCGGAGTACCTGCTGGTCACAGAGTTCCTGGAGGGCGGCGTGGAGATCTCCGAGGCCGAGGTCGACGAGCGGGTTATCGACGAGGCGCTCCGGACGGTGCGCGGCATGTGGGAGGCGGGGCTCGCCCACCGCGACGTCAAGCCGGCGAACGTCCTGGTGCGCGACGGCCACGTCGTGCTGATCGACCTGGCCTTCGGCGAGCTGCGTCCGTCGCCGTGGCGACAGGCCGTCGACCTGGCCAACATGATGATCGTGCTCGGACTCCGCGCCGACGCCGACCTGGTCTATGCGCGGGCCCTGGAGCAGTTCTCTATGGACGAGATCGGCGAGGCGTTCGCCGCCACGCGCGGCGTCACGGTCCCGACGGAGTCGCGGTCGATGCTCCGCCGCATGCGGAAGGAGGGGCGCGACGTCCTGAAGCGCTATCGGGAGCTCGCCCCACGGCGTCGCCCGATCTCGATTCAGCGATGGAGCTTCCGGCGTATCGCCCTCACGGTGGGCGCGTTGCTCGGCGCGCTGATCCTGTGGGGGCTGCTCCAGGCGAACCTGCAGTCGGGAGCGCTGTGAGGCGGACGGTGGTCGCCGCTGCGGTGCTGGCCCTGGCGGTCACCGGCTGCGCCGGCGCGCCGTCGTCCGTTCCCGCCGGAGCCCCGACCTGCGACCACGGCAACGTCCTGATCCTCATCGCGCAGTCGGTGCCCTCGGCCGCGTTCGTCCCGTGCATCTCCGAGTTTCCCGTGGGATGGACGTTCGGCGGGGAACACCTCGACGCCGGGGGCTCGGTGTTCTGGCTGGACTCCGACCGGGCGGGCCTCCGGGCGGTCACGGTGTCCCTGGACCGGATATGTGACACAAAGGGGGCAGTCCGCGTGCCGGTTGAGCCCGACGAGGCCGGGACCGTTCGCTTGGAGCGGCCGATCTCTCTGACGCCGCGCCTCGTCTTGGACCGCTTCTACACGTTCCCCGGGGGATGCGTGACGTACCGCTTCGCGTTCCGCCCCGGCGCGACGTTCACGCAGGCTCTGGAGGCGACCAGCGCGCTGACCTTCTTCTCCCGGGCAAAGGGCGTCGAGCTCCTCCGGCGCGAGGGCATCACGCTGTGCGGGGCCGGCGTGGAGTGTCCCGGTTAGGACTGCGGGCCCGGCACCGGCTCCAGCCCGGGCGCCCGGGCGACGTCGGGGTCATGCGGCTCGTGGGGCACCGGCTTCCGCCAGGACCTCTTCCGTTGCCAGATCACGTAGGTGAGCGCGCCGAGCGGGATCTGCGCGCCGTAGGTCAGGGCGCGGAACAGCAGCACCGCCGCGGCCACCTGCGTCTTGAACACGTCGAGCGGCACGTTCGTCCGGTTCCGACCGGCGACGTACAGCGTCCCGATGTAGCCGAGCTCGACCAATCCGACGCCGCCCGGCGTGATCGGCAGCGCCGACACCAGCCGGATGAACGCGAACGCGCCGAGGACCTGCGCCCAGGAGATCTCGTGCTCGGACACCCCGACGTGCCGCAGCGACAGCAGGAGCACCAGGTACAGACAGGTGTGGCTGACCACGGTGGACACCGTGAGGGCCACCCACCGTTTCTCGACGAGGCCGATGATCCTCTTGCGGAACCGCACCGTGGCGTCGCCCCATTCCACGGGGGGCTTGCGGAGCAGCCTCCGGATCCAGGAAACGGCCCGACCGGCACGCGACCCGATCCGGCGCGCGAGCTCCTTGCTCCGGAGCATCAGCGCGAACAGCGCGACGGCCACCAGGAGCACCGCGATCCCGATCGCCGTCGGGATCACGAGCGCGGCGGTGGCCTGGCCCGTGACGGCCAGCGCGGCCAGCGAGATCACCGGCATGGCCAGCTTGATGAACGTGTTCCACACGCCGGTGACGACCGCCTCCAGGGCGATCTCGCCGTTCGTGAACCCCCATGAGCGGAACATCGTGTAGCTGACACCGGTGGCCAGCGCACCTCCCAGCGGCAGGGTGTTCGCGATGGTGGTGGAGGACTGGTTGTTCACGCCCGCCTGCCAGAAGGTGAGCCCCGGCATGGCCGCCATCATCTGCGGCCAGTAGGTGACGATGTTCAGCACGGTCACCGCGAGCAGCGTCACCAGCTCGAGCCACGTGAGGTCGCGGATGGTCGCCCACACCGCGGAGTAGTCGGCGATCTTGGGCAGGATGCCGACGAAGATGCCGACGACGATCACGAGCGACACCACGACCTGGATGGCGCGGACGATGCGCCGCCGGAGCGACCGGGGGGCGGCCGGAGCGACCGGGGAGCCCGGCCCGTCGGCCATCTAGGACCCCGCGGCCGGCGTCGGCGGCGGGGTGCCCGACACTGCGCTGCCCCGGGACCCGATCCGGCGCATGCTCTCCTCCCCGTGAGGGTTCGCCCCCGGCCGACCCTACACCCTGGGCCCGGCGCCAATTCCATGTCTGCCGATAAGCCGGCCCGTCGCCCGGCTGCGGGGCCGACCGTGAGCGGCGGAGCAGGTCAGTGACATCGGGCGGCGGGTCACGGACGGCGAAACGGAAGAATCCCTGCGGTGACCCGACTCCCCTGTGGACTCGGGTCCAATGGTCGGCGGATTCGGTCCGGGTGGCGTGGTGCGTCGCTCTCGCGGACGTCTACGAGGTTCGGGATGGCGAACGGACGCTTCGCCGCGTGGGCCGGCCCGTGGACGAGGCTCCCGTTCGCCGAAGCGCCGAGCGGCCGGCTTTCCGGGCCAGCTCACGGCCTCGGCTGTCGGGGTCGGAGTCGTCCCGGGCGGCTTCGACCCGCGAGGTGAACACGCGGAACCGGCCACCCTTTCTGCTCAGCAGGCGGTGGGTCACGGTACCGTCCGCGAGCAACATGATCCCCACGTTGTTGAGCCCGATCAGCGAGGGCTTCGCCTCCTCGATGGACGCGTAGTCCCGCCATTCGCGGTACCGGGGGGGCTCGGTCACACCGAGCGTCTCAGCCAGTGTGGGGGCCACGAAGACTGGCGCGTCGTCGGACCAGTCGTCGGTGTTCGACGGACGGGCCAGGAGACGGCGCTTGATCGTGCTCGGGTCCGCCATCTTCGGGGGCCGGTCCCAGCCGATGCGCTCGTGCTTCTCCCGGGTGAGGAGCCCGATCGTGGCGAGCACGAGGCGACTGAAGGCGCCGCTGTGCCGGATGGGGCTCGACACCAGTTGCGTGATGGGCAGGGCATGTCCGTCGGCGTCCACGGTCACGTTCACGGTGAATCCGTAATGGACGTCGCCGGACAGCATCACCGCCCACGGCAGCTCCAGGTCGTGTCGAAGGAAGCCGACGAGGTCCACGAACCCGGCGAGGTTCGAGTGCCACGCCTCGAAGTCGATGGCATACGGGCCAAGCTCCTTCACGAAGTACTTCTGGCGCCGTTCCACGATCTCCAGTCCGCAGACAGGGACGGGCGAGACGAGGATCAACGGCCGTCCGGGGCGGTGGCCGGCCTCGCGGGCGAGGGCTCCGTCCGCCCGAAGGCCGTCGGCGTCCACCAGCCTCGCGGCAGCTTTCGGGGCCTCGTAGCCGCGTCGCGTCCTCGTGTCGAGGAAGAGGGTGGGCGGATCGGTCGGCGCGACGAACGACCACCGGTCGAAGGACCACATGGCCTCGTCGAACTCGTTGCCGGTGACCGAGCCGTCGCAGCGGCCCACCACCGCGAACCGGATGTCCCCATCCGCCCGGTCGGGATCGTTCCCCCAGCCCTGGAACGCCCAGTACGTGGCGAGGGCGTTGGCCACGACACGCCGCCCGGCCGGGCTGGTTTCCACCCTGGAGCGCCACTCCCCCGTGATGTTCCAGTCATCGGTGACGTCGTGGTCGTCGAAGATCATGTACGTCGGCGTGTTCGCGAAGAGGCGGCGCACTCGAGGGAGGGCCGCGCGGGTCCGCTCCAACGCCCGGACGTGCCTTGCGTACGAGCGGCGGCGCACGAGGGCTCGGAGGGGGTTGCGGCCTCCCAGCGGGATGGCGACCGCCGGTGGCGCGAACGACTCCGGCCAGGTCCGTTCGTTCCACGCGCTGACGTACATGGCGGCGAACTCGCCGAAGCCCAGCAGATGATTGCCGACCTTCGGGGAGGTGAACCCGGTGCTGTCCCGAACGAGCGTGGCGCGGTCGTCGAGGGGGATCTGGGAGAGCGGTGGGATGCCGGGCACGTCGTCCACGCGGCCCGTCAGCTCACGTCCGAGGTCGGTCACGTGTCGGGCCAGCGGGCCCGGCACGTCGTCGGCGTAGATCTGGTCGCCGGTCAGGAACAGCACGCCGAGGCGACGATCGAGGTCGAGCGCATGCGTCGTCATGTGGGCGTCACCGGCGAGGAGCGCGTCCTCGCCGCCTGCGTGGAGCTCCCGGCAGGAGCCGTGCAGAACGGTCAGCTCCCGAATGCGCTCACGGATGAAGAAGGTGGGGAGCGGCAGGTCTCGATAGGCGATGCGGTCGGGGCCGTCGAGGAGCCCCAGGTCCACGAGTCGCCGCTCGGGACCCCCGTCCCGCTCACGGATCACCAGGTCGTACGCGAGCAGTTCGTCCGTGGGGAAGCCGTCGGTCGTGGGGCGGATGCGGATCAGGTGCACGTACAGGCGCCGCCCGATCTGGGCGGTGGATGCGCTCCCGGAGCCGACCGGATCGGAGGCCGCGCCGCCGGAGACGCGCAGCACGTGCCCACGCACCTCCGCCGGGGCCGATGTGGCCAGCCACACGCAGACCTGGCTGGGTTCGGTACGGCGCAGGATCGGCCCCGCGAGGAGCCAAGGCACGCGCATCCGCTCGCCTCCTCCTTCCTGCGGGCCTGCTCCAGGCATACCCGAATGGCCCGCGGCGTATCCGAAGGACCGGCCGACCCACATCGGCGGATTCGAGGGCAGCATCGGGTGATTCCGCGCGGTCCCGATGCTGCCGAGCGAGGAGAGGGCCGGGGCGCCACCTATCGACCCCGGGGGTTCGGCTATTGTCCTCCGCCTCGCCACGGGAGAACCCGAGGCTGGGCTACGTCGGGATCGACCGTCTCGAGCGTCGCGATGATCGTGCCTCGACCAGCCGGCCGGCAGCCTCGGCCTGTCGGTCCCCCGCCATCATCCATTGCCCATTGATGGCGCCGGAGGGCCATCGCGATCAGTGCGCGCTGATCACTTGACCGTGCGGCCGATGTCGCGCCGCCACCACACGCCACGTCCCTCGGTCGAGATGTACAGGGCCCTGTCCGGAGCGATGCCGATGTCGGTGATGGGCAACCCCGCGGGGATCCCTTGCCCGACGTCGGTCCAGGCCGAGGTCGAGGACGACCACCGGAACACACCGGGGTTGCCGGGGCTCTGGGCGTTCCAGCCGAAGGCGTTGATCAGTGCCTTGTAGCCCGTCGCCGCGTACGCCTGTCCGAACAACGGGTCGTAGGCAAGGTCCACCACGTTCGGCCCGGAGTTCAGGCTGGTCGTGAGGGGGCCTCCCGTGATGTTGGCCCAGTGCGCCCCTCCGTCGGTGGTCCGGAAGACGGCCTTGTCGAACGCCGCGTACAGCGTGCTGGACTGGCCGTACTGGGCCGCGAAGCCCACCACGCGGCCCGGCGCCGGCGGGGAGGTCGGCGTGATGGTCGCCAACGAGGGAGACCCGAACGGATTCGTGATCTTCACGATGGCGCCGGAAGTGAAGCCGACCAGCGCGACGGTGTCGGCCACGAAGGCGACGGTTCGGACCGGGTCGCCGCTGCGTTGCATGAGCTTGACGAATGAGTTCGGGGACCCCGAGACCTCCCTCCACACCTTGCCGTCGTTCGTGCCCACCAGCGTCGAGGTGGCCGCCGCCTGGGACACGGCGATGGCGAAGATCTGGGCCCCCAGGTCCTGCACCACCGGGCAGCTGATCTCGGGGGCGTGCCCCTCCTCGGTGGCCAGGGCGGAGTAGTCGGGACCGGGCAGGTCGAACTGACACTCCCTGATCATCGTCGCGCTGCTGCCGTTCGTGGCCTTCACGTACCACCGGCTGGTCTTCGGCTCACCCGCCTCGGGCGGGGTGAAGCTCGGGCGGGGAGCCACCACCTCCAGGCCCGCCTCCCCCCCGCAGCACGTGAATCCCGCGGGACGCCCGACCATGGAGATCGCGCCGTTGTCCTGGGCGTTGCCTCCGACGAAGATCCTCCCGTAGACGTCGGCCAGCGACACGGTCAGGTGGTGGAACTCCGTGTCCGGGGGCCCGTCGATGAACTTGTCGTTGCTCGGGGACTGGTGCCAGGTGGATCCGCCGTCGGTGGTGAACCGCAGTCCGAAGTCGTTCGCCACGTAGGCCCTGCTGTCGCTCCAGAACATCACGTCGTGGTTGTCCGTGAGGGCCGGAGGGGCCGTCCACGTGGAGCCGCCGTCCTTCGTCACCTGGATCTCCACCGACCCCACGATGAAGTGCTTCGGATCGCTCGGGGAGACCGCCACGCTGAGGGCGTACCCGCCCTGGGAGGTGCCGCAGTGGGTCCCCAGGTCGGTCCACGACGTGTCGACGAAGCCCGTGGAGGACACGTCGTTCTTCAGGATGTCGCAGTCGTAGTTGAGGACGATCTCAGAGGGCGACAGACCGATCTTGATCGGATGGCCGGCCAGGGCCCCGGTCAGCGGGGCCTTGATCCTCGTCCACAGGTTCGACCGGAACTCCCACACGCCGATGTCCTTGAACGCGGCGAACACCGGCTTCCCCGTGATGTTGAGGACCCGGACGTCGGTGCAGGCGTGCGTCCCCGTCTGCGGGCTGAACGAGCTCCAGGCGCTCCCGCCGGAGCTTCTGGCGAACAGGCCCCCCGGGGAACACGCGTACACCGTGCCCGCGCCGGGCGTGGCCAGGCCGTAGGCCCTCTGGGAATACACGTCCGACATCCCGGGGACCGCCTGGGTGGCGAACTGACTCCACGTGATCCCGGCGTTCGTGGTGACCCACACGAATCCGTTGCGCGCCAGCGCGTACACAGTGTCCGGGTTGCCCGGGGCGGTGGCGAAGCTGACGATCCCCACCTGGCGCAGCCCTGCCCACATGGACGACCACGTGTTCCCACCATCGACCGTCCTCCACACCCCCGCGTACTGCGAGCCCAGCAGGATGCGGGACGCGTTCCGCGGATCGACGGCCACGGCCCAGCTGTTGCCGCTGCGGCCCGTGGGACCGAGCTCCTCCCAGCCGCGCACCGGCTGGACCACGACGAAGTCGAAGGGCAGGCCCGAGCCGGGCGCCGTGGTCAGCCGTTCGGTGCTCACCTTCATCGATCCCGCGGAGTGGGCCGACAGCTTCACCCCGGCCACCGAGATCGAGGCGCCGATGGTGGATGTGTCGGACGTGACCAGCACCGCGGCCGAGAGCGACACCCCGTTCACGATGAGGCTCGTGTTCGTGGTCCCCGACGGGATCGTCCCCCTTCCCGACAGGAACGGGGACGCGGACCCGTTCACCACCATCGCGTTGAACCGGATGCCCCCGCTCGGGGCAGCGGTCCCGTTCGCCGTCCGGACGGCGAAGCTCCCGCCCGCCTTCTGGGCGACCTTGAGCGCCGGGACGGCGCCCACTCCACTCCCGGTGGTGTCGATCGTCAGCACGATGTTGCTGCTCGTGGTGGCCGTGCTGTCGGAGACCGTGGTGCCGACGGACCCCGCGGGGATCGTCGCCTGGAACGCACGCATGTTGCCGATCGCGGTCGCGTTCAGGATGACGTACGTGAACGGGACGCCGACCGACGCGGTCGAGAGATCGGACGTGGTCACGAAGAACCGGCCCGCCACGTGGTTCGCCACCTTGATGCCCGGGAGGGACCAGTTGAGGCCCTGCATGGCACTGGTGTCGACGGACACGAAGATGAGGGCGTTGGACAGGATGCGCCGGTCGTAGACCCACTGCCCGAAGCTCCCCCGGGGGATCGCGGCGGAGCCGTGGAGGTAGCTCGTCGGAAACTCGGCTGCGCGAACCGTGTCCGACCCCCGGGGCCCCGGCCGCGCCGCCGCGTCCGGCACGGCCGGTCCGATCCCCACCGTGGTGAACAGGAGCGCTGCCGTTGCCAGGGGGACGAGCACACGTCCCCGGCGGAGCGCGGGAAGATAGGAGCGGACGATCCACCTCATCATGGTCACTCCCTTCGTGCTGCGGGGCGGGACTCGAGCTCCCCGATCCCGTCCGGGCCCACCGCTTTCCGGGGAGTTCGTCCAGGGGTGAGCTCGAACGTTTCACTCCGCCCTGAGATGGCGTCGTCTGGAACGTCTGCAGCGGTCGATGGGCGGACCGACGATCGAGCCCGCCCCTCGCCTGCCGCCACACTGCTCAACTCAGCTCGATCGTGAGGTACTGCCCGGAATGACCGTTCAGCTTGCCGTTCTTCGCGAGGGCGGTGCCCTGCGCATCGCGGAACGATCCCGTGCCACCGACCACGGCGAACCTGGCGCCCCGTTCGAAGGCCGAGACCCTCGAAGACCCAGCGAGCATGATCCGGCCACCGGGGAGGATCAGCGTCCCATCCACCAGCCCGATCAGATCCCCCTTGGCCAGCAACCTGACCACGAGGATGTCGTTGATCCCGGTCCCGACTCGCTCGCCGGTGTCGGGCGAGATGATCGGATACCGTTCGAGATCGAGGTCCCCCGCGCTGGGGCCGCCGCTCCGGTCGACATCCACGAACTTCTCGAACCCGACCTGTTCATCCGCGAACACCCGGATCCGTTGTCCTGTCGATCCGGCGGCCTGCGACAGCGTGGGCGTGATCACCGCCGCCGTCGCGAGGCCCGCCGCCGTGATCAGTCCCAGCAATCTGCCTCTCATGACTCCTCCTTCCGCGAGCATGCCTTTGGCGCCACTGCGTCGGTGCCGCTCGCGGAGAAGGGTGTCAGGAAGGGGAGCGCGAAGGATCGGAAGGATTACCGATTCCCCGGTCGATTTCGCGTCCCACGGATACCTTCATGTCCGGCTGTCCGACATGGCGGCCTGCCCCGATCTTGCCGAAAAGGAGCCGCGCCAGGCATGGGCAGCGTGTGCTTGTCGCGCTGCCGTTGGTAGCTCGAGAGCGCCCTTTCCGAGCTGCCCGTCTGGCAGCCCTTCGCTCGTCCGGTGGGCGTCGGCTCCGTGACCGAGAGGATGTCCCCCTCGATCGCGGTCGCGACCCCGCCCGGGCGGTCGGGTCACTTGCCGGCGACGCGGCCGCGGTGTGCGAGGGCGTCGATCGTCACGGCGGCGAGGAGGACGACGGCCGTGACCATGTACTTCGAGGCCGCGCTGAACCCCAGGAGCCCCATCCCGTTGTCGATCGCGGCGATCACGATCCCGCCCAGTACCCCGTGCAGCGCCTTCCCGCGGCCACCGAACAGGCTCGTTCCTCCGATCACGGCGGCGGCCACCGCGTAGAGCACCAGCGTCCCGCCGTCGATGGAGGTGGAGATCGACCGCAGCCGTGAGGCGTACACCACCCCCGCGATGCCGGCGGTGAGTCCCGTCAGCGCGAAGGCCAGCGTGCGGATCCCGGCGAGGTTCACGCCGGCGCGACGGGCCGCCTCGGCGTTGCCGCCGATCGCGTACATGTACCGGCCCACCCTCGTCCGGCCGAGCAGGAACGTCCACGCCGCGAGCACCCCGAAGACGAGCAGCACGACCCAGGGGACGCCGTGGATCGGCACGATCACGCCCCGATTCGTGTTGCAGAGCAGCACGATCGCGACGCCACCCACCAGGACCGCGCCGATCCTCAGGAGCGTCAAGCTGGGCGGTGGAGCGACCAGGCCGGCTCGGCGGCGCCTGGCATCCCGCCGCCAGTTCCACACGCCGAAGGCCCCGACGACGACCAGCATCACCACCCAGCCGGCGAGCGGCGACAGGTTGCCGCTGGCGATGTCGTTGATGACGCCGGTGTTGATGGGGATGGAGCCCCCGGCGCCGAGGGTCCTCAGCATCACGCCCTGCCAGAAGAGCAGGCCGGCCAGGGTGACCACGAACGACGGCAGCCCGATCCTCGTGATGATCGAGCCCTGCACGAACCCGATCGCGCCACAGGCCAAGAGCGCGACGGCGATCGCCGCCCACCACGGCCACCCGATCGCCGGCTTCGCCAGCTCGGCCATGATGACCGCGCCCAGGCCGGCGACGAAGCCGATGGACAGGTCGATCTCGCCGAGGACGAGCGCATAGACCTCGCCCATCGCCAGGAGGCTGAAGACAGCGGCCTGGACCAGGAGGTTCACCAGGTTCCCGGCGGTCAGGAAGTGCGAATTGAGGGACTGGAACAGGATCGAGACCAGCAACAGCCCGGCCACCACGGGCAACACGCCGCTCTCGCCCGCCCGCATCCGGGCGAGCGAGGCCCGCACGTACTCCCGCACGGATCCGGCGACCAGCTCCGGGGAGACGGCCAGTTCCGCCTCGCGGGCGGCCGCCTCCGTGAGCTCCTCCACAGGGGCGGCGTCGACGGGCGCCGGAGCCGGCTCTTCGACCTTGGCCATCGATCACGCCCCCCCGTCGGAGGGCTGCTGGGGGGGACGCGTCCGGGTCGACTGGCCCGTCGTCATGAGGTCGACCACGATCTGGCGGTCCAGCTCCGACACCGGACGGACGGCGACCATCCGGCCGAGGTGCAGGACGGCGATCTGGTCCGCCACCTCGAACACGTCGTTCATGTTGTGGGACACGATCAGTACCGCGTGTCCCCGGTCGGCCAGTCGCCGAACCAGACCGAGGACCATCGCCGTCTGGGCCACGCCGAGCGCCGCGGTCGGCTCGTCCATGATGACGAGCTTCGTATTCCACAGGACGGCCTTGGCGATCGCCACGGATTGGCGCTGGCCGCCCGACAGCGAAGCCACGGGCTGTCGGATCGAGCGGACAGTGGTCACGGCCAGGCTGCTGAGGGTCTCGCGGGCCGCCGTCTCCATGCCCTCCTCGTCGAGGGTGCCGCCTCGGACCCGCTCGCGGCCGAGGAACATGTTCTGCACGATGTCGAGGTTGTCGCACAGCGCGAGGTCCTGGTAGACGGTCTCGATCCCGAGGGCGGCGGCGTCCCGCGGCGTGCGGATATGGACGGGCCGGCCGGCCCAGGAGATCGTTCCGCCCTCCGGTGGGTGGATGCCGGCGATGCACTTGATCAGCACGGACTTGCCGGCGCCGTTGTCGCCGGCCAGGGCGGTCACCTTGCCCGCGGGCACGTCGAGGTCGACGCCGACCAGCGCCTGCACGGGACCGAAGTTCTTCGAGATCCCCCGAAGGCTCAGCAGCAGTTCACCGTTCGCCTGCGACCCGGGCGGCGTTCCGAGCGGTCCCGCGTCGACGCTGGCGCTCACGATCCCGTCAGCCACCTCTCATCGACTCATCGCCCCCGGCGGCCGGGCCGCACCCCCCTGTTCGAGGGAGTGCCGGCCCGGCTTCCGCGGGGCTGGGCTCAGCTGATGCCTGCCTTCTCGCACGCGCTGGCGAGCGACCCGGCGCACAGATCGGACACCTTCACTGCGCCGTCCTTCACCACCGTGTCCTCCATGTTGTCCGTGGTCACCCAGATCGGGACCGTGTACACGGACGCGATGTCCTTGTTGAGGGTGGTGTCGGGCGTGGTCGCGTTCACCAGTTCCTTGGGAGGCGTCTGACCGGCCCTGAGGAACAGGGCCAGCGCGGCCGCGCCCTGGGCCTCCAGGTAGATCGGCTTGTAGACCGTCCCACACTGGTAGCCCTTCAGGATGTTCTGGAGGCCCGACGGCGAGGCGTCCTGACCGGTGGTCGGGAACGTCTCCGCCGGGATCTTGTTCTTCTGCAGCACCGCGATGACGGCGTTCGCGTTGTCGTCGTTCGGCGTCACGACCGCGTTGATGTTCGGGTGGGCCGTGTACTGCTGCTCGAAGGTGGTCGCCGCGGTGGAGGGGTCCCACGTCCCCGCCGGCTCGCCGACCTTCGTGTACGAGCCGTCGGTGAAGTGCGGATCCAGCACCCCGTTGTACCCCTGAGCGAACAGCTTCGCGTTGTTGTCGGTCGGATCCCCGTCCATCACCAGGATGTTCGGATCCGACACGTTCCACGCGTCGATGCAGTCGACCTCGCCCTGGCCGATCAGCTCGCCGACCTGCACGTTGTTGAAGCTCACGTAGAAGCGATCCGCGGGGCCTCCGGTGACGAGGCGGTCGTAGTCGATCACCTTGACGCCCTTGGACTCCGCGTTGGACTCGATGGCCGCGCCGCTCCCCACGTCGAGGGGGTCGACCAGGAGCACGGAGGCGCCGGCGGTGATGTCGGCTTCGGCCTGCTGCTGCATGGTGCTGGCGCTGCCCTGGGCGTTGTCGATCTTGAACTGGTCGGAGGACAGCCCCGCCGTCTGGAACGCCTTGGTCAGGTACGGCGCGTCGTACGTGACGTACCGGGCCGACGTCGTGGTATCCGGGAGCAGCACGCCGATCATGCCCTTGCCCTGCTGCGCCAGGGACGTGAGCTGCTTCATCGCCGAGAAGTCGGCGGTAAAGGACTCCGCCGAGATCGAGATCGGTGCCGCCGAGGTCTCGGCCGGCGCCGTCGTCTCGTTGTTCTTCGACGTGCCGCCGCACGCAACGAGTCCCGCGGCGAACAGCACCGCTGCGGATAGAGCGCCGAGGCGCGAGGGGACCATTCTCATCAGCCATCTCCCATCCGCGGGCTCGCCCACACAACTGCCGGGTCGGAGGATAGCCCGGGTCGACCAAATGTGCTACACGCATGCAGGGGCGTTCCTGGCTACCGCTTCCGGGTTCTGTGTCCGCTCCACGACCCGCGTTCGTCACATCGGCCGGGTTTCGTTCGTCACTACGATGAGGGATCCGGCCGAGGGAACGTGACCGATGGAAGAGCGCCACTGGCTGGCGGAGCGGTTCGAGGAGAACCGGAGCCATCTGAGAGCGGTGGCCTACCGGAGGCTCGGGTCGGTCGCCGAGGCCGAGGACGCCGTCCAGGAGGCCTGGATACGGCTGAACCGATCCGGCACGGACGGCGTCGAGAATCTGGGCGGATGGCTGACGACCGTCGTCGGTCGGGTGTGCCTGGACATGCTGCGCTCGAGGACGGCACGACGCGAGGAGCCCATCGGCGTGCACGTTCCCGAGCCGGTCGCGACCCGCGAGGGTCGACGAGATCGCTCCGATCGTGGGGCGCTCCTCGGATGCCGCACGGCAGCTGGCGAGCCGCGCGCGTCGCCGGGTGCAGGGCGCCGAGCCGGATCCCGACGTCGATCTGGCCCGCCAGCGGGAGGTCGTCGACGCCTTCCTCGCCGCGTCACGCGGCGGTGACTTCGACGCGCTCCTCGCGGTGCTCGACCCCGACGTCGTGCTCCGGTCCGACCGCGCGGCCGTGGCCATCGGCTCGCCGGAAGAGGTCCGCGGTGCGGCCGCCGTGGCCGAAACCTTCGCGGGGCGCGCCCGGGCCGCACGGCCGGCGCTCGTGGATGGCGCCGCTGGACTTGTGTGGGCTCAGGGCGGACGGCCGCGCGTCGTCTTCGGCTTCACGATCTCGGACGGCAAGATCGTCGCGATCGACATGGTCGCCGACCCCCAGCGCCTTCGCCGGCTCGACCTGGCGATCCTCGACGGCTGACGAGCCTCCCCACCGGATCACGACGCAGGACGCGTCATGCGTTCGGCGAACGCGATACCTCCTTCGAGCTCGTCGAGGCGAAGCGCTTCTCGCCGGCCTCCACTCGGAAGGGGAGCCGGTTGCCGGGCATGGCCAGCGCGCAGACCGTGTACGGGGTGAAGACGCAGGGAGGGTTGTATGCGCGGTTGAAGTCCAGGACCACACGGCCCGACTCATCCGGTCCCTCCGCGTACAGATACCGACCGCCACCGTACGTCTCGTCCGCATTGGTGAGGTCCCCGAAGACGATGAACGGGTCGTGGGCGCCCAGCTCGTCGTAGGCCAGCAGACCGTGGGTCGCGCCCTCGTGCTCGAAGACCATCCGCCCGAGCACCGGGTAGGTCTGGCCCGGGCCCACCACCGTGGGGGCCAGCACCTCGGGCGGCGAGGAGTCCGGCTCCAGCCGTGCCTCGACGCGCCACCGGATGTCGACCGGATAGTGGTCCACCCGTGTGACCCGGAAACGCCGGGGCCGGTCCGGGTCCCACACCCGGATCGCCAGCTGGCCCTCACGATTGATCACGGTGAGCCGCAGTGGGCCGACCTGTACGGACGTGGGATCGCCCGCGAGGTCGTCGCGCAGGTCGACCACGGTCGCCGCCTCGCCGTTCCTTCCGGGTCCTGCCTCCGACGCCAGGAGCAGGGTGGCGCGCCCCTCGCGCACCACCACGGAACCCGCGTGCGGCGGCCCCTCCGGCAGCACGACGTCGCACGAGGCATCGGAGCCGACGCTGTTCGAGCCGTCGCGGAGCCACACCAGCCCGGCCAGGGCCAGCCAGCCGTCGGAGCGGTGCAGAGCTGCCATCCGGTGCTCGCGCCACCGCTCGGTCGCCGCCCGATGCGACTCCGGATCCACCACCGAACGATACCGTCGGGGCCTGTCGGACTCCGCGTCCGCCCGCCCCCGGTCAGGCTGCGGCCCGCACCGCTGAGATCACCTCGCTCGCCAGGCGCTCGGCCTGTTCGTCCTCGCCTGGCCCCGCGATGCACAGGTTCATGGCGGTGAACCCGAGCCCGGCGAACGAGACCAGCCGGTCGACCAGGGCGTCCGGGGAGCCGGACACGACGTCCGGCGGGAGGTCGGCGCGTTCGTCGATGCGGATGTCCAGGTTGTAGACGAACGTGATCTCCTCGGGTTGCCGGCCGGCCTCGCGCGCCGCCGCCAGGATGCGATCGCGCATGGGCCCGACGGCCTCCGGCGGCGCGAGCTCGAACGTCGGGATCCACCCGTCGGCCACCCTGCCGGTCAGGGCCAGGGCGCGGGGGCCGTACGTGCCCACCCAGATCGGGATGCGGTGCGAGGGCTTGGGCTCGAGCTCGGCGCCCTCCGTCCGGTACAGCCGGCCGTCGAACGTGAACCCGGCCTCGGACCACAGCCCCCGGGCAATGCGGATGGCCTCCTCCAGGCCGTCCACCTTGTCCCGCGGCGACCGCTCCCCCAGCCCGAACGCCCGGAACTCCTCGTCGCTGTAGCCGCCGCCCATCCCCAGGATGAGCCGCCCGCCCGACAGGCGGTCGAACGACTCCGCCATCTTCGCCAGCACGGCGGGGTGCCGATACGGCACCGCGAGCACGCGGCTGGCCACCCGGATCCGGGAGGTCGCCGCGGCGATCCACGACAGCATGGTCCACGTCTCGTATCGGGCGTTGCGGCCGTGCAGGTGGTCGTTCGCCGAGACGAAGTCGTATCCGAGGTCCTCCGCCCTTCTCGCGGCGGCCACCGGGTCACCGTCCGTCGAGGGCGACACGTTCAGTCCGAACTCCATCGTCGGGGCCTCCTCACGCGATGCCACTTACTTGACAGAGCAATATTTGCGGTGCGAACCGAAGCATAGCAGGTCTTTGCTTGTACGTGCAAATAACCTGTGCTAGGTTGGAGGGCGATGGCGGAGACCCTGACGGAGAGGGAGATGGCGGCGTGGCAGGCGTTCCTGCACGCCCACGAGCGCGTCACCCGGACCCTCGACGCCGAGCTCAGGAACGAGCACCGGCTGGGGTTGAGCGAGTACGACGTCCTCGTCCGCCTGGCCCGCGCCCCCGGCCGGAGCCTGCGGATGACCGACCTCGCCCGCCGCGTGCTGATGTCTCCGTCCGGGCTCACCCGCGTGGTGGATCGTCTGGCCGATGACGGCCTCGTCGAACGGTTGCGTGACTCCGAGGACGCCCGCGTGGTGCTCGCCAAGCTCACCGACTCGGGGCGTGCCCGGGTCAGGAGGGCGGCCCGGACCCACCTCCGGGGCATCCGGGAGCACTTCACCGGGCAGCTCAGTCGGGCCCAGCTCGGCAACGTCGCCTCGGCCTTGGAGACCATCGCTGGCCCCCACGAGCCCCACTGACGGCACCGGCCGCCGTCCCACCGCCCACGGAATCACATCGATCGGTGGCACCATGTGGGGCATGCGGAGGTTCGTCCTGATTGCCACCGTCGCGGTCGGGCTGGTGGCGTGCTCGCACACCGGCCGGGACGCCGGGTCGACGGCGCGGATCGAGACGTCGGGCGGTCCGGTGGTGGTCCACGTGGCGGTGGCGGACACGCCGGCTGCCCGCGAGCGGGGCCTGATGAACGTGCGGGACCTCGCCCCCGACGGCGGGATGGCGTTCGTGTTCGACGACCCGTCGTCGTCGGCCTTCTGGATGAAGGACACGCCGCTGCCGCTGTCGATCGCGTTCTGGGGGCGGGACCGGCGGATCGCTGCGATCATGGACATGGCCCCGTGCCGGGCCGGCCCGTGCCCCACGTACCGGCCCGACCGGCCGTTCGTGGGGGCCCTGGAGGTCCACCGGGGGTTCTTCGCCGAACACGCCGTGGAGGTGGGAGACAGGATTGCGCTCGTTCGATGAGGTCGGAGACGTCGACGAGTTCGACGAGGGATGCCTGCTGTGCCGGGCCGAACAGGTCACGCCGTGGCACTTCGAGGACGAGGAGTGCTGGGTGGCCGACTGCCTGGTGTGCGCCACGCCCATGATCGTGTGGCGTCGCCATGGGCTCCCCCACGACGACCTGGAGCGGGACCTGCTGGAGCGGCTGTCGTCGGTGGCCGCCGAACGCTACCCGCGGGGCTTCTGGATCGACGGCGAGCGTCGCCGGATCCCCGACCACTGGCACGCCCACGCCCGCCCGGCCGGCGGGTTCTTCGACCCGGCGAGCGACCTGTACGGCAAGGGCTGGGGTCGCCGGGGCTGATCCGGGGCCTCGTCAGGCACCCAGCGAGCGGAGGTCCACCGACTGGTCCCGGAGGGCGGCCGGGTCCACCTTCGCTCCGGCCCGGATGAGCTCGGTGGCCCCCCGGAGCTCGCGGCCGCGATTCAGGGCCACGGCCGCCCGGACCGCCCCGCCCTCCAGGTAGAACCCCACGAAGCTCCGTTCCTCCGGCGACCCCCGGACCTCGAACCCGTCCCAGGTCCGGTGCCACCCCAGGACCTGCACGTTGTGCTCGTACTGGTTCGACCAGAACCACGGGAGCTCGGCGTAGGGCCGGCCCTCCCCCGCCGCGGCGAGCCCCGCGGCCTGCCCGTGGCGGATCGCGTGGTGCCAGTGCTCCACTCTGATCCGGCGTCCCGCGGCCGGGTAGGGGAAGGAGGCCACGTCGCCCGCCGCCAGCACGTCCGGCGTCCCGGTGCCGCACCACTCGTCCACCGCCACCCCCCCGCTCTCCACCGTCAGCCCGGCCTCCGCGGCCACCTCCACGTTCGCCACCACGCCCACTCCGACCACCGCGAAGTCGCATTCGATCCCCTGCCCGGAGTCGGTGACGGCCCGCTCCACCCGCCCGTTCGATCCCTCGAACGCGGCCACGCGGGCCCCCCGGACCAGGTGCACGCCGTGCTCCGTGTGGATCGCCGCCAGGACCGCGGACACCTCGGGGCCCAGCACGCGGTCGAGGGGCCCGCCGCCGGTGAGCACCGCGGTGACCTCCAGGCCGAGGGACCGGAGCGACGCCGCCACCTCCGAGCCGATGAACCCCATCCCGACGATCACGACCCTGCTCCCCGGGTGGGCCTGCCGCCGGATCCGCTCGGCGTCCTCCACCGTCCGGAGGTCCAGGACCCCCGCGAGCTCCTCGCCCGGGACCCCCGGCGGCCGGTTCCGGGAGCCCGTGGCCAGGATGAGGCGGTCGTACGGCAGGGCCTCGCCGCCCGCCAGCCGGACCTCGCGCGCCGCCGGGTCGATGGCAACAGCGACGGCGGGGTTCCTGAGCTCGATCCCCAGGCGTTCGTACTCGTCCGCCGGCCGGAGCAGGGCCTGTTCGAACACCCGCTCGCCGCGGAGGAACTCCTTCGACATCGGCGGCCGCGCGTACGGTGGGTGGGCCTCGGAGCCGACGAGGACCACCTCGCCGTCGAACCCCGCCTCCCGGAGGGCCAGGGCGGCGCTCCCCCCGGCCAGGCCGGCGCCCACGATCACCACGCGGGAGGGCCCGCCGCGCATGCCGCCCGTCACGCCGGCCGGCGCCCGGCGGGCGCCCGACTCATACGGGATCCAGGTCCTTCTGGGCCGGGCCGTGGATCACGTGGCCGTCGAAGTCGTAGCGCGATCCGTGACACGGGCAGTCCCACGTCCGTTCGGCCTCGTTCCAGTCCACGGTGCACCCCATGTGCGTGCACCGCGGCGACACCGCGTGCAGGGCCCCCTGCTCGTCGAGGTACGCGGCCACCTTGGCCCCGCCGGACAGGACCACCCCGCCATGGCCGGGCCGGAGGTCCTCCACGGTCCGCCCCACGGTTCGGATCACCAGGACGTCGCCCCGCCCGGAGTGCGCCACCTCGTTCGGCACCGAGCTCAGGAGGTACCGGCGCGGCCCCGACATGCCCTTGTTCCCGACCACCAGGAGGTCGGCCCCGGCCTCCCTGGCCGCCCGGCAGATCACCCTGGCCGGTTCGCCGTCCGCGAACACGCGGGGGTTGACGGTGGTCCGTCCGATCCGGCTCTTCGCCGTGTCCTCCAGCGCGATGGCGCCCAGGATGGCGTCGCCCACGTACACCAGCGTCACCTCGGCCCGGACCATCATGGCCAGCTCGAACGCCTTGCTGGCGGCCTCGGACGCGGTCGGCGAGCCGTCGGTCCCCACCACCATGTGTGTCCACAGGCCCTCGGCCCGGTCCACGGGCTCGTCGTGGTGGGTGGTCTTCACGATGAGCACGTCGCACGGCGCGTTGTGGGCCACGCGGTCCGGCACGGCGTTCAGGCTGAACCGGCGGGCCTTCCCCATGCCCTTGTTCCCCACCACGATGAGGTCGGCCTCGCGCCGCTTGGCCAGGTCCACCAGCACGGCCGAGCCCTCCCCGATCTGTCCCTCGATGCTCACCCGGAGCCCGTCGCGGGCCACGCTGTCCTTGGCGTAGCCCATGACCTCCCGGGCGGTCTCCGCGTCGAGGTGCGGCGGCTCCCAGCCCATGGCGATGAGCAGGTCGGCGTCGCACCGGGCGGCCAGGCGCGCCGCCACCGACACCGCGACAGCCGCCGTCTCCGACCCGTCGGTCCCCACCAGGATCCGCTTGTAGCCCATGCCCCTATCCTCCCGAGGGGGACGGTGCCCCGGAGCCCGACCCCGCCGGGCTCGGCTGCACGGCCTCCACCCTGAACTCACCCTTCATGAACGTGTGCACGTCGCACTGGAACGAGTACGTCCCTTCCTTGAGGGCCCGCACGTGATACGTCTCGGTCTTCGCCCCCTGGAAGATCTCGCCCCGGAACAGGTTGGTCTGCCCGTCGTAGATGGCCACGTTGTGGGAGTCCGTGTCCTCGTTGTCGAACACGATCTCGAACGGCTGCCCGGCCGGAGCGGCCAGGCAGTCGGTGTCGAAGGCGTCGCCGGAGGCCGAGACCCGGATCGTGGCGGCCGGCCGGCATCCCTCGGCCTGCGTCCCTCCCTCGCCGCTCTGGCCCTGCCCGAAGGCGGGCTTCATCACCATCATGTAGAGGATGGCCGCCAGCCCCACGAGCCCGATGGCGGCCACGGAGATCGACCGGGTCTCCCGCAGGACCCCGTCGAACTGCTCGGCGGTGACGGCCTCGGAGCCGCCGGCCATCGCGCGGGCCACCACCCCGACCCGCCGGTAGTACGGCCTGGCCATCCCCAGCATCGCGGCCGACGTCAGCACCAGCACGCCCACCGAGGCCCAGATCCAGGACTTCCCCCACAGGTGGCCCGTCGCGACCGCCGCGAACCCGCCGACCAGCAGGATCCCCAGGCCCATGTAGAAGCCCTGGACCGACGTCCCCGACAGCTCGAGCAGCGCAACCACCTTGTGGGGGTCGCGCTCCTTGCGCAGCCGGAACTGCACTCCCACGGAGACGCCGTGGGCCAGCAGGAACACGAACACGCCCGTCAGATGGACGAGCACCCACCAGTTGAACATCCGAGTCCCGAACACCTCCAGGCCCGATCAGCTGGGCCGTCGATCGAGGTCGCGCGTCAGTCGTGGGATGTTCTCAGAAACTCGGCGCGGGGCATCGTCGCCTGGCTCTGGCACCATCGCGTCGGCCGCGACGGCCGGTCGACGGCGACTACGCGATGGCACCGAACGCCTGACGTGCCTGCCCGTGGGCCGCCCGGCGATCTCCATGTCGCGCTGCGATGCCCAGACCGGTCCACCGACGTAATCCCCACCCACCGATTCCCCCGTCCGAGCGGGCCCACGGACATTGCCGAACCGTAGCAAGGACGCAACCGCAGCAAAGATCCTCACCCAGCCCGTCTCGGGCAGCGCGTCACCCTCGGGGAGGTCCCTGAGCCCCAGGTCCTGCCGAACGATGTCGACGACGACGTCCTTCGGCCACCGCCGCCCGGTCGTCTCGCTGGGGTCCAGCCTGGCCTCCCTGGCCGTTGAGCCAGGCCATTCTGCCATCGCGGTCCCTGCAACCGAATCCCGGGCTCGCGCGTCCTGAAGTCGACGCGGAGGCAAACCGCTCCGCCGCGCCTGTGCCAGAAGGAGGGTCTGATGCGTGGATCGCGCGCTCGTTCGGTGCTCGTGGCCATCTCCGCGGTCATCATGTGCTTGGGGGGGGTCCATCCGGCGGCCGGAGCGGCGACGGCCACACCGGGCCACGCACTGTGGGCGAAGCGGTACAACGGGCCGGGGAACGGCGACGACGTGGGCCACGCAGTGGTGGTGAGCCCCGACGCTTCCGCGGTGTTCGTGACCGGATCCGCCGTCGGGGCGACGAGCCTGGACTACGTCACCGTGGCCTACTCGGCGTCCACCGGGGCGAAGCTGTGGCTGAGTCGCTACGACGGCCCGGCGAACGACGTGGACTTCGCGAACGCCATCGCGGTGAGCCCGGACGGGACCACCGTGTTCGTGACCGGGGCGAGCCCCGGGTCGGGGAGCGACGACGACTACGCCACCGTGGCCTACGCCGCTGGCACCGGCGCGCAGCTGTGGGCGAAGCGCTACAACGGGCCCGGGAACGGTGACGACGAAGCCAGTGACGTCGGGCTGAGCCCGGACGGGGCCACCGTGTTCGTCACCGGATCGAGCGCCGGAACGGCGAGCGACCACGACTACGCCACCGTGGCCTACGCGGCCTCCACCGGGGAGAGGCTGTGGGCGAAGCGATACAACGGGCCGGGGAACGGCTTCGACGTGGCTCACGCGTTGGTCGTGAGCCCGGACGGGGCCACCGTGTTCGTCACCGGATCGAGCGACGGATCCAACCCGGGCGGCGACTACGCCACCCTGGCCTATGCCGCTGCCACCGGGGCCAGGCAGTGGGTGAAGCGGTACGACGGCCCGGCGCACGACGTCGACTACGGCTACGCTCTGGCGCCGAGTCCGGACGGGTCCACCCTGTTCGTGACGGGATACAGCTCCGCATCGAACTCCGCCGACTTCGTCACCTTCGCCTACGCCGCCTCCACCGGGGCCAGGCTGTGGGTGCAGCGGTACGACGGGCCGGGGCACTTCTTCGACTTCACGCGCGGCCTTGGCGTCAGCCCGGACGGGTCCACGGTGTTCGTGACCGGACAGAGCTTCGGCTCCCTGAGCGACTCCGACTACGCCACCGTTGCCTACGACGCCTCGACGGGGGCGCAGCTGTGGCTGAAGCGGTACGACGGCCCGGCGGGCTGTTGCGACGCCCCCAGGGACCTGGGCGTGAGCCCGGACGGGTCCGCCGTCTTCGTGACCGGGGCAAGCCCCGGACCCGGGAGCGGCTACGACTACGCCACCGTGGCCTACGCCGCCTCCACCGGCGCCCGGATGTGGCTGAGGCGATACGACGGCCCGGTCAACAGGTTCGACGCGGCCGAGGCCCTGGCGGTGAGCCCGAACGGGTCCGCGGTGTTCGTGACCGGGGAGAGCCACGGATCGCCCAGCTACGACTACGCGACGGTGGCCTACAGCCTGACGTGATCCGCGGTCACGGACAGCGACAGGACCGGAGACGATCGCTCAGCCGAGCCCGATGCCGAACCGCCCGTCGTACTCGACGTCCATCGGATCGCCGAAGTCGGCCGCCGTGTCACGCTTCGCCCCGGTCGCGGTGACGCCCGAGGTCGACCCGTACAGGATCGTGATCGTGCCCGCGCCGCTGGCGTGCCCGATCGTCTCGTCGGAGGCCGCGGCCACGAGATCCGCCTGTCCGCCGTGGCCGACGTCGAGCACCGCGAGCGTGGAGCCGAAGTACGCCGTCCGCGACCCGGTCCCCGGGACGCCGCCCACGCCCTGTTGGAATTGCCGGCTCCCCTGGGCCTTGAGCCCCTTCGTGCCGCCGTACAGCACGTTGACCGCACCGGGCCCACCGCCGTACTGCACTCCGACCGACAGATCCCGGGGGCCGGCGCCGTTCATGTTCCCGGCTGCGAGGGAGATCCCGAATCCCGCGTCCCTGGTGTTCGCGCCGGCCATCCCGGGCGTGGCCAGGGAGAGCTTCTGCGCTCCGGTGGCGGTGATGCCGGTGTTCGTGCCGAACAAGACGAACACCGCTCCGCGCTGCCCGTCCTCGCCCGGCGCGCCCACCGACAGATCGACGTGCCGGCCCCTGCCGAAGTCGCCCGCCGCGACCGCGAAGCCGAACTGCTCTTCCCCGGCCAGGTCGCTCGGGATGCCGGGGGTGTCCTCGTCGAAGCGTCGCGCCCCGTTCGTGGTCAGCCCCGAGGCCGAGCCCTGGAGCACGTACACGGCGCCCGGCCCCGATCCGCCCGTGAGCGTCCCGATGGCGAGGTCGCTGCGATGGTCGCCGTCGAAGTCGCCGGCGGCCAGCGAGAATCCGAAGTAGGTGGCATCGGTGGCCGTGCCCGGAAGGCCGGGGGTGATCCCGGAGAACTCCTTCGTCTTGGAGGGCTGCAACCCGGACGGGGAGCCCGGGATCACGTACACATACCCGGTGGCTCCCGACCGCGCCTCCCGCCACGCGCCAACGGCCAGATCGTCCCGCCCGTCGCCGTTGAAGTCGCCCGCGGCGACCGCGTTGCCGAACACCTCGAACTGCTTCGGCGTGGCGTCGATGCCGGGGGTGGCCTCGTCCATGAACTGCCAACTGTCCCGGTCGAGCCCGCGCGCCGAGCCGTACAACACGCCGACCGCGCCGACGACGTTGATCCCGCGGTACGCCTGCGGCGCCCCGCCGGCCAGGTCGGTGAAGCCGTCGCCGTCGAAGTCGCCGGTCGCGACGCTCCAGCCCCAGGAGTAGGGGTAGAGATCCGACGCGTAGGTCGCGGCATCGGGGTCGATGCCGTTCGCCGTGCCCGGCGCCACGGTCACCGCGCCGGCCCCGTAGCGCGGTTCCTCGCTCGTGACCGCGAGGTCGGGCCTCCCGTCGCCGTTGAAGTCGGACGGCGCGGCCGGGCCGGGGGCGCGCACGGCCGCCACCCCGTCGGCCCCGTCGTTCGAGGGGACCGGGTCCGCCGTGGAGGCGTCCGCAGTGGCGACGTTGCGGAGGATCCCCGGGTGCGCCGAGCGAACCACCAGCGTGAGCTTCGCGGCCGGGCCGGCCGCGAGCGTGTTCGCCGTACAGGCGACCGGACCGGTCCCCTGGCAGCTCAGCCCGGTTCCCGTCGCCGACACGAGCGTGGTCCCCGGTGGCAGGTGGTCGGTTACCACGACGTCGGTCGCCACGGCGGGGCCCAGGTCGCGCACGCTCACGGTGAACGTGACGTTGCTGTTCGTGACGAACGGGTGCGACGCGACCGACTGCCCGACGGCGAGGTCCGCCGAGGCCGGGGGCCGGGCGAGCGGCTGCCAGTCGGGGATGTGGTCGGAGGTCCCGTCCGTGAACGGGACGAGTGTCGAGCCGTCGAGGTCCACGGTGTCGATGCGGACGCCCGAGGTCCTCGTCTCCTGGAGCACGATGGACGAGCCGTCCGGCGACCACCCGGGCTCTGCGGCCTCGTTGCCGCCCCTGACGTACGTGACCCGGTGCAGGCCGGTCCCGTCCGGCCGGATCGTGAAGATGTCGCGGTTCGCGAACGCGATCCGGGAGCCGTCCGGCGCCCACGATGCGCCGTACCCATTGCCCAGGAGGCGGCGCCCCGTCCCGTCGGGCTTCATCACGTACAGGCGTTGGTGACCCGTGTTCGGATCGGGACTCTCGAACGAGATCCAGGACCCGCTCGGCGACCACGAGGCGTTCTCCTCGTCGAACGACGGCGTCGAGACCAGGACGTGCGGGTTCGACCCGTTCGCGTTCACGACCCACAGGTCCTCGCGGGTGTCGGACTGGGTGAAGGTGGCCTTCGTGAACAGGATCTGCGACCCGTCGGGCTTCCAGCTCGGCCACTTCGGCACGGCGTTCTGGAACGAGACGACAGGGTGCTGGTTCCCGCCGTCCGCGTCGACGACGTCGATCGGATTGGGGAACGTGCCCTGGACGTCGTACGCGATCCGCGAGCCGTCCGGCGACCAGGCCAGCCCGTCCACCCACCACCCCTGGAGGTCGACCCGCTCCACCGCCTGCTGGGCGGGCGCCTTGGTGAAGATCCCGACGGCCTGGGAGTCGCTCCGGAAGAAGGCCACGGCCCCGTTCACGCCCGGCGCCGCTGCCCGAGCCGAGGGCCCGGCGAGGGTGACCAGGGCAGTCGCCGTGAGCACCGCGATCGCAGCTCGCCCCCGGCGCGTCCGGCCTCGGCGCGCGGAGCCGGCCATCACACTCGACATGACAACTCCCCCCTCATTCGACAATCGGTTGGACATCCACCGCGGACTGCGGACCGCGGGCGGGCCACGGACGGCCCGAGTCTAGGCGACCGAGACGAGTCCGGAAAGACCCTTCCGGTCCCACCGATCGTTCAACGTCGTTGGCGAACCCCTGAGCGGCGGAGCCATCACACCCCGGCTCGTCCGCAAGGTCGTCGACACGATGCTCGACGGCATCGCGCACCGCTCGCAAGAGGAGGTCAGTTTCACGAGTCGTTCCGTGAGTGGGAGGGGGAGGATTCCGTCAACACCTCTGACCTGCATGTTCGTCTCAGGGATTGCGCACCTACTGCGCACCTGTGCCTCCAGTGGACCGGGCTGCCCGAATTCACGCTGGGAGCGGACCTCCTCGTGGCCCGGGGATGGGCTGGCCTCGGAGACCCCAATTCTCGCGGTCCGGCTCCGCGCCATCGTCATCGCAGGCACGCTCCCGGGGGTTCCGCGTCCCCTCGTGTGGTGGAAATCTCGCGTCACGCCGCGTGATCGGTCTCGAGGCGGATCGTGGCAGAATGCGCCAGGACGGTCCGCGTCTCCACCGGGCGCGGCCGGAGGAGGTCACGATGCGGCGGGGGGCGATGGCTCGAGTCCGCGCGTCGCTCTCGGTTGTCGTCGCCTTCGTCCTGCCGCTCTCGTCTCCGTCGCTCGCAGGACACGTACCGACCGCTCATCCATCGGTTCGTGACGAAGAGGCGGCGTTCCCGCCGGGAATATGGCAGGGCAGGGCCCTCTACAAGGGCACCGTCCAGCGAACAGGGCTGTTCGGGTTCGCCGACGCAAACGTGACCTTCGACCTCACCGTGGAAGGCGACGAGGTCACCGACGGCACGATGAAGGTCTCGGGCCACGGTGAGGTCGACACCCCGGCAGGACCGGGTGACGTCTACATGTCCGGGACCCTCGAGCTCTCGGGGACCGCGACCTCAGTTCTGGCGGAGGGGGACGTGGACTTCGCCGGGACGGCGAACGGCATCCCCATCCAGTTCGGCGGTCCGGTCCGGTTCGCCTTCTCGCCAAGATTCGCCAGCTGCACGCGGGTCTTCGGGGACCTCGTCAGCGAGTCGGTCCGGGCCGGCCTCCTCGGAGGTGTCCACGCCTCGGCCCCCTTCGTGGCGTTCCGGGCGCGGTATGGCAGCCAGTACAAGGAGCTGCTGGACGAGTACGAGACGGTGGTCCGCTCGCTGGTCAACCTGGCGGCTCACCCCGAGGCGTATTCGTTGGGCGACTTCGAAGAGCTCGTCGACGCGGTGGAGGATCTCAACGCCCGCATCCTCGAGCTCGTCCCGTGCGTTCCGCTGCCACCGGGGCTGAAGAGCACCGCCCCATCGGAGTTCGATCAGCTCTTCCGGCAGGTCGTTTCCCAGGTGCTCGACTTCCCCGAGAAGCTCACGGCTCAGGAGGTCCTCGCGCTGCTGGCCGCGGGAGTGCGTACCGGCGCCCTCATCGACTCGACCGAGGCCCAGGCGCTCCTGGACAAGTTCGAGGACGTGCTCTTGCAGAAGCTCGATCAAGCCGAGGACTCGGGGGACGTCCAGACAGTGGACGACATCGCGGTTGGAGCGAAGCAAGCCGGATTGACGGAGTTGGCCGAGGATGCCGAAGCGGCCGCGAAAAGGCTGTCCGGTGGCGGCTGAAGCATCGCCGATGCGCGTCCTCCGGCTCGGCCTGACGTTGATCCTGACGCTGGCGATCGCGGTGGGATGCTCGAGCGGTCGCACGTCCCGGACGCCCAGCCCTGCAGCGTCCGGTGGGCCCAGCCACCCGGCGTCCCAGACGGCGGGCGAAGCGACCGCTGAAGGTCCCAGCGGCGGCGCCTCCGAGTCGCCGGGCGTCGCCACGTCGGAGCCCTCGCCGGCACAGCCGGGCGAGCCCATCACGGTGTCCGGCATCGAGGAGGAGATCGAGCTGCTCGATCCACCCACCGCGCACGCCGGCGCCGTGCCCAAGTTCAGGTGGCAGGCCGTGGAGGGTGCGACCGTCTACCGGCTGTTCGTGCTCGATGCGCAGGGACACCCGCTGTGGGCGTGGGAGGGAGCGGGGACGTCTGTCTGGCTGGGCGGCCTGCCCAGGCCCCGTCCCCCGGCGGAAGCTGGACCGAGGATCGAGTCGGGATCGACCTGGAGCGTCGCCGCCCTCGACGACGATGGCCACGCGAGGGCGGTCAGTCCCCTTCGGCCGGTCTCTCCATGAGCGCCGTCTCAGGGATCGGGACCACCGTCGCGGCTACCGCATCGAGCGCTTGCCCGGCCGGGGGAGCATGAGCGTGGTCTTCCTCCACGAGCAGGTCGGCTTGGAGCGCAGGGTGGCGCTCAAGATCCTCGCTCCGAGCTGGCCGAGGAGACCGGGTTCCGTGGGCTGGGCACTGGACCCTTTCGGGATCGCGAGGCTCCTCGGCAACCGGCTGAGACTCATGAGTGCGCACCGTTCGCGCACCTGCGCCGGTCAGAGGCATTTGGTTCGTTCGTCGGTCAGTGGTGGGCGGGCGGTGGTGGTCGGTCGGTTGGTGGGAGGGGGAGGATTCGAACCTCCGTAGGCTACGCCGGCGATTTTACAGACCGCTCCCTTTGG
>DASWED010000016.1:0-43955 GCA_036394995.1 Actinomycetota bacterium
GACATGGGCGAGGTCCGGGTCGAGGGCGAGGACGGACAGGCCGTGGACGTGTTCGGCGTGAACGTGGACACGGCGGCCCGGGCGATGAGCCTGGTGGATGGCGGCCACGTCTGCGTGACCCCATGCGGCAGCTCCGCGGGGAGAAGGCCGAGGAGGAGGCCGACCGGGGCGCGCTCCAGTTCGACATCGCCGGCGGACGGCGCAGGCCGACGGGACCCATCACACGGTCCGGATCCCCGATGCGTGCTGCGGGTCCACGCCGGCCACCACAGCGCGCTGCTCGACGCGCTGAACTCGGTGGCCAACCAGTGGGTATCGCTGTTCTGGTGAGGTGGGCCCCGCGGCCCGCGTCAGCCGGCGGCGGACCCTGCGTCGGGGGGGAGGGTCGGGCCGGACGCCGCGTATCCCTCGTCCGCCAGCTTGTCGAGGCACTTCGTGACGTACTTCCCGATCGGCTTCAACCTCGTCGCCTTCATGAAGAACGCCACGAACCTGCCCTTGAAGTTGATCGGCGTGCGGTCCCACACGAGGTGGATGTCGCTCCCGCCGTCCGACGCCTTCACGATCCGGGCGCTGACGTAGCTCCCCGGCTCCATCACGCCCGGGTTCTCGATCATCTCCCACCGAACGACCTCGGGATCCGACCAGTCGTAGAGCTCGCGGGCCCAGATCCTGACCGGCTTCGTGCTTCCCTCCCGGACCTCTGCCGTCGTCCCCGAGGTCGAGTAGAACTTCCAGTACTCGCGGGACAGGCCCGGCCAGATGTCGGGCCGGCGATCGCTGAAGTCCAGCAACGCGGCCCGAACCTGCTCCGGTGCGAGCTTCGTGTGCGTATCGACCTCGACGCGCGTCACCGAATCGTCCTCCTCCTCCCGGGCCGCACCCGGCATTGTGCTGACGAACGGGAGCGAGGACAAGCCGGGACGCGGGTCGGCGCTACGCGGTTCGCTTGACGTCCACGCCGGACGACTCGATCTCGTCCAGGAGATGCCGCGCGTCCTCGACCTCGACGTCTCCCGGGATGCTCTTCTCGAGGGCCCCGATCAGCGTCGACCACTCGGACTCGCTCATGGTGAACGTTCCGGAATGGACGAAGTGGTCGCCCGAACCCGCCGACATGTTGGCGGTGATCTGTGGCTCGTGGCGGCTGGCACTGTCGTACTTACCGATCACCGTGAACCGGAAACGCGTGCTCATGTCATCCCCTTCCGCCCAATCCGGCTCCGCGGGCAGCGGTGATTGATCTGGTTCCACGACGCGTACCCGGCCTGCCGCGGGCGGAAACGTCACGACCTCGGCCGGCGGTGGGACGTGGCCCGCTCCATCTCCCGGCGGTGCTCCCGTTCGATGACCGCGTCGCGCTTCTCGAAGCGCTGCTTGCCCTTGCCCACCCCGATCAGGACCTTGGCCAGCCCATGGGAGAAGTAGACGCGCAGAGGGACCAGCGTGAGGCCCTTCTCGGCGGTGACGCCGATCAGCCGGTCGATCTCCTTGCGGTGCAGCAGGAGCTTGCGCCGGCGGCGGGGGTCGTAGCCGCGCTTCTCGCCCTGCTCGTAGGGCGCGATGTGCATGTTCTCCAGCCACACCTCGCGTCCGTCGGCGCGCGCGAAGGCCTCGCCCAGTGATGCCTGCCCGTCCCGGAGCGACTTCACCTCGGAGCCGGAGAGGACCAGGCCGGCCTCGACCGTCTCCGTGATGTTGTAGTCGAACCGGGCCCGGCGGTTCGACGCGACGACCCGCTCGCCGGCCGGCTTGGCGCCCACCGGTCCCGGTCAGACCTCCAGGAACCGGCGCATGGCGATCCAGCTGGCGAAGATGGCCACGATCACGCCGACGGCGACCAGCAGCGGGACCAGCGTGTACACGGCGTCGGGCCCGAGCAACGGCAGGAACCGGACGTTGTGGTGGATCGACGCGAAGAACACCTTCTGGAGCACCAGCAGGGTCACGATGGCGAGCACCGAGCCGATCACCCCGGCCACCAGCCCCTCCACCAGGAACGGAACCCGGATGAACCAGCTCGTCGCCCCCACGAGCCGCATGATCCCGATCTCCTTGCGGCGGGCGAACACGGCCATCCGCACCGTGTTCGCGATGAGGCCCACGGCCGCGACCAGCATCACGACGAACGCGATGATGGCCCCCCACTGGAGCACGTTGGAGATGGCGAACAGCTTGTTCAGCGTCTCGCGCTCGTCACGGATCTTCTCGACCCCCGGCTGCCCCTCGAGCTGGGCCGCGACCACCTCGAACTTCTCCGGGTCCGCCAGCTTGACCCGGAAGGAGGCCGGGAGCGCGTCCGCCGACACCCCCTCCCACAGGTTCTTCTGGTTCTGGAAATCGTGCTTGAAGCGCTGGAGGGCCTCCTCCTTCGACTCGTACCTGACGCTGGCCACCTCGGGCATGCCGTCCAGCCGCTGCTCGATCCGGGCCTTGTCGCTCGGGGAGATGTCGTCCTGGAGGAACACGGCGACCTCGACGTTCTCGGTCGACGCGTCGACCACCAGGTTGACCTGCTTGCCGATGAGCAGCGCCGATCCGAGCAGGAACAGCGAGATGAACACCGTGGCCACCGCCGCGAACGCCACCAGGCCGTTGCGCTTGAGGCCGGAGACCGTCTCGCGGAAGTAGTACTCGAACCTACGCGCCATATCCGTACACCCCCCGGGACTGGTCCCGGACCACCTTGCCCGAGTCCAGCTCGATGACCCGGCGCCGCATGGCGTCGACGATCGCGTTGTCGTGGGTGGCCATGACCACGGTGGTCCCGATCCGGTTGATCCGGTCCAGCAGCTTCATGATCTCGACAGAGGTCGCCGGGTCGAGGTTCCCCGTTGGCTCGTCCGCCAGCAGGATCAGGGGCCGGTTCACGAAGCCACGGGCCACGCTGACCCGCTGCTGCTCGCCCCCGGACAGCTCGTCGGGGTAGTTGTTGAGCTTGTCGCCCAGCCCCACCAGCTCGAGGATCTCCGGCACCCGCGAGTCGATCACGTGCTTGGGCTTGCCGATGACCTCCAGGGCGAAGGCCACGTTCTGGAACACGGTCTTGTTCGGCAGGAGCTTGAAGTCCTGAAACACGGTCCCGATGTTGCGCCGGAGCTCCGGGACCTTCCACCGCGAGAGCTTGGTGATGTTCTTGCCGGCCACCCAGATCGTGCCCTGGGAGGGCTCCTCCTCCTTCAGCAGGACCCGGATGAACGTGGACTTCCCGGAGCCGGAGGGGCCCACGATGAACACGAACTCGCCCTTCGTGATCTCGAGGCTCACGTCGGCGAGCGCGACGACGGACTCCTTGTAGACCTTGCTGACGCGTTCGAACTTGATCATGGGTGCACAGGGGAAGGTTGGGGGACCGGCGCCGAGTCTAGCAGGGGGTTCCCGCCGACGGAAACACTCCGAGCAGGTTCCTCCGGCCCTTCGGGCGACGAAAACAGCAGGTCAGCGCCCGTTTGCCGACTCGAAGCGACGCCGGAAGGAGCTGCTACGACGATCGCCCCACCGCGGTCCGGGCGGCCTCGGCCACGTGCTTGGCCGAGATCCCGTACGCGTCGTACAGCTCCGCCCCGGACCCGGACTGGCCGTAGTCGCGGCACCCCAGGATCGTGAGGCGGCTCCCCGAGCCGGCCTCGGACAGCGCCTCGGCCACGGCCGATCCCAGCCCGCCGACCACGTTGTGATCCTCCACGCTGACCGCCCGGCCGCCGCAGTGCTCGGCCTCCCGGACGATCCCCTCGGCGTCCAGCGGCTTCAGCGTGTGGACGTTCACCACGCAGGCCTCGATGCCCTCGCCGCTGAGCTCGTCGGCGGCCTTCAGGGCCTCCTGCACGGTGGCGCCGCTCGCGAACAGGCACACGTCGCGGCCCTCGCGGAGCTTCACGGCCTTGCCGAACTCGAACCGGTAACCGTCGCCGTTCACGTCGTCAAGCTTCTGGCGGGTCAGGCGGAGGAAGGCCGGGCCCTCGTGCTCGTCCGCCAGGTACTTCACGGCGCCGACGGTCTCCGCGGCGTCGCACGGCTGGATCACCGTCATGTTCGGCAGGGCCCGCATGGCCGCGATGTCCTCCAGGGCCATCTGGGACGCGCCGTCGTCCCCGATCCCGATGCCGGCGTGGGTTCCCGCCAGCCGGACGTTCGCCTCGTTGTAGCCCACGGACATCCGGACCACCTCGAGGCGCCCCGTGATGAAGCACGAGAACGACGAGGCCCAGGCCACCTTGCCGGACAGGGCCAGGCCTGCGGCCACGCCCACCATGTTCGACTCGGCGATCCCGCACTCGACGAACCGGTCGGGGTAGGCCTCCTTGAACAGGTACGTCATGTTCGACTTCATGAGGTCGCCGTCCAGCACGACGTGCTTCGGGTCCCCGCCCACCTCGACCAGCGCCTCGCCGAACGCCTCCCGCGTCGCCTTGGCCCCCATCACTTGCTCCCTTCCAGGGCCTCGAACCGCCGCCGGCTCTCGTCGCCGTCGATCTCCCCCCTCAGCTGGGCGATGGCGATGGCACCCTGCTCATCCGAGGGGGCCTTGCCGTGCCAGTCGGGGTTCAGCTCCATCCAGGAGACGCCCTTGCCCTTCACGGTGTGGGCCACGATCGCGGTCCCCCGGTCGTGGACGGTCTCGGCCTCATCGAGGGCGTCGACGACCTGCGCCATGTCGTGGCCGTCGATCTCGCGGACGTGCCAGCCGAAGTCCCGCCACTTCGCCCCCACGGGGTCGATGTCGAGGATGTTCACGACCTTGTCCGACTGCTGGACCTGGTTCTGGTCGAGGATCACGCAGAGGTTCGACAGGCCCCGGCGGCCTCCCAGCATCGCGGCCTCCCACAGCTGCCCGGCCTGAGACTCGCCGTCGCCCACCATGCAGTACACGCGCCACCCGGCGCCGTCGAGCTTCCCAGCGATGGCCATGCCCACGGCCATGGACAGCCCCTGACCGAGGGAACCGGTGGCCGCCTCGATGCCCGGACAGCGGATCCGGTCGGGGCGCCCCTGGAGCGGCGAGCCGAACTTCCGGAGCGTGCCCAGCAGATCCTCCTCGAAGAATCCCCGCTTCGCCAGGGCCGCGTACACGATCGGGATGCAGTGGCCCTTCGACAGCACGAACCGGTCCCGGTCGGGCCAGTGGGGCTCCTCGGGCTTCAGGCGCATCTTGTGGAAGTACAGGGCGGCGACGATGTCGGCCGACGACAGGGTGCCGCCGGGGTGGCCCGAGCCCGCCTTCACCAGCATCTCGATGTCGGTCACGCGCAGTCCTCGGGCGATGTCGTTGAGCCGTTCGACGAGGGCTTCCCGGCCCTCGACCTCCGTGGCGGTGTCCATGGGCGTCTCCTCGTGAGATCGTGTCGATCCGGTCCGCGAGCGGGCCCCGGACCACGTTGGGAGGCGTCCGGGAGTCCCGCGGCCATACTACGCGGATGGGAGCGGACCGATCCGGGGCGGCCACCGTCCCCGCCCCGGCCGGGGCCCGCCCCTGGGCCGAACGCCTGGCCTCGCTCGCCGGACCGCTCCTCATCGTGGCGTGCGTGCTGGTGGCCACCCGGGGCTACCTGCTCACGCCGCGACTGACGAACGACCACCCCGACATCCTGGCCATGTGGCTCCCCCATCTGTGCTTCCTGGGGAAGTCACTCGCGGCCGGCCACATCCCGCTGCTGAACCCGTATCAGATGGCCGGGATGCCCTACGCCAGCGATCCCCAGTCCGGCTGGCTGTCCCTGGCCCCGATGGCCCTGTTCGCCGGGTTCTCCTGCGGCACGGCGCTCCGGCTGTTCATCGTGCTGAACCCGCTGGTGGCGGGGCTCGGGCTGTTCTGGTTCCTGCGGAAGGAGGGGCTGCACCGCGTGCCGGCCACGGTGGGCGGGCTGTCGTTCGCCATGATCATGGCGGCCTCCTCGGTGGCCCTGTCGCTGCCGTTCGCCGGGACCCTGGCCTGGACGCCGCTGGTGCTGGTGGGGGCGTCGGGGTTCCTGCACGCCCGCTCCGCCGCCGCGAGGCTGGGGTGGCTGGCCCTGGGGGCCGTGGCGTGGGGCCAGGTGGCGGTGGCCCACATGAGCCACGGCCTGGCCATGTGCACGCTGGCCACGGTGGTGTACGTGGCCGCCCGGTCCGTTCGCAACGTGAAGGCCGGCGACGCGTCGTGGCAGCGGGCCGCGGTGCTGGCCGTGGGGTTCCTGGTATTCCTGCCCCTGGCGAACCTGGCCATCTTCATCCCCCGGCTGGCGCTCATCCCCAAGACCAGCCTCCGGGGGGGCTACGCGGCGGTGGGGGGAGCGGTGGCCCGGGTGGCCGGCATCGCCGACCAGCCCCTGGTCCCCACCGGGGTGTGGGCGGGATGGCCGTTCGCCGTCGGCACTGCGCCGGGCGCGTTCGCGGGTGCCACCGTCCTGCTGGCGGCGCCGGCGGCCGCGCGGACCCACGGCCGCCGCTACCTGGCCGGCGCGTTCGCCGCGCTGGCGGTCCTCACCTACCTCATGACCCTCGACGTGCTCGTTGGTGCGGGCTGGTTCCGCGCGGCGGCCCTCCACCTGCCGTTCGGCGACGTGTACCTGCACAACCCCGGGCGGCTGCGGTACCTGTGGCTGCTGGTGATCCCGGTCCTCGGGGCCCTGGGGGTCCAGGGGTTCATCGACCGGCCCCTCGACCGGGTTCGAACCCTCCGGTGGCTGGCCCCCGGCGCCGGGCTGTTCCTGGTCCTGCCCCTGCTGGCGGGCTCCCACCCCATCCGGTTCGTGTCGCTGGCGGCGGGGGCGGCAGTGGCCGCGCCCGTGTTCGTGGCGGTGGGACGCCGCGTGCGGTGGGCCGCCGTGGCCCTGGTGGCGGTCCTGGCCCTGGAGCTGGTGGCGGGGGCCGTGTGGTCGCAGCTGTACCGGGGCCCCACTGTGTTCATCGGCCTCGAGAACGGGCACAACGTGAGCCCGCAGCCCCTGCGGTGGCCGAACGTCCCTGTCCACACGTACCTCCGCGCGGGGCCCATCGCCCGGGCCATGGAGGGACACCCCGGGCGGTACCTGACCTGGGCTCCACCGGGCTCGTACTACGTGAAGGGCTACCTGTTCACCCAGCGCCAGCCCGCGTGGCCCGCCCTCGAGAACGGGCGCGGGATGCTGTTCGACCTCCAGGACGTGTACGGGTACTCCCCCATCCAGCTCACCCGGTACTGGTCCTACGTCCGGGCGGCGAACGGCGGCCGGCCACTCTTCTACAACGCGGCGGTGATCCGCAAGCCGAACCTCGCGGTGTTCCGGCTGCTCGGCGCGCGGTGGCTGATCCAGCCCACTGTGCTGCCGCCGCTCGTCCCCGGTCGCCCGGTCGCGACCGAGGGCCGGTTCACGCTGTACGAGGTCGACGGGTGGCAGCCCCTGGTGTCCGTCGTGCGCCACTGGCGGGTCCTGCCGAACGTGGCGGCGCTCCGGCGGGACCTCCGGCCCGAGTGGAACCCGGCGCAGCAGGCCACCGTGCTCCGGGAGCCCGGCTTCGAGCCGCCCGGCGGCGGGGCCGGGACGGCCGAGTGGGAGCAGCCGGACCCGGAGCACCTCCGGATCCACGTGGTCGCGCGGGCCCCCTCGCTGGTGGTGATCCGCAATGCGTTCGGAGTGGGGTGGACGGCCACCGTGGACGGAGTGCCGGAGCGGCCCCTGGCCGCCGACTACTTCATCCAGGCCGTGCCGGTCCGGACCGGCGAACACGACATCGAGCTCGTGTACCGCGACCCCAACCTGGGCCGGGGCCTGGCCGCCTCCGGTGTGGTGTGGGGGGCGTGGGCCGTGGCGCTGGCCCTCGTGGTGGGAGCCGGCATACGCCGCCGCCGGTTGCGGCCGGGGACCGACGGAGCGAAGACCCTCAGGCCTTCGGGTGATCCGAAGCCCGCCGTCGGAGCTCCGCCTCGATCAGCCGGTCGAGATCGCCGTCCAGCACTCGGTTGACGTCGGAGGTCTCCCGGTTCGTCCGGTGGTCCTTCACCATTTGGTACGGGTGCAGCACGTAGGACCGGATCTGGGACCCGAACTCGATGTCGCGGCGTTCGCCCCGGATGTCCTCGAGCTTCTGCTGGTGCTCGGCGCGCATCCGTTCCGCCAGTCGCGACTTCAGGATCTGCATGGCCACAGCCCGGTTCTGCATCTGGGAGCGCTCGTTCTGGCAGGCCGCCTGGATGCCGGTGGGGAGGTGGGTGATCCGGACCGCGGAGTCCGTCACGTTCACGTGCTGGCCGCCGGCGGACGACGAGCGGTACGTGTCGATCCGGAGATCCTTGGGATCGATCTCGAAGTCCTGATCCTGTTCCTCCAGCAGTGGGATCACGTCGAACGAGGCGAAGGAGGTATGCCGGCGCTTCTGGGCGTCGTACGGGGAGATCCGGACCAGGCGGTGGACCCCCCGCTCCGCGGACAGCAGGCCGTACGCGTTCGGGCCGTGCACGATGAAGGTGGCGGACTTGATCCCGGCCTCCTCGCCGGGGAGGAGCTCGTCGACCTCGGACTGGAACCCCTCCCGCTCCGCCCACCGGAGGTACATCCGCAGCAGCATCTCGGCCCAGTCCTGGGACTCCGTTCCGCCGGCCCCGGCGTGGATGCTGGCCACGGCGTCGTTCGCGTCGTACTCGCCGCCCAGGAGGGAGGCGAGCTCCAGGCGCTCAACCTCGTGCTCCAGCGCGGCCAGGGACTTGGCCAGCTCTCGTTCGAGCTCGGGGTCGTCCTCGGCGGCCAGGAGCTCGTCCATGGCCCGGGCGTCGTCCAGGCGGCGGAACAGCGAGTCGTGGCGCTCGACGGCCGCCCTCAGACGGGCCAGGCGGGTGGTGAGCTGCTGGCCCCGGGCGGGGTCGTCCCACACGGACGGGTCGGAGGCCTCGGCCTCCAGCTCCGCGGCCTGCCGGCGTTTGGCCTCGACGTCAAAGGTACTCCTTCGCCGACGCGATCCGCTCGGACAACTGCTCGATCCGTTCCGTCTCCGCGCTCATGGTCCCGACATGGTACCGGCCGACCCGTGCACCGCACGGGAATGGGGCGGCGCTCAGTCCGTGGGGTCGTCGTCCGGTGGGACCCGGGGGCCTTCGACGGGCTCGAGGCGTTCGAGCTCCGCCGAGATCCTGGCCCGGGCGTCGGCCTCGCCGACCAGGTCGCACACCTTGAGGGCCCGCCGGAGGAGCTGGACGGCCTGGATGCGGGCGTCCAGCTCCAAGGCCCGGGCCGCGGCCCGTTCCAGGTAGTCCAGGGCCCGCCCGGGATCGTCGCTGCGGTAGTAGTAGAGGGCCAGGACCTCCAGGCGGTCCTCCAGCGAGTTCGCGTAGGCCTCCTCGTAGGCGCGGGCGGCCCGCCCGTACAGGGCCCGGCGGCGGGCGGGGGTCAGCGTGGACAGGGCGGCGTCCTGGAGCAGCCCGTGCTGGAACGAGCACTCCAGCTCGGGGTACCGCCGGGTCTCCCGGACGATCTCCGAACGGAGCAGCGCGCCCAGGTCGGCCGACACGTCGTCCCGCTCCAGGATCCGCGCCACCACCCGGACCGGAAAGGTCCGCCCGGCGACCGCGGCGGCCTGGGCCAGGCGGCGGGCCCCCTTCGGGAGCCGGTCGATCCGGGAGATGAACAGGCTCTCCAGGTTCGCCGGGAGGAGGGTCGAGCCCGTGGCGGGAAGGGTCCACGTTCGCTGGCGGTCCCCATCTGCGCTCTCGATCACCGCCCGCAGGAGCTCCTGAAGGTACAGCGGGTTGCCCTCCGCCCGGACCACGATCTCCTGCTTCGTGGCCTCGTCGAGCATCCCGGCCGGCACCAGGACGCCCAGCAGCTGCTCGGCGGCCGCCGGCGTGAGGGGCCGGAGCGGCAGCTCCGAGGCACGGTGGAAGTAGTCGGTGAGGACCTTCAGCCGGAGCTTCCAACCCTCCGACGCGGGGTCCGGGCGGAACGCCCCCACCAGCAGGACCGGCGCCTGGTCGGTGAGCTGGAGGAGGTCCTCGGCCAGCTCCCGGGTGGAGGGGTCGGCCCAGTGGAGGTCGTCGAGGGAGATGGCCACCGGACGGTCGCGGGCCAGGCGGGCGATCCAGGCCCGGTAGGACCGCCGGATCTCCCCGGCCAGCACGTCGGGCGCCGGTGGGGTCAGCTCGCTCTCCGGCTCCGCGTCGAGCCGCACCGAGAGCAGCTTGCCGAGGTACGGCAGGATCTCGCCGACCCCGTCCGGCAGGAGCATGGACAGCCGGGCCCGGAGCCGGGTCCGGACGGCCACCTCGGGCTCGCCCTCGTCCACCCCGAGCCACCGCCGGAGCATCTCGACGAACGGCCAGTACAGGAGATCCCCGCCGTAGGACAGGCACCGGCCCTCCAGCCACGTGACGCGATCGGCCGCCATGGACTCCAGTTCGGCCAGCATCCGCGACTTCCCGATCCCGGCCCCGCCGGACACCAGCAGGACCTGTCCCCGGCCGGCCACCAGCTCCTCCAGCACCGTTCCCAGCCAGGCCCGCTCGGCGTCGCGCCCCACCAGCACCGAGGCCGGCTCCTGTTCGGGTTCGGCCTTCGGTGCGCCCAATCGGAACGCCGTCACGGCCCCGACCCGGCCCTTCACCGCGATCTGGCCCAGCGGCTGGAGATCGAAAGACTGGGCCAGCCGCCGCGCCGTGGCCTCCCCCACCGCCACCGTTCCGGGCTCGGCCTCGGACTCGAGGCGGGAGGCCACGTTCGTCGTGTCGCCGAGGGCCACCTCCTGGGGATCGGCCGCGCCCACCAGGCCCACCGCGACCTGCCCGGAGTTGATGCCCACGCGAACGTTGAACCCGGAGATCCCCCACCCGGCCTCGATGTCGCGGCGGTACTCCGCGACCACCTGGAGGATCCGAAGGGCGGCCCGGGCGGCCCGCTCCTCGTCGTCCTCGTGGGCCACCGGCACGCCGAAGTACGCACAGATGCCGTCGCCCATGTAGGCCTGGACGGTGCCCCCGAACTCCTCCACGGCCCTGGACATGCGGCTCACGCACTCGCCCACCAGGGCCTTCACCTCGCCCGGCCCCAGCCGCTCGCCGAGCGCGGTGGAGCCCACCACGTCGGCGAACAGGGCCGTGATCGGCCGGAGCTCGTCACCCTCACCGGGCGGTGGGATGGCGGTGCCGGGGCCTGGAGCGACCGCCTCGTCCGCGGGGACGGGCGTCCCGCATGCGGGGCAGAACCGGGCCCCCGCAGGGATCCGGGCGCCACACGCCACGCACGTCAGCTCGCCGATCTCCACCACACCTTCCCCGGTCCGGACCGGCATTGTCCCGGGTTCAGAGGGACGCGGTGGCGCCGTGGCACTTCTTGTACTTGCGCCCGGAGCCGCAGGGGCAGGGGGCGTTGCGCCCGATCTTGTCGCTCATGGCCTGGGGAGCGGCGCCGGAGTTGGGGTCGTCGCCATGGATCGTCCGGACGCGCTGGGGGCGGGGGCGGGCCGGTTCGTCCTGGCGGACCAGCTCCACGTGGTAGATGTACCGGACGAACTCGTCGCGGATCCCGGACTTCATCTCGTCGAACATCGCGAAGGCCTCGCGGCGGTACTCGGTGAGCGGGTCGCGCTGGCCGTACGCCCGGAGGTGGATGCCCTCCTCCAGGTAGTCCATCTCGTACAGGTGCTCGCGCCACTTCGTGTCGATCACCGAGAGCAGGACCATCCGCTCGAGCTGCCGCATGACCTCCGGCGTGATCTCCTGCTCCTTCTCCTCGTACGCGCCGAGCGCCTCCTCCAGGACCCGCTCCTGGAGTTCGCCGGGATCGGAGATCTCGCGCAGCTCGGAGACCGTGAGGCGCACCGGGTACACGTTCGACAGGGCGGTGCGGAGGCCCTCGAGGTCCCAATCCTCGGAGAAGGTGTCGGCGGCGGCGTACTGGGCCACGGCGTCCGTCACGGCCTCGGTGACCATCTCGAGGGCGTCCTCCTTGAGGTCCCGCCCCTCCAGGACCTTGCGCCGCTCCTCGTAGATCACCTGGCGCTGGGTGTTCATGACGTCGTCGTACTTGAGGACGTTCTTCCGTCGCTCGAAGTTGACGGCCTCCACCTGCTTCTGGGCGTTCTCGATGGCCCGGGAGACGATCTTCGCCGTGATGGGCTCGTCCTCCGGCCACTTCAGGCGGTCCATGATCCGGCCGATCCGCTCGGACGCGAACATCCGCATGAGGTCGTCCTCGAGCGACAGGTAGAACCGGGAGGCGCCGGGGTCGCCCTGGCGGCCCGACCGGCCCCGGAGCTGGTTGTCGATGCGGCGCGACTCGTGGCGCTCGGTGCCCAGGACGTACAGGCCCCCCAGCTCGACCACCTCGTCGTGCTCGGCGTCGGTCTGCTGCTTGAACTTGCGGAAGATCGGCTCGTACTCGGCCTCGTACTCCTCCCGCTCCTCCGGGGTCATGTCGAACATGAGGTATCGGTCGTTGTCGTAGCCGCGGGCGGCCATCTCCTGGCGGGCCATGTACTCGGGGTTGCCGCCGAGCAGGATGTCGACGCCTCGGCCGGCCATGTTCGTGGCCACCGTGACCGCGCCGATCCGCCCGGCCTGGGCCACGATCATGGCCTCCTTCTCGTGGTTCTTGGCGTTGAGCACGTGGTGGGGCACGCCCCGGCGCCGGAGGTAGCCGGACAGCCGTTCGGACTTTTCGATGGACACCGTCCCCACCAGCACCGGCTGGCCCTCCGCGTTGCGTTCCACGAGGTCCTCGGTCACGGCCTTCCACTTCGCGTCCTCGTTCTTGTAGATCACGTCGTGGCGGTCCTCGCGGATCATGTCGCGGTTCGTCGGGATCTCGACGACGCCCAGCTTGTAGACCTCCTCGAACTCCACCAGCTGGGTCTTCGCCGTCCCCGTCATGCCGGCGAGCTTGTCGTACATCCGGAAGTAGTTCTGGATGGTGATCGTGGCGAGGGTCTGGTTCTCCTCCTTGACCCGCACGCCCTCCTTGGCCTCGATGGCCTGGTGCAGGCCCTCGGAGTACCGCCGGCCCTCCAAGACCCGGCCGGTGAACTCGTCGACGATCTTCACCTCGCCGTCGGTGACGATGTAGTCGACGTCGCGCTTGTACAGCTCCTTGGCCCGCAGGGCGTTCTGCATGTGGTGCACGAGCGGCGTGTTCACGTGCTCGTACAGGTTGTCGATGCCCAGGATCCCCTCGACCTTGGTCACGCCGGCCTCGGTCACGGCCACGGTGCGCTTGGACTCCTCGACCTCGTAGTCCTCGTCCTTGCCCAGGCGGGGCGCGATCCGGGCGAACGTCTGGTACCACTTCGCCGAGTCCGCCACCATGCCGCTGATGATCAGCGGCGTGCGCGCCTCGTCGATGAGGATCGAGTCCGCCTCGTCGACGATCGCGAAGTTGTGCCCCCGCTGGACCATGTTCTCCAGGCGCATGGCCATGTTGTCCCGGAGGTAGTCGAACCCGAACTCGTTGTTCGTGCCGTACGTGATGTCCGCCTCGTACGCGGGCCGGCGCTGCTCCGGGGTCATGTTCGACTGGATCAGGCCGACCGAGACTCCCAGCAGCCGGAAGATCCCGCCCATCCACTCGGAGTCCCGCTTGGCCAGGTAGTCGTTCACGGTGACCAGGTGCACGCCGTCGCCGGAGAGGGAGTTCAGGTACGACGGGAGGGTGGAGACCAGGGTCTTGCCCTCACCGGTCTTCATCTCGGAGATGTCGCCGCCGTGCAGGACCATGCCGCCCATCAGCTGGACGTCGAAATGGCGCTGGCCGATGGCTCGCTTGGCCGCCTCCCGGACCACCGCGAAGGCCTCCGGGAGGATGTCGTCGAGGGTCTCGCCGTCGTCCACTCGCTCCCTGAACCGGGCCGTCCGGGCCCGGAGGTCGGCGTCGGTGAGCTCCTCGAGCTCCGGCTCGAACGTGTTCACGATGCCCACCAGCTGCTGGAGGCGCTTGATCTTGCGGCCGTCGCCGCCGCTCATGAGCTTCTCGAGAGCCACGATGCTCCTTGGATCCGGTGCGGGGGGGTCCCGTCGATTATACGGTCGGGGTGCTGGAAGGCCGAGGGAGGCTCCGATGGATCGCCCACAGCTGAGCGAGGAGGAACGGCGGCTGTTCGAGCCGCCCAATCACGCCGTGCTGGCGACGCTCCGGCCGGGCGGATCGATCCAGGTCACCCCGGTCTGGGTGGGTTTGGAGGGGGACCGGGTGGTGGTGAACTCCGTTCGGGGCCGGGCCAAGGTCCGCAACGTCGAACGGGACCCCCGGGTGACCGTCACCGTCATGGACGAGCGGGACTGGTACCGGTGGGTGAGCGTGGAGGGTACGGTGGTGGAGCTCAGCGAGGAGGGCGCCGCCGAGCACATCGACCGGGTGTCGCGGGCCTACGAGGGGAAGCCGTTCCGCGCCCTGGCCCCGGGGGAGGTCCGGGTCCGGCTGGTCATCGAACCGGAGCGGGTCAGCTCGGAGCTGTAGGCGGGACGTCGTTCGCCGACACGGTGAGGTCCAGGAGGTTCTCCCGCACCGCGTAGACCACGGCCTCCATCCGGGAGTGGAGGTGGAGCTTCTCGAGGATGTTCCGGACGTGGTTCTTCACGGTGTTCTCGGAGATGAACAGCTCCCGGGCGATGTCGCGGTTGGCCATTCCCTGTGCCACGAGCTTCAGGACCTCGAGCTCGCGGTCGGTGAGCGTGGGCACGGGGACGCCGGGGCTGGGCTTCTTCGTGATGGTGGCGAACTCCGTAAGGAGCTTCGAGGCCATGGCCGGGGAGATGCGCGACTGGCCGGTCATCACCGAGCGGATGGCCTCGGGGACCTCGTCGGCGGGGATCTCCTTCAGCAGGTACCCGGACGCCCCGGCCTTGATGGCCTCGTACAGGTCGGCCTCCTCGTCGGAGACCGTGAGCATCACGATGCGGACGTGGGGCAGGGCGTCGCGGATCTCGGCGGTGGCCTCGATCCCGCTGCGGCGGGGCATGCGGACGTCCATGAGCACGACGTCGGGCATGAGCTCCTGGGCCCGCTCCACGGCCTGGTGGCCGTCGGCGGCCTCCCCCACCACCTCGATGTCGGGCTCGCCGTCGAGCACCATCTGGAGGCCCCGCCGGAAGAGGGCGTGGTCGTCCACGATCAGCACCCTGAGCTTCTCGATGTCCCCCTCGCTTCGTCGCCGCGTGCCCGACACGTTCTCCCGTCGGCTCCTGGCTCGGGGTGCGCGCGGCGCCTACGCCGTGGAGCCGGGGGCCTCCGAGCCGAAGCGCGAGGATTTTAGCCGATTGGCGCCGGCCACCACCCGCCGGCGGATGCGGCCCCGGCGGTCCTTGACCTGCCGCTCCAGACGCTGCACCACCTGATCGAGGGCCGACTCCACCTCCCGCGAGGAGGCGGAGGCCCGGAACGTGTGGCGGGGAAGGGTGAGCGACGCCTCCACGGTCTTCGTCCCGTCGAGCCGGGGATGGTCCTCCGAGATCAGCTCGAGCTCCACGCGCGTGGCCCTCGGTTCGACCCGGGCCAGCTTCCCGAGCTTGTGCTCCGCGGTATCCCGAAGCGCATCGGTGATCCGGACTCCCCTGCCCTTCAGAACGAGGTCCATGGGCACCTCCTTCGTCTCGCGCTCTGGGTCGTCGCACCCCTGGCGGCGGTGCGGTGCCGCCACCGTCAAGACTAGTCCGGTCCGGCCGGGGACGTGGGAGGCCGGTGGTCCCGGTTGGGCCGGGACCCCTCCCCGCCGGGATCGCTCACTCGACCTCCCCGGTCCCGTCGACGACCGCGGCGACCTCGTCCGTCCACGCGAGCGAGGTGCGGATGCGGGCGATCGCCCGCCGCAGGACCAGCTGCGGGAACACACGCTCGACCTCGTCGAGCTCGCGAAGCATCGATTCGAACCGCTCCACCCGCCGCGTGAGGTAGCCGCGGTACGTGGTGAGCTGCGCCCGGGCGGCCCGCGCCGGGACGAGGTCGCAGAAGAACAGCTTGAGCACGAACACGTTCGGCCCTCCGGCCGGCTCGGCGTCCACCTCCTCCAGCCAGGATCGGAGGACGCGGCGGCCCGCGGGCGTGACGCGGTACAGCACCTTGTCCGGCCGATCGGGCTGGGGCAGCGTGCGGGCCCGGGCCAGGCCTCGCGCGACCAGGCGAGGGAGCACCTTGTAGATCTGGCTCCGGGACGGCCCCCACAGGTAGCCGACGCTTCGCTCGACCTGCTGGGCCAGGTCGTACCCCGAGCGCTCGCCGAACGCGATGAGCCCGAGGATCACCAGCTCCGTGGTGCCCGGTGGCGAACCCTCCGTGATCCCCGGTTGCGAACGTTCCATGGGTGTGTATAGTCTCACGGAGATTAGTCTCATGGAGACAAGGACGGGGAGATTCGCGCCGGGCCGCCGATCCCTGGGGGTCCTGGTGGCGGCGGGGGTCCTGGCCGGGTGCTCGACGACCGCAGAGCCTCCCGCGAGCTCGGTGGCGCCGGCCGGGTCGGTGGCGCCGAGCGGACAGGTGACGCCGACGTCGAACTGGATCGCGTCGACCGCCCCCTCACCCAGCTCGGAGGGGCCTCCGTCGCTCGCGGACGCGTGCATCTCCACGTCCGGCGTCCGGGCGAGCACGATGTGGATCAGGGCCTCGGACGGCGTGCGTCTGTTCGCCGTGGAGACCGGGGACGGGCCCACCGCGGTGGTGCTCGCGCACGAGGGCGGGGCCGACCTGTGCGAGTGGCTCGGCTAGATGAAGACGCTCAACGCGGCCGGGCTTCGCGCCTTCGCCTTCGACTTCCGGGGGTCGGGCCACTCCGACGACCCGTCGAGGGGGAGGTACGCGATCGGGCGCGACCTCGCCGCAGCCGTGGCGCGCGTTCGGGCCGACGGTGCCAGGCACGTGTTCCTGCTCGGTGCGTCGATGGGGGGCGCCGCGGTCGTGCAGAACAGCGCCGGCATCCGGGTGGACGGACTCATCAGCCTGTCGGGCACGCTGCTGTCGCCCGGCTTCGGCGTCAACGATCCGGCGGGCGTCCGTTCGCTCACCGCGCCGTTCCTCTACGTGGGGACCCGGGAGGACCCGCGGGCACCGCGCGAGGTAGCCATCTCCATCTTCCATCGGGTCGGTTCGGTGGACAAGCGGATCGTCCTGTATCCGGCGTCGGCGCACGGCACCACGCTGGTCGACGAACCACCGAACGCCGCCCGGACCCGGGCGCTGATCCTGCGCTGGATCCGCGAGCGTTCGACGTGAGGACGCGACGCCGGCCCGCGCGACTCGCGCCGGCCCGCGTGAAGCTCTCGCCCGCACGGGCCGGGCGAGTCGAGGAATCCCGCCCGACTGACCTGGTCTTTGGCCCCACACTCGCCTGCTGAGGGGGTTCCCGCCCTCGCGGGCGGCTTAGCACCTTCTCCCGGCTCGCGGGCCTGACGGCCCGGTGTGCCGGGGCAGGACTTACCTCTAAGTCGCACCATGCTCGGCGGCCAAGGCTCGCCTTACGTGGGTCGTTTCGCCTGCGACTGGCATCGACTACCGGGGAGGATCCCCGGGCAACCACAGACTCGGACGGGATTCCACGACTCGCCCCGCTCGGGCGGGGCGCGCTTCGGCAGCATAGCAGTGGGCCGGAACCGGCCCGGACACCGATCGGGCGGCCGTGAGCAGGCCCACGCGGGCCGCTCCCGCCCGCCGCAGCACGTCGGCGCACTCCGCCGCCGTGGCGCCCGTGGTGAGGACGTCGTCCACGAGCAGCACGTCGCGGGGAGGGCTCCGGCCCCGGCCCACGGGCACGAACGCGCCCCGGAGCGCCGTCCGCCGCTCGGCCCCGCCCCGCCGGGCCTGGGGACCGGTCTCCCGCGTGCGGGCCAGCATCGGGATGGCCGGGGTCCCCAGCCGGCGGGCCACCACCACGGCCAGCGCCCGGGCCTGGTCGTACCCCCGGACGGCGCGCCGGCGCCCGGCGAGCGGCACCCACGTCACGGCCGCCGCCGGGAACTCGTTCACCTCGGCCATCGCCGCGCCGAGGGCCTCCGCCACCGCCCGCCACCCGGAGAACTTCAGCCGGTACAGCGCCGACCGGACCGGCCCCCGGAACAGGAACGGCGCCCGGGCCGTCGCGATCGACGGCGGCGGGCAGTCCCGGCACGTGGGGACGGCCTCCGGGAACGGCCGCCCGCACCGTTCGCACATGGGCGGCGCCGCCACCGCAAGCTCGACCCGGCACGCCGGGCAGAACGGCCACGGGCCCGCGCCGCACCCGGCGCACCGCAGCGGGAACACGACGTCGAACAGGGACCGCAGCACCCGGCCGACGCTACCGCGAGCCACCGACATCGAGGCCGGAGCCGGGTGCCGGTTCGACTATTCCAGGGCGATGTCGAGATCGGCGCGGGACCCGTCGTCCGCCAGGAAAGAGACCCGCAGGTCGTGTTCGCTTCGGGCCAGCGGGTATCCGGTGGCCGTTCCCTGGCCGGTGGCGGGCTCCACCGCGACCGAGAGCATGGGAAGGGATCCCCGCCCGTCGGCGAGGTCGACCACGACCTCCGCATCCACCGGGGGCGTGACCACGAACCGCACCGACGTCGAGTCCGAGGCCAGCTGGACCCGCTCCACCCGGATGGCCACCGATCCCACCCGGACGTCCCGATCGACTCGAACGGTGCCCGTTCGCATCGAGCCTCGGGGCCAGGGGATCGTGAACCGGCGGTCGCCGTGGAGGGTGCGGGGGGAGCCGTCGAGGTCCACGTCGATCTCGAAGCCGTACCAGCCGGGCGGGAGGTCGGCGATGCCCATCTCGAACGGGACGAACACGTCCTGGTGGGGCGGGACCGTGACGGTGGCCCGCTCGATGGGGAGGGCCCGGGCCGGTTCGCCGGGGACCCCCACCACCCGGGCCTCGCGGATCGCCACCTGATGGGGGTCGGCGTCCTCGCCCCGGAAGACCATGGCCCCCTTCACGGTGGCCGGGAACCGTTCGAACCGGGAGCGGACGGAGACGTCGGTCACCCGGCTGCCTCCACGGCATGCCGGAGCCCGTCCCCGAACGGCGGCCGGACGATCCCGTGCTCGGTGACGATCGCCGTGACCAGCTCGGCGGGCGTGACGTCGAACGCCGGGTTCCACGCGGCCGCGCCCTCTGGGGCCACCCGCGTGCCGAACGCATGCGTGACCTCCTCCGGATCGCGGTCCTCGATCCGGATGTCGTCGCCTGACGCCGTCGCGAGGTCAACGGTGGAGATCGGCGCCGCGACGTAGAACGGGACGCCGTGCCGCGCGGCCAGCACGGCCAGCGGGTACGTCCCGATCTTGTTTGCCAGGTCGCCGTTCGCCGCGATCCGGTCCGCCCCCGTGATCACGGCGTCCACCTTGCCGCGGGCCATCAGCGAACCTGCCGCCGCGTCGGCGACCACCGTGCACGGCACGCCGAGTCGGTCCAGCTCCCACGCCGTCAACCGGGCACCCTGCAGCAGGGGCCGGGTCTCGTCCACCCACACGTGGATGCCCTTCCCGGCGAGGTGGGCGCACCACAGCACGCCGAACGCCGTCCCGATCCCCGCGGTGCAGAGCATCCCCGTGTTGCAGTGGGTGAGCACGTTGGCCACGTCCGGGATCAGCGCCTCTCCGAACCACCCCATCGCCGAGCACGCGGCGGCATCCTCGAGCTCCATCGCCCGGGCCTCGGCGTGGAGAGCCTCGGGGAGGTTCTCGTCGGCCGAGCGCGCTGCGACCCGGCCGAGCCGGTCCACGGCCCACCGGATGTTCGCCGCCGTCGGGCGGGTCGCCACCAGCAGCTCGCCCGCCTTCTCGACGGATTCCCGCACGTCCTCGCCCCGAAGTCTCGCGAGGAAGGCGGCGAGCGTCACGCCGAAGGCGGCCGTGATCCCGAGCAGCGGTGCGCCGCGCACCGCGAGGCGCCGAATGGCCTCGGCCACCTCCTCGACCGTCTCGGCCCGGAACCCGGCGTCGATGTTCGGCATCCTCGACTGATCGAACCCGTGGACCACCGGCCCGACGGGGGGTTCGTCGTCCTCGGGCCGGGCGGGGGCTCCGACCGAGAGCTCGACCGGCGTGAACGGCCCGGCGATCATCCCGACCAACGGCGGCGGGTTCGGAAGACGAAGGCCCCACAGAGCCATGTCCACCATGGCCGCGGCGTGCTCGAGTGTCCGGCCGGTCCCGTACAGGCCGTGCCTGCCGTGCCGCGGCTCGTCTCCGGGAACCGGCATGGTTCCTGCGGGGTGCGCGTGGACGATCGCGCGGATCTCCCGATAGTCGCGATATGTGCGGACATGGATCGGCGTATCCGATGACGCGCCGGCCGGTGGGTCGTGCAGGGTGCCCGCCAGGACGTCGTCCGGCTCCAGCCGATGGAGGTCCGCATCCCTCCTGGTGATGACGAGCCGGCGGCCGTCGAACGTCGAGAGGTTGCCCTCGGTGCCCGTGATCAGCCCGCGGCGGGCAAGGTGCGCGCCGACCGCGCGGAAGGCCGCCATCTCCCCGGGCCGGGGTTCCTCCACGCGCTCCGCCGACGTCACGTTCGGGAATCTACGTCCCCTGCTCCCACGATGACAGGTAGGCCTCCTGCTCCGGCGTGAGCTCGTCGATCTCCACGCCCATGGCCTGGAGCTTGAGCCGGGCCACCTCGGCGTCGATGTCCTCGGGCACCCCATACACCCGCTGCTCCAGCCCTTCCCGGTTCCTGGCGATCCACTCCACGCACAGGGCCTGGTTCGCGAACGACATGTCCATGACCGCAGCCGGGTGGCCCTCGGCGGCCGCCAGGTTCACCAACCGGCCCTCGGCCAGCAGCGAGACCCGTCGACCGTCGGCGAACGTGTACTGGTCCACGAAGTCCCGGACCCGCCTGGGCTCCCCTCCCAGGTCCGCGAGCGCCTGCTTGTCGATCTCCACGTCGAAGTGGCCGGAGTTCGCCAGGACCGCGCCGTCCTTCATGGCCTCCATGTGCTCGCGTCGGATGATCGAGGTGTCGCCGGTGACCGTGACGAACACGTCGCCGATGCGGGCGGCATCGCGGAGCGGCATCACGCGGTACCCCTCCATCACGGCCTCGATCGCGGCGAGCGGGGCGACCTCGGTGACCACCACGTGCGCGCCCATCCCCCGGGCCCGCGAGGCGACCCCCCGGCCGCACATCCCGTAGCCGCACACCACCACGGTCCGCCCGGCCAGCAGGAGGTTCGTGGCCCGCAGGATCGCGTCGATGGTCGACTGCCCGGTCCCGAACCGATTGTCGAACAGGTGCTTGGTGTTCGCGTCGTTCACCGCGACGATCGGATAGGCCAGCACGCCGTTCGCGGCCATGGACCGGAGCCGGATCACGCCGGTGGTGGTCTCCTCGGTCCCGGCCACGATCTCGGGGAGCTGCTCGCGGCGCTTGGTGTGCAGCAGGCCCACCAGGTCGGCGCCGTCGTCCATCGTCACGTTCGGGTGGTGGTCGAGGACCGAGTTGATGTGCCGGTAGTACGTCTCGTTGTCCTCGCCCTTGATGGCGTACACGCTGATCCCGCTCTGCTCGCACAGCGCGGCGGCCACGTCGTCCTGGGTGGACAGCGGGTTCGACGCGCACAGCGCCACCTCGGCGCCGCCGGCCTGGAGCGTCTCAACAAGGTTCGCGGTCTCCGTGGTGACGTGCAGGCACGCCGCGATCTTCAGCCCCTCCAGGGGCCGTTCCTTCTCGAACCGCTCCCTGATGAGCGCCAGCACCCGCATCTCCGTGGCGGCCCAGTCGATGCGGGACCGTCCCCGTTCGACCAGGCCGAGGTCCTTCACGTCGCAGTCCATGTCAGCTCCTCGTCTCGTGTTCGTCCGAACGCTCCCCCGCCGGTGCGGCGGCCATCCTGGGAACGATCCGCTCCAGCAGCCGGGCCAGGTTCGGCCCCATGCTCCGTCCGACCTCGATGACCTCGAGGTGGCTGACCTCGCCGCCCACCGAGTTCGTCACCGAGAACAATCCCAGGATCCGCATCCCGAGGGCCCTGGCCGGCAGCGCTTCCGGCACCACCGACATGCCCACGACGGTCCCGCCGGCGGACCGCATGAACTCGATCTCCGCCCGGGTCTCGTACGAGGGCCCCGGCGCCGCGAGGTACACGCCCTCCGCCGCGTCCAGCCCCGCGGCCGGCGCTTCCTCCAGGGCGATCCGCCGGAGCTCCGGGTCGTACAGGGCAGACACGTCGATGAACGGCGGGGAGCCGTCGGCGCCCCGCCATCCCCGCAGCGGGTTGTCCCCCATGAAGTTCAGGTGGTCGGCGGCCACCACCAGGGAACCGGGCCGGAGCGCCGGGTCCAGCGCGCCCACCGCGGCCGTGAGGACCATGATGTCGGCCCCCAGCAGCCTGGCCACCCGGACCGGCATCGACGACACCGTCATGGGGTGGCCCTCGTAGTAGTGGATCCGGCCCATGAACGCGGCCACGGGGACCCCGGCCAGGGTGCCCATCAGCAGGCGTCCGGCGTGCCCCGGGACGGTCGGCGCCGGGAACCCCGGCAGTTCCTCGAACGAGAACGACGCGTCCTGCTCGACCAGGTCGGCCGCGGGGCCCAGGCCCGAGCCCAGGATGATCCCGATGCGCGGCACCACCGCCGAGCGCTCGAGGATCGCGGCCATCGCGCGTTCGGCGTCGTCGTTCCCCGGCCCCGGAAGGGTCGTCAACGCAGCGCCCTCGTTCGTCATGGCCCCTCCCCCGGCCTGCACGCTACGATCCCTCCGGGCCCTCGGCCAGCGCCGCCTTGATCCGGTTGATGGCGTCGATGGGCGCTGGATCGACGCCCCGCAGCGCGGCCAGGTACACGCTGGTGGCGCTCCCCAGCATCACCAGCGACATCAGCTCGGCCAGCGGCGTGGCGCCGCGGGCCCGGACCTCGCGATGGGGCATCCCGGCGGACTCCGCCACCTCCACGGAGATCGGGAACCGCGCGGCCACGTCCGGATGCTCGCCCTCGTGGCGGAGGGTCAGCAGGACGAACCGGTCCCCCATCCCCGCGGACCACCCCACCACCTCGTTGTGGTCAAGCTCGGGGAGGGCCGCCGCGAACGCCGGCACCTTCGCGTTCTCGTTCAGCTCGGTCTTCCACCGGGTGGCCGCGACGGCACCCACGCCGTCGGCGCCCCACACCACCGGGAACCGGTCCCCGATGGCCACCGCCAACTGCTTGGCCTCGTTCTCCGGGCCCGGCCGTTCCGGGCCCACCTCCGCGGCCAGCTCGTCGAGCATCGCCGACGCGTCATCCACCTCGTCGCCGAGCGGTGGGATCACCCCGGCGGTCTCGAACGCCCCGAGGGTCCCCAACACCAGGTAGCCGATCGCGGCGCGGGGCTGGAACCCGGACGGGACCGCCACCACGGGCACTCCGCGCTCCCGGGCCCGCTCGGCCAGGGCACCCCCGGAGGTCACGGCGATCAGCCGGCACCCCCGTCCCGCCGCCTCGTCGAAGCAGGCCAGGGTCTCCGCCGTGTCGCCGGAGTAGGACGACGCCACCACCAGCGTGTCCGGCCCGCAGAACGCAGGCAGGACGGGGCCCTTGGCCACCGCCACGGGGATCCCCAGCCGGTCCCGGTACAGGGCTCCGACCACGTCGCCGGAGATCCCCGAGCCCCCCATCCCGCACATCGCCACCGCGGCCACGCCACCGGCCTCGGCGCGAACGGCCACGCCCGCCGCGTACCCCGCGCGGCTCTGCGCTCCCAGATCGAGGACCGTCCGGAGCATGCCGGAGGGGTCCCCGGCGGACAGCGCGGCCGCGTCGTCGAGGTCGGCCTGGGCCACGTTCACCGACCGGCCGCCGGCCGGGTGACGCACCGCCGGGAGCGCACGCCCGCGTTCACACCGCCGGCTTCTCGGCCTCGTCGACCAGCATCACGGGGATGCCGTCCCGCACGGGATACCGGTAGTGGCACTTCTGGCACTCGATGATCTGGGTGGCCTCGTCGTACACCACATCCCCCCGGCAGTTGGGGCAGGCCAGGATCTCCAGCAGGTCCTTGTCCACGCTCATCCGGCGACGCCTCCTCCCCGCGCCGCCCTGCCCCGCGTCCCGCGGCTCACCCGCGGATCACGGAGAGGACGTCCGCGGTCTTCTCCTCCAGCAGCTCCGACGTGCGGGCCTCCACGTTCAGCCGCACCAGCGGCTCGGTGTTCGACGGGCGCACGTTGCACCACCAGTCGTCGTACTGCACGGTCAGCCCATCCAGGCGATCCTGCCGGCCGTCGGCGAACCGCCGCGCGACGGCCTCGAGCACGGCGGCCTGGTCGTCCACCCGGGAGTTGATCTCCCCGGAGTCGAAGTATCGCCGGAACGGCTGGAGCAGCTCGGACAGGGGCCGCCGGGCCTTCGACATCTCCCCCAGGACCACGACCCCAGCGATGAGCCCGGAGTCCGCCCGGTAGTTCTCGCGGAAGTAGTAGTGGCCGGAGTGCTCGCCGCCGAACACGGCGCCGGTCTCGGCCATGACCCGCTTGATGAAGGAGTGCCCCACCCGGGTCCGCACGGGCCTCCCCCCGTTCTCCCGGATGACCTCGGGGACCACCCACGAGCAGATCAGGTTGTGGACCACCGCGGCCCCCGGCTCGCGCTCCAGCAGGGCCTTGGCCACCAGGGCCGTGACGAGGGAGCCGCTCACGCCCTCGGCCCGTTCGTCCACCAGGAACACGCGGTCGGCGTCCCCGTCGAACGCCATCCCCACGTCGGCCCGGTGCTCCGTCACCGCCCGGCGGAGGTCGGCCTGGTTCTCGGGGTCGATGGGGTCGGCGGGGTGGTTGGGGAAGGTCCCGTCCAGCTCGGGGAACAGGGCCACGAGCTTCACGGGGAGTCGCTCCATCACCGCGGGGACCACCAGCCCGCCCATGCCGTTCGCGGTGTCGGCCACGACGGTCAGGGGGGCCATGGCGCCGACATCCACGAACGTGAGGACGTGTTCGACGTACGCCTCCAGGAGGTCGCGGCGCTCCACGGTGCCCCGCGCGGCCGACGGCGGGTACTCGTCGTGCTCGGCCAGGGCCCGGATGTCACCGAGCCCGGTGTCCTCGCCCACGGGGGCGGCGCCGGCCAGGCAGAACTTCAGCCCGTTGTAGTTCGGTGGGTTGTGGCTGGCCGTGATCGACACCGCCGGCACGTCCAGGTGACCGGAGGCGAAGTAGACCAGGTCGGTGGAGGTGAGCCCGAGGTCGACCACGTCCACCCCCCGGGAGGTCACGCCCTCAAAGAAGGCCTCGGCCAGCTCCGGCGACGAGAGCCGGACGTCGCGTCCCACGGCGATCCGGGGAGCCCCGGCCCACGTGGCGAACGCGGCCCCGATCCGCCGGGCCACGTCCCCGTCCAGCTGGTCGGGGACCGTGCCGCGCACGTCGTACGCCTTGAAGATCGGGGAGAGGTCACGGATGGACACGACGGAGTCGCATCCTACATGCCGGTCCGGCCCGCCGCCCGGGGACACCGGGGGCGCATCCGCCGTCGCCGGGGAATACCGGGCGCATCCGCCGTCGCCGGGGGGCACCGGGCGCATCCGCCGCCCGGGGACACCGGGCGCATCCGCCGCGGGATGCCGAAGGACCGAGCCTCCGCCGCCGGATGGGGGATGGGGCCGTTGGGTTGGGCTGGGCCTAGCGGGAGCCGACGGTCCCGAGCACGGAGTGCAGCGGGGCCGGCTGTCCGTCCTTGACCCACCATTTTGCTTCGCACTGGTGGCAGGTCGAGAACTCGAGCTCGGCTCCACTGACGGTCATCGCGATCGAGATGACGTCGCCCGTCCCACAGGCCGGGCACTTGGTGGGGGAGTTCTTAGGGGCCATGATGTAGTAATCGTCGGCGTCCGGCACCCTATCGGCGTATAGCCCCGGGTGATCATTTTCCGAGTCCCCCATTCGTCGCCGGCCGTTGGGGCGTTTGACCGACACGTGTCCCCCCAGCGAGGGTTACAAAGGGGCCGTTCGTGCCCGGCGAAAGGGTGCGGCGGACGACGAACGGCGGTGCCGGGATCGTCCGGGAGCGTCGGCCGGACCGTCAGCCGGCCACGCCGGCATCGGTCACGTCGCCCCACGGCGGCGCGCCGATGATGAACACCGGGGTCCCCACGGGGACCAGCGGGTACAGCTCCTCGGACTCGGAGATGTGCATCCGGATGCACCCGTGGGAGGCCCACGTCCCGATCGAGGAGTCCGACGGGGTCCCGTGGATCCGGATGCCCGAGGCGTCGAGGTACAGCGCGCGGGTTCCCAGGGGGTTCCCGGGACCCGGCGGGATCTCCGCGGGCTCGTCCGCGGCCCAGCAGTCCGGCTCGCCGAGGCACGGGTTGTGCCAGGTCGGGTTCTCGACCTTGTCGATGATCGTCCAGTGCCCCGGCGGCGTCTCGAACCCCCGCATGGCGGTGGCCACCTGGTACATCCGCTCCACATGGAAGTTGTCGTACAGGTGGAGCTGGTTCGTGGTCCGGTTCACCACGATCAGCTTTCCCACAGCGCCGTCCCCGACCTTCGGCTGGACCTGGTCCAGGGGCAGGGTCACCGACGGGGTGTCCCCCATGACGGCCCGCTTCAGCAGATCCCGGCTGGCCCAGTACTTCAGGGCCCGGCCCTGATGGGAGTGGGTCATGACCACCGCACCGTCCACCAGCGCGTAGCTCGCGTCGCTGGCCGGCCGGGCCATCTCCGTCGACAGCCGGTCGACCAGCTCGATGACCGGCTTGCCCGTGTAGGCGAACCGCACCTGGAACGAACGCCGGACGGGCTGGTGGGCCAGCCGGTGGTAGATCCGCGACACCCAGGAGAAGGAGTCGTTCACCGCCAGGGCCCGGTCCACCACGCTCGCCACGTCGGCGGAGAGCCCGAGGTCCCGGGCCGTGGCGTCGATCGTTCGAAGTCCGGCCTCCACGTGGATCCGGCGGTCCAGCCTCGGGTCGACCTTCGCGGCGACCGCCGCGATGGCCTGCGCTCGGGTCATGTTCGACACGTCCACGCCCTCGATCGAGACTCCGGGCAGGATGCGACCCGAGTTGGCCTGGTCGTAGCGGAGGGCGGCGTAGGCCGACCCGGCCCCGCCGGCCGCCAGGAGCCCGAACACCACCAGCAGCACCACCGGGAGCTTTCCGGCGAACCGCCGCTTCACGTGCCGTCCTCTGGTTGCCACTCGAGCCAACGTCCTTCCTGGTTCGCGGCGAAGCCGAGACGTCCCGGTGCCGCGGGCGGGCCTCGCATTGTAGTGAAAGGCCCTCCCCGATTCCAGACCCACTCTCCCGCAAACCCGGCGGCCTGCGAAAGGGACCCCTCCTCAGGGTGCGGCGGGGACCCACCTCGGGGGGATCGGCACGCCGGCGGCCACCGAGTAGCCCGAACCCGCCACCGCCGTGGACGTCTCGGCGGCCACGAAGGCTCCGCCCGCGCTCACGGCCACCACCGAGGCCTGCCCGTGCCCCGCCAGGAAGTCGACCGGGGCCGAGAGCGACACGCCGGGGGGGACCGTCACGTCCTGGGAGTCCCCGATGGGCCCCTCGGGGGTGATCGCGGAGAGCGTCACCCGCACCGGCGCCTGACCGGGGTTGGCCAGCACGATGTTCACGACGTCCCGGCCGTCCGACGCGGGGGAGGTGAGCAGCCACGCCGTCCCCGGCGCCTGGCCCAGCGTGGCCCCCTGGTCGCCGCGGAGCCCCAGGGACCGACGGGCCGCCGCCATCCCGCCCCTGCCGGACTCCCCGCCGTCGGAGGTCACCTCGAGCGCCGCCGGGCCCCCGATCGTGACGGTCTCGGTGACCGAGGCCTCGGGGGCCAGGTCCTGGTCGCCCGGCCGGATGGACTGCCGCCCCGCGGGCTTCAGCGCGTCCACGCCGTAGCTCAGGCCGGCGTCGCCCGGGTTGACCATCGGGACCTCGGTCCGCCCGGCGCCGGCCGCCCCCGGGAACACCAGCAGCCGCGCCGTTTCCGTGGCGCCCTCGGTCGAGCGGATCCCGCCCTCGTCGGTGATGCCGAGCGAGGCCGCGGCCACCCGTCCGATCGACGCCGTGACGAGCGCGGTCACCGTCCGTTCGCCCACGACTCCGGGCCGTCCTCCCCCGGGCTTGTTGACGCGCACGGCCACGCTGGTGTTGCCCCGGAGCGTCAGGTCGCCGGCGTCGACCACGCGCCCCTCCGCGACCCACGACAGGTCGAACACGGCCTCCGTGGCGAACGGGTTCATCACGATCACGAAGGCCTCCTCGCCCTGCGAGGTGGTCCCGTCCGGGAGGATCCAGGTGCGTCCCGCCGCGGGGACGCAGGGCTCCGCCGCCACCCCCCGCTCGACCGCCTGGCCGGGCGTGCCGCTCTCGCCGCCCACCGCGGGGGAGGGAGAGGGCGCCGGGCCCGTCCGCTCGCCGGTGGCCACGGCCACCCAGCCGGCCGCGACCCACCCCCCGAAGTACTCCACCTCGGTCGACGCCTCGCGATGGTCGGCCGGCACGTTCACCGAGATCCGGGTCCGGGGGGGCACCGTGAGATCACGGGGGTCGGCGGAGCCCTTCTTCGTCATGTCCCGGACCCGGACGGCAACCTCCCGGTCCCCGGGGTTCGTGATCGACAGGTTCGCGCTCCAGCCCGCCGGCCCGCCCCCGTGGGGGCAGTACCACGCGCCCGAGGGGGCGCCGGTGCCCAGGGGCCCTCCCTCGAGGGCCCGCACGGTGTGCAGGCCGGCCTCGTGCTCGAGGTACCACCCGCCCCCACCCACAGCGCCGCCCACCAGCAACAGCACCAGGAACGCCGACCAGAATCTCACACCGGCCTCCTGCGGGCCGGCTTCCTGGTGATCCACAGCGCGATCAGCCACAGGGCGGCCAGGCCGCCGACCTCCACGTCTCGGACCCACTGCCGTTCGTAGGTCATCCTCACCGGACCCCCATCGGGCGCGGTGAACCCCAGGGCCCACCCGAACGCGGGCGCCGGCCGGATCTCCGCGCCGCCGGAGCCGGTGAGCCGCCACCCCTGGTCGAACTGCTCCTCCACCAGGGCCCTGGCCCCGCCGTCCGGGATCCGGCCCCGGAACCCGCCGGGGGCGGACGCCAGATGGGTTCCCCGGAACGTGGGCAGCGACGCGATCGCGAGGAGCCCCGAGCCGTCGGCCGCGGTCCCGTACTGGGGCTGGGAGGTCACGAAGGCGGGCGGCAGGGTCCGGTCGTTCCGGTAGATCACCAGGCCGCCGGCCGGGATCAGGTCGAGGTCGACCTGGGCGTCGAGGGCCGTCGCGGCCCCCTCCGGCAGATCGCCCGACCGGGAGACCACGTAGGCCACCCCCAGGGCCCCCAGGAGCGTGCCGCCGTGGGTGGTGGAGCCGGTGAAGATCTGCCCCAGGGACTCCTCGAGATACGGGTAGGCGTCACCGGTGAATCCCCGTCCGGTGTCGAGCGCAGTGATCCCGTCGCGCCCGGCCACGGCGTACCGCACGGTGACCCCGCCGGCGGAGGCCGTCGCGACGGCGTCCCCGCCCGGAGAGGGGAACGGATCGCCGCTGCGCTCCCCCAGCCACAGGACGCGGAACCGGGGACCCACCCCGGGGGCCTTCGCCGGCGCCACCAGCGGCCATGCCGGCGGGAGCTTCGACCGCCCGATGGCGAACTCGCCGACGGCCACGTTCGCCGCCTGCAGGATCACCCCCCCGCCCAGCAACGCCGCCACGGCCACGCCGGCCACCTGCCGGTAGCCGAAGGACCGCCCGCCCATCTGGATGACGGCCGCCACGCCGAGCCCGATCAGCACGCAGTCCGCCACAGCGGCCACCGCGAGGTACGCGGTGGGGTTCGACACGACGGCGGGGAGATATCCCGCCGCCGACAGCCAGGCCAGGTACACACCCGCGACCGACGCCACCGCCAGCCGGAACGCGGCCAGTCGCCGCTCCCGGTCCACGAGCGTGAACGACACGAGGGCGGCCACCGGCAGGAACAACGCCACGGACCACGATCCCGGGCCGCCCCCCGGCGCCAGCCGGACCAGGGCCGCGAAGTCCGGGCGACCGATGGTGGAGCCCAGCGCCGGCGAGGGCCCTCCGCCCGCGGCCAGGAGCGCCGGGAAGGCGAGGGACGCCCCGGCCACCGCCATCCCGATCGACAGGGGAAGGCCCCGGAACCTGCCGCCCCGCCCCGGGACGAGGAGGACCGCCAGGAACATCACCCCGAACGACAGCGCCGCGCCGGGGGCGAACGACACCGCGACGGCCAGGACCAGCCCGGCCCCCACCATGAACCGGACGGGGCGCGAGCCCAGGACCGGCCCGAAGGCCCGTTCCAGCCGGTCGAGCAGCGCCGGGGCGGCCGCGACCAGGACCAGCATCGCGATCCGGCCCTCCGAGTACGCCCACAGGAGCAGCGGCGACAGCCCGTAGCAGGCGGCGGCCAGCACGGCCGGGACCCGTTCGCCGGTGCGCCGTCGTACGGTGCGGTACATCGCCACACCGGCCAGGGGCGGGAGCAGGATCAGCAGGGCCTTCTGTGCCAGCGCGGTGCTCCCGAACAGGACCGTCGACAGGACCCCGAGCATCCCCAGGGCTGGACTTCCCGGGTCGGTTCCCCCGAGCGCCGTGGTCCGGACTCCCGAGAGCAGCTCGTGGAAGAACCCCGAGGGGGCGGCCGGGAACCGCGGGAGCGCGCCGCCGGTGAGCGGGTCGTGCCCCACCAGGTGACGGGTGGCCAGGGCCCCCAGGATGGCGAACACGAACCAGGCCATGCCCACCGGGTGGGCCCGGGCCAGCGAGACCGTGCGGGCCCCGATGGACGGCAGCTGGAGCTCGTCCTCCTCGTCGACCGTGGGCTCGTGGCCGTGGAGCTCCTCGTCGAGGGTCTCCTGACGACGGAGCAGGGCCGAGGCCACCTCCAGCCACCGGCGAAGGCGGACGCTCTCCGGCGCCATGTACCGGCGGACGGCCCGGTCGGGGACGGCGCGCACGGACTGGGCCCTGATCCTGCGGCGGATGGTCCCGGGGAGGTGCAGGAGGTTCCACCCCCATGCCGCCACCACCTGCCAGGCCTCCTCGAACCGCCGGCTGAGGGCGTACAGGATGGCCTTCCCGGTGGCCTGGAGGGCGTACAAGGGGAACAGCCACAGCAGCGTGAGCAGGCGGTAGTTCTTCAGCATCGCGGCCAGGCTGGCCCGCTCGCCGTACAGCCGGGCCCGGTCGGCCCGGGGCCCGCCGGGGCGGTCCCCTCGGATGCTGGATCCCCGGTGCCGGGCCCTGGCCTGGGGCGACATCAGCACGCGGAAGCCGGCCAGGCGGGCCCGCCAGCAGAAGTCCAGGTCCTCGTGGAACGGTTCGAACCGTTCGTCCGGCGGCCCGGCCCGCTTCCACGCCGCCCGCGACACGAGCATGGCGCAGGAGGACACGAACAGGACCTCGCGGACCCGGTCGTACTGGCCGTGGTCGATCTCGTCCTCCTCGAGCGGCGAGTACGGGTAGCCGAACCGGTCCGTGGACTGTCCGACCTCCCGCAGGACCCGGGGGTCGTCCCAGTCGAGGACCTTGGGCCCGACGACCCCGACCCCGTCCACCCGCTCCGCCGTCTCCACCAGCCGCGCGACCGCGTCGGGCTCGAGAGCCGTGTCGTCGTGCAGGACCAGCACGTAGTCCGCGCGCTCCGCAGCTTCGACCCCGAGGCCCGCCTTGACCGCAGCGGGGAGGCCGGGATTCCTCGGCAGCGTGAGCACGCGGGTCTCGCCCAGCGCCTGCCGGAGGACCTCCCCGGACCCGTCGGTGGAGCCGTTGTCGACGGCAACGATCCCCAGGCGGGGATGGGTCTGCCGCGACAGGGAACGCAGGCATTCCCGGAGCCACGGCAGCCCGTCGTGGACCACGAGGACCACGAGGACGCTGGGCTCCTTGCGCCCGGTCTCGGGCGTGTCGGGTTCGCTCTGCGTCGTGGAGAGTTGGGCCATGTGCGATCGCTGGGGCGCCGAACGCCCGGCTCAGCGAGCCTAGCACGCCGTTTGGGGCTGACCCGGGAAGACCCCGAACACGCGGGAAGGGGGCTCGCGCATGGTGAGCCCCCTTCCCGGACGGTGGAGAGGGCGCCGCTGGGACGCGGCGCCCGGACGACCCGACGGGCCGTCTACCGCTTCGCCGTGCGCTTCGCGGTGGTCTTCTTCGCCGCGGTCTTCTTGGCGGCGGGCTTGCGGGCGGCTGGCTTGCGGGCCGCCGGCTTCTTGGCGGCCGTCTTCGCCCGTGCCGTGGTCTTCTTCGCCGCGGTCTTCGTCTTCGCCGTGGTCTTCTTGGCGGCGGGCTTCGCCCGCGCCGTCGCCTTCTTGACCGCGGTCCTCGCCCGGCCGACGGTCTTCTTCGCTGTCGACCTGGCCTTCGCCGTGGTCTTCTTGGCGGCGGTCCTCGCCTTCGCTACCGACGACTTCGCCGTTGTCTTTCGGGTGGTGGCCATCAACTCACCCCCTCTCGAAGGGTCAGGACGCCATCCGCTTCAGGCGTCGTCGCTCCCGTTCGCTCATGCCCCCCCACACGCCGTACCGCTCGTCTCTGCGGAGGGCGTAGTTCAGGCACTCGATGCGGACGGGGCAGTCCGAGCAGATCCGCTTCGCCTCCCGCGAGGACCCGCCCTTCTCGGGGAAGAAGACTTCGGGATCGTATTCCCTGCACCGAGCCCGCTCCTGCCATGGGATGTAATGGTGCACGGCCCTCTCCTCCCGGAATCACATTCTTGTAATTCTGACGGAAGGGGCCGCCGGAGTGCAAGTCGAGATTTTCGCCTGCGCTCGTCGTCATGTTCACCCTGATCATTTCCCCCTTTCGTGCGGCTGTTCAAGCCCCTGGGAGAAAAAATCGATGGTCAATCTGATTGATCAGTTTGGTCAAGCGAGTTGACGGATTCGGGGTCGGGCGCGCTCAGGAGGACGGCACGAGAGGCCGATCCCGATGGACCCGGCCGTACGTGGTGGTCCGTTCGGCGGGCGTCCGGCCGATGGCCCGGATGGCCGCCTCAAGCTCCTCGGGCTCCTTGCGGATTCCCCACTCCGCGCCGGCCATCCTGCTGATGGTCTCCTCCATGAGGGTCCCGCCGAGGTCGTTCGCCCCGCCCCGCAGCAGGAGCTGGCACGCCTCGATCCCTATCTTCACCCACGACACCTGGACGTTCGGGATCCGGCCGTGCAGCAGGATCCGGGCCACGGCGTGGACCCGCCGGTTGTCGTCGTGGGTGGGGCCGGGCCGGGCCTTCCCCGCCAGATAGATCGGCGAGTTCTGGTGGACGAACGGCAGCGGCACGAACTCCGTGAACCGACCGGACTCGTCCTGGATGCGGGCCAGCCGGCGGATGTGGGCCACCCAGTGCGGCGGAGCGTCGACGTGGCCGTACATCATCGTGCTGCTCGAGGGCAGCCCCACGTCGTGCGCCGTCTTCACGATCTCCTCCCACGTGTCGGCGGGGAGCTTCCCCTTGGTCAGGACCCACCGGACGTCGTCGTCGAGGATCTCGGCGGCCGTCCCGGGGATCGACCCCAGCCCCCGGTCCCGGCATTCCTGGAGGAACTCCCGGAACGAGATGCCCAGCCGCGCGGACCCGTTCAGGACCTCCATCGGGCTGAACGCATGGATGTGCATGTCCGGCACGCGGCGCTTCACGGCGTCGAGGAGCCCGAAGTAGAACTCGCCGGGGAGCGACGGGTGGAGCCCGCCCTGCATGCACACCTCGGTGGCGCCGTACCGCCGGGCCTCCTCGGCCCGGTCGGCCACCTCGTGGAGGCGGAGCGTGTAGGACTCCTGATCCACCTCCCGCTGCGCGAACGCGCAGAACCGGCAGCCCGTGTAGCACACGTTCGTGAAGTTGATGTTCCGGTTCACCACGTACGTCACCTCGTCGCCGGCCACGTCCCGGCGGAGGTCGTCGGCCACCGCGCACAGGGCCTCCAGGGCCTCCCCCTCGGCCTCGAACAGCGCCACGGCCTCCCCGTCGGTGATGTCGTCGGGGCGGCCGGCGGTGGCCTTCTTCAGGGCGCGGCGGATGTCCCCGGCCAGCCGCTTCGGGTCTCGCGCTCTCGAGGCCCACCGCTTCGTGGCCTCCACCTCGAACGCGTCGAAGTCCCCGTAGACCTGGAGCGAGTCCTCCCGGAGACCGGCGCCGTCGGCCTTGGCGAACGTGAGCGCGATCTGGCGGGGCTTCCACTGGACGTCGGGGTCCTGCCACTCGACGGGCTCGGGGCGCTGGCCCTCGCGGGCCCGGCCGTCGTCCGCCACCAGCGCCGCCACCGGCCGCTGCATCTTCCCCGAGATCCACGGGTCGGGCCGGAGCGCGTACTCCGGGTAGACCGTGAGCCGTTCGCGGAGCTCCAGGCCCCTCGAGGCCGTCGCCTCCGCCAGGCGTTCGATCCGGGGCCACGGCTTCTCCGGGTTCACGTGGTCGGGAGTGAGCGGGGAGACGCCGCCCCAGTCGTCGATGCCGGCGTCGAGCAGGCGGGGGAACCGGTCGTCCGAGAGGTTCGGCGGCGCCTGGAGGTGCATCCGCGGACCGAACACCACCCGCGCCGTGGCGATCGTCGCGAGGTACTCGTCCGCCTCCGGAGGCGGCGATGCGTGCATGGCCGTCCCCGGCTTGGGGACGAAGTTCTGGACGATGACCTCCTGCACGTGGCGGTACTTCCGGTGGAGGTCCCGGATGGCCAGGAGGGACTCGGCCCGTTCGCGGAGGGTCTCCCCGATCCCCACCAGGATCCCGGTGGTGAACGGGATCGACAGGCGCCCGGCGTCCTCGATGGTCCGCAGGCGGACCGCGGGGACCTTGTCCGGCGAGCCGAAGTGCGGGCCCCCCTTCGCGGAGAGCCTGTCCGAGGACGTCTCCAGCATCATCCCCATCGACGCGCTGACGTGCTTCAGGCGGGCCATGTCCTCCCACGACATGACCCCCGGGTTGAGGTGCGGGAGCAGGCCGGTCTCCTCGATGACCCGGATGCTCACCGCCCGCAGGTAGTCCAGCGTGGACGAGTACCCCCGGGACGCCAGCCACTCGCGGGCCACGGGGTAGCGTTCCTCGGGCCGATCCCCCAGCGTGAACAGGGCCTCCTTGCACCCCCGCTGCCGCCCGGCCTCGGCGACGGCCACGACCTCCTCGGGGGTCAGGTACGCCTGGTCGAGCTTCGCGGGGGCCTTGGCGAACGTGCAGTAGTGGCAGTGGTCCCGGCACAGCATCGTGAGCGGGACGAACACCTTCCGCGAGTACGTGACGCTCCGGCCGTGGCCCATCTCGCGGTGCCGCGACGCCAGCCCCAGGAGCTCCTCGAGCTGCTCACCGCGCGTGGCGAGCAACGCGGTCACCTCGTCCACCGATACGGCCTTGCCGGCCTCGGCGCGCGCCAGGGCCCGGCGCACCGCCTGGGGGGTCGGGTCGGACATGACCCTCGGAGCCTACTACGGGTCCTGCGATACCCCGGTCTGATCCCCGGAGATCGGGCGCCGTTTGCCGCCCGGCCCGTAGGCTGTGGGCCGATGAACGTCGTGGCGTTGGCCGGCGGGATCGGCGCGGGGAAGTTCCTGCGGGGGCTGGTGCGGGCCGTGCCGCCCCGCAACGTCACGGTGGTGGTGAACACCGCCGACGACATCGAGCTGCACGGGCTTCATGTCTCGCCCGACCTGGACTCGGTCACGTACTGGCTGGGGACGGTCATGGACCGGGAGCGGGGATGGGGCCGACGCGAGGAGACGTTCCGGGCCACCGAGGAGCTCCGGCGGTTCGATGCGGATGGCTCCTGGTTCGGTCTGGGGGACCTGGACCTCGCCACCCACCTGTTCCGGACCGGGCTCCTGCGCTCCGGCGCCACGCTGTCTGAGGCCACGGCCCTGGTGGCGGCCCGGTTCGGGCTGGCCAGCCGAATCCTGCCGATGTCCGACGACCCGGTGGCCACCCGGATCGACGCGGTGAGCATGGGGCGTCCCTGCGACCTCCACTTCCAGGAGTACTGGGTCCAGCGGCACGCGGCCGACGAGGTGAAGGCGGTCCGGTACGAGGGCGCCGCGGCAGCCAGGCCGGCGCCCGGGGTGCTGGAGGCCGTCGCCGAAGCTGATGCGGTGGTGTTCCCGCCGTCGAACCCGGTGGCCTCGATCGGGCCGATCCTGGCCGTCCCCGGCATCCGCGACGCCGTCGCGGCGCGGCGGGACCGCGCGGTGGGCGTGTCGGGGATCGTGGGCGGCGCGCCGCTCGCCGGGATGGCCGACCGGCTCCTGCCGGTGGCGGGCGTCGAGGTGTCGGCCGCGGGCGTGGCGGAGATGTACCGGGACCTGCTCTCGGGATGGGTCATGGACACGGCGGACGAACGGCTTCGCGACCGCGTGGCGGCGCTGGGCATGCGCGTGGCCGTCACCGACACCGTGATGACCGGCGACGTTGCTGCCGAGCACGTGGCCCGGACGGCGCTCTCGCTCATCGGGATGCGGTAGGCCCGGGTGAGCTGACGTGGTGGCCGGAGTGGAGATCCTGCCGGTCGAGGGGCTCCCCGAGCTCCAGGCCGGGGACGACCTGGCGGCGATCCTGGCCCGCGAGCTCTCCGGGCGGCTCCGCCCCGGCGACGTCGTGGCGGTGACCCAGAAGGCGGTGTCGAAGGCCGAGGGCCGGGTGGTCCCAGAGGCCGAACGGGGCCACGACGGCTGGGTGGCCGCCGAGACGCGTCGGGTGGTGGCCCGGCGGGACGACCTGGTGATCGCCGAGACGCTCCACGGGTTCGTGTGCGCGAACGCGGGGGTGGATGCCTCGAACGTGGCCGAGGGATTCCTCACGCTGCTCCCGATCGACCCCGACGCCTCGGCCGAACGGATCCGGGAAGCCCTGGAGCCGGTGGCCTCGGGCCCGGTGGGCGTGGTGGTCACCGACACGTTCGGCCGCCCCTGGCGGCGGGGTCTGGTGAACGTGGCCCTGGGGTGCGCCGGCCTCCCGTCGCTGGTGGACCTCCGGGGAACCCCGGATCACGCCGGCCGGATCCTGGAGGCCACCGTGGTGGCGCTGGCCGACGAGGTCGCCGCGGCGTCGGGTCTGGTCATGGGCAAGGCCGCGCGCATCCCCGCGGCGGTGGTCCGCGGCGTGCGAACGGAAGGCGCCCCGCCGGGCCCGGCCGCCGAGTTGGTCCGGCCCCCCGACGAGGACCTGTTCCGGGAATCGCCGTTGCAGTCGCTCCACGCCCGGCGATCCATCCGTACGTTCGGCGAGGGCGCCGTGCCCCGGTCGGTGCTGGAGGAGGCGGTCCGGGCGGCGTGCACGGCGCCGGCCCCCCACCACACGCGCCCCTGGCTGTTCGTGGTGCTGGAATCCGTGGCCGCGAAGCGCCGTCTCCTGGGCGCGATGGCGGCCGCGTGGCGCGAGGACCTGGAGGGCGACGGCACGCCGGAACACGTCATCGCCAGGCGCCAGTCGAAGTCGGACGCCCTGCTGGGGGAGGCCCCGGTGATCATCGTGCCGTGCGTCCGCCTCCGGGGCGCACACGCCTACCCAGACCACGAACGGGCGGCAGCGGAGCGGGAGATGTTTCTGCTCTCAGGTGGGGCGGCGATCCAGAACCTCCTCCTGGCCCTGCACGCCCAGGGCGTTGCGTCCTGCTGGATCTCCTCCACTCTGTTCTGCAAGGACGAGACCCGAGAGGCCCTCGCCCTCGACGCCGAATGGCTCCCCCTCGGCTCCGTGGCAGCGGGCCCAATGCCCGCCGGCACCCCCCCGCCGCGCCCCCCGCTCCCCGTCGAGGACCACCTCCGACTGGAGTGACCGACAAGTCCAGCAGGACCGCCTGCCCGCACGGCTCGGTATTGTCGCGGGACCTGACACGAGCGAGGAGGGATCCCACGATGAGCGATCGAACCCCCGAGCAGCCGCCGACCACGCCGTCGGGCGGGACCCCGGAGGATGCCGCACGCCGGGCGGAGGCGGCGGCGGCGAACGCCGAGCGGGACCGGGCAGAGGCCTCCGCGCTGGCCGAGGCGGCGCGGGAGGCCGCTTTCGAAGCCGCGCGCAAGGCCGGGCGGTTCTCGCGGGAGTTCCTGGTGACGGTGATCTCGGTGGTGACCACCGCCTTCGGTGTGGTGGTGGCCCTGGCCTGGAACACCGCGCTGTCGACTTGGCTGGCCCACTATTCGGAGAACGCCCGGATCACCGGCCTCTTCATCTACGCGGTCCTGATCACGTTCATGGCGGTCATCGCGATCGTCATGCTGTCCCGGCTGGCCCGGCGGATCGGGGCCGAGCCGATCGAGTTCAAGATCGGGTCGACGTCGACGAAGTAGCGGGAACGCGGGGCGGCTACGACTTCACGCAGGGGCCGGTCGCGGGGCAGGTCACCGTGCCGTGCTCGAACGTGGACCGGACAGAGCCGCCGCTCAGCGCCTTGACGTCCGACGTGGGGAAGCCGAGCGCGCCCACCGCGCCGCCGTGGTCCAGGTAGTACCCCAGCACGGGCCCGTGGACCTCGTACGTGCCCACGCCGCCCTTCTGGTAGATCCGGCCGCCGTCGAAGTCCGTCCTCGAGCACACGTCCGAGTCGGCGCACCCCTTCGGGAGATGCAGGATCATCACGCCGGTCCGGGGAAGGCCCAGCAGGCCCTTGACCCCACCGAGGGCCTGGAACTTCGCGTAGATCATGTCGTGGAGCCACGACGTGGTCCCGTGGTCGTTGTTCGTGAACACCGCGCCGTCGGCGAACTTCTGGATCCGCCCGCCGGTCACGCTGAACGCGGCGGTCCGGGCCAGCCCGGGCGCGCACATCAGCGAGTCGTACCGGTTCCGGATGGCGCCCTCGACGTTGCGGTTCACGTCGATCCACACCTTGTCGTCCATCAACCCGAGGAGCGAGCTGAACGTGGGGCCCTTCATGCTCGCGCTGCTCCCGGCCCGCCCCCCGGAGCCGTTGACGGTGATCGAGATGATCCGCCCCGACTCGGGCGCGTAGGTGATCGGCCCGAACGAGGTCACGGTCCCCACGTCGTAGTAGCGGTCGATGAGGCTCGAGACCTGCGCCTGGGTGAGCTCCTCGGACCACACGCGCGCGTTGTTCCGATCCGAGACGTAGTCGCCGGGGTCGCACACGGCGCGGAGGTACGGGATCGGGTCGTCGAACCACACGTTCTCGTTGTCCTCCGTGTACCCGCCGCTCGCCGAGTAGTAGTTCGAGAGGGTCAGCTTGCCCTGGTACGTGACGACCTTGCCGGTGGTCCCGTCCACGGCCTTCCGCCACTCGGCGGCGTAGGAGTCGGCCTCCTTGTCCCACCCGATGTAGGCCTGGTCCACCGAGCTGGGGTACACACCGCAGTTGCAGTCCCCGTGGTCGCTGCGGTGCAGGCCCCGCCAGTTCTCCATGTAGAAGGCGTACGTCCGGCCCGCCACCGCCTGGGCCTCCATGGCCGCCATCGGCCACGACGACGGAACCTCACCGAGCCCGTAAAGGTACTCGTTCGGCGTCATCACGCCGATGGCCCGCAGGAGCCACGTGCAACTCGTGCACCCCTTGTACGTGTTGAACTCGATGTACCCGTGCGCGTAGCTGTGCCCGGCACTCGCGATCCGGAGCCGCGAACCGTTCTGTTCGTACGCGGCGAACATCTTCCACTTCGGTCCGCCCGTGGTTCCCACCAGGAGGCCGTTGGCGTTGACCAGCTTGTAGTGGCCGTCGGCGTCGACCCGGACGGTCCACTTCGACCCCTTCGGGATCGTGTACTTGTCCTGGTAGTCCACCGAGCCGAATCGCAGCGCCACGGGACCGGCCTCGGCCGTCAACGAGAGCGAGGTGTGATCCCAGGTCAGCCCGACCCGGATGATCGAGGGCGAGCCGGTCGGGGCCCCCTGGACCTGGGTCCCGCTGTAGTAGTGCGTCAGGATGTCGGTGGAGTTCCACCCCTGGGCGGCCAGCCCGTAGGCCCCCCACTGCGACAGGCCGACGCCGTGACCCCACCCCGAGCCGTAGAAGATGAAGCTCTTCGCGTCCGCGGAGGCCTTCGCGCCGGCCGCGGGGAGCGGAGGCTGCTTGGACGCGGACGAGGGGTCTCCCCCGTTGGCACGCGCGATTCCTGCGGGCAGCAGGGCCGCCAACGCGGCCAGGATGATGATGGCGTCGGATCGTTTCCGCATATGAGGGGGCCGGCGGTTCCGGCAACCTAACACATCGTCCCGGGGCCCCGGAAGCTTGACGGACAGATGTCCGATTCCCGCTGAGAGCTGCACGTTCGAGGCCGATTTACCGCCGATCGGGTAGGACCTCCTGCCCCCGGGGCGTCGGCCGCAGCGCCCGACCGGAGGGCGGTCAGTCGGGGGCCGCGATGGCGCCCGCCGGCACGCGGAGGCCGTCGGCGGCCATTCCGGCGGGGACCCGGGCGCCCTGGCCCAGCACCGAATCCGAGAGCGCCGCGCCCTCGCCGACCACCGCGCCGGGCCCGACGATGGATCCGCTGACCCGGCTCCCCCGGCCCACCATGCACCCGGCATGGAGCACGGAGTCCTCCACCACGGCCTCCTCCCCCACCGATGCCTCCGGACCCACCACCACCCACCGGCCCAGGTGGGCCCGGGGATCCACCACCGCGCCGTCCGCGACGCACGGCGCCGCGACGTCGATGCCCTCCAGGCGGCCCTCGAGCACGTCGAAGTGAGCCTGGAGGTACTTCTCGGGGGTCCCCAGGTCCTTCCAGTAGGCGGTGGTGACGAACCCGTACACCGGCCGGCCGCTCGAGATGAGGGCCGGGTAGATCTCGCGTTCGATCGAGATGGTCTGCCCGATCTGCCAGCCATCCAGCGCCTCGGGCTCCAGCACGTACGTCCCCGCGTTCACGTCGCCGGGGACCAGGTCGGCCGGCTTCTCCCGGAACTCCAGGACCCGGCCGTCGGGTTCGGTGGCCACCAGGCCGAAGGGCCGGGCGTCCTCCACCCGGGACAGGGTGATGGTGGCCAGGGCCCGGCGGTCCCGGTGGAACCGGAGGAGCTCGGACAGGTCGAGGTCGGTGAGGATGTCGCCGTTCAGGACGAAGAACGGCTCCGGATCCAGGTACGGCAGCGCGTTCACGATCGCCCCGCCCGTGCCCAGGGGGTGCGTCTCGGTGATCCACGTGATCGTGGGGTCGCCGTGCCGTTCGGAGATGAACGGGCCGAACGTCTCCTCCAGGTACGGCGACGACAGCACCACCTCGTGGACGTCGTGGCCGGCCAGATGGTCCAGGACCCGGTGCAGGAACGGCCGGTTCGCCACCGGCAGCAGCGGCTTGGGGACGGTCTCGGTGAGGGGCCGCAGGCGGGTCCCCTCCCCGCCCACCAGCACGACGGCCTTCACCGACGGGCCTTCCTCACCTGCAACGACACGATCTCCGCCCGGGCCCGGAGCGCGACCCACGCGAACGGCATCAGGACCCGGCGCCACCCCGTGGCCCGGTGCTTGCGGTAGTACCGGTAGATCGAACGCGAGTGGATGAGGTTCATCCGCCGGGACCGCCCGGTGGACACCCCGCCCTCGTGGGTCACCTCGACCTCCGGGGTGAACACCACCTTCCACCCCCTGCCGGCCAGACGGGTGCACAGGTCCAGCTCCTCCCCGTAGAGGAAGAACCCCTCGTCCAGCATGCCGACCTGGTCGAGGGCCTCCCGCCGCAGGAGCATGGCCGAGCCCGACACCCAGTCCACCTCGCGCTCGGTGGTCCGGTCCCACCCCGCCATGGTGTACCGGCGGGTGAACCGGTTGTCCGGCCGGAACGGGCCGACGAACGCGTGCCCCACGGCCTCCGAGATCGAGGGGAACGTGCGGCCGGACGGGTACAGCGACCCGTCCGAGTTCCGGATCAGCGGGCCCAGCAGGGCGGCCCGGGGCCGCTCCCGGGCCAGCTTCACCAGGGCGCCGAGCGTCCCCAGCGAGACCTCGGCGTCGGGATTCAGCACGAACGCGAACGGCGCCGCCGACGCCCGGAGGCCCTGGTTCACCGCGGCCGCGAAGCCCCGGTTGTCGCGGTTCTGCACCAGCGCGATCCCCGGGAACGACTCCTTCGCCCGGGCCGCGCTGCCGTCCCGGGAGGCGTTGTCGATCACGAACACCTCCAGCGTGGCGTCGCCCGCCGCCGCGTACACCGACGTCAGGCACCGCATGAGGTGGTCGCCGGCGTTGTAGTTCACGACGATCACCGACAGATCGGGGTCCCGGCCCGGTTCCGCGCCCATCATCCGGTCAGCCGTGCGAGGGCGTGCGGGACACCAGGACGATCCCGGCCACGATCAGCGCGACGCCGCCCCACCGCAGGCCGGTGACCGCCTCCCCTCGCAGGGTGTCGTACAGGACGATCACCACGTAGGTCAGCGCGGCGAACGGATACGCGAACGACAGCGCCGCCCGCGACAGCACCGCCAGCCACACGAACGCCGAGATGCCGAAGATGGCCAGCCCGGCCCACACCCAGAACGTGCCGGCCGCCGTGCGAAGCGAGGGGCCGTCGAGCTTGAAATGCGCGCCCGGGCCCTGGGCCTGCTGCAGCTCGTGCGTGACGTGGTTCATCCCGTGCTTCAGCACGATCTGGGCCATCGCGGCCAGCAGGACGGAGACCAGGATCAGTCCGAGCAGCATGAGGGGGCTTCCTTTCGGATCGATGTCGGAGTGTTCGATGTCCCATTCGTCGGTGTGGCCCGGACGGGCCCCCCGGAACCAGCCCAGGGGCCGCCCGAACAGGCGCCTCCCGCGCGGGGAGGGACGGTCCGGCGTCACCGCCGGCGTGCTCTCCGGTGGATCGCCCACGTCGCCGGCGGAGGGGCGGGCCCCGGTCACCGGCCGGCCTCGCGCGCGGGCGCGGCCGGGGCCGCCTCGCGGCGGTCGGCGGCGACCTCCGCCGCGGCCTCCCGGATCAGCGCGGCCAGCTCGTCGTCGGTGGCGAACACGCGGTCGGCGGGCCCGGCCTGCTCGGGGAGCCCCCCGGCGGCGGCCACCAGGGCCGGCGTCCCCAGGGCCCGGGCCCGGGCCAGGGCGCCGGAGGACCACGACCGCCGGTACGGCAGGACCAGCCGGTCGGCGGCCGCCATCCAGGCGTCGAAGTCCTCGTCGCTCACGTAGTCCTCTCGCACGTCCGCGCCCGGCGTTCGCCGGGCCAGCTCCCGGAGCTCGGTGGCCCAGGCCCGGTTCTCCGGCGTGGCGTCCCTGACCGATCCGACGACCGCCAGCCGCCCCGGGGATCCCGCCGCGGCGAAGGCCCGCACCGCGCGGTCGAACCCCTTGTCCGGGTGCAGGAACCCCGCGCACAGGAACAGCGGCTCGTCCGGGAGGACACCCAGGCGCGCCCGGGCCTCCTCCCGCGAGGGTCGCGCGTGGACGGTGACGCCCTCGGTGTGGTCCACCAGCCGGGCCCGAAGCTCGGGCAGCCGGTACTCGCGCCGGAGCGCGTCGCGTTCGGCCACCGTGTGGAACCCCAGCGTGGCCCGGGCGAAGGCTCGCCGAAGGAGCGCGTAGTCGGGGCGCCACCGGACCGGCCGGTCGGCCTCGTGCACCACGATCTCGGTCTGCGGCTGCCGCCGGACCAGGGCCAGCAGCGCCGCGCTGGTCCGCATCTTCGACCAGGAGGCGCGGGCTCCGGGCAGGTAGTACAGCGCCGGCTGGAAGTGCACCACGATCCGGTCGAACTTCCCGCCTCGCCGGGCCGCCTCCCGGAACGGCCGCCCGCCGTCGAACGGCACCCGGACGTCGCCGTCGCCGTCGGCCGGGGAGATCACCACCACGTCGTCGCCGGCCGCCCGGAGCCGTTCGGCCTGGGTCCGGGCGTAGGCGCCGATCCCGCAGTGGCGCGGCGGATACGACGAGACGATCAGGACCCGGGCCAAGGGCTCAGAGATCCTCGACGTCGATGTCGATCGGGATGAACACCAACCCGGGGTTCTCGTCCCCGGTCCGCACCGTGAACGCGTACTTCTGCTCCTGCACGTGGTACACGATGGAGGCATCGCGGGAGTGCACCCCGAGCGTGACCCAGTATTTCCCGCCCACGAACGGCAGCGACCGCAGGTGGAACCGGACCCGCTTCTTCCCCTCGAACGGGTGGAACCGCACGCCCTTCCAGTCGGTGTTCGTCCCGAACACGAACTTGTTGTTCTCGTCGTGCAGCGCGAACGAGATCACCGGG
>DASWED010000017.1:0-1553 GCA_036394995.1 Actinomycetota bacterium
TCGAACACGACCGTGACGTCCTCGCCCGTAGCGGCGGCGTACCGGTCCAGCTCCCCGATGAGCCGCCGAACCGCCCGGTCCCGATCGTTCCACCAGCGGTCCGGTCGGGAGCCGATGAGGTTCATGCCATCGATCAGCCAGTGGGCACCCGGACGTTCCCGACGCCCTCCTCGGTCCTGGGAATCTGCCACCGGGGCCATCGCTATGTGGTGGAGGTCACGAACTCGGTGACGAACGGCCAGTAGCGGTCCGGGGCGTCCTTCCAGACGAAGTGGCCTGCTCCCTGGACCACCTCCAGCCGCGCACTGCCTTGGGGGAGGGCGTCGGCGATCTCGCGGGCGGCGGCGACCGGGGTGGCGGGGTCGAGCTCGCCCACGCAGACCAGCGTCGGACAGTCGATGCGGGCCAGCTCGCCGACGACGCCGAGGGAGTGCCCGTACACGACCGGCCTGGCGATCCCCAGGGTGTCGCAGAACCCGCGGACATCGTCGGCGCACACCTCGAAGCCCCAGCTGATACAGCGCGACGCTGGCATCGCATCACTTCCCCGTACCGCAATCGAGGGCTAATCCACGAACGGCCCGTTGAACACCGGGACTTCCCCGTACGGCTGGCCCGTCATGAGCAGGAACCGTGTGCCGGGAGCGGCGCCGGTGACCGCGAGCTCCTCCCCGGGACCCAGCAGGACGAGCTGAGCGGGCCTGGCTCGGCGCCGGTTGGCCCCGAAGGCGGCCTCGCCCTCCAGCACGTAGGCGAAGCCCTGGAACCCGGGCGGCACCGGTGTGGTGACCTGCCCGCCGGTGGGCAACTCGACGTCGAGGATCAGCGCCGGCGTCCCCAGACGAACGGGAGCGCCCTCGCCGACCAGCACTCGAACGATGGCGTCGCCCTCCTGCCGCACCGGGATCTGCCCGGGCTGGACCACCTGCGCGCTCGGCTCGACCTGCTTGTCCTTGCGGGCCAGGTTGACCCAGAACAGCACGCTGCGGAACTCGGTGTCGGCCTGGCCGTCCTCGACCTCGTCCTCTCCCAGCGCCTCGGCGTGCCATGCCCCTCGGCCCGTCCTGAGCGCCAGCAGCGCCCCCTTGGAGAGTCGCGCCCGTTCCATGGCGCCGCCCGGGCCGGTGCTGTGGCCGGTGCTGACCGACCCCTCGAGGAGGTACCAGAGGTTGTCGAACCCTCGGTGGGGATGCTTGGTGTCGACCTTCGCGACATCCGACAGTCGGATGCGAGCTTCGTGGACAAGGATGAAGGGGTCGATCTGCTGGTACGGTGCCCCGCGAGAGGGCAAGGCCTCCAGGATCGGGAACCCCATGACCCGGATCCGCGCTGCGTCCTCCACGAGGATCGCGTCCCGCGCCGTTTCCTCAACCTGCTGTTGCATCGTCCCCATCTCCTCTTCCGGTTGCCGAACAACCGCCGTCATGTGCCACAATGCGGAGGTAACCCTCCGTATTCCGGTACACTGCCGGCATGACAACCGCAGACCGCCCCGGCGACCTCCCACGACCCGCCAGGCCGCTGCGCCGCGACGCCCAGCGCAACCGCGACGC
>DASWED010000018.1:0-24701 GCA_036394995.1 Actinomycetota bacterium
CCTCCGGCGGGAACTCCACGTCCACCACCGGCCCGATGACCCGGACCACCCGCCCGCTCGCCTTCCCGTTCCCGTTCCCGTTGCTCGCCATCTTCGTCGTCTCCCAGGGTCAGCCGGTGAGGGCGTCCGCCGTTCGTTCGGCGGCCGCCGCGGCGAGCGCCTCGGCGCCGCCCACGATCTCCGAGATCTCCGTCGTGATCTCCGCCTGCCGGGCCTGGTTCGCCACCCGGGTCAGGCCCTTGATCAGGTCCTCCGCGTTGTCCGTGGCCGACTTCATGGCCCGCTGCCGCGACGCGTGCTCCGAGGCCGCCGACTCGAGCATCGCCGCGAACACCCGCATCTCCACGTACCGGGGCAGCATCTGGTCGAGGATCACCTGCGGGCTCGGTTCGAACAGGTACAGGGGGTACGGCCCCGCCTCCTCGATCTCGACCTCCTCCACGATCATGGGGATGAACTGCCGGGCCTCGGCCCGCTGCGTCATGGCCGAGACGAAGTCGGTGTAGACGCCGTAGATCTCGTCCACCTCGCGCCGGATGAAGGCCTCGATCAGCGTGTCGGCGATCTCCTTCGCGTGGTCGTAGGACGGCCGCTCGGAGAAGCCCTGCCATTGCTGCTCGACGGCCCGTTCGCGGAACCGGTAGTACGCGATGCCCTTCTTGCCGGTCACGTACACCTTCGGCTCCTTGCCCTCGTCCCGGAGGGCGGTCAGCAGCTCCTCGGCCCGGCGCAGGACGTTCGCGCTGTACGCGCCGGCCAGGCCGCGGTCGGAGGTCACCACGAACACGGCCGCGGCCTTCGGCTCCGGGCGGACCTCGAGGAGCGGATGGTCCAGCCCCTCGGCCTGTCCGGTGATGTCGCCGATGGCCCGCGTGATCTCCTCGGCGTACGGCCGGGCCTGCTGCACGCGCTGCTGGGCCCGCCGGATCTGCGACGCCGCGATGAGCTCCATGGCGCGCGTGATCTTCATGGTCGACTGGACCGACCGGATCCGCCGCCGGACCGCCCGGAGCTGTGCGCCCACCTACTTCCTCTCCCGCTTCGGCGGCACCCGCCGCTGGAGCTTCTCGGTGGCGTCCTCGTCCGCGCCCTCCACGGGCTCCTCGGACGGCGGGGCGGTGTGGACCTCGCTCGACCGGAACCCTTGCGCGAACTCCTCCACGGCGGCCTTGATCTGGCCCGCGACCTCGTCGGACAGCGTCCCGCCCTCCACGATGGCCTTCCCCACCTCGGGCTTGCGGGTCCTCATGAACTCGAGGAGCTCCTCCTCGAACCGCCGGACGTCCTCCACCGGGATGTCGTCGAGGTAGCCGTTGCCGCCCGTCCAGATCGAGATGACCTGGTCCTCCACGGAGAACGGCCGGTACTGGGGCTGCTTCAGCAGCTCGACCATCCGGGCGCCCCGGGCCAGCTGGGCCTGTGACGCCTTGTCCAGGTCCGAGCCGAACTGGGCGAATGCCTCCAGCGCGCGGTACTGCGCGAGGTCCAGGCGGAGCCGTCCGGCCACCGACTTCATGGCCTTGATCTGGGCGTTCCCGCCGACCCGGCTCACGCTGATCCCCACGTTGATGGCCGGCCGGACCCCGGAGTTGAACAGGTCCTTCTCCAGGTAGATCTGGCCGTCGGTGATGGAGATGACGTTCGTGGGGATGTACGCCGAGACGTCGCCGCCCTTGGTCTCGATGATCGGCAGCGCGGTCAGGGAGCCCCCGCCGAGCTCGTCGGACAGCTTCGCGGCCCGCTCCAGGAGCCGGGAGTGCAGGTAGAACACGTCGCCGGGGTAGGCCTCACGGCCCGGCGGCCGCCGCAGGAGCAGCGAGACCTGCCGGTACGCCTCGGCCTGCTTCGACAGGTCGTCGTAGATCACCAGCGCGTGCTGGCCCTGGTACATCCAGTGCGCCCCGAGGGCCGCGCCAGCGTACGGGGCGACGTACTTGAATGGGGCGGGCGCGCCGGCGGGGGCGTCGACGACGACCGTGTACTCCATCGCCCCGTTCTCCTCGAGGGCCCCGGCCACCTCCCGGACCGTCCCGTCCTTCTGCCCGATGGCCACGTAGATGCACTTCACCTGGCGCTTCGGGTCTCCCGACTCCCAGTTGTCCCGCTGGTTGATGATCGCGTCGATGGCCACGGCGGTCTTGCCGGTCTGGCGGTCCCCGATGATCAGCTCACGCTGGCCCCGCCCGATGGGGGTCATGGCGTCGATGGACTTGATGCCGGTCTGCAGGGGCTCCTTCACCGGCTGGCGCTGGACCACCGACGGCGCCTGGACCTCCAGGGCCCTGGTCTCGTCGGTCTCGATGTCGCCCTTGCCGTCCAGGGGCCGCCCCAGGGGGTCGATGACCCGGCCCAGGAAGGCGTCGCCCACGGGGATCGACAGGATGCGCCCGGTATGCTTGACCTCGTCGCCCTCCTCGATGTGCGAGGCGTCGCCCAGGATCACGCACCCGATCTCGCGGACGTCCAGGTTGAACGCGATGCCCAGGATCCCGCCGGGGAACTCCAGGAGCTCGTTCGCCATCGTGGAGGGCAATCCCTCCACCCGGGCGATCCCGTCCCCGGTCTCGGTGACCCGCCCGACCTCCTCGCGGACCACCTGGGGGTGGAAGGACTCGACGTGCTTCTCCAGGGCTTCGCGGATCTCCTGCGGATCGATCGTCAGTTCGGCCATCGATGCTCCTTCACACGGTGAGTTGTTCGCGAGCCAGCTCGAGCTTCCGGCGGACGGAGCCGTCGATGACCTCGTCCCCCACCCGGGCCACGATCCCCCCGACCACCGAGGGGTCCACGATCACTTCCACGTCCACGTCGCGCCCGGTGATCCGGGCCAGCGCCACGGCCAGCCGGCGCCGCCGGTCCTCGTCGAGCGGCACGGCGCTGTAGGCCTCCACCAGCACCCGGCGGCGCCGGGCCGCGGCCCGGTCGGCCAGCTCCCGGAGGCGCTCGGCCGGGTCCCCGGGCCGCGTCACCGCCCACTCCGCCAGCACCGCCGCCTCCTCCGGCGCGCGGCCCGACAGCAGGCTCCGGACCACCACCCGCTTGTTGTCGTCGGGCAGGGCCGGGTCGATCAGCGCCGTGCGCAGCTCGGCCTGGCCCTCCACCACCCGGGAGAACCGGAACAGGTGCGCCGCCACGTCGTCGAGCGTGCCGGCGGCGTCGGCCTCGGCGAGCACGGCCTCCAGCCCGAGGTCCTCGAGCGCCTGCCGCAGCCGGAAGCTCACCGAGTCCTCCGCGGCCAGGTCCTCGACCAGGGAGAGGGTCCTGGGATCGAGGCGCCGCCCGAGGAGGTCCCGCAGGAGCGCCCGCTTGGCGTCCGGCGGCACGCCGATGTCGGCCAGGGTCTTGCGCAGCCGAGGCTGGGCCCGCAGGAGCGCGGCGACGGCGAACAGCTCCTCGCGCAGGCGGGTGAGCGCGCCCTCGCCCGCGTCGGTGGCCTCGGCGAACGCGCGCTCGGCGCGGTCGCGCGCGGAGAACCGCCCGCCCGAGCGGTCGCGGTCCGGCTCCACCGAGGCGCCCGGAGCGTCGGTCACTGCCGCGCGACCCCCGACCCGTTGCCGTTCGACGCCCCGCCGTTCCCGGACGCGATCAGCTCGTCGATGTAGGAGTCCACCAGGGCCAGGTGCCGCTCCTCGTCCAGCTCGGAGTCCACCACGCGGCCGGCCACCCGAACTGCCAGCAGGCCCACGGTCTGCCGGAGCTCACGCTCGGCCCGGGCCCGTTCGGCGCGGATGTCGGCGCGAGCCGCCTCGATGATGCGGTTCGACTCGTCCTGGGCCTTCCGCTGGAGGTCCTTCCGCACCTGCTCCGCCAGCTCCCGGGCCTCGTCGATGATCCTGCGGGCCTCGCCCCGGGCCTCGTCCAGCTTCTCCCGGTACTCGGCCAGGAGGCGATCGGCGTCCGCCCGGGCCTGCTCGGCCTTCTCGATGTTGCCCTCGATCCGCTCGGCCCGCTCCCTGAGCGCGTCGGAGATGCGCTTGAACACCCCGGCCCGCCACAGGACCCCGAGCAGCAGCAGGAATGCGACGGTTCCCCAGATCAGCTCGTTGGTCGCCGGGATCAGGGGGTTCTTGGTCTTCTTCTCGGCGGCGAGGATCGCGATCAGCGCGTGCATGATGCTCCCGCCTACAGGATGAACGCCAGGACGGCCCCGATCAGGGCGAGCACGTCGGTGAACGCGATGCCGAGGATCATGGTGGTCTGGAGCCGGTTGGCCAGCTCGGGCTGGCGGGCCTGGCCCTCGACCGTCTTGCCGACCATGAAGCCGATGCCGATGCCCGGCCCGATCGTCGAAAGGCCGTATCCGATGAGGCTGACGCTGCCGCTCACGGCGGCGACGATCACGGCGACGAGGTGCATTCCCTCTCCCTTCTCTAATGCTCTTCGCTGACGGACAACGTGATGTACACGGCGGTGAGCAGCGTGAACACATACGCCTGCACCGCCGCGATGAAGACCTCCAGGCCGACCAGGAACACCGACAGGGCGAGCGCGGCCAGTCCGAACGGGATCGTCGGGGGCAGCGCGACCAGGTACGCGGTGCCGAGGAAGAACACGACCAGCAGGACGTGGCCGGCGAAGAAGTTCGCGAACAGCCGGATGGCGAGCGTGGCCGGCCGCAGGACCAGCGCGGTCAGCAACTCGATCGGCGTGAGCAGGATGTACGCCGCCTTCGGGACGCCCGGCGGGAACATGATGCCCTTGAAGTACCGCCCGAACCCCTTCTTCCTGATCCCCGCGGAGTTGTAGATGATCCACGAACCGACGGCGAGGATCAGCGGGACGGAGATCCGCGAGGAGATCGGGAACTGCACCGCCGGGACCACCTCCAGCAGGCTGATGAACGCCGTGAAGATGAACAGGATCGTGAGGTAGGGCTGCCAGACGACGCCCTCGCGGCCCAACACCCCCTCCACGACGTCCCGGGCCACGAAGTCGTACAGGGCCTCCATGAGGTTCTGGCCGCCCCGGGGCACGACCCTCGGACGGCGGAACGCGAGGATGAACACCAGGGCCGTCAGCGCCGCCACCCCGAACTCCAGGAACACCACCTTGTTCATGCACAGGTTCAGGCCGCCGACCTTGAAGTGGACGATGCACGGCCACTGGTACAGCTCGTCCGCGCTGGGCAGGCTCTTCTTGAACCCTTCGCGGGCGAACAGTGCGGCGAGGGGGAACACCTAGGCGCCGCTTCCCATCCGCTCCGGCTCGGCCGGATTCGGCCCCGCGCCGGGTTCCAGCTTCCCGGTGAGCACCACCCACGCCTCGTACACCGCGACCGAGATCGCGGTCACGATGGCGGCGAACCCGAACGCGGCGACGTCGCCGTCCGCGGCCTTCACCGCGAACAGCGAGCCCACGATCACCGCCAGCCGGACCAGCCACCCGCCCAGGGTCACGCCCTGCATGGCCGACGCCGACATCCGGCGGGCCCGCCCCAGCACGACGACGTACAGGGCGAAGCTCGCACTCACCAGCAGGACCCCGAGGAGGGCGGACACCCCGGCACGGATGCCGTTCGCGGCCGCCCCGATGCCGAACGCGGCGATCGCCAGCACGGCCCCGGGCACGAGGGCCCGCACGGCCATCTGGCGTTCCGGCTGGTCGCTAGTTTCGGTCTCTCGCATATCGGATGATCACGAGCCAGGTGCCGCCGATCGCTCCCACCAGCAGCCCGATGGGCAGGAACAGGGCGTGGAACCCGAGCCATCGGTCGAGCAGGTACCCGATGCCGCCCCAGACCAACAATCCCCCGAGCAGGAGTCCGATGATGGACCAGGCGTCGGGCGGACTCGCCCGGCCCCCGCCGCCCTCCGGATTCCCGGCCATGGGCGCGTCATTGTATCCGGGGGTCAGGAGGCGCGTCAAAGAGCGCGCGACCCCGTTTCCGCAGGTCAGAGGGCATTTCCGCATCCGCTTGTGAAAACTTTCACAAGTCCCGGTCCTTTTCCGCGGGCCCGACACTCCCGGCCGGGCGGCCGCTCAGGCCGGCCGCCGGCGATGCGCGACCACGTTCGCCACGGCGATCACCGCGCCCGTCATGAAGATGATGGTCCCCATGACGAACACCTGGGGCGGGATCCCGACCCGGGAGACGCTCCACACCCACAGGGGGAACGTCTCGGTGGCGCCCGCCACGAAGTTCGTGATGATGAAGTCGTCGATCGACAGGGCGAAGGCCAGCAGGGCGCCGGCCAGCACGCCGGGGAAGATCAGCGGGAACGTCACCTTCCAGAAGGTCACCCACGGCCCCGCCCCCAGGTCGCGGGCCGCCTCCTCGACCGTGAGGTCGAGCCCCGAGAGGCGGGCCCTCACTGTGATGGCGACGTAGGCGATGTTGAACATCACGTGTGCGATCAGGATGGTCGCGAGGCCGCGCGGCACGCCGAACGACACGAACAGCGACAGCAGCGACGCCCCCAGGACGATCTCGGGCGTGGAGATGTTCAGGAACATCGTGAACTCGGTGGCCGACTTGCCCCCGTAGCGATGCCGGACGAGGGCCAGGGCCAGGAGGGTCCCGAGCGCCGTGGCGATCACTGTGCTCACCGTGGCCACGATCAGCGACGTGCGCATCGCCGGGCCGAGCCCCGGGACGTCGAACAGCCGGCGGTACCACTCGGTGGTGAACCCCAGCCACCGGAAGCTCACCCGCCTGATCCCGCTGTCGTTGAACGAGTACAGGATCATGACGAGGATCGGGACCATCAGGTAGAGGATCACCGCGGCCGAGTACACGGGAAGGACGAACCGGGTCCACGGTGCGCGGCGAGGAGGCGTCGCGCGCCGCGCGGATGGCGAGGCCGCCTCTCGAGTGGCGACCGCCGCCTCGACCGGGGGCCTATCGCTGGGCATCGCTTCGCCGATCCGGTCGCGGCCTCCGGCCTCGCTCATGAGGCCCCCGGACCCCCGTCACACGTACTCCTCGATCTGCCTCGTCCCGAGGAGCCGGGCGTACAGCACGATCCCGATGACCAGGACGATCATCAGGATGAACGACAGGGCCGAGGCGATCGGGTACTCGAAGTCCTGGAGGTACTTCAGCTGGATGATGTTCCCGATCATCGTGTTACCGGGCCCGCCGAGGATGGCGGCGTTGACGAAGTCCCCGACCGCCGGGACGAACGTCAGCAGGACGCCGGCGAACACCCCGGGGACCGACAGCGGCAGGATGACGTGGAGAAACACGCTGCGGTTGCTCGAGTAGAGGTCGCGGGCGGCCTCCACCACGTTGCGGTCGATCCGCTCCAGGGCCACGTACAGCGGGAGCGCCATGAACGGCAGGTAGTTGTAGGCGATGCCCGCCACGACCGCCGTCGAGGTGGCCAGCACGTGGTAGTCCTGCGGCAGGAGGTGCCAGTCCTTCAGGGTCCCGAGGACGATCCCCTGGTCGGACAGGATGAACTGCCACGCCAACGTCCGGATCACGAACGACACCAGGAACGGCAGCAGGATCAGGAACAGGAAGGTGTTCTTGTGCCGGCCCCCGTGGAACGCGATCCAGTACGCCAGCGGGTAGGCCACGACCAGGATCGCGAGCGTGGCCACGGCGCCGTACCCCAGCGACCGCAGGAACTGGACGTGGTACAGGCTCATGGCGTCCGCGAAGTTCGCGAAGCGCCACGTCTGCCGGAACCCGTCCAGGAGGTTCCCGGTCTGGAGGGAGAGCGACGCCATGTAGAACAGCGGGACGACGAAGAACGCGAGCAGCCAGAGGCTCCCGGGGGCGGCGAGGCCGTACGCGGCGAGACGCCTGCGGATGCCGCGGCGCCGGGGAGCTACGACGCGAACACCGGCTCCCATATGCTGTTCCACTCCTCCTCCTCGGCGGAGTCCTTGAACACCTTGTACTTGTGCGCCGCGGCCAACTGATCCGCGGACGGGAACACCAGCGGGCTGTTCGCCACGTCCGGGTCCTTGATGTCGTTCAGCACGATCTCCTTGGCCGCGGGGACGGGCGACACGTACCAGATGAAGTCCGCGTTGGTCGCCGCGACCTTCGGGTCGTACGCGAAGTTCATCCACATGATCGCGTCCACGGGATGCTCGGGATTGATCGGGATGCACATGTTGTCCGTCCACAGGACGGCGCCCTCGCCGGGGGTGCTGAGCTTCATCTCCGGGAAGCCGTCGCCGCCGATGTTCTTCGGCGCCGCGGCGATGAAGATGTCGCCCGACCAGGCCTGGGTGATCACGGTGTCGCCGTTCTCCAGCGCGTTGATGTACCCCTGGTCGTAGAAGGCACGGATGATGCCGTCGTCCCGGGCCTTGCTCAGGATGTCCGCCACCTTCTTCCAGTCGTCCGGCGTGGAGGTCTGGATGTCGAACCCCTGCCACACCAGCGCGGGGCACGGGAGGTCCTGGTTGTTGCCGAACATGCCGACCTTCCCCTTGTACTGGGGGTCGAGCAGGTCGCCGAACGTCGTCGGCGGCTCGGTGACGACCTTGGAGTTGTAGCCGATCGCCGTGAAGCCCGACTGCCAGGCGACCGAGTACGCGTTGCCCGGGTCGTACACCGGGTCCTTCACCGCGTCCGACGCGTACTTCTCGAAGTTCGGCAGGAACGAGTGGTCGAGCGGCGTCAGGAACCCCAGCGCGATCATGCGCTCGATCGGCCCGCCGTTCGTGATCACGATGAGGTCGAACCCGCAGTACTGGCCGTTCTGGAGCGACGGGATGATCCGGGCGAGGAACGGGTTGTTGTCGTTGATGGCGGTCTTGTACGTGACCTCGATCCCCGTCTGATTCGTGAACTCCTTCAGCGTGCTGCGGTCGATGTACAGGTCCCAGTTGGCGAAGTTGAGCTGCCCGCTGGGCTTGCCGTCGCCGTAGATGTCGCTGAGCGGTGAAGGGGACGGCGACGCGGTCGCGGTCGCTGTCCCGGTTCCTGAGGCCGCCGGGGGTGCAGTGGTGGTCTTCCTCGCCCCGCTCACCCCGCAGGCGGCGAGGATCGAGGCCAGGCTCATCGCGCCGGCCCCGGCGCCCGCCACCTTGAACAGGTCGCGGCGTGACATTCGCCGCTGGGTCAGACCACGCCAGAGCGCGGGGTCGATCTCGAACCGGCCAGGCCGGTCGTCGTGTTCGTTCACGACTGGACTCCCTCCTCCCCCTCACTCGGCGTCGCGGCCGCCTCGACCGCGAACGTGTGCTCGGGGCGCCACCGCAGGCGGACCCGCTCCCCCGCCCGGGGGACGGTGTCCACGCCGCGGTTCTGCTCGTAGACCGTGAGCGTGGCCCCGCCGGGCCCCACCACGGTGAACTGGTGGCTGACCCCGATGTACGTGACGTCGCGGAGGTCGCCCTCCACGGCGTTCCATCCGGTCGCGGGCGGTGGCGCGCTCGCCCCCTCGATGTGGATCTTCTCCGGGCGGACCCCGACCTTGAGGTTCGCCAGGCCGTCGGGCACCCGGTCGGCGGGCACGGCGAGGACGGAGCCGCCGGCCGCCAGCACCGTGACCTCGTCCCCGGCGCGTTCCTTCACCTCGCCGGACAGGAGGTTCGACGCGCCCAGGAACCCCGCGACGAACTCGGTGCGGGGCCGGTCGTACACGTCCTCCGGCGCGCCGATCTGCTCGATCCGCCCCCGCTGCATCACGGCCAGGCGGTTCGACATGGTCATGGCCTCCTCCTGGTCGTGGGTCACGTACAGGAACGTGATCTGGACCTCCTGCTGGATCCGCTTCAGCTCCAGCTGCATCTGCTTGCGGAGCTTCAGGTCGAGCGCCCCGAGCGGCTCGTCCAGGAGCAGCACGCGGGGCTCGTTCACCAGGGCCCGGGCCAGGGCCACGCGCTGCTGCTGGCCGCCCGAGAGCTGGCTCGGACGGCGGTGCTCGAAGCCGGGGAGGTCGACCAGCCGGAGCATCTCGGCCACACGCGACGCGACCTCCGACTTCGCCACCTTCTTCCGGCGGAGCCCGAACGCCACGTTGTCGAACACGTCGAAGTGCGGGAAGAGCGCGTAGGACTGGAACACGGTGTTCACGTCCCGCCGGTACGCAGGGAGCGCGGTGACGTCGGTCCCGCCGAGCAGGACGGCTCCGGACGTGGGGTCCTCGAACCCCCCGATCATCCGGAGCGTGGTGGTCTTCCCGCAGCCCGAGGGCCCCAGGAGGCTGAAGAACTCGCCGTGCTCGACGTCGAGGCTGAGGTCGTCCACGGCGACCTGGTCGCCGAACCGCTTCGTCACCCGCTCGAGCCTCACGTCGATTTCGGGCACCCACGCTCCCCGTGTTCGCTCGCGTCGATTATCCCCATCGCCATCCGGCCGGGCCGGGGACCGGGGGGAACCTCCATCGCCCGGTTGTACGGAACGGACAAGGGCCCGGGCCGGTCACGAGGGTTTCGGGGGGCGGCGGACCTCGACGGCCCGGGCGTGGCCGCGGAGGCCCTCGGCCCGGGCCACCAGCTCCACCTCGTCCCCGTGCGCGGCGAGCCCCGCGGCCGAGGCCTCCACCACGCTGGACACCGTGACGAAGTCCGAGGCCCGCAGGCCGGAGCCGAACCGGGCCGTGGCCATCGTGGGGAGGACGTGGTTCGACCCCACGCCGTAGTCCCCGAAGGCCACCGGGGTCAGGGGCCCCAGGAACGCCGCGCCGTAGGACCGGCACAGGGACAGGAACCGCCGGGGATCCCGGGTGACCACCTGGAGGTGCTCCGGCGCCACCCGGTCGGCCACCTCAGCGGCCTCGCGCTCCGTGCCCACCACCACGGCCGCCGAGCTCCGGAGCGAGGACTCCACGATCTCCCGCCGGGCCGAGGCCGCCACCTCGGCCTCGAGCGCGGGGCGGGCCCGCCGGGGCAGGGTCGGGTCCAGGCTGACCATCACCACCCGGGCCAGGGGGTCGTGCTCGGCCTGGGCCACGAGGTCCGCCGCCAGGATCTCCGGGTCCGCCGTGGCGTCGGCCACGATCACCAGCTCCGTGGGCCCGGCCAGGCCGTCGATGCCCACCACCCCGGCCACCTCCCGCTTCGCCGCCGTGACCCAGACGTTTCCCGGACCGACGACGACGTCGACCGGCGCCACGGTCTCCGTGCCGAACGCCAGGGCGGCCACGGCCTGGGCCCCTCCCACCCGGTACACGTGCCGGACGCCGGCGGCCGCGGCCGCGTACAGGACAAGGGGCGTCACCGACCCGTCGGGGGCGGGGGGCGTGCACAGCGCCACGCGCTCGACCCCGGCCACCCGGGCGGGAACCGCCGTCATCAGCACGGTGGAGGGATAGGCGGCCCGTCCCCCCGGGACGTACGCGCCGGCCGCCCGCACCGGCCGGACGGTCTCCGCGTACGTCACGCCGTCGCGCTCCTCCACCCAGGGCAGCGGGAGCTGGCGGGCGTGGAGGTCCCACAGTCGTTCGTTCATCCGGTCGATGGCGGCCCTGAGGTCATCTGGCACCGCCGCCACCCCGGCCTCGATCTCCTCCCGGCTCACCTCGATCCGACCGGCCACGTCGGCGCCGTCGAACCGGCGGGTCAGCTCGACCAGCGCCGCGTCGCCCCCCGTCCGGACCCGGTCCAGGATCTCCCGGACGCCCGACACCACGTCCTCGTCGAACGCAGGGCGAACGGGCCCGGGGAGGTCCGCCGGATCGTCGATCGTCCTCAGCATGCCGTCCGCCGCTCCCGTCCTTCCTGCACGACCGCCCCCGGCCGGGCGGTGGAGCGCGAGCGTACCGCCGGACGCCCCGGCGGGACGGCGGGGTGCGGGCTGTCCACGCCGGCGAAACCGGACGCGGGCACGGAGACGTAGGGTAGATGGGCGTGGACGAGCACACGATGCTGGACCGGGCGGCGGACATCGAGCGGGACGAGACCGCCCGGCTCCTCGAACGGACCCCGGCGTCGGCCGCCCTGTTCGAACGGGCCGTGCGGAGCATGCCGCTCGGCGTCGCCTCCTCCTTCCAGGCCGCCGACCCCTACCCGATCTACCTGGCCCGGGGCCGGGGCAGCCGGGTGTGGGACGTGGACGGCACCGAGTACGTCGACTACCACGGCGGCTTCGGGACCATGGCGGTGGGCCACGCGCACCCGAAGGTGGAGGAGGCGATCGCCCGGGCGGCGTCGACCGGGACCCACTTCGCGGTGACCACCGAGGCCACCGTGGCCCTGGCCGAGGAGCTGTGCCGCCGGTTCGGCATGGAGCGGGTGCGGTTCTCGAACTCCGGGACCGAGGCCACCATGGACGCCCTGCGGGTGGCCCGGGCCGCCACCGGACGGGAGCGCCTGGTCAAGATCGAGGGCTCGTACCACGGCCACCACGACGCCGTGATGTTCTCGGTGGTGCCCTCCATGGCCCAGCTCGAGGGACACGACGCCGGGGGGAACATCCCGTTCTCGGGCGGGATCCCCAAGCACACCGCGGACGAGCTCGAGATCGTGCCGTTCAACGACGCCCCGGCCCTGGAGCGGATGCTGGAGGGCCACCCGGGTCAGTTCGCCGCGCTGATGATCGAGCCCGTGATGATGAACATCGGCATCGTTCCCCCGGACCCCGGATACCTGGAACGGGTCCGGGAGCTGTGCACGAAGCACGGCGTGGTCCTGATCTTCGACGAGGTGAAGACCGGGGCCACCGTGGCGCCCGGTGGGGCCACCGAGCGGTTCGGCGTGCAGCCGGATCTGGCCTGCTTCGCCAAGGCCATCGGCGGGGGGACGCCGCTCGGCGCGTTCGGGGGCGCCGCCGCGGTGATGGACGAGATCGGGCGGTCCGTGGCCCACCAGGGGACGTTCAACGGGAACCCGCTGTGCGTGGCCGCGGCCCTGGCGGCGCTGACCGAGGTCATGACCGCGGAGGCCCACGCCGAGGCGGACCGGGTCTCGGCCCGGCTGGCCGACGGGTGCCGGGCCGCCATCGCCGCGCACGGCATCCCCGCGCACGTCCAGCAGCTGGGGCTGAAGGGATCCGTGTCCTACCGCCGGGAGCCGCTCCGGAGCTACCGGGACTACCTGGAGACCCACCCGGAGCTGTTCGCCGCGAGCTGGCCCTGGCTGGTGAACCGGGGCGTGTTCATGACCCCCGGCGACGAGGAGCAGTGGCTGGTCAGCGTGCAGCACACCGACTCCGACGTGGACCGGTACCTCGACGCATTCGAGGGGTTCTGCTCCGCCCTGGCCCCCCCCGCGTAGCCCGACGAGCGATTCGGGCCCGGATCCGCTCAAGGTTCGCGCCCCCGGAACCGATACCCACTTCCGGGTAGCCATCATGCCAACTGTGCTGATCGTCGACGACGAACCGGACATCGTGATGCTCCTGCGCCTCGCTCTCCAGGCAGCGGGCTACACCACGGTCGAGGCATTCGACGGCGCCGAGGCCCTGGAGGTCATCGAAGCACGGCATCCCGACCTCGTGCTGCTCGACGTGATGATGCCGGTGATGGACGGCTGGACCACCCTCGAGCTCCTGAGCGAGCGCGCCGAACACCCCAAGGTCATCGTGGTCACCGCGAAGACCACCACCCGCGACGCGGACCGGGCCCGCAAGCTCGGCGCCGACGATTTCGTCACCAAGCCGTTCGAGCCGGACGAGCTCCTCCAGCGCATGCGGGCGGTCATGGGCGGGGAGAACCGCCCGGCCGTCGAGGCCCCTCCCCCGCTGTCCTCGCCGTTCACCGGCGCCGTCTGAGCCCCGGATCCCCCGTTCGCCGGCGCCCGGCCGGTACCATGTCGGCCTCATGGCCGAACAGCCGAACGCACGCCCCTCCGGACTCCGAGGCGACGTCTCCCGCCTGTTCTCCCCCGAGGGGACGAACGCGGGCACGCCGTCGGTGGGCGCCGCGGCCCGCCGGGTCCTGACCCGGGCGGGGCCCCAGGCCATCGCCCTGTACCGGGGCTCGCACTGGCTGTGGGAGCGCGGGCACGAGGCGGCCGCCGAGGCCGTGTGGCGGATCAACTACTTCCTCACCGGCGCGGACATCCACCCGGGAGCCGTCATCGGCGGCGGCCTGCGCATGACCCACACCGCGGGGGTGGTGATCGGCAGCGGCGTGGTGATCGGATCCGACGTCACGCTGCTGCACGGGGTGACGCTCGGCGGCTCGGGCCGGGGGTGGTTCGACGGCGTGTTCGAGGACGGCTACCCGGAGATCGGGGACCGGACCGAGATCATGGCCGGGGCCAAGGTCCTCGGCCCGATCAAGGTGGGCCGGGGCTGCTTCATCGGCGCGAACGCCGTGCTGGGGCGCGACCTCCCCGACGGGGAGGCCTACACGCCCGGCCGGGAGCTGAGCGACCTCCGCAAGCGGGTGGCCGAGCTGGAGCGCCGCCTGGCCGACCTGGAGGCCGCCCCACCGGAGCCGGCGACGGCCCCGCCGGAGCCGGCAGCGGCCTCCGAGCCGGAGGCGGTCCCGCCCAAGCCCGCCGGAGCGCGCAGGACCCGGAAGAAGCCCGCGGAGCGCCCCGCGAGCGAGGTCGGCTAGGTCGGGCCCTTCGCTCCGGCCGGCTCGTCGGTGGGGGCGGGCCCCGGCTTCCCCGACGCGGCGGGCCCGGACGGCGGTTCCTCCGAGGACTCGGCGTGAGCGGCCATCCGGACGCGATGTGTCGCCCGGATCCTGGGCCAGGCCCGGGGGATGGCCGTGGCCACGATGACGGTCAGGGCCGCCAGCCCGATCCCCCCCACCAGCAGTCGCCCGTTGAGCAGGGCGACGGCCAGGGCGCTCCCGGAGATCAGCGTGCTCCACAGGTACATCAGCAGCACGGCCTGCCGGTGGCTGTGCCCGAAGTCCATGAGCCGATGGTGGATGTGCTCCTTGTCCGCGTGGGTCACCGGCCGGCCCCGGCGCATCCGCCGGAGGATGGCCAGGACCACGTCGAGGAAGGGGACCGCCAGGATGACCAGCGGGACCAGGACCGGGATCGAGAACGCGGCCAGGTCACCGCCCGACGGGGGCACGAAGTTCCGGCCCACCCCCGAGATCGTCGCGGCGGCCAGGAGCAGCCCGAGCAGCATCGACCCGGAGTCCCCCATGAAGATCCGGGCCGGGTGGAAGTTCCAGGGGAGGAACCCCAGGGCCCCGCCCGCCGCCAGCGCCGACAGCAGTGGGGCGGTCAGGTTCCCGGACTCCCCGGAGCTGGGGGCCTGGACCACGTACGTGAAGAACGCGATGGCGGCGATGGCCACCATCCCGGCGGCCAGGCCGTCCAGGCCGTCGATGAGGTTCACCGCGTTCACCATCCCCACCACCCACACCACGGTGAGGGGGACGGCGAGGTCCGAGCCCAGCACCAGGAGGCCCTGGCCCGGGAAGAAGAAGTACAGGAGCTGGACGCCGAACAGCACCAGCAGCCCGGCCGCCAGGAGCTGTCCGGCCAGCTTCACCGGGGCGGCCGTCCCCCGGACGTCGTCCACGACCCCGATCAGGACCAGCACCGCCCCGGCCACCAGGGCCCCCGCCGGCTCCAGCGACGTCCGGAACAGGGCCCGGAACGCCCCCAGCTGGTGGGCCACCACCATGCCGGCCAGCACGGCCAGGAAGATGGCCAGCCCGCCCATGGTGGGCGTGGGGCGGGGGTGGACCTTCCGGTCGGACGGGTGGTCCACCGCGCCGATCCTCACCGCGAGCCACCGGACCGCCGGCGTCGTGGCGAACGAGACCACGAACGCGGTCCCGAACACGATGAGGAACGGCTTCAGGTTCACCGGGCCGCTCCCCCCGTGGATCCCGGTCGGGGGGCCATCGCCGCTACCGGGGGTAGGCCGGGAACCGGGACGTGAGGTCGGCCACGCGGCCCCGGGCCGCCTCCCGCACGGTCTCGTCCCCCGGGGAGCGCAGGACCTCCCCGACGATGCCGGCCACCTCCTTCATCTCGGGTTCGTCCATCCCGAGCGTGGCCGGGCCCGGCGTCCCCACCCGGATCCCGCTCGCCGTCATCGGGGGCAGCGGGTCGAACGGGATCGCGTTCTTGTTCAGCGCGATCCCCACGGCGTCGCACGCGGCCTCGGCGTCCTTCCCGGTGATGTCGAACGGCCGGAGGTCCACCAGCGAGAGGTGGGAGTCCGTGCCGCCGGACACGATCCGGAGGCCCTCGTCGGCCAGGCCGGAGGCCAGGGCCCGGGACGTCCGCACGATGCGGTGGGCGTAGTCGGTGAACTCCGGGGCCATGGCCTCCTTCAGGGCCACGGCCTTCGCCGCGATGCAGTGCTCGAGCGGGCCGCCCTGCATCATCGGGAACACCGCCTTGTCGATGGCCTTCGCGTGCTCCTCCCGCGAGAGGATGACCGCCCCGCGGGGTCCCCGGAGCGTCTTGTGGGTGGTGAACGTCACCACGTCGGCATGCGGGACCGGCGAGGGGTAGGCGCCCCCCGCCACCAGCCCGATGAAGTGCGAGGCGTCCACCATGAACAGCGCGCCGACCTCGTCGGAGATCCTGCGGAATCCCTCGAAGTCGATGACCCGGGGGTACGCCGTGAAGCCGGCCAGGATGATCTTCGGCCGGTGCTCGAGGGCCAGGTCCCGGACCCGGTCCATGTCGATGAGCTCGGTGGCCGGATCGACCTCATAGTTCACGAACGTGAACCACTTGCCGGAGAAGTTCACCGGGGAACCGTGGGTGAGGTGGCCGCCATGGGCCAGGACCAGCCCCAGCACGGTGTCGTCCGAGTGCGGCTCGATGAACGCCCCGTACACCGCCATGTTGGCCTGGGCCCCGGCGTGCGGCTGGACGTTGGCGTGCTCCGCGCCGAACAGCTCCTTCGCCCGGTCGATGGCCAGTTGCTCGGTGACGTCGACGAACTGGCACCCGCCGTAGTACCGCCGGCCCGGGTACCCCTCCGCGTACTTGTTGTTCATGGTGGAGGCCAGCGCCGCCAGGACCGCCGGGCTCGCGTAGTTCTCGCTGGCGATCAGGCGGAGCGTGGAACGCTCCCGGTCCACCTCGTGCTCGATGGCCTGGGCCACCTCGGGGTCGGTCGACTCCAGGGCCTCCCAGGAGGCCACGAATCCGTCTCGGCTCACGTCGGTCTCACCTCGCTCGCGTTCGTCGGGCGCGCCTGCCGGCGCGCGCCGGTCACAGCTCTCCTCGTTCGATGGCCGCCACCTGCTCCAGCCGGCGGGCGTGGCGCCCGCCCTCGAACTCCGTCTCCAGCCAGAGTCTCACGATCTCCTCGGCCAGCCCGAACGCCACGATCCGCCCGCCCATCGACAGGACGTTCGCGTCATTGTGCTGCCTGGACAGCCGGGCCGTGAACAGGTCGTTGCACAGGGCCGCGCGCGCTCCCGCCACCTTGTTGGCGGCGACCTGCTCCCCCTGCCCCGAGCCGCCGAACACCATCCCGCGGTCCGCCGTGCCGCCCACCACGGCCCGGGCCACGTTCGCGCAGTAGACCGGGTAGTCCACCGGCTCCTCGGAGTCGGTCCCCACGTCGAGGATCTGGTGCCCGAGGCCGATGACGAATCCCTTCACGTGCTCCTTCAGCAGGAACCCGGCGTGGTCCGAACCCACCGCGATCCGCACGGGCTACTCCCCCTCGTTCCACATCGAGGCCAGCGACGTCGGCGCCGGGGACGTGCCCAGCAGCCCGTCCACCAGGCGCTGGCACAGGCCGTCGAGCTCCCAGGCCACGGCCCGGTAGGTGTCGGCGGAGAGTCCGATTGGGTCCACCACGTCCTCGTCGTGGGCGTTCCCCCGGAAGCCGTCGATGCGGAGCGCGTCCGCCTCGGCCACGCGAGCCCGGAGCCGGTCGGCCGCGCCGGTCGCGGGGTCCGCGGCGGCCTGCGGCGGCACGGCCTCCAGCAGCCGCACCAGCTCCTTCAGGGTGAACGTCCGGGGGGCGACGGGCGGAACCAGCCGGATCGAGCGCTCCCGGTGCTCCCCGGTCATGCCGATGACGAGGTCGGCGTCCTCCAGGTGGTGCTCCAGCAGCCGGCGGGCCCGGTGGGACGCGATGTCCGTGTCCCGATCCGCCGCGGCGTCCACGGCCTCGGGGGTGGCCGGCGAGCCGTCCCACCCCGACGTCCCCGCGGAGGAGACCTCGATGGGCTCTCCCTCCCCGACCCGCGAACGGAAGAGTTCCCGGAGGAAGCCCTCGGCCATCGGCGAACGGCAGATGTTGCCAGTGCACACCACAAGGACCTGGGCCATCGGGAATCAGGCCGAGTCTAGCATCGGCGTCACGGCGCCCCGCCGAAGGACGCGCACGTTGCCCTCCACCACGGCGACGACGGTGGAGGGCCGGTTGGTGAGCGGGGCGCCGGCGTCGAGCACCACCGAGACCAGCGGGCCGAACAGCGCTGCGACCTCCCGGCCGGTGGCCGGGGTGGGGTGGCCGGAGAGGTTCGCGCTGGTCACCGCCAGGGGGCCGGTGCGCTCGAGGAGGGCGAGCGCCACGGGATGATCCGGGACCCGGAGGCCCACGGTGCGCGGGTCGCCCCCCAGGTCCCAGCCCGCCCCCGCGTCGGTTCGAGGCACGACGATCGTGAGGGCCCCCGGCCAGTGGCGCCCGGCCAGGAGCCGGGCCGTGGCGTCGAACCGGCCGACCCGCTCCGCCCACTCGACCGACGGGACCAGGACCGGCAGCTCGAGGTCCCGCGGCCGCGCCTTGGCCTGGAACAGCCGGGCCGTGGCCGCGGGGTCGTCGGGTCGGGTCCCGATGCCGTACACGGTGTCGGTCGGCAGGACGACGAGTTCCCCCCGCAGGGCCGCGTCGGCCGCCCGCCCGACGTCCTCGTCCGGGGGCCCGGTCATGGCCCGGGCATGCGGGCCGTGACCACCCGGTCGCGGAGGGCGAGGTCGGGGTGGACCTCCACGGCCTCGAAGCCCGCTCGTTCGAAGATGACCCGGACCTCGGGGCCCTGGCCGGCCCCGATCTCCACGGCCACGACGCCGCCCGGCCGGAGCCAGGGCCGCGCCTCCCGGGCGATCCGCCGGTGGAACCCGGTCCCGCCGAACAGGGCGAGGTCCGGATCGGCGCGGACCTCGAGCGGGAGGTCCGCTGCGTCGCCGGCGTCCACGTAGGGCGGATTGCTCACGACGAGATCGAACCCGCCCCGGAGCTCCCCCGGGAGCGGCCCGAACAGGTCGCCCTCCAGCACGACCACCGGGAGCAGGAGGCGTTCCGCGTTCTCGGCGGCCAGCTGCACGGCCTCCCGCGACAGGTCCGTGGCCCACACCCTGGCGTCGGGTCGCTCCTTCGCGACGGCCAGCGCGACGGCTCCGGTCCCTGTTCCGACGTCCACCACGGCCGGGGAGTCCGCGTCCTCGACCAGCGACAGGGCCACCTCCACCAGGACCTCGGTCTCGGGACGCGGGACGAACACCCCGGGGCGGACCAGGACGTCGACGTCCCGGAACGGCTGGTGGCCGGTGAGGATCTGCAGGGGGGTCCCCGCGCAGCGCTGGCACAGGGCCCGGCCGAACGACCGGGCTTCGGCCGACGACAGGCCCTCGGTCCGGGAGTACAGGGCCGCCCGGTCCGCGCCGAGGACCTCCATCAGCAGGACCTCGGCGGACGTGCGGGGGCTCTCCACCCCGTGCCGGTCCAGGTAGTCGGCGGCCCGCCGGAGCACCTCCGAGGGCCGCACGTCAGTCCTCCGGCGACTCGGGCGCCTCGGGCCCCCGACCGTCCTCGCCCGACAGCTGGGCGGCCCGCTCGGCGGCCAGCAGCGCGTCGACGAACTCGTCGATGTCGCCGTCCAGGACGGCCTGGAGGTTGTGCGACGTCACCTTGACCCGATGGTCGGTCACCCGGTTGTCCGGGAAGTTGTACGTGCGGATCTTCTCCGCCCGGTCCCCCGTTCCCACCTGGAGCTTGCGGGCCGCGGCCTCCTTGGCCTGTCGTTCGTCCAGGGCCCGCTGATACAACCGGGCCCGGAGGTACCGCATTGCCTTCTCCCGGTTCTGGAGCTGCGACCGCTCCTCCTGCGAGGTCACCACCATGCCGCTCGGCTTGTGGGTGATCCGGACCGCGGAGTCCGTGGTGTTCACCGACTGCCCGCCCGGCCCGCTCGAGCGGAACACGTCGATCTGGAGGTCCTCCGGTCGGATGTCCACCTCCACGTCCTCGGCCTCCGGGAGCACGGCCACCGTGGCCGTGGACGTGTGGATCCGCCCCGACGACTCGGTCACCGGCACCCGCTGGACACGATGGGTGCCGCTCTCGTGCTTCAGCCGTGAGTACGCGCCCTTGCCCCGGACCTCCACGACCACCTCCTTGAATCCCCCGAGGTCCGAGGGGGAGGCCGACAGGATCTCGGTCCTGTACCTCCGCCGCTCCGCGTAGCGCCGGTACAGCTCGTACAGGTCCCCCGCCCACAGCATGGCCTCCTGGCCCCCCGGGCCCGCCCTGATCTCGAGGACCACGTCCTTGGCGTCGTTTGGGTCCTTCGGGACCAGCAGCTCCTCCAGCCGCTTCCGGAGTCCCGCCGCCCGGTCCTCGGCCGCCCCGGCCTCCTCCCGGAAGTAGGTGGCCATCTCGGGGTCCTGCTCCCCCTTGGCCATCGTCCGGGCCTCCTCCGCGGCCGTCAGGGCCAGCCGGTACTCCCGGTAGGGCACGACGATCTCGCCCAGCTCGGACAGCTCCTTGCCGAGCCGGCGCAGGCGGTCACGGTCCTCGGCCACGCCGGGCGAGGACAGCTCGGCCTGCACGGCCTCGTACCGCGCCTCGATGTCGCGAAGGCGGTCGTCCATGGTGCTCACGCCTCGATTATCCCGGCCGGGACCCCCGCTGACCGGGAACGTGTCGGCCGGACGCCCGACACCCCTCCCCGCCGTTGGGCTGTTCCCCACCGGGACCGCCGCCGCCGTCGGGATCCCGAAGGGCCCCGTCACCGGCTCGCCGTCGCCGTCCCCGGCCGTCGTCGCGTCCGCGGTCCCCGGCCGGCACGCCGAACGCGTCCCGGGCTTCCAGACCACCAAGCGCGTGATCGCCCAGCGCTACGGCACCGTGGCCGCGATCAACGGCGACTTCGCGTTCTGGACCGGCCGGCCCATGCACCCGTTCATCGAGGACGGTTACCTCCGCTACACCTCCGGGACCCACGGGCAGGGGGGCCGTGGAGGCCATGAACCTCGACGGCGGCGGTTCGGCAACCATGGTGGTGAAGGGCAGGATCGTGAACCGGCCATCGGACAACGTCGAACGGCCCATCACCTCGGCCGTCCTGGTCCTGCCGGGACGCGACTCCGGGGAGCCCCGGATCGCGAACGACGCGCCCCGGCAGACGGCGGACGTCACCGAGGCCGCCGCCGCAGTGTCGGACCCCGGGTCGACCGGCGGGTTGCTCGACGACCTGTCGACCGGGACGCCGGAGGACGCAGACGGCGCGAGCTGAAGCCCCCGACCCTCACTCAGGGCCGGCGGTGCTCCTCCTCCTCCAGCGTGGGCAGGTCGAGCGAGGGGAAGTCCGGGAACGAGAGGTCGGCCATCGGGCCAGGGCCCAGCAGGTCCTCGAGCCCCCGTCCGTCGTCGAACACGCTCGCCTGCGCCTTCCTCTCCTCGGCGTGCTCCCTCTCCTCGGCGTGCTCCCTCTGCTCGGGCTGCTCGGGCTGCTCGGGACGCTCGGGCGCGGGGACGTCCCCACGGGCCGGCGCCGCAGGTGGAGCCGGTGGAGCCTGCCGTGCCGGGGGCTCGGGGGGCTCCCGGAAGACGCGGGGCGGGGCCGGCGGAGGGATGAACGAGGGGATGTCCGGGGGCGGCGCGGGGTCCCGCCGGGGGTCGTCGGGTGGGATGTAGCCCGAGGTCTGCTCGGGCGCCCATGCGCTTCGGAGCTCGGACTCCGCCGTGGCCTCCTGTTCGGCCTTCTCCTCGAGCTGGGTCACGATGCCCATCAGCCGTGACTTCGTCGCGTGCAGCTCGGCGGCGAGGACGGTCCGGCGCTCCGACAGCGAGGAGATGGTCCGCTCGGCCTCGACCCGAGCGGTCTCCAGGGCCCTCGCGGCCTCCTCGCGCACGCGGTCGGCCTCCTCCTGGGCGGTCCGTCGTGTGGTGTCGGACTGCTCCTGGGCGGACTGGCGCATGGCCTCCGCCTCCTCCTGGGCCCGGTGCCGGAGGCGGATGGCCTCGGTCCGGGCCTCCTCCAGCAGGCGCTGGGCGGTCTCCTCGGTCTCCCGGGTGACCTGCTCGGCGATCCCCTCGGCCGTCCGCAGGACCTCCGCCACCCGGACCCCGAGCGCCGCGTAGAGGTCCTCCCTGGGCTCGGCCCGGTGCTCGGGCTGGCGGGCGCCCTCGGGGGACGTGGCGGCCGCACGGGCTTCCGCCAGATCGGTCTCCAGGTCGTCCATCCATGCGGCGACCGTCTGGAGGAACCGCCGGACCTGATCGGGGTCGTACCCCCGCCGGACCTGGGCGAACTCCTTGGTCCGCACGTGATCGGGATCTCGTCGTTCGGAAGCGTCCATGTCGAGGATGGACATCAGGCCTCCTCAAGCATCGGGCCCGGCCCCGCGGACGGGCATGCACAGCCCGCCGGCACGACCGGACGTCTCATCAGGGCCGCTCGGGCCAATCTAGCCTCCCGGGCGGCGATTTCAACGACCGTCGAGGACGAACCTGTCCACAACCTCGCCGTTCGCCGTGACCGCCCGGCCCACCAGCCGGTCCCGGGTCACCCGCAGGTCCACGAACAGGTGGTCGTGGTCGTCGATCATCCGCGGGGCCGGGGTCCCGTTCGGACAGAGGGCCGGGCTGGCCGGGTACAGGTCCTTGCCCCCGGCGCCGTCCACGACGTACGTGACGCCGTTGGTGGCCGGGAACCGCTGGTAGTTGTGGTCGTGGCCATTCAGCACGAGGTCCACGCCGGCCTCGGCGAACATCGGCGTCCACAGCTCGTCCACGGACGGCGTGCTGGGGTGGAAGCCGCAGCTGAACACGGGGTGGTGGAACACCACCACCGTCCAGGGGGCCCGCCCGGCCGACAGCCGGTTCCGCAGCCAGTCCATCTGCCCGGCGTTGCCGACGTCGTTCGAGTCGAGGACCACGAGCTCCACCGGGCCGATCCGGCGCGCGTACCAGCGCCCCGGCATGTCCAGCAGCGCCATCTCGGCCCGCCCGCCGTCGGCGCCGATGTCGTGGTTCCCGAGCGCGGCCACCAGCGGGATCCCGCGGTCGTCGACCCACCCGTACGGCCCCGACCATGCCGCCTGGAAGTCCTGCGGTCCGCCGTCCTCGTACACGTTGTCGCCGGTGGTCACCAGCCCGTCGATGCGATGGCCGTCCGCCCACTGCCGCAGCCGGTCGGCCACACCGCCCTCGGCGTCATCCTTGGAGCCGAAGTCCCCGATCACGTCGAACCCGAACATCGGTCCGGCGTCGTGCGGGTGCTCGGGGTCGGGCGTCCGCGGCGAGGCCGTGCTCGAGACCCCCCGCCAGGGCTCCCGGGAGGGCGCCCCCGACGATCGGTGACCCGACGGCCCGGACGGATCGCACGCGGCGAGCGAGACCCCAAGCGCGAGCAGGACGAGCAGAAGACGAGCACGGGAGGGCATCACCTGAGTATCGGTGACCGGCCCGCGTTCTGAAGACTCCCTGCCCCCACGTCAGCCGGACGCGGGAGCGGCCTGGCGCTCCGCGGCCTCGGCCGCCAGCACGGCGTTGAACGAGGCGATGGCCACGTCGATCTGGTCGGTGGTGGGCTGGCGGGTGGTGATCTTCTGGAGCCACAGCCCCGGCGCCATCAGCACCCGCATCACGACGGAGCGGTGGAACTTGGCTCCCAGGCGCAGCAGCTCGAACGCGATGCCGGCGATCAGCGGGATCGCGATGATCCGCGACAGGATCGTCCACAGCCACCCCGGGTTGCCGAACAGGGCGAACACGATGATCGCGATGATCATCACGATCAGCAGGAAGTTCGTGCCGCACCGGACGTGCAGCGTGGAGAACCGGTCCACGGACGCCGGCTCGAGCGGCGCGTCGTGCTCGTACGCGGCGATGGTCTTGTGCTCGGCCCCGTGGTACTGGAACACCCGCTTCACGTCCTTGAGCGTCCCGATCAGGGCCAGGTAGGCCAGGAACAGGCCCACCCGGAACAGCCCCTCGTAGATGTTCGACAGCAGGCTCGAGTGCACCACGTGCTTGCGGGCGAACCCGAACAGCACCGCCGGGCCCACCATGAAGATGACCACGAACACGAACAGGGCCACCCCCATCGACAGCCCCATCTGCTTCTTGGTGAGGCGCTCCTCCTCGGGGACCGACTGGTTGGCCGAGATGGTCAGGGCCCGCATGCCGATCGACAGGGCCTGGCCCAGGGCCAGGATGCCGCGGAGTCCGGGGGTCTTGAGGAATGGGAACCGGTCCCCGATCGTCTTCACCCGGTGAGCCTCCAGGTGCACGTCGCCGTCGGCCTTGCGCACGGCGATGGCCCAGTGGTCCCGGCCTCGCATCATCACGCCCTCGATGACCGCCTGGCCCCCGTAGAAATGCTGTTCGCGCTCCGCGGCCGCCGGACCGGGCGGCGGGGCCTCCTCGGGCGCCCCCCGGAGCGGATCGGGCTCGTCGGGGACGGCGGGGACGGCGAAGGACGAGCCGGGAGTCACCGGCGCGTCCCCGGACGGGTTGTCAGCGGGCGCGCCGTGCTCCGTCATCCGTTCGTCCCTACCCGGCGTTCTTCGCGTACCGGCGCTGGAACCGCTCGACGCGGCCGCCGGTGTCGACGAGCTTCTGCTTGCCCGTGTAGAACGGGTGGCAGTTCGAGCAGATCTCCACGCGCAGCTCGTCCGAGGTGGAACGCGTCTGGAACGTGTTCCCGCACGAGCAGTGCACGGTGGCCAGCTTG
>DASWED010000019.1:0-1850 GCA_036394995.1 Actinomycetota bacterium
GGGTCACGTTCGACCGCGGCGAGAGCGAGGTCGAGAAGTCGCCACCGGCCTTCGTGGTCGCGGTGGAAAGGAGGGCACCGGCCGCGTCGACGATATCGATGGCCTGTCCGCCGGCCGGAGGCGAGATCTCCCCCGTCAAGCGGACCGATCCACCGAAGTCGATCGTGGTGGCCGAGGCCGACAACGTGACCGCGCCTACCGCGGCGAGCGCGGAGGGAACCGTCACGCAGACGAACGCCAGCACGAGGAAGCCCCCGAGGACCGATCGCCTCATCGACCGCCGATCCTCGTCCCGCCCGCGTACGCGTGCAGCACCGGGTTGTGGCCCGGCCGATAGGGCACCTGGCGGAACGCCTCGCCCTCCAGGACCAGCAGGTCGGCTCGCTTGCCCACCTCGAGCGTGCCCGAGCGTTCCGCCATCCCGAGGACCCAGGCCGGGTTCAACGTGGAGGCGGTGAGCGCCTCGAGCGGTGTCAGCCCATACAGGGTGCAGCCGGTCACCACCGCCTCCGGCATCGACAGCACGGGCGAGGTCCCGGGGTTGAAGTCGGTGGCCAGGGCGATGGCCGCCCCGGTCGCCACCAGTGTGCGGACCGGCGGGGGGACGGCGCGCATGAAGGCGGTCGAGGTCGGCAGCAGCACCCCGACCGTCCCCCCCTCGCCAAGCGCCCGAACGCCCTCGTTGCTCACGTTGTTCAGGTGGTCGGCGCTCTTGGCCCCCAGCTTGACTGCCTCTTCGGCGGCCCCCGAGGGCCCCAGCTGGTCGGCGTGGCATCGAACCGGGAGGCCGACGGCGGCGGCCGCCTCCGACACCGCCCGTAGGTCGTGGGGGGTAAACGCGATGTCCTCGACGTAGACATCCACCGCGTCGCACAGGCCCTCGGCGGCCGCGGCCGGGATCAGCTCCGTGCAGGCCCTCCGGACCCAGTCCTCTCGCTCCATCGCCTCCGGCACGGCGTGGCAGGCCAGGAGGGTCACCGTGGTTGCCTGGGGTGCTTCCTTGGCCAGCCGTCTGGCCAGGCGGGCCTGGCGAAGCTCGCCCCCCACCGAGAGGCCGTACCCCGTCTTGAGCTCCATCGCGGTGGTGCCGTGGTCCGCCATCTCCGCGACGAGGGGCCGACAGAACGCCATCACCTCGTCGTCGGAGGCTTCGGCGAGGAGCCGGGCGCTGCGGTAGATCCCGCCCTCGCCGTGCAGCTCGCGGTAGCTCCGGCCGGCCAGCCGGAGCTCGAACTCGTCCGCCCGCCACCCCACGAACGGAAGGTGCGTGTGGCAGTCCACGAACCCCGGCGCGATGGTGCAGCCCTGGAACACCTGGGGATCCCCGTCGCGCAGCTCGTCGGCGGGCCCGACGAACGTGATGATTCCGTCCGCCCAGGCGATCCCGGCGTCTGACATGACGACCGCCGCGCCGAGCTCGCCGCCCCGCCACGGCGCCGTCCCCTTCGCCGTGACGAGGGACGTGGCGACGATCGCGCCGCTCGCGGTCCCGGGCATCGCGGCTATCGAAGAGGATGGCGGGTGCCCGCGCAAGCGCCGGCCCGTCCGGGACGGGCCGACCCCCCCGTAGACTGCCCGCCGTGAGCGACCCCGGGGAGCTGGGATACCGGGACATCCTCCGGATCCCCGAGATCCGGGCCGCGGTCGTCGGCACCTTGGTGATCATGATGGGGTTCGGGATCGTCTCCCCGATCCTGCCCCTGTACGCACGGTCCTTCGGCGTCAGCCTCGACGCGGTCGGGGTGCTCATCGCGGCGTTCTCCGTCACCAGGCTCGCGATGGACCCGTTCGCGGGCGTGATCATCGACCGGCTGGGTGAGCGGGCCGCGGCGGTCGTGGGCGCGGCGGTG
>DASWED010000020.1:0-10328 GCA_036394995.1 Actinomycetota bacterium
CGCCGATGGGGCTTGCCTCGTACGCCCTCCGCTCCGCGTCACTCGCTTCGCTCGCTCCGCACCCTCCGCCTCCCCGGCACCCCCTGGCGGATTCCCCGGCTGGACACCCGACGGAGGGCGGCCGAGGCACGGGGGTGATCAGGCTCGCGTGAACTCCGCCTCCGGGTTCAGCAGTCCTGCCGGAACGCTGGCCTGCGCTCGGCGTGTGGGGCGACCGGGCGTCAGACAGATACTCCAAATCTGCCGGTGACGGCGTCGATGAGCGCCGTGATTGTCGTCGTGCATGAAGGGGTGGGCCGGGGGGTCGAGCCGGGGGGCTGGGACGGCTGGGTTCCCACCAAGCACATCCCGTCGAACTTCACCAACCAGTACGGATGGCCGTCGAGTGTCCCGAACTCCACTGTGACGGAGGTCGGTGCCTCGGCTCCCCCATGTCGCCAGGCCTCGTCCACCGCGGCCTGGGCGGGCACCATGTCGGCACTGGGCACGGCCGGCTGCACGATCAACGGGCCGGACGGTCCGACAACATGGAGGTCGAGCGGCTCGGTGAGCTGCCCCAGTCGGGCCTTCGGCGTGTGCGTGTCGCCTGCCAGCACCCCTTCCGGGGCCGTCGGGGACGTCCGGGGGTCGGGGCCATTGCCTTCCACGATGAAGGTCCCCGAGTGGGCGTCGATGACGCTCGACCACTCCGTGATGTCGCACCGGTGGTCCGGCGAACCTCCCGGGGGCCTGCTCCCCTGAAAGCACACCCCGCCCCATTCGATGGCGAGTCCGTGGGGCCCGATCGTGACGGGGTCGACGCGGGAGTCGGGGAGACTCCATCTCCCCCGAACAGGGCCACTCGGTACGCCGTTCGTTTACACAGCTTCCCGCAGGTGGCATCGAGTGAGGCCGACCGGCCTCAAGGCTCTGGAGGCCCGCTATCCGACGAGCCTCACGCCCCACGCCCGGCTCGGGCCCTCCGGATGCTCAGCCCAGGGATCCGCCGGGGTGCGCCGGGGAGGCGCAGGGCGGCCCTACTCGACGGGCCGCCCATCGGGGACGTACGGACCGCCACCACCGCGGCGGCCCGGAGGGGGGATCGCCGCCCGGAGCCGACCGTAGGCGACCCCCGGCGGTACCCCGGCGATCACTCGAAGTACGGACGGCGAGGAGCCGAGGCACACGCGCACCAAGCGTCGAGCCCCCGGCGGGGACTCGACGTCCTCGCTGCGGGGGCTCGACCCGGTGCGGGCGGATCTGTTCGGCTACTTGATCAGGTTGATGACGTTGAACATCGGCAGGTACAGCGCGATGACCGCGAGGCCCACGCAGCCGCCGATGATGGCGATCATGAGGGGCTCGATCAGCGAGGTCAGCGAGTCGACGGTGGCCGTGACCTCGTTGTCGTAGAACTGGGCGACCTTCTCGAGCATGGTGTCCACGGCACCGGTCTCCTCGCCCACGGCCAGCATCTGCACGACCATCGGGGGGAACACCGCGTGCTTGCCGAGGGGACGGGCGATCGACTCGCCCTCCTTCACGCTCCCCTGCACGTCCGACACCGCCTTCGAGATCACGCGGTTGTTCACGGTCTCGGTGACGATGTCCAGCGACTGCAGGATCGGCACACCCGAGCGCAGCAGGATCGACAGGGTCGAGGCGAACCGGGACAGCGCGGACTTGTGGAACAGGCCCCCGAACACCGGCACCTTCAGCTTGAATGCGTCGATCGTGGCCCGCCCCTGGGGGGTGGCCCTGTACCTCTTGAACGCGAACGTGCCACCGATCGCGGCCAGGATCCAGATCCACCACAGCTTGCGGAAGGCGTCCGAGCAGAAGAGCAGGATCCGAGTGGGCAGCGGCAGCGTGCCGCCGAGGTTCGCGTAGATCCCCTTGAACTGCGGCACGATGAACAGCAGCATCGCGACCAGGATCAACGACACCATCGCCAGGACCACCACCGGGTAGGTCATGGCCGACTTCACCCGCTGGCGCAGCTCGACCTCGCGCTCCATGTTGTCGGCCAGTCGCAGCAGGACGGAGTCGAGCACACCGCCCGTCTCACCCGCCTTGATCATGGCCACGTACAGGTTCTGGAAGACCTTGGGGTGCTTGGCCATCGCCTGCGACAGCGACGACCCCCGCTCGACGTCCAGTCGGACCTCGGTGACCACCTTGGCCAGGGGCTTGCTCTCGGTCTGCTCCGACAGGATGGCCAGGGCCTTCAGGATCGGCAGGCCCGAGTTCACCATCGTGGCGAACTGGCGCGAGAACACCGAGAGGTCCTTGAGCCGGACGTGGTTCGGCCGGAACGCGAGCTCCCTTCCGGCGAGGCTCTCCTTCTTCTCGGCCACCTGGACGGGCACGTAGCCCATCTCCTGCAGCTTGGAGATGACCAGGCGCTCGTTGTCGGCCTGCAGGGATCCGGTGACCAGCTTCCCTTGCCGGTCGCGGACTCGATAGGTGTAGGTGCTAGCCATGCCGTCCTCCTGACATCATGCCGCCGATCGCGTAGGCGCCCGCGCCGGTGTTGCCGTTGGCGACGGGTCCCAGCAGGCGGTTCAGCTCCTCGGGGTCGTGCGAGCGTTCCATGGCCAGCTGGTGCGTGATCTTCCCCGCCCGGACCAGGTCCGCCAGGGACGAGTCCATGGTCCGCATGCCGAACCGGCCCCCGGCCTGCATCACCGAGTAGATCTGGTGGACCTTGCCCTCGCGGATGAGGTTGCGGACCGCGGACGTGGCGATGAGCACCTCGCTGGCCAGGGCCCGGCCGGTGCCGTCGGCGGTCTGGAGCAGCTGCTGGGTCACCACGCCCTGGAGCGTGGTGGACAGCTGGACCCGGACCTGCTGCTGCTGGTGTGGCGGGAACACGTCGATGATGCGGTCGATGGTCTGGGGGGCGTCCTGGGTGTGCAACGTGGCGAACACCAGGTGACCGGTCTCCGCCGCGGTGATCGCGGTCTGGATCGTCTCGAGGTCCCGCATCTCCCCCACCAGGATCACGTCGGGGTCCTGGCGGAGGACGTGCTTGAGGGCCGAGGCGAAGCCGTGGGTGTCGGAGCCCACCTCCCGCTGGTTCACGATCGAGGTCTTGTGCTTGTGCAGGAACTCGATGGGGTCTTCGACGGTCATGATGTGGGCCTTGCGCTCCACGTTCACGATGTCCACGAGTGCGGCGAGCGTGGTGGACTTCCCGGAGCCGGTGGGCCCCGTGACGCACACGAACCCCCGCGGATACCTGGCCAGCTCGGCGACCACCGGCGGAAGCCCCAGGGCGTCCACCGAGCGGATCTCGTACGGGATCAGCCGGAACGCCGCCCCGATGGAGTCCCGCTGGAAGTACACGTTGACCCGGAACCGGGCTTTCCCCGGCAGCGAGTACGACATGTCGAGCTCCAGCTCCTGTTCGAGCTGCTCCCGGCGGCGCTGCGGGAGGATGGCGTAGATCATCGAACGCAGGCCCTGCTGGGTCATGACGGGGTACTCCTCCAGGCGCCGGAGATCCCCGTGGAGGCGGACCACCGGCTGTGACCCCACCGTGAGGTGGAGGTCGGAGGCGTTGCGCTCCAGCACGATGTCCAGCAGCTCCGGGATCGGGATGTCCGGCGGGGCATCCCTGCCCACGGGGTTCACCGTTCCTGCCATTTCCTAGACCACCACCCTCAGGACTTCCTCGATGGACGTGAGACCCCGCGCCGCCTTCAGGATGCCGTCCGTGCGGAGCGGGATCATCCCCTGCTCCAGGGCGACCTGGCGGATCCGGTCCGATGAGGCCCGCTCCACGGTGAGCCGCTCGATCTCCTCGGTGACCGTCATGACCTCGTACAGACCGACCCGGCCGTGGTAGCCGGTCTTCGAACACGCCGTGCACCCCACCGGCCGGTACAGCTGCTGGATGTCCTGGAACTGGTGCGACGGGAACCCGGCCTCCTGCAACTCGGCCTCGGTGGGCATGTAGGGCTCGGCGCACCGGTCGCACAGCTTCCGGGCCAGTCGCTGGGCCACCACGCAGTCCATGGCCGAGGCCGTGAGGTACGGCTCGATACCCATCTCGGTGAGCCGGGCGACCGCCGAGGGCGCGTCGTTCGTGTGCAGGGTGGAGAGCACCAGGTGTCCGGTGAGCGCCGACTCGATCGCGATGAGCGCGGTCTCGTGGTCCCGGATCTCACCGATGAGGATGATGTCGGGGTCGGCGCGCAGGATCGAACGGAGGGCCGCCGCGAAGGTCATCCCGGCCCGGTTGTTCACCTGGACCTGGTTCACGCCGCCCAGCCGGTACTCCACCGGGTCCTCGACCGTGATGATGTTCGTCTGGGGCTGGTTGAGGATGTTGAGGGTGGCGTACAGCGTGGTGGACTTGCCCGATCCGGTCGGCCCCGTCACCAGGATGGCGCCGTAGGGCTTGCGGAACGACTGCTCGAAACGCTTGAAGGCGTCCTCCGAGAACCCGATCTGGTCCAGGCGCAGGAGGACCGACTCCTTGTTCAGGATCCGGATGACGACCTTCTCGCCGTACACGGTGGGCAGGGTGGCCACCCGGAGGTCGACCCCGATCGAGCCCACCTTCAGGCTGACCCGGCCGTCCTGGGGGACCCGCCGCTCGGCGATGTTGATGTCGGCCATGACCTTCAGCCGGCTGATCAGGCCGTTCTGGATGTTCTTGGGCGAGCGCATGACCTCGTGGAGCACGCCGTCCACCCGGAACCGGATCCGGACGTCGCGCTCGGTGGGTTCGATGTGCACGTCGGAGGACCGCTCGTTCACCGCCCGGGACAGCAGCATGTGGACGAGCTTCACCACCGGCGCGTCCTCCACGGCCGATTCCGGCATGTTCAGGTCGATGGAGTCCTCGGCCTGGGCCGAGGCGTCGGCGGCCAGCTGCTCCACCTCGCCGCCCACGTCGGAGTACTTCCGGATGGCCGCGGTGACGTCCGCCGCGGTCGCCACCAGGGGTTCGACCTCGCGGCCGGTGATCGTCCGGATGTCGTCCAGGGCGTAGACGTTGGCGGGGTCGGACATGGCCACCAGCAGGCGGCCGTCCCGCTCGCCGATGGGCAGCGCCCGGTACCGGCGGGCCACGGCCTCGGGGATCAGCGCGGTGGTGCCGGGGTCGACCGGGTAGTCGCCGAGGTCAACGAACTCCAGGCCGATCTGGTGGGCCAGGGCCCGGACCAGGTCGGTCTCCTTGATCAGCTGGAGGTCGATGAGGATGCGGCCCAGGGACTTCGGGACCCGCTCCTGGACCTTCAGGGCCTCATGGAGCTGCTCGTCCGAGATCAGACCCTGTTCGATGAGGATCTGGCCGAGCTGCTTGGTCTTCTTCCTCACGATCGAACCCCCGGCTCAACACGTACTGGCGTCAACGTCCTTCTTCGACACCGCCGGGGCCCTCCTGAAGCAGGGAGGCGAACTCCCTGGCCAGGGCCACCCGGTCGATCTCGTCCGTGCGTGGATGGGCCTCGGCGGTAGGGGGCTCGGGGTCGCCGTATGGGGCTCGTTGGGGCACCTCGGCCGCCGGCGCATCGCCCCACCCGCCACCGGCTGCTCCCGAGAATCCGGGGGCGGTGGAGGGGGGCGCCTGGCGCGGTTCGGACGCCTCGAACGCGGGTGCCGGCTGGGGCTCCCCGGCCTGGGCCACCGCCTCCGCCACGGCCATCTCCACCGCGGCGTCGCCCTGGTCGGCGGCCGGAGGGCCGGCCGGCTCGGGGGCGGGTTGCGAGGTGACCACGGACCGGAACTCGTCCTCCGCCCCGCTCTGCATGGCCCGGAGGATCCGCCCGGGGCGGATCCCCTTCCGGTTGAGATCAACGTGGACCGGCTCCCGGGCGGCGGTCCGGTCGTATCTGGCCTCCTCGGCTACCTGCAGGGCCTGCTCCAGGTAGTCCAGGAGGACTCCCGGCCGGGTCCCGGCCTCCGCCACGGCGAACGCCGCGTAGGAGTCCTGGCGGACGTAGGCCCACAGCTCGTCGGAGAACTGCACGAAGCCACGCTCGGGCTCGCCGAGCGCGGCGAACCTGAGCAGTCCCGGGGTGATGTCCCGCTCGCCATTCGGCGGGAACGAACCGAGGACCAGGCCGTCGCGTGACAGGAGCACGCAGCCCAGCACCTCGGCCCGCGCGGCCACCCTCGACGCAAGGGCTGTGAAATCGAGATCCATGGCTTCTCACGTGTGCATCGGCACGGCGCGAGGGGGGACTTGAGGGCCGTGCGCAGGGACCCCCAGTTCCGGGTATCCTCGGCGCCGGCCGAGGGGGCCGATGCCGTCAGACGAGCGGTTCGGCCATCGCGGCGAGCGCCGCGGCGGACATCGCGGCGGCGGGCGGGACCTGGCCGGTCCACAGCTCGAACGAGAGCTCCGCCTGGTGCATCAGCATGCCCAGCCCCCCGAACGCCGCCGCGCCGGCGCCGTGGGCCCGGGCCACGAGCGGGGTCACCGGGGGCCGGTACCGGAGGTCCACCACCAGCATCCCCTCGGACAGGGCCGGCAGCGGGAGCTCGTCGGGGTCCGCCACCGGCGTGGCGTTCACCACGACGTCGGCGGCGACACCCGCCGCCGCGGCCCATGGGAGCGCCAGGACCTCCACGTCCAGGCCCCACAGGCACCGGGAGACCTCCGCCGCTTGGCCGGCATCCCGCGCCGCGACCGCGATGGAGGTGGCGCCCGCCCGGGCCAGGGCCAGGGCGCAGGCCCGGGCCGCTCCCCCCGCCCCCAGCACCAGGGCGGAGCGCCCGGTGGCGTCGTACGCGGCGTCATCGGTGAGGAACCGCGCGAACCCGGAGACGTCGGTGTTGTGCCCGGCCGGGCCGGCGGCGGTGGAGAGATCGACGGTGTTCACCGCGCGGAGGCGGGCGGCGTCGTCCGAGAGCACCGCCATGAGGCGCGCCACGGCCTCCTTGTGCGGCATGGTGACGTTCACGCCGGCGAACCCCAGCGCGGCGAGCCCGGCCACGGCCTCGGGCACCCGGTCCGGCAGCACCGCGAGGGCCACGTAGGCCCAGTCCATGCCCAGGGCGGCGAAGGCCGCGTTGTGGATGACCGGTGACAGCGTGTGCTCGACCGGCCAGCCGATCAGGCCCACGAGCCGGGTCGTCCCCGACAGGCGCACCGCGGGGATCGGCCCCGACGCCCTCGACGGGCCGCTCGCGTCGACGGGCCCGGACATCTCAGCGGTGCGCTACGTGCCGAGGCACTCGGCCTTGTCCCTGAGGAATTCGCCGTTCGTCTTGGAGAACCGCGACCGGCCCTTCCCGTCCTTGTCGCACTTCACGTAGTACAGGAGGTCACCGTGGGCCGGCTCGAGGGCGGCCGCGATCGAGGCGAGCTGGGGGCTGGCGATGGGAGTCGGGGGGAGCCCCGTGTGCTTCCGCGTGTTGTAGGGGCTGTCGGACTCGAGGTCGGAGTCGGTGAGCGTGTTGTCGCCCGGCGTGGGGTCGTCGTACAGCAGCGTCGCGTCGATCCCGAGCTGAATCCCTGCCGCCAGCCGGTTGTAGATCACCTCCGAGATGAGGGGCCGGTCGTGGTCCACGCCGGTCTCCTTCTCGATCATCGAGGCCACGGTCACCACCTGGTACGGCGTCACCTTCAGCGTCCTCGCGTTCTTCCAGGGGAGTTCCGCGACCTCCGCGCGGAACTGATCGAGCAGCACCTGGATGACGGAGTCCGCGTTCGCCGTCTTCACGGGGATGGGGTAGGTCAGCGGATACAGGAACCCCTCCGGCGACTTCTTTCCCTCCGGCAGGTACGGCGGCAACGAGTACGTGCCGCTGTTCGCGGTCTTCAGGAACTGCTTCGCCGGGATCCCCAGGTCCTCCTGCACCCGATCGGCGATCTGGGTCAGGCGGTATCCCTCCGGGATCGTGACGTCGACCTTCTCCACGACGGGCGGCCTCCTCGACAGGACCGCGAGCGCCTGGTCCAGGGTCATGTTCGTGGTCATGTCGTGCGATCCCGCCCGGATGTGGTCGGCGTTGGGCTTCCCCCGTATCAGGAACTTCTCGAGCATCCCGCCGCACCGCAGGACCCCGGCCTCGTGCAGGATGTCCACGACGTCGCCGCCGCTCGCCCCCTCCGGGATCGTCACGGTGACGGGCTTGTGCGTCGTTCCCGTGCCCTTGCAGAACGAGATGTACTTGAACGCCGCCACGGTGAGCCCGCCCGCGATCAACACCAGCACCAGGAACACGAGAAGCCCCCATGGCCTCCGGCGCCCCGAACGGGCATGGCGGGGACGGGACTCCAGCGACCGGCGGGTGTCCACGACGCTCAACGGTCCGGGAGCATACCCGAGCAAGCCCGCCCCCAACCGAGTGGTTGCGCCGGTGCCTCGGCTCCTCCAACGTGCTTGCCCGAGGTTGCCCGGCCATTCCCGGAGGGTGATCGCCGCCGTGCCGCGGCCCCTCACCGTCGGGGGTTCAACCGAGGGATCCGCCAGGGGGTGCCGGGGAGGCGGAGGGTGCGAGCGAGCGAAGCGAGTGAGCGGAGCGGAGGCCGGACGAGGCAAGCCCCATCGGCGAAGTACGGAGTAGGCCGGAGCGAGTCGCCCGGAGCCGACCGTAGGCATCCCCCTGGCGGTACCCCGGCGACCACTCGCAGTACGGAGAGCGAGGAGCCGAGGCACACGCGCTATCACGAAGTTCCGGGTCTTCGACCCCGCTCGGAATCCAGCCACGACTGGAGGATCACCGTCGCGGCCGAGCTGTCGATGGTTCGGCGGCGGTCCCGGGACCGGACTCCGGCCTGGCGGAGGGCCCGTTCGGCCTCGACGGTGGACAGGCGCTCGTCGTGGAGGGCGACGGGGACCCGAAGGATCGACCGGAGGGCGCCGGCGAGCTGTTCGGCATGCTGGGCGCGGGTGCCGGGGCGCCCGGACATCGACAGGGGGTGGCCCACAACGACGAGGGTGATGTCGTTGTCGCGGACCAGGGCGGAGATGGCGCGGAGGTCCTGGGGCGCACCGGCCCGGACGGTGCCGAGCGGGACGGCCAAGCGCCGGTCGGCGTCGGAGATGGCCACGCCGGTTCGGACGTCGCCGAGGTCGAGGCCGAGCACCCGCCCCGGCGGGGATCGTCCCTCGGCGTGTCCGGGCGGCTCGCCCATGACGAACGGCTAGCCGGAGGCGGCCAGCAGCTCGGCCAGGCGGGCGGGGACGGTTCCCAGGGCGTCGTCGAGGGCGCCGGCGTTGCGCCCGCCGGCCATGGCCAGGATGGGCTTGCCCCCCCCGGCCCCGCCGCCCACGGCCCTCGCCGCGGGTTCGAGGAGATCCTTCGCCGTCACGCCGCGGTCCACCAGGGTCTTCGTGACCGACGCGGCGAGCTTCGCACCGGTCGCGTCCGCCACCCCCAGGACCGCGGCCCCGGGGCCGTCGCGCTCCATCCGCTCCCGGAGGGCCTGGACCAGCTCGCGGATCCCGTTCGCGTCCTCCCCGGGGACCGGCGCCACCACCAGGGCCACGCCGTCCACCCGCTGGGCCTGGCCGGCGAGGGCGTCCACCACCGACGCCCGATCGCCCTTGCGGATCCTCCCCAGCTCGCTCTCGAGCCGCTTGATGCGTTCCAGTGTGCGGCGGACGCGGTCGGGGGCCTCGGCGGGGTCACCGCCACCCAGCGCCTGGACGACCTCTTCGAGCAGCCGCCGCTCGGCGTTCACGTGGCGGAGCGCGTCCGGTCCCACCAGGGCCTCCACGCGTCGCATCCCGGACCCGATGCTCGACTCGTGGAGGAGGCGGACGAGCGCGACCTTCCCCGTGTGGGGGACGTGGGTCCCGCCGCACAGCTCGCGGGAGTAGTCGCCGATCTCCACCACCCGCACGATGTCCCCGTACTTCTCGCCGAACAACGCGATGGCCCCCTGGCTCCGCGCGTAGTCCATCGAGGTCTCGTAGGCCCGCACGGAATCGTCGTCGGCCAGGCGGGCGTTCGCCGTGTACTCCGCCTCCTCCAGGACGTCCGGCGGGAGCGCCGCGTGGTGGCTGAAGTCGAACCGGAGCCGGCCCGGCGACACGTGGGACCCGGCCTGCCGGGCGTGCTCGCCCAGCAGGTGGCGCAGGGTCCAGTGCACGACGTGGGTCGCGGTGTGGGAGCGGGCCGTGGCCTGGCGGGCCTCGCGGTCCACCTCGGCGTGTGCCTCCTCCCCCACCCGGACCTCGCCGGTCTCCACTCGCCCCGCATGGACGATGGCCCCGCCGGGCAGGGCCTGGGTGTCGGCGACCCGGATGGTGCCGGAGGGCGTCCGGATCACGCCTCGGTCACCGATCTGGCCGCCGCCCTCCGCGTAGAACGGTGTGACGGGGAGGACAACCTGGACCTCCTGCCCCTCGCCGGCCGCCTCGGCCGCCACGCCGCCCACC
>DASWED010000021.1:0-13662 GCA_036394995.1 Actinomycetota bacterium
CTCGACGTAGTGCACGTACGCGCCCTCGTCGGCGATGATCAGCGTCCGCTCGAACTGGCCCATGTTCTCGGCGTTGATCCGGAAGTAGGCCTGCAGCGGGATGTCCACGTGCACGCCCGGCGGCACGTAGATGAAACTCCCGCCGCTCCACACGGCCGAGTTCAACGCGGCGAACTTGTTGTCGTTCGCCGGGATGATCGTCCCGAAGTACTCCTTGACGATGTCCGGATGGTCTCGCAGGGCGGTGTCCATGTCGCAGAACAGCACGCCCATATTATCCAATTCGTCCTTTATCTTGTGGTACACCACTTCGGACTCGTATTGTGCTGAAACGCCCCCCAGGTACTTCTTCTCCGCCTCGGGGATCCCCAGCTTGTCCCAGGTCCCCTTGATGTCCTCCGGGAGGTCCTCCCAGGACTGGGCCTGCTTCTCGGTCGACCGGATGAAGTAGTAGATGTTCTGGAAGTCGATGTCCGACAGGTCGGCCCCCCACCACGGCATGGGGCGGTTCTCGAAGTGCTTCAGCGACTTCAGCCGGAACTTGCGCATCCAGTCCGGCTCGGACTTCATGTAGGAGATCTCCTCGACGACCGCAGGGGACAACCCCCGCTTCGGCGTGAAGACGTGGTGCTCGGGGTCGTGCCAGCCGAAGCGGTATCCCTTGTCGAGTTCTGCGAGGTGCTCTTCCTGTGAGATGGCCATGCGATCAGTCGCTCCCAGCCGGTCGCCTGCTCGAACCTTACCCACGCGCGCTCATCCGGGCGCCGCGGCGACCTGCACCCAGTCTACCGCCGGGGCCGCCCGAAGTCGATCCGGGAGGTCGGAATTACCCACCGGCCCGCCGCGCGCGGGGTTCGGGGATGCCATCCTGTCTTTCGGGGGGCAGTCGGGGGCGGAGCCCCCGACCATCAGCCCTTCTCGACCGGCACGCCCACCAGCGAGCCGTACTCGGTCCACGAGCCATCGTAGTTCCTGACCTTGTCGTACCCGAGCAGCTCGGTGAGCACGAACCACGTGTGCGACGAGCGCTCACCGATCCGGCAGTACGCGATGACGTCCTTGTCGGGGGTCACGCCGGCACCCTCGTACAGCTCGCGGAGCTCGTCGGCGCTCTTGAACGTCCCGTCGTCGTTGGCGGCCCTGGCCCACGGGATGTTCGCCGCGCCCGGGATGTGCCGGGCACCTGGGCCTGCTCCTGCGGGAGGTGGTCGGGCGCGAGCTTCTCGCCCCGGTACTCCTCGGGCGAGCGGACGTCCACGAAGTGGGACGAACCCGGGTCGGCCACTCTGGCCAGCACGTCGTCCCGGAGGGCCCGGATCCTGTCATCCACGGACCCTGAGACCCTGATCGAGGTGGCCTCGAACGACGGAACCTCGCCGGTCAGCTCGCGGCTCTCGAGCTCCCACTTCTTCCGGCCGCCGTTCAGCAGCCTGACGTTCGAGAAGCCCAGGTACCGCAACAGCCAGTACGCGTACGCGGCGAACCAGTTGTTGTTGCCGCCGTACAGGATCACGGTGGTGTCGTCGCCCACGCCGGCCTGCTGCAGGAGCCGGGACAGGCCCTCCTGGTCCACATAGTCGCGGCCGGTCTCGGCGTGGAGGTCGGTGTTCCAGTTCCACGCGAGGGCCCCCGGGATGTGGCCCTTCTGGTACGCGTCGGTGTCCTCGTCCACCTCGACGATCCGGATCCCCGGATCGGACAGGTTCTGCTCCAGCCAGTCGGTGTCGACCAGCGCGCCTGGGTTCGTGTAGTCCGCCATCCGTCTCGCTCCTTCCCCAGAGCCGGAAAACCTACCTGGTAGGTCGGAAATACTAGTGCGGCCCTTCCGGCCCTTGCAAATGCAATTCGGAGGCCCCCGGCCGTTCCATGACGGATCGGGATGCGTGCGGAGCATTGGGGGGACGCCCCAGAAATGGGTCTTGACCGGTGCATTCGCGCGCGGACCGGGGAGGGGCCATTGTGGCGCTCCACGAACGGTTCGGGAGGTGGACGATGAAGTCGCCGAGAGCCCTCGTGCCCGCCCTGGTCCTGGCCCTTGCGGCGTCGACCGTCAGCATCCTCGGAACGGGCATGCCGGCCGTCGCCGAGCCGGCCACCGTGACGATCGCGGGGAGCTTGCAGAGCGAGGTCGGCTGTCCCGGCGACTGGATGCCGGACTGCGCCGTGTCCCATCTGGCATTCGACGCCGAGGACGGTGTGTGGCAGGCGACGTTCGCCGTCCCGGCCGGCAGCTGGGAGTACAAGGCCGCGCTGAACGATTCGTGGGACGAGAACTACGGCCTCCACGCCACCCCGAACGGCCCCAACATCCCGCTCGTCCTCGGCGACGCCGCGAGCGTGAAGTTCTACTACGACGACGAGACCCACTGGGCCACCGACAACAAGGGGTCGGTCATCGCCACCGTCCCGGGAAGCTTCCAGAGCGAACTGGGCTGCGGCGGCGACTGGGACCCGTCATGCCTGCGGTCCTGGCTCCAGGACCCCGACGGCGACGGCGTCGGGCGCTTCTCCACCTCCGCGCTCCCGCCGGGGTCCTACTACGCCAAGGTGGCCATCGACGAGTCCTGGGACGAGAACTACGGGGCGGGCGGCGTCCCGAACGGCGACAACATCCCGTTCTCCGTGGGCGCCCTCGGGGACACGGTCACCTTCAGCTACGACCAGACCAGCCACGTCCTCGACATCACGGTGACCCCCGCGGTGCCCGTGGACGACGCGGCCCTGGTCCGGGACCCCGTGCGGCATCCCTTCGCGGACGACGTCCTGTACTTCACGATCCCGGACCGGTTCAACGACGGGAACCCCGCGAACGACTGCGGCGACTACGACGGACCCTGCGTGGCGAACGACACGGAGGAGCACGTCCTGCAGCACGGCTACCTGCCGAGCGACAAGGGCTACTACCACGGCGGCGACCTCGAGGGGCTCCGGCGGAAGCTGCCCTACCTCGAGGACCTCGGCGTCAACGCCATCTGGGTCGGGCCCGTCTTCAGGAACAAGGCCGTGCAGATCGACTCGACCGACCTGTACGGCCACTCGGCCGGCTACCACGGGTACTGGATCACGGACTTCACGCACATCGACCCCCACCTCGGGACGAACGCCGAGTTCGCCCGGCTGGTCGACGCGGCCCACGCCCGCGGCATCAAGGTGTTCATGGACATCGTCACGAACCACACGGCGGACGTCATCCAGCTGGAGGGCAACGCCGGGTACCGGAACAAGCGCGACTTCCCCTACACGGACGTGAACGGGGTGCCGTTCGACGACTCCGACTACGCGTACCACGGCCAGCCGGACTACACGTTCCCGGAAGTGGACCTGACCTCGTTCCCGTACACGCCCGTGGTGCCGCCGGGCGAGGAGAACGCCAAGAGCCCTGCCTGGTTGAACGACCCGCTCCTGTACCACAACCGGGGGAACACCAGCTTCACCGGCGAGAACTCGCTGTACGGCGACTTCTTCGGCCTCGACGACCTGTGGACCGAACGGCGCGAGGTGGTCGAGGGGATGATCGACATCTACTCGTACTGGATCGACCAGTTCGGCGTCGACGGGTTCCGCATCGACACCACGAAGCACGTCAACATGGAGTTCTGGCAGAAGTTCGGGCCGGACATCCTGGCCGCCGCCCGGGACGCCGGCATCGGCCACTTCTTCGCGTTCGGCGAGGTGTTCGACCAGCAGTTCGGCCCGCAGTTCATGAGCGAGTTCTCCACGCGGGGGAAGCTCCAGGCCACGATCGACTTCGGCTTCCAGCTGGCGGCGCGGGACTTCGCGTCGAAGAGCATGGCCACCGACGGCCTGCGGGACTTCTTCGCGAAGGACGACTACTACACCGACACCGACAGCAACGCGTACGCCATGCCGACGTTCCTGGGGAACCACGACATGGGGCGGATCGGGTACTTCCTCCAGCGCGTGGACCAGCCGGATGCGTCCGACGCCGAGCTCCTGGCCCGGTCGAAGCTGGCGCACGCCCTGATGTTCTTCTCGCGCGGCTCGCCGGTGATCTACTACGGCGACGAGCAGGGGTTCACGGGCGACGGCGGCGACAAGGACGCCCGCGAGGACATGTTCGCGAACGTCGTGCCCTCCTACGCGGACAACGATCTCATCGGCACGGACGAGACAACGTCCGACGACAACTTCGACCGGACCCATCCGCTGTTCAGAGCCATCCACAAGTACGCGCGGATCTACGAGCGGAACCCCGCGCTGCGCTCGGGGGCCCAGATCCACCGGTACAGCTCCGACGGTCCGGGCATCTACGCGTTCTCCCGGATCGACCGCGACCGGCGCCGGGAGTACGTCGTGGCGCTCAACAACAGCGAGAGCCCCGCGACGGCCGACGTCCCGACGTTCTCCCCGCGCGGGGTGAAGTTCAGGCTGGTGGGTGACACGGCGGGGCCGGACGACGTGAAGACGGGTCCGGGCGGGAAGCTCCACCTCACGGTGCCGCCGCTCAGGTTCGCGATCTACAAGGCGACCGAGCGCGTGCCGGCGAGCGACCAGGCGCCGGGCATCGAGATCACGAGCCTCACCGACGGCGACACCGCGGTTCTGGAAACCCACAACTGGGACGGCCAGGAGGTCCTGGACCGCATCGAGGTCGGCGCCGAGCTGGACTCCGATCAGCTGGCGGAGGTCACGTTCGCCGTCCGGGTGGGCGACGGCGACTACGTGCCGATCGGGACGGACGACAACGCGCCCTACCGCGTGTTCTACGACGCCAGCGGCCTGAAGGGGCAGGAGGGCACGACGCTCACGTTCCGGGCCATCGTGAACGACCTCTTCGGGCACCTCGCCGCGGACCAGGTGGTGAACGTGGGCGTGGAGTTCGCTGAGACGGGTGGCCCGGCCACGCCGTACGCGCTCATCCACTATCACCGACCGGCCGGCGACTACGGCGACCACACGACCGGGGACTTCCACGACTTCTGGGGCCTGCACCTGTGGGGCAATGCCATCGACGTCTCCGAGGCGACCGACTGGACCAGCCCCAAGCCGTTCCTGGGCGAGGACGAGTACGGACGGTTCGCGTTCGTGAAGCTGGCCGACGACAGCCAGCCGGTCAACTTCATCGTCCACCGCGGCGACACGAAGGACCCGGACAACAGCCCCGACCGCAGCTTCGATCCGGCGGCCACGCCGGAGATCTGGCTCCAACAGGGTGACCTGACGATCTACGCATCCCAGGCAGAGGCCCAGGGCTTCGCCACGGTCCACTACGCCTGCCTGCCCGACTGCTCCGGCGTGACGATCGATGCCACCAGCGGGGGCGGTCCGGTGGTGACCGGGGCCCCACCGGACGCGATCGACGACTACGGGGCGGTGTTCCGGCTGGCCCCGGCCGACCTGTCGATCCCGTTGACGGTGACCATCAGCGATGGCGGCGTGGTCGACATCGACGCGCTGGCGTTCACGCCGACCGAGACGCCCACCGCCTGGTTCCAGGCCGGCGATCAGACGGTCTACCCCTCGCGCGGTGCGGCGGAGGACTTCGCGGTCATCCATTACCGGCGGCCGGCGGGCGACTACGGCGACCCCACCAGCTCGGACTACAACGACTTCTGGGGCCTGCACGTGTGGACCGGCGCCGTCCCCCAGCCGGCGTGGACCGATCCGCTCCGCCCGGTGGGCCAGGACGTGTTCGGGATCGAATTCCGCATCCCGCTCGTGGACGGGGCGGACCAGCTCTCGTACATCCTCCACCGAGGCGACACCAAGGACCCCGGACCGGATCAGTCCCTGGTCTTCGACACCTACGACCACGAGGTGTGGCAGCTCCAGGGGGCCGATCCGGAGAACCCGTACGTGGCTCCGCTCAGAAACTGAGGAACGACAGGAGCCACCCCGCGGCCGGCCGGCTCAGAAGTACCCAAGCGCCGCCTTGGCCTCCTCGGACATCATCTCCGGGGACCACGGCGGTCGCAGGACCATCTCGGCGTCGACCTGCTCCACCCCCGGGACGTTCGCCAGGAGCTGCTGCATCTGGGCCTCGATCATCGGGCCGATGGGACAGCCCATCGTGGTGAGGGTGTACGTGATGTGGACGGTGTCGCCCTCGATCGTCACGTCGTAGACGAGCCCGAGGTCCACGATGTTGATCCCGAGCTCGGGGTCCAGGACGTCCTTGAGCGCCTCGAGCACGTCCTCCTTGCTCAGCCCGGCGTGGCCGTTCCTCTGCTCCGCACCGGGGGCACTGTCCTCCCCCGTGCCGGCCTGGCCCTCGACCGGTGCCGTCTCTACCTCGGACTGTTCGCTCGCTTCGTTCATCGCACGACCTCCTCGGTCTATTCTAGGGACCGGTCCCCCGAATTCCCGACGCGAGGTGTTGGCGTGAGCATGCGGATCATGATCGTCGACGACCATCCGATCACCCGGAGCGGGTTGAGATCGGCGCTGTCGACGTCCGACGAGGTCGAGGTCGTGGCCGAGGCAGCGACCGGCGAGGAGGCCATAGAGACGGTCGCCGAGGTCAAGCCCGAGGTCGTGTTCATGGACGTCCGGATGCCGGGGATGGGGGGCCTGGAGGCCACGAAGATCATCAAGGAGATCGCACCCGGGACGAAGGTCATCCTGTTCACGGTGGAGGAGTCGCGTTCGGCGATCGCCGACGCCATCGCGGCCGGGGTCTCCGGGTACCTGCTGAAGGACGTGTCGGCGGACGAGCTGGTGAAGGCTGCCCGGCTGGCCCTGGAGGGGAAGGCCGTCATCCACCCCAGCCTGACCAGGGCATTCATCGAGGAGGTGCAACAGGTGGACCGGCGCCCCGATGCCCCCCTGTCCAAGCGCGAGGCCGAGATCCTGCAGATGGTCGCCTACGGCGCCACCACCAAGGAGGTGGCCCACGACCTCGCCATCTCTCCCCACACCGTCAAGACCCACCTCGAGCGCATCTTCGAGAAGCTCGGGGCGAACGACCGGGCCCAGGCCGTGGCCATCGCCATCCGCCGCGGCATCGTGGAATAGCCGAACCAAGCGGGGCCGGGCGGTTCAAGTTCCGGTGGTGGTCCGGCCGATATCTCCTCCGTGGCCGTCACGCTGCTGCTCTCCGGCACCCCGCCGGACATCGCCGTACTGGAGCACGCCCTGTCCCGTACCGGCTGGGACGCGCTCACCGAGGCCTCGACCGACGGCTATCACTCCGTCGAGCTCGCGGTCCGGTCCCGCCCGGACGTCATCGTCACCGACCCCACCATGCCCCGGCTGTGGGGCACCGACCTCATCGGCCGCCTCCGGGCGGTCGCGCCCACCACGCCGATCGTGTGCTGGGCCTCCTCGAGCTCGCCCGAGGACGCGGCCGAGCTCATCAGGGCGGGGGCCAGCGCCTACCTGCTGAAGGAGGACGGCCCCAACGAGGTCGTTCAGGCCCTCGGGCCGGTCATGGACGGCGGCGGCGTGGTCTCACCGCGGATCGCGTCGCAGCTGTTCGGCCGCTTCGCCGAGGGGGTCCACCGGGAACGGGAGCTGGGGCGCGCCCTGGCCGACGCCACCATGAAGGTCCAGGAGGTCACCCACACGAAGGCTGAGTTCCTGGCGAACGTCTCGCACGAGCTCCGGACGCCCGTCACCATCGTGAAGGGCATCGCCCACCTCCTGCGTGACCGGCGGCTGTCCCCGGACGACGAGGCCGAGTTCCTGGTGAAGATGGACAACGCGATCGAGCGGCTCACCGGGCTGGTCGACGAGATCCTGTCGATCGCCGACCTGGACCGGGGAACCATCGACTTCAGCCTGTCGCGGGCCGATCTCACGGCGCTCGTGGTGGACGTGTGCGACCGGATGGCCAAGCGGTATCCGCTGGTCCGGCTGGAACGGGACGCTCCCGACGCCATGTACGCCATGGTGGATCCGGCCCGGATCAGCGAGGCCGTGGCCCAGCTCGTCGACAACGCCTGCCGGTATTCGCCGCCGGGGGCGGAGGTCCGGGTCCGCCTGCGGTCCCAGGACGAGGGCGTCGTGTTCTCGGTCACCGACGCCGGCCTGGGGCTGTCACGGGAGGTCGCCTCGCTCGCCTTCCACGAGCCGTTCGTCACCGGCGAGGAGGTCATGCGGAAGGAGCGGACCGGGGTCGGGCTCGGCCTGCACCTGGCGCGCCGGCTGATCCTGCTCCACGGGGGCATCCTGTGGGCCGACCCGCTGCCGGCCGGCGGGACCCGAGTCTCGTTCTGCGTGCCGATCTACCCCCCGGGCGCCGGCCAGGGCGGCGTGGTCATCAGCCGCGTGGACGAGCGGGGCCGCGTGATCTCGGTGGATGCCGCGGGACGCGGGGTCCAGGAGCCCGAGCCGCAGGACCGCGAGGCCCCCGAGGTCACGCGCGTGGACGTGCACGACCAGGGAACGGTCACCGGCCCCGCCTGAGCGGCCCTACCGGGCCAGGGCGGCCACCGCTTCGGGCGAGGCCACCACCTGGGCGACCGACCGGAGCTCCTCCCAAAGACGCGTGGCCTCGCCGCCCGTGAAGTCGCGCTCCGCCATCGGAACCTGGTCGACGAGCACCGTCCGGATCCCCTCCCGGGCCGCCCGCAGGGCCATCCGGAGGTTCGCCACGTTCCCCGGGCCCACGGGTGCGTCGGCCACCACCAGGAGCGCCGCTCCCCGGATCAGCTCCAGGCACTCCCGCTCGGTGGCCGGATCGATGGGCGAGAACGGCGGCACGGAGACCCGGGGGAGGTTGAGACGCCCGGCCACGTCGTCGTCGGTGTCCGTGCCGTGCAGGACCCCGGCCGAGACCTCGAACCCCATCTCGGCCAGGGCCCGCATGATCGGGGCCCCCCGTCCGGCCCCCCCGACCACGTGGGCCCGCTCCGGCCTGAGACCCGCCGTCACGGGGGGCGGGCCCACCGCCACCACCGGCCGCCCGGTGAGCGGGTTCGGTTCGACCTCGGCCTCGACGCCGTACACCTCCCGCAGGAAGTCGCGGGTGATGACCTTCCCCGGCGGTCCCTCGGCGACCACCCGGCCCAGGTGCAGCGCCACCATCCGGTCGCAGGTGGCCGAGGCCAGGTTGAGGTCGTGGAACACGCCGAGCACGGCCCTGCGCTCCGACCCGGCCAGGCGCCGGACGATCCCCAGGAGCTCCAGAACGTGCCGGATGTCGAGGTGGGTGGTGGGCTCGTCGAGGACCAGGACCGGCGCGTCCTGGGCCAGGGCCTGAGCCAGGACCACGCGCCTGCGTTCGCCGCCCGACAGCTCCTCCAGGGGCCGGTCGGCCAGGTGGTGGACGCCGGTGGCCTCCATGGCATCGCGGGCCCGGGCCCAGTCCTGCGTTCCTCCGCCCCCCCACGCCGAGCGGTACGGCGCCCGGCCCATCAGCACCACCTCCAGCGCCGAGAACGAGAACACCGGCTGGAGCTCCTGGGGGACCACGGCCACCAGCCGGGCCGCCCGCCGGGCCGGGATGCCGTAGGGGTCACGGCCCATGATCCGGACCGATCCGGATCGGGGCGGCAGCGCCCGGGAGACCACCCGCACCAGCGAGGTCTTCCCCGATCCGTTCGGCCCGACGAGCCCCACCACCTCGCCGGGGCGGACCTCGACCGAGACGCCGTCGAGGACGGCCGGGCCGCCGTAGCCGGCGACGACGTCCCGAAGCTCGAGGCCCGATCCCCGGCCCCCGGCGTCGTTCACGCGGCGGCTCCCGCCCTGGTTCCCGCCCGGGCTCCTGCCGGAGCTCACACGGGGGCTCCCGCCCGGGCTCCCCGCCGCTCCCGGCGGAGCAGGAACAGGAAGAACGGCCCTCCCAGCACCGCGGTGACCGCGCCCACCGGGAGCTCCTCCGGGGCGATGGCCACCCGGGAGGCCAGGTCGGCCAGGATCAGGATGCTGGGCCCGGCCAGGACCACGGCCGGGAGGAGCCGGCGGTGGTCCGCCCCCACCACCAGGCGGAGGAGATGGGGGGTCATCAGCCCCACGAACCCGATCACCCCGGACACCGAGACCGCCGCGGCTGCCAGGAGCGACCCCACCGCCATGGCCAGACGCTTCGACCGTTCGACCTCCACCCCCAGCTGCGCGGCCCGCTCCTCCCCCAGGGCCAGGACGTTGAGGTCGGCACCCAGGAGGAACGCCAGGCCGGTTCCCGCAGCGACGATCGGCGTCACCACCTGGAGGGCTCCCCACCCGCGGGCGCTCAACCCGCCCAGCAGCCAGAAGTAGATGTTCCTGATCTCCTGTCCGGAGAACGACATCACGAGCGACATCAGCCCGGAGATGACGGCGGCCACCGCGATGCCCGCCAGCAGCAGGGTCACGACGTGGACCGTCGGGCCCACCCGGGCCAGCCGGTACACCAGGAACGCCACCGCCAGGGCCCCCACGAACGCCGCCCCGGCGACGCCCAGGCCCCCGAGCACCCCGGCGCCGCCGGCCACGATGACCACGATCGCCCCCAGGGCCGCCCCGGAGGACACGCCGATCACCGCGGGGTCGGCCATGGGGTTCCGGAACAGGCCCTGGAACAACGTCCCGGCCACCGCGAGCCCCACCCCCACCACGGCCCCCAGCAGGACCCGGGGCAGCCGGAGCTGGAACACGATGACCTCGGTCCCGTACGACACGTGGGGCCGGCCGGCCAGGTGGAGCTTCCACGCCGCCAGGCGCAGGACCGTCCCGGGGGGGACCGACACGGCGCCGAGGCCCACCCCGAGCAGGACCGACGCCACCAGCACGAGGGCCAGCGCCGCCATCGTGGCGTGGTACCGGCGGCCGGGCCCGGGCACGTGACTACCGCTCCGGAGCGAGGGCCGCCGCGAGCGCCTCCAGTCCCTCCACCGCGCGGGGCCCGGCCCGGCTCACCAGGTCCGAGTCCACCAGGAACACGCGGTGGTGCCGCACCGCCGACAGGGCGTCGTACCCGGGGCGACGCTCGACCTGCGCCACCGTGCCCCCCGACTCGGACGACACCAGGTAGACGTCGGGATCGTCGGCCACGAGCTGCTCCACCGACCACTGGGGGTACGCGTCCCTGGCGTCGGCCGAGACCGGGTCGCACCCCGCCCGCCGCAGCAGGTCGAAGATGAACGACCCCGGCCCCACCGTGAACAGCGGGTCGTAGCTGATCTCGAAGAAGCAGGAGCGGGACGGTCCGCCCTCCGCCGATGCCTCCACGGCCCGTTCCCGGGCGGCCATGCCGGCGGTGAGCGCGGCGGCCCGCTCCGGGACACCGGTCACCCGCCCCACGGTCCGGATGTCGTGCAGCAGGTCGTCGAAGTCGGTGGAATCGGTGGTGAACACGGGGACCCCGAGCTTGCGGAGCCGGTCCTTCCACTGGTCCCCGCCCTCGATGGCCAGCACGATGTCCGGGTCCAGGGACACGATCTTCTCCACGTTCGGATCCACGCCGAACTGGCCCGCCCCACCGACCTCCGTGACCGATCGCGCGGCCGGCGGGTAGTCGTCGAACGGACCCGAGACCCCCACCACCTCGTCGCCCACACCCAGCGCGAACACCACCTCGGTCGCGGACGGGGCGAAGGTGACGATCCGGGCCGGGGGCTCAGCCAGCGTCACCTCGACGCCGTCGTCGTCGGCGATCGTCAGGGGGAACGCGGCCGGCCGGGGCGAGTGGGACGGGGCCGGGGATGCGGGTGGGGATCCCGCGGTGTCCGTGCTCGCCACCGGGCCGCCCGAACCACCGGCGCACCCGCCGGCGAACAGCAGCACCACCGAGATCAGGACTGCCGCCGGGACCCTCGGCGGCAACGGCAACCTGGGCATGGGAGCGCCTCCTCTCACGCGAAGGAACGCGTGCTCCTCGGGCTCCCGGGGCAGGTCTCCTGACTCCCGGATCGACGCTCCCCGAACCTTCCCGGGGGCCGTGGCCCCCAGTGGCCTGTCTCGGGTCGCTCCCCGGTCACAGTGGCGCGACCGTGCCGGACTCACACCGGCTTCCCTGTTCCCGAGGGCCTCGACGTCCGCGACCCCCGGTCCAGCCCGGGCGGGTGCCTCCCGCCCGGCGCCACCTCGGAAGCGTTCTTCGATTGCGGCGATTGTAGCCGCCCGGGTCCTCGAGGGGGCGTGGCACGGACGAACCCGCTGGCGAGGGCCGTGGCCGGCGTTCTAGACTTGTCGCACAGAAGGGGAACGGCCGGTGCGACGACTCATCGCAGGGTTCGGCATGCTCGCGCTCACCGCGGCGTGTACACACGTCCGTCCCGGCGACGCCGGCGCAGCCCCCCGGCGGGCCCCGTCCGTCGAGCCGGTGCCGTCGGCGGCCCCCATCGCGCACCCGCTCCATTCCCCCTACGAGACCGTCGACGCCGGCGGCGTCCAGGCGCTGGTCCCCCGGAAGTGGGAGGCCACCGCGCTCCTGGGCGACGGGATCCTCCGGCAGGGCCTGGTGGCGTCGCCGGACCCCGGCTCCTGGGAGGAGCTCGACGGGTCGGTGCCCGGGCTCGAGGTGAGCTGGGTGGATCGCGAGCTGGTAGGGATCCCCTCCGATCTGTACTACCTCGCGGCGTCGGGCCCGGCCATCCCCGGGCTGGTCTCCGCCGACTGGTGCCGGCGCGAGCACGTCGCCGTGCTGCTGAACCACCAGCCGTTCGCCGACGATCCCTCCTCCCCCGGGGACTACGTCGAGCGCGGCAGTGGCTACTGCCACCGGCAGGGGCACGTCACCCGGTGGGCCTACTTCGTGGCCGCGCCGGGGTTCGGACCGCTCCGGAACATCGGCATCGCGAGCTCCGGCCTGTACGTCACGGTGGCCGTGGTGGCGGACAGCCCGACGGCGCGCGAGCGCCTCCACACCATGGTCCGCTCGGCCCAGTACGGAACCGCCTCGGTGGCCCAGCTGCTGAAGGTGGCTCGCCTCTCGGCCCGGCTGGGCTGAGCCCTCCCCGCCGTCGCTACCTCGGGCTGGCCTGCACGAACGGAGGCTTCGTGACCACGGCCTCGCCCCGGCGGCTCCGGACGTCCACCTCCACCCGGTCGCCCGGCCCGAACCGGTCCCGGGGCGCCAGGTAGGCCAGGGCGATCCCGTGCCGGAGGGTCGGCGAGAACGTCCCGCTCGTGACCTCGCCCACCTGTTCGTCGCCGGCCAGCACGGCCTGGTGGGGGCGCGGGATCAGCCGGCCCTCCATCTCGAGCCCCCACAAGCGGGCCGGGATCCCCTCCTCCTTCTGGCGGAGCAGGGCCTCTCGCCCCTGGAAGTCCCCCTTGTCCAGGGCCACCGCCCACGACAGCCCGGCCTCGAGCGGCGTGCGTTCCTCGGAGATGTCCTGGCCGTGGAGCGGGTATCCCACCTCCAGCCGGAGGGTGTCGCGGGCCGCGAGCCCCACGGGCTCCATGCCGTGCGGCTCCCCGGCCCGCATCAGCGCGGCCCACAGGTCGTGGATGACCTCCTCCGGCGAGAACAGCTCGAATCCCACCTCGCCCGTGTAGCCGGATCTGGTGAGGATCAGCCGTTCGCCGCCGAACTCGGCCTCCGTGCAGTGCATGTACTCGAGCTCCCGCGCCACCGGCAACAGGTCCCCCACCACGTCCGGGGAGCGCGGGCCCTGGACGGCGAGGAAGCACCAGTCCTCGTGGAGCACGACCTCGACCGCCTGCCCCGCCGCCTGTTCCAGCAGGATCCCGTGGACCTTCGCCGTGTTCGCCGCGTTCGGCACGGTGAACCACCGGTCCTGGCCCAGGCGGTACACGATCACGTCGTCCACG
>DASWED010000022.1:0-8957 GCA_036394995.1 Actinomycetota bacterium
CACCCTCATCGAGCTCATGGTGGTCGTGCTCATCATCGGCATCCTCATTGCGATCGCCCTGCCGACGTTCCTCGGGGCCCGCGGCCGGGCCCAGGACAAGGCCGCAGCGTCCGATCTTCGCAACGGGTTCGCGGCTGCGAGGACGTTCTACACCGACGGTGGCATCTACACGGGGTTCGACACCACGGCTGCTGCCCTGGTGGAGCCGAACCTGAGCTGGGCCGCCGCCGGCGACCCGGCCATTCCGAACATGGCCATCGTGACCGCGTCCGGCAACAGCCTGCTGCTGGTGCGCAAGTCGCAGACCGGGACGTACTTCTGCGCGGTGGACACCGGCGTGGCCGGCTCCGGTGTGCACAAGGACGACGCAACGACGTCGGCGTACGCGAACGTCGACACCGCTGCGGAGTGCCTCGCGCTGCCGAAGGTCTAACCGACCCGCAAGCGCGCGATCGCGAAGGGGCGGCCTCCGGGCCGCCCCTTCCGTTCGTCCCCGCTCATGGGTCCCCCATCCGCTGCCGAAGAAGATCTCGTGGCCACCACGCTCGCCGAGCGTTCCCTCGCGCCGTCCGCCCTCCGGGCCCGGCGCCATTCGCTCGCCTGGACCGCCCTGGCGGCCGCGGCGGTGGCGCTCGTGGTGCTGCCCAGGCTTCCCGGCACCGTCGGGATTCGGGCCACGGCGGTGGAGGTGGCCTTCGTGGCCCTCGTCGCCGAGTCGCTGCCGTTCCTGCTGGCCGGAGCGCTCGTGGCCCGGGCCCTGCAGGGGCGTGTGGGACGCCGCCTGATGATCGCTGCGGCCCGCCATCCGCGCCTGGCCGTCGCCCTGGCCCCGTTCACCGGGGCGGCCCTGCCGATCTGTGACTGCGGGCTGGTCCCCCTGGCCCGGGAGCTGAACGCGGCCGGGGTGCCGGGCGGGGCCGTGAACGGGTTCGTGGCCGGTGCCCCGCTGTTCAACCCGATCGTGGTCCTGTCCACGCTGGTGGCGTTCCAGGGCCGGATGGGGATGGTGGCCGGCCGGGTGGTGGTCGGACTGGCCGTGGCCATGCTGGTCGCCGCGCTGGCTCCCGCTCCTGCCAGGGCTCGTCGCACCCCGACGAGCGCCGGGGACGGACATCGACACGACCACGCGACCTCGGTGGCCGGAGACCGCCGCCGGCGGGGGTCCTTCCTGGCCGAAGCGGTCGGGACGGAGCTGTCGCGCACCGGGCCCACCCTGGTCCTGGGGGCGCTGGCCGCCGCAACCGTGAAGGGACTCGTGCCGGCCGGGGCCTTCACCGCGCTCACCTCCCAGCCTCTGGTGGGGGCCGCGGCGCTGATGGTGGTGGCCTTCCTGGTCTCGATCTGCTCCCAGGCGGACGCGTTCGTGGCCGCCTCGCTGCCCGTGGGGAACCTCCCCCGACTGGCCTTCATGGTGCTGGGCCCGATGCTCGACCTCCGGCTGGCCGCCCTGTACCGCCGGGAGTTCGGCGGCCGGTGGCTGGCGGGCTACGCAGCGGTGGTGGTGCCGGCCGTCCTGGCCCTGGCCACCCTGTGGGCCGTGTGGGGGCCGAGATGAGGGCCCGGACCCCGGCGGTGCGGGTGGTGGTCGCCGCCCTCGGAGCCGGGTTCGTCGCCGCCTGGGCCTCCGGCCGGGCGGCACTGTTCGTGCGTCCGTGGTTCGCCCCGGTCATGGCGGTGGCCGGCGCCCTCCTCATCGTGGCGGCCTGGCGGGGCCGGGCCGCGCTCACGCCGGCCACGGCCGGGATCCTCCTGCTTCCCCTGGTGGCCGGGCTGGCCCTCGGACCGGGGTTGGCGGGGCGGATCCCGCCGGGTCCGGGCAACGGCCAGCTCCCGTCCCGGTTGGGGGATTCGGCGCAGCGGCTGCTCACCGCCGACGGCGGGGGAGCGGTCACGCTCCTGGACATCGCCCTCGCCGAGCGTCGGGTGGGGGCCGCGTTCCTGGAGGGCCGACGCGTCGTCGTGGACGGAACCGTGAACGGTCCGAACGAGATCGGGCGGCTGGCCATGGTGTGCTGCGCCGCCGACGCCCGGCCGGTCACCCTGGAGGTGGTCGGGACGCTGCCCTCGGAGGGGACGTGGGTCCGGGTCACCGGTCACCTGTCGGCCCGAGGCGGCCGGGTGGTGCTGGCCGCCACCAGCGTCCTGCGGATCCCCACCCCGGCCAATCCGTTCCTGTGAGGTCGGCGTGGAGATGAGCGAACGGAGCACACGGAGCGGGAAGCGCGGGGTCCGACCGCGGGTGGCGGTCGCGCTGGTGCTGCTGGCCCCCCTGGTGGCGGCCTCCGTGGCGGCCGCGTGGGGCCGGGAGCACCGGTCCCTGCCGGCCGCGGCGACGGTCCTCCGCTCGGCCGAGCTGGACGCCGCCGCCCTGGTCAGCTGCTTCCAGGGCGTCCAGGACGACCTCCTGGTGGGCACGGACGGCCACTGGGTCCTCCAGAGCGTGCACGGGGCGCGGGTCCGGCTGGCCTCCTGCGACACGACCGCCCTGCAGGACCACCTGGCGGCCGTGGACCTCCCCCCCGCGGCGCCCCTGGCGGGCCCGGCGGACCGCCGGGCGCGGGCCGACCTGGCCGCGGCCGCCTCCTCGCTGGCCCGGGTGGTCCTCGAGGCCCGCGGCACCCGCCGGGCCATGTCCCGCGACCTCGAGCGCCGCGGGTACGGCGCCGCCCTGGTCGTGGGGTTCCGGGCCATGGAGGCCGACTACCTCCGAGCCGCTCGGCAGCTGACCGCCTCGCCGGTCCAACCCGCCTAGTCCGAACGGTCCCCAGGAAGGACCGAAAGACCCCTCCACCGGGTCGCTCGCGAACTCAACCGACCCCCGGACCGGCCGATACAAGTCCCAGGGAAACCAGCATGGAAGGTGACCGGGGAATGACAACGCGCTCGTCGAGGTCCGGCCGATGATCAGGCTTCACCGTTTGATTGCGCGCGCGCGCGACGACGAGGGCATGACGATCGTCGAGCTGATGATCTCGATGTTCATCATGTCCGTGGCTGTCTTCGCGATGATCCAGCTGATGGGGTCGACGGTCGTCGGGACCCTGCGGACCCGCCAGCGCGAGGCGGCCGTGGCCCTGGCCAACCGGATGACGGAGCAGATCCGCTCCAATGGATACACCAACATCTACATGAAGGACGGCCCCACCACGTACGTGGACGAGGGGGTCACCTACACCACCCTGCGCAACACGTCCTGCAGCTCGTGCCTGACCTACTCCCAGTCGGTCACGGTGAGCGGGTTCACGTTCACCGTGCTCCAGGTGGTGATCGGAGTCGACGACGCCCAGGACGGAACGGGGGCCGCCGACGTCGACACCGACCTCACGCTCGACTACAAGCGGATCATCGTCGAGGTCCAGTCCACCACCGGTCCATCGTTCGACTACAAGACCCAGAGCATCGTCCACGACGTCACGAAGGACCCCGTGACCGCGGTCCAGGGCCTCCACGTCGAGATCCACGACCCCGACAATGGCGACACCCTGATCTCCGACGACGCGTTCGACTGGACCATCACGGTGAGCGGGGCCGGGGTGCTGGACCAGACCGTGGACGAGGGCCTGTACAACGACTTCGCGCTGCTGGCCGGGTCCTACACCTGCACGCTCACCCAAACCGAGAACTCCAAGGACTGGTACCCGCAGGGCTTTCCCGCCGCGACGTCCGACTCCTTCGCCTGTGCCGTGACGGCCGGCACCGTGACGAACATCACCCGGGAGTGGCAGCAGCGGGAGGACTGCCTGGTCGATGCCACGAAGACCGGAAAGCTGTGGGTCAAGGTCACCGACGCCGATGGGGCAGGCATCACCACGGCCTCGGTGGACCCCACGCCGACGGGCGGACAGACCCCTGACCCGGCAGCCCAGAGCGTGCTGTCGAACGGCGAGATCATCTTCACCGGCCTCCCCATCGGCCCGTACACGATCGCGGTCTCGGCAACGGGCTACGTCACGCAGTCCGGGCTCACGGTGTGCGTGGCGGAGCAGGACCCGACCGAGCCGCAGGAGGTCGCGCTGTCCGCCAACCCGTCTCCCGGCACGTTCGCGGCCCTCGACGTCACGGTGACCTACACGGGTGGCGGCAACAAGGTGTTCGAGGTGACCGTGGTGAGCGGGGCCACGAGCTACGAGCAGCAGCAGACCCTCAAGAAGAACACGCCGGTGACGTTCTCGTTCCAGCCCGTGCTCGGGACCTACGACGTGACGCTGTACTGCCAGAAGGGGAAGAACTGGAACCGCCGGCAGCAGCTCACCGCGCAGAGCTTCACCACGGCGACCCCGGCGTACACGCGGAGCTTCTCGGAGGCCCACTGTTGATGCGACGCCTCCGAGGCATCTGGGCCGCCCTCCGGGGTCGTGCGGGTGCGGAGCACGGCACGACCCTGGCCGAGCTGATGATCGTGATCATGCTGCTCGGCCTGGTGGTGGCGCCCGCGGTCACGTTCCTGATCTCGAGCCAGCGCAACGAGAAGACCGTGAGCGACTCCGTGCAACAGCAGCAGGACGCCCGGCTGGCTCTCGAGCAGTTCTCCCGGGCCCTGCGCGAGTCGAGCTACCCGCAGGGCCTGACCTACAGCCAGTCCTCGCTGTTCGACGCGGCGGCCGACAATGACGTGACCTTCTACACCGACATCGACACGGACGGGATCATCGAGAAGGTGCGGTACTGGCTGGATTCCGGCAACGCCCAGATCCTCCGGACGGTGACCGACCCGGACTGCACGCAGAGCCCGTGCAGCTACGGCGCCACGGCCACCGCCACCACCACGACGGTGATCACGAACGTTCGCAACGCCGATCTCACCGCGTGCCAGGGCCAGAGCGGCACGCAGGCCCTGTTCCTGTACTACAGCGTCGACCGGGGGACGGGGGCCCAGAACGCCATCTCCTCGGGCGGCACCATCAACAACCTGGTGGACATCAACTACGTGAAGATGACGGTGGTCGTCGACATCACGCCGGGGAAGTCCCCGACGTGCCAGACCCTCGAGACCGCCGTCTCCCTGCGCAACTGGCGGGGCTGAAGAGCGAAGAGGTGACGGCAACGATGACGCGGCTGTGGAACCGGCTGATCCGGCGGGGGGCGGGGGAGGAGGGCTTCGCCCTCATCACGGTGATGCTGATCGTGATGGTGATGTCGCTGCTGGCCGCCGTGATGGTGGCGAACCTGACCTCCGAGCTCTCCGGAGTGGGCCGGCAGCGCCAGGTGACCACGGCGCTGGGCGCAGCCGACGCCGGGCTGGACCAGCTGGTGTTCGAGCTGCAGCAGTCCACGAACTGGACCTCGTTCAAGACCTCCTACAGCACCGCCGGGGGCGCCTGGTGGAAGGACCCCTCGATCGCCAGCGGGAACCCGAACTTCGGGTGGTGGGGACTGGGCAAGGGCCGGTACCGCGCCCACATCGACTGCTCGCCGTCCAACGACTGCACGATCAACCCGAACGATCAGCTCATCACCATCGAGGGCCAGTACCCGGCCGGGACCGGCCCGATCCGGACCATCCAGGCCGTGGTCCGCCGGAGCGCCCCGCAGGCTCTGACCTTCGCGCTGTTCGCGGACCGCGGGTTCGACGAGCACCACCACGGCAGCTCCTGGGTCACCCCGACCATCATCACCACGAAGCTCCACAGCAACGGCTACGTGAAGCTCGACTGGAACTCCTCGTTCCACGTGGACGAGATCGAGGCCGCCACCTCGTTCACCGGTGGGTCGGGGGGCGGGAGCACCCCGGGCGGCTCGGTCCCGTCCACCGGCTACAACTGGGCCTACTGGCTCCCGGGCACCGCCACCACGAACTCGTCGCGGTGCTACCCGCCCAAGCTGTTCCCGCCGAAGACCGTCGACAGCTCCGACAGCTCGTTCTCGACCTACTGGAACGTCCCCGACGCGTCGCACGCCTGCCCTGCGAGCTCGCCCAAGTACTCGCCGAACAACCAGATCATCGGGGACATCTACGCCAACTCGGTGTCGCTGAACACCCACTCCGACACCGTGAAGGCCAACTCCGGCACCACGTGCTCGGGGACCACGCAGGCCGGGATCAACGACTCGGTCACCGGAGCGTGCATCCCCGACCGGAACGGGGACATCCACGCCGGGAGCTTCTCGGCCCCCGGGGTCTCCTACACCGGGGCCTCGAGCGGGAACACCATCACGACGCACTACAAGACCGGGACCATCCCCGCCCCGTGCTCCGGGAGCAACTGCCTGGCCGACTGCACGATCTGCAACCAGGGGACGTCGGACTCCGGCGGAAAGGTCGGAGGGTCGGTGTACGTGCATCCCACGTCGTGGTCGCCGGGCACGGTGCCGTTCCCCTCGCTTGACTACCGGGGCGTGTACTACCCGCTGGCCCAGGCCGACCAGGGGGGCGCCGCGACCTGCGCGAACAAGACCAAGACCTGCCACATCTTCCCGACGTCGGACAACGCGTACTTCCTCACGTACATCTCGACGAAGGAGAACCGCACCGACCACTACGACACCAGCACGTGCAAGACGTGCATGTTCTGGCTCGACAGCAACTACAACGACACCGGCGACCCCACGCACGTGAAGTACGTAATCCTCAAGGGGACGTACTTCCTGACCAGCAACCACGGCGGCCTCACGCTCGACGCGGGCACCCTGAAGACGCTGTTCGGCCTGGCCGCCGACAAGCCGGCCCCGACGGTCATGATCCAGGGCTCGCTGGTCGCCGAGAACGGGAATATCTCCGTGAAGGCGTCTCTCACCGTCGTCGGGCTCAACATGGACCCGTTCAACCCACTGGGGTCGTACCCGGCCAACACGGTCCCCGGCCTGCTCGCGGCCGGCGGGAGTATCACGGCGAGCGACTACGACAGCGACAGCTCCTGGACCTCCTCGACCCAGTACGAGTCCCTGAAGCGAAATGCCGCGACGGTCCGGGGGCTCGTGTACTCGGCCCAGTGGAACCCAGCGCTCGGCAAGAGCATCCCCACCGACCAGCACTGGCACAACTACGACCCGAAGAACTCCACCACGATCATCGGGGCCCAGGTGGGAGGCCGACTCCACGACTGCAACAGCTTCCTGTTCGCGTACGACCCGCTGGTGTCGAACATCCTCGGGTTCACCACCGGCGGCTCGGGCGGCGTGTACGTGGTGAACTGGCAAGAGGTCCCGACCCCCGCGTAGGGGGATTGGGGCCACCTCGGGTACCCTGCGGCCGACCATGGTTCGGGCCCTCCTGTTCGCCGCCGCCGGCCTGCTGATCGGGTCCTTCCTCACCGTTGTGGTGCACCGCGTCCCCCGGAAGATGAACGTGGCCCGGGGACGATCCATGTGCCCGGCCTGCGGCGCGGTGATCAGGGCCCGCGACAACGTCCCGGTGGCCTCGTGGCTCGTGCTCCGCGGGCGGTGCCGGAGCTGCGGCGCGCGGATCTCACCGATCTACCCCGCCACGGAGCTGGCCACGGCGGGGCTGTTCGCCGGGGCCTCGCTGGCCGTCGACGACATGTGGGTGGCCGTGCTCCTGTCGGCCTTCCTGGCCGTCCTGCTCTCCGTGGCCGCCATCGACGTCCAGCACCGCATCATCCCGAACCGGATCGTGTACCCCTCCGTGATCGTGGCGGCCGCCGCCGTCCTGGCCATCGACCTCGCGGGAGGCCCCCTGAACGCCGTCCACGGCCTGATCGGGCTGGCCGCGTTCGGTGGGGGGCTGCTGGTGATCGCGCTGGTGTCCAGGGGGATGGGGATGGGCGACGCGAAGCTGGCCGGGCTCATCGGGCTGGTCCTGGGGTCGATCGCCCTGTCCAGGGTGGGCGTCGCCGCGGCCATGGCCATCCTGTTCGGGGGAATGGGCGGCATCGTGGCCCTGGCCATGGGCCGGGACCGCAAGAGCGCGATCCCGTTCGGCCCTTACCTGGCCGCGGGCGCGGCGGTGGCCGTGTTCGCCGGAGCCTGGATCGCCCGGGCCTATCTCCGCACCTTCTGACGAACCGGAACGACCTCCGGCGGACGGATCGCCGGGGACGGGCCCCGGTCCGTCCGGAAGTGCACTCCGACCAGGGATCTTGTCGGTCTCCGGTCGTGTAGGTCGGAGGTCCGACATCCGCCTGTCCCCCATACGTATGAGGCTCCTGAGCGCAATTGACTATTTCTGTTAATTACACTTATGTAGTTTAGCCTCAAGTGCCGATAGGGGCCCAGTGAGATGTTTGACAACAAGTGTGACCAGAGTTAGTTTTCGCACCCCCCGAACGACATGTTGCACGAGAGGGAAGGGAGGCAGGAGTTACGGATGTTGAACTTGAGGCCCCTGTTGAAGTTGTGGAGGATGTGACGATGGGCAAGCGGCGACCGTTCGTGGGGGACCGTCTGCTCACCGTGGGCGAGGTCGCGGGGACCATGCGCGTCTCGAACATGACCGTCTACCGGCTGATCAAGAGCGGACAGCTGGCGGCGATCAGGGTCGGCAAGAACTACCGGATCCGGGAGTCGGACGTGAACCGGTACCTCTCGGATCGCTCGGTGCGGGTGGAAGGCGAGTAGCGAACGTGGCGAAGACGCGGATCGGTCTGGACGTGGGCTCGACGGCCGCCAGGGCCGTGGAGGTCAACGTCAACACGGACCCGCCGGTGCTGGTGCGTGCGGCGCAGGTGCCCATGCAGCCCGGCGCCATCGAGAACGGCGAGGTCCGCCAGCCGGAGGCCGTGACCGAGGCGCTGCGGGAGCTGTGGCGCCGGGGTGGGTTCAAGGGCAAGCAGGTCTACATGGGCGTGGGCAACCAGCGGGTGGTCGTCCGTGAGGTCGCCCTGCCCTGGCTGCCGATCAAGGAGCTGAGGGACTCCCTGCCGTACCAGGTGCAGGAGTTCATCCCGATCGCGGTGGAGGACGCGGTGCTGGACTTCGACCCTCTGGACGAGTTCGAGCAGGAGGGGCGCCGGATGATCCGGGTGCTCCTGGTGGCCGCACAGCGGGCCATGGTGGACGCG
>DASWED010000023.1:0-45500 GCA_036394995.1 Actinomycetota bacterium
GTGGACCGCTGTCCGGCGTGGTGGCCGCGATGGCCCGCGTGCGGCTGCCCGTGGAGACGGTCCGCCGGAGCAAGCTGGTGTTCGCCGAGCTCCCCGACGTGCCTCCGGACGCGCCGATGACCATCGACGACGACACCGGGACCCACTGGCGCCCGTTCCTGCGGGGGGCCGCGGTCCTGTGCACCGACCCGGCCACCGAGCCGAGCCCTCCCGCCGAGGAGGTTCCGCTCGACCACGGGTTCCCGTTCGCGGTGCTGGACCCGTCAAGCTCCCTGGCCGCCGCGCGCATCGTGCCGTTCTGGACAGACGTGTGGGAGCGCGGGGCCCCGGCGTGGTTCCTCCAGGCCGGGCAGTACACGATGACGCCGGACCACCGCCCGCTCATCGGGGAGACCGAGGTGGCCGGCCTGTTCGTGAACACGGGCTACAGCGGCCACGGCGTCATGGCGAGCCCGGCCGGGAGTCGCATCCTGGCCGACGTGATGGCGGGGACGCTGACGGCGGACCGGAATGCGTTCCTGCCGGACCGGCGGTTCGGGACCCGGGACCTCGATACGCTCTGATGTCCATGGAGCCCATCCCGAGGATTGCCGGAACCGGCCCATTGCGAGGGACGCTGGCCGCCGCCGCCACGCCGCTCCGGGAGGGGGGCGAGCGGCTGGACGAGGACGCCTTCGGCTCGCTCATGGAGTTCCTGCTTCGCGGCGGGATGGATGGGATCCTGGCCCTGGGGACCACCGGCGAGGGGATCATGCTCGCGCCGGCGGAGCGCCGGCGGGCCGCGGAGCTGTTCGTTGACGCCGCGGCCGGGCGGATGCGCGTGGCCGTGCACTGCGGCGCCCAGACCACGGCGGCCACCGTGGTGCTGGCCGACCACGCGGCGGAGGCCGGGGCCGACGCCGTGGCCGTGATCGCGCCGCCCTACTACCCGTTCGATCGCATCGAGTTGCTCTCGCACTTCGCTGCAGCTGCATCGGCTTGCAACCCGCTGCCGTTCTACGTCTACGAGTTCGCGGCGCGCAGTGGCTACGCGGTACCGACGGTGGTGCTGCTGGACCTCCGTGACGCCGCGCCGAACTTCGCTGGGATGAAGGTGTCCGACTCGCCCTTCGACCGGTTCGAGCCCTACCTGCTGGACGGCGTTGACGTCCTGGTGGGTCCCGAGGCCCTCATCCTCCAGGGCCTCGAGCGCGGCGCCGTCGGCGCCGTCAGCGGCCTCGCCACGGCCTTCCCGGAGCTGGTCGCAGAGGTCGTCCGGACGCGGGACGCGGGAGCCGGCGAGCGCGCGGCGGCGGTCCGCCGGGCCATCCAGGGCTTCCCGGTCCCGGGTTCCCTCAAGGCCGCCCTCGGCCTCCGCGGCGTCCCCGTCGGCCCCGACTGCCGCGCCCCCCTTCGCGCCCTGAGCCCGGAGGAGCACGAGCGGCTGGCGGCGAGCCTCAGGGAGCTGGGGGTGCTCACCCCGTCGGGCAACGATTGAGGAGCCCGGGACGGACGTTCAGTCAGCGGGCGCCGGGAATGCCCCGACTCACCGGGCGGTTGGCCCCGGCAGGGCGAGCGAGAGGGAGCGCCATCCCGGCGCTGGGCGACCTCTCCGGGAAGATCCTGATCGACATCACGAATCCCTACGTGGGCGGACGGGCGCAGGCCGACGTCTCGACCACCGAGCTCATCCAGCAGTGGGCGCCGGGCGCGCGCGTGGTCAAGGGGTGGAACCACGTGTTCGCCCAGAACCTCGGATCCCCGGTGGTCGACGGCATCGCGGCGTCGGTTCTGCTCGCCGGCGACGACGCCGGAGCCAAGGACACCGTGGCCGCGCTGGCCCGTGACATCGGGTTCGACCCGGTGGACGCCGGCCCCGCCAGGGCCGCCCTGACCCTCAACCTGCTGCTGCAGGTCCTGGGGGGGCTCGGCCTCGGCCCGGACCGGCCGCTCAAGATCCTCCCGAGGTAACCGGCCCCACCTTCGCCGCCGGGACCTCCTGTTTCGCCCGGCCCGTCACCGGGTACAAGCCCGCCGCTTGCCCGTATCACCTGCCCGCACGGGACTCGAGGGGGAACCCGAACCCGCCACAGGCCGCGGACGTCGCGTGACGCCCGCGAACGTCGCGTTGCCCCGCTCCCCGTGCCCGCCCGGTCCCGGCAGACGGAGGTCGAACCCGTGAAGAGATCGCTCGCGCTCGTATCGACATTGATCGCCCTCGTGGCGGCGTCCGCCCAGCAGGCCTCCGCCCAGCTCCGCTCTGACGCCACCTGGTCCGAGGCCTACTTCCCCTCGGCCGACGGGATCACGAAGCTGCACGCCGACATCCTCCGCCCGACAGGGCTGGCCCCGACGGTGAAGACGCCCGTGGTGCTCACGGCGAGCCCGTACACGAACCACTCGGGCCAAACCACGGACTTCGACCCACAAGCCGTGGGTCCGAGCAACCGGTTCTACGACTTCCTGGACCTGTCGCAGCTGCTCAGTCACGGCTACACCTACGTGATGGTCGACCTGCCCGGGTTCGGCGGCTCGGGCGGCTGCAACGACTGGGGAGGGAACCGCGAGCAGCTGGCCGTGAAGTCCGCCGTGGAGTGGGCCGCGTCCCGGCCGTGGTCCACGGGGAAGGTCGCGCTGTTCGGCAAGTCCTACGACGGGTGGACCGGCCTGATGGGCATCGCCCAGCAGCCCACCGGCCTCGCCGCGGTGATATCAATGGAGCCCGTCTACGCCGGCTACAACTACCTCTACAACAATGGTGTGCGGTTCGGGACCTCGCTGGAGGAGGCCGCGCTGTTCGACGCGATCGACGCCAAGCCGGGGTCCACGAGCGATTCCTCCGACTACTTCACGAACGGGGCCGCCGAGGCGTGGTGCTACGGGGTGAACATCGCCCTCCAGCAGCAGGACGACCCGAACTCGGCGTTCTGGCGGGAGCGGAACCTCCTCCCCGCGGTGGCCGGCGCCACCACGCCGCTGTTCCTGACCCAGGGATACCTGGAGGACAACACGAAGCCCGACGCGGCGTTCGCGTTCTGGAGCCAGATGACCGGGCCGAAGCGGGCGTGGTTCGGCCAGTGGGACCACTGCCGGCCGTGGGAGACCTACGGCGCGTGCAAGGGCACCGGCAACGACCAGCTGGCGCTCGGCAAGACCGGCTTCGTCGACGAGATCATGCGGTTCCTCGACTACTACGTGAAGGGCGTGCCGGCGAAGCGGGCCCCGACCGCGAAGGACCCTCGCGTGGAGGTCCAGGACTCCACGGGCCGGTTCCGCCCCGAGCCCGCGTGGCCGCCGGCCGACAGCTCCCTCGTCTGGAACGCGCTTCGCACCGGCACATACACGGACGACGGGGACAACAACGGTACGGGCTCGCCCTCCGGCGAGGGCGTGTGGACGTTCTCCCAGCCCCTGCCGTACACAGTGCGGCTGGCCGGCGAGCCCGTGCTGAACGTGCGAGTCGACGCCACGGCCCCGAATGCCAACCTGGTGGCCGACGTGTACGACGTGGCGCCCGACGGGACGTCAACGCTGGTCTCCCGCGGGGCGCAGCTGCTGCGCGGCACCGGCCAGCAGCAGGCCACGCTCACGATGTACGGGGAGGACTGGGTGTTCGATCCGGGCCACCGCATCGGCGTGCTGATCTCGGGGGCGAACGCGGAGTGGTGGGTGCACGTGCCGACCATGCAGGACGTCACCGTGCTGTCGTCGAAGATCGCGCTGCCGTTCCTGCGTTACGAGCGGACGAAGTTCCTCGACGGCACGGCCACCCCCAAGCTGACCAGCTGGCTGAAGAACGGCGTGATCCAGGTGACGAACGCCACCGTGACGGCCAACCAGTCCACGCTGGTGCTCCCGCCGAAGCTCAGGTCCCGCTGAGCTGAGGCCCGTCCCCGATCGCGAGGCTGGCCAGCGGCGCGGGAACCTGTCAGCGGGCGCGGGACCCGGTGCGGCTCCGTGGACGGTCGGTGCCGTGCCCGCGCATCCAGTCCTCGTGCGAGGGGACCTTCTCCCCCACCACGTACAGGAAGTAGTACGCGCCGGTGTCGCCCAGGAACTTGAACCGCTTGCGCATGTCCTTCACCAGCGCGTCGAAGTCCCCGAAGGACCGGAGGTATCCCTTGAACCCCCCGCGGGCCTCGCCGTCCAGCTCGAGCATGGTCCGGGCGTTGTGGACGGTGGCCTCGATCTTGGCCCGGTTCCGGACGATCCTGGTGTCCTCGGCCAGCCGGTCGACGTCCGGTGGCTCCAGCTCGGCCACGCGCTCGGCGTCGAAGCCGGCGAAGGCCTCCCGGAACCCCTCCCACTTGGCCTCGATGACCCGCCAGCTGATCCCCGACTGGAAGGCCGCCTTCGTCATGACCTCCAGGTAGTCGCCCAGCCGCTTGGGCTTGATCTGCTTCGGCGCCTCCATCGCGTCCTCCTTCCGCGCACCCTCCGCCCCGAACGACGATCGGGCGCCCCCGGGATCGACATCCTCCCCCTTGTGGCGGCGGTCCGCATGTCCCGCCGATCCGTAGGATTCCATCTGCCCGCAGGAAACGAACGAGGAGCCGAGATGTCCGACGACGACGGCGCGACCAGGACAGAGACCGACAGCATGGGGGCCGTCGAGGTCCCCGCGGATCGCTACTGGGGAGCGCAGACGCAGCGCTCGCTCCACCACTTCTCGATCGGTGGGGAGACCGAACGGATGCCGGTGGAGGTGGTCCGCGCGTTCGGCGTCCTGAAGAAGGCCTGCGCGCTGACGAACCGGGACATCGGGAAGCTCCCGCCCGAGAAGGCCGAGCTGATCCTCCGGGCGGCCGACGAGGTCATCGAGGGCGCGCTCGACGACCACTTCCCCCTCTACGTCTGGCAGACGGGGTCGGGCACGCAGTCGAACATGAACGCGAACGAGCTCATCTCGAACCGCGCCATCGAGCTGGCCGGCGGGGAGATGGGGTCGAAGCGGCCCGTGCACCCCAACGACGACGTGAACATGTCGCAGTCCTCGAACGACACGTTTCCCACGGCCATGCACGTCGCCGCCGCGACCGCGGTCGTGGAGCGGCTCCTGCCGGCGGTCCGGGAGCTCCGGGACGCCTTGCAGCGCAAGGCCGACGAGTTCGAGGACATCGTGAAGATCGGCCGGACCCACCTCCAGGACGCCGTCCCGCTGACCCTGGGCCAGGAGTTCTCCGGCTACGTGGCCCAGCTCGACGCGGACCTGGCGAACATCGACTCGGCGCTGCCGGGACTGTACGAGGTGGCCATCGGGGGGACGGCGGTGGGGACGGGGCTCAACTCCCCGGAAGGGTTCGGCAAGCTCGCGTCCGCGAAGATCGCCGAGCTCACCGGGCTCCCGTTCGTCGCCGCGCCGAACGCGTTCGCCGCGCTGGCCGCCCACGACGCGATGGTGTTCGCCCACGGCGCGCTGAAGACGCTGGCCGTGTCGCTCATGAAGATCGCCAACGACATCCGGTGGCTGGGCAGCGGCCCGCGCTCGGGCCTCGGCGAGCTCGAGCTTCCGGAGAACGAACCCGGCTCCTCGATCATGCCCGGCAAGGTCAACCCCACGCAGTCCGAGGCCATGACCATGGTCGCCGTCCAGGTCATGGGGAACGACGCCGCGGTCGGGTTCGCCGGCTCACAGGGCAACTTCGAGCTCAACGTGTTCAAGCCGGTCATGGTGAGCAACTTCCTGCGCTCGGTCCGTCTGGAGGCGGACGTCTGCCGGACGTTCCGGGAGTTCTGCGTGGTCGGCATCGCGGCGAACCGCGAGCGCATCGCGGAGCTGGTGGGGAACTCGCTCATGCTGGTCACCGCGCTCTCGCCGAGGATCGGCTACGACAAGGCGGCCGAGATCGCGAAGCGGGCCCACCACGAGGGAGCCACGCTGAAGGAGACGGCCGTGGCGCTGGGCTACCTGACCGAGGCCGAGTACGACGAGGCCGTGCGTCCCGAGCGCATGGTGGGGCCGGAGTCGGCGCCGTGACGACGACCGGTCGGGAGCGGACCGTCGACCTCGACGGTCCCGTGCACTTCGACGAGTACGACGGTGACGGGCCCGACACCGTGGTGCTGGTGCACGGGCTGGGCGGGTCCGCGCTGAACTGGATGCGAGTGGCGCCTGCGCTGTCCAGGTTCGGCCGGGTCCTGGCCCCGGAGCTGGGCGGCCACGGCCGGACCTCGGCCGGCGGGCAGGCCTCGTCCGTGACGGCCAACCGCGAGCTGCTGGACCGGTTCCTCGAGGCCACCACGGACGAGCCGGTCATGCTGATGGGGAACTCGATGGGCGGGGCGATCTCGCTGCTGGAGGCTGCCGCCTCACCCGAACGGATCGCGTCCCTCGTGCTGGTGGACCCCGCCCTCCCCACGTGGCCCACGGAGGCCGACCCGGTGGTCCTGCAGACGTTCATGATGTACGCCACGCCGGGCGTGGGCGAGGAGTTCGTCCGGACCGTCCGGCAGACCACGCCGCCCGAGGCGCTGGTGGCTTTCACGATGCAGCTGTGCTGTGCCGACTGGACCCGCATCCCGCCCGACGTGATCCAGGCGCACGTCGACCACCTGAAGGAGCACGGGCTGACCGAGGAGTCCCAGTCGGGCTTCCTGGAGGCCGCCCGGACCCTGCTGGAGCTGCTGAAGGACCCGGAGCGCGTCCGCGAGGCCGCGGCGGCGGTCCGGGCACCGACGCTGGTGGTGGCGGGAGACCGGGACCGCCTGGTCCCGCCCGAGGCGATTCGGGCGTTCGCCGCCCTCCGGCCGGACTGGCGCCTGGAGATGATGCCCGGCGTGGGCCACGTGCCGATGCTCGAGGACCCCGAGGGGTTCCGGGCCATCGTGGAGCCCTGGCTGGAAGGCCTCGGGGCGGAGAAGGAACCCAAGGCCTCTTGAACGAACCCGCCCGCCGGCGAGTGAGACCCGCCTCCCCCGGGCCTACTTCACCAGGCGGCTGAGACGGCGGTCGGCCAGGACCTTGCCGCCGGTCTGGCAGGTGGGGCAGTACGCGATCTCGTGGGACTCGTACGAGACGCGCCGGAGGTCCTCGCCGCACCGGGGGCACGGTGTGCCGGACCGGCCGTGGACGGTGAAGTGGTCGCCGAGCTTCGGGGGGAGGCCGCCGGTGCGCTGCCGTTCGATCTCCAGGGCCTCGGCGAGGACCTCCCGGACGGCGCCCTGGAGCCGTGATCGCTCGTCCTCGGAGAGCTGGGCCAGGGTCGCGTACGGGGAGAGCCGGGCCCGGTGAAGGATGTCGTCCGAGTAGCCCCGGCCGATGCCGGCCACGGTCCGCTGGTCCCGGAGCAGCGTGTGGACCCGCCGCCGGTCCTCTCCCCCGGCGATGAACGCGGCGAACTCCGTCGAGTCCGGCTCGGGCCCGAGCGCCGCCAGGGGGCCGTCGTCGCCCGGCCCCAGGACCCACCAGCCGGCCTTCCGTTCCGTGCCGTACTCGCGGATGAGGACGGCCGGTCGCCCCTCGAACCGGAGCCGGACGATCGCCCCCTTCGGCCGGGTGGTCTTCGGCGGGTCCTCGATCTCCGGGCGGCCGGCCTGGGACAGATGCAGGAGCATCCGGAGGCCCGTCTCGAACTCGAACACCAGGAACTTGCCCCGGCGGCCGACCCGATCCAGGCGCCAGCCGACCAGCGACTCCGGCGGCGGGGCGTACGTCTTCAGCGCGGAGAACGCGAGCGGCGCGGCACCGGTGAACGGCGCGCCGGCCAGAAGGGCGTCGAGCCGTTCGGCCAGCCCCTGGACCTCGGGAAGCTCCGGCATGGCCCAGACACTGTAGCCTCGGCCCCCGCCATGGCCTCACGAGACGCGGATGGCCCGCCCGAACCTCACGAGCGGCCGTGGCGTCCCACCCGCGAACAGATCGCGGCGGCCGAGGGGGCCACGGTCCCCGACGTGATGGCGCCCGGTCTCCGCCTGCTGTTCGTCGGGATCAACCCCGGCCTGTACTCCGGGGCGGTGGGACACCATTTCGCCCGGCCCGGGAACCGCTTCTGGCGGGTCCTGCACGCCGCCCGCATCACCGATCGCGTGCTGTCCCCGTTCGAGGAGGGGCGGCTCCTCGAGATCGGCGTCGGGATCACCAACCTCGTGGAGCGGGCCACCGCCACCGCGGACCGCCTGTCCCCGGACGAACTCCGGGAGGGGGCCGTCCGGCTCCGCCGGAAGGCGGCCCGGCTCCGTCCGGGGACGGTGGCGTTCCTGGGCCTGACGTCGTACCGCACGGCCTTCGCCCGGCCCAAAGCCGGGATCGGCCCGCAGCCGGAGACGGTCGGCAGGGCCCGGAGCTGGCTCCTGCCGAACCCCAGCGGGCTCAACGCCCACTACCAGCTGCCCGAGCTCGCGGAGCTGTTCGCCGAGGCCTGGAACGCCTCGGCGTAGCCGCCGCCGGCCCGAACGCCGCTTCGGTCAGCGATACAGGCTTGTCACGGGAATCCGGCCCCGTCATGCTTTGTTCTTACAACGAACCAGACCAGGGGGTTGCCACGCAGTCGTTGCCGGGTGTGAGCCCATCGCCGTCCAACCCGCGCCCAGTGCCACGCCCCAGGGTGGGTGTCGTGCTCGCCGCCGGCCGCTCCGAACGTCTCGCCGGGGTGACGAACGGCCGATCCAAGGCGCTCATGCAGCTGGGAGGGGTCCCTCTGGTGGAGCGGGCCGTCCGGACCCTTCGCGATGCGGGGATCGACCGGGTGGTCGTGGTGGTCGGCTACCAGGGCGACCAGGTGGCCGCGGCGGCCCGGCTGGCCGGCGGGCCCGTGGACGTCGTGCACGCCGAACGGTGGGAGGACGGCAACGCGGCCTCGCTCGCCGCGGCCGAGCCCCTCGTCGCCGGGGAGTCGTCGTTCCTGCTGATGTGCGGGGACCACGCGTTCTCGTCCCAGGCGCTGCCCGCCCTGGTCGCGGCGAGCGAGCCCGCGGTGCTGGTGGACCCGGCACCGACGCCGGACGCGTGGGGCGAGGGGACCCGCGTGTCGATCCGGGAAGGGCGTGTGACCGGCTTCGGCAAGTCCCTTCCCGACCCCGCCATCGACTGCGGAGTGTTCCTCCTGGACGCCCGGGTGTTCGGGGCCTACCGGCAGACCTCCGCCGGCGGCGACCATTCCCTGGCCGGGGCCGTGACCCGGCTGGGGAGGAGCGTGCCGATCCGGGCGGTCCCGCTGCCGCCGGGAGCGTGGTGGCAGGACATCGACACTCCCGACGATCTCCGGCTGGCCCGGACCTGGCTCCGCCAGTCGCTGGGCAAGCGCTCCGACGGGCCGGTGTCGCGGTGGCTGAACCGGCCGATCTCCACGCGGATCACCATGGCCATCTCCCCCGCCCGGATCCCCCCGGGGGCGCTGTCGCTGTTCACCGCCCTGGTCGGGATGTGGGCGGCGTGGTCGCTGTCGGCCTCGCGGGCCGTGGTGGGCGGGATCTTCGTCCAGGCGGCGTCCGTGCTGGACGGAGTGGATGGCGAGACGGCGCGGCTCCAGTGGCGGACCTCGGAGCGCGGCGCGCTCCTCGACGACCTCCTCGACAGGATGGTCGACGCGGCCATCGTGGCCGGCATCGGGCTGTGGCTGTGGGACGACCCCTCGCGCCTGTTCCGGACCCTGATCCTCGGCATGACCGTAGCGGCGTGGCCGCTCATCCACCTCGCCGTCCGGAAGCCCTTCCAGGTGTTCGAGGTGCCGCAGGGCGCCGGACGGCGGCCGCTGCTGGTGATCCTGGGGAGCCGCGACGTCCGGTTGGCCATCGTCGCGTCGATCTCGCTGTTCGACCAGCCGTGGCTGGCCCTGGCCGCGGGGATGGCCGCCTACTGCCTGAGCGTGCTACGCCGGGTGCCCTTCATGCTCGCGCGTCTCCGCCATGGCGTGGCCGGTCCCGCCCGGGCCCTGGCCGTCCGCCTCCATCCCCTCGGCCTGTTCATCCCGGCTCCCCTGCGCCGGCGCCCGCCAGTGGGTCCGGCGACGCCACACCAGGTAGGTGAGGCCGCCGATCGGGATCTGGGCGAAATAGGTGAGGAACCGGAACACCAGCACGGCGGCGACGGCCTGCGTTCGCCCTGACCCCGCCACCACCAGCCCCCCGATGTAGCCGAGCTCGGCGATGCCGACGTTGCCGGGGATGATCGGCATCGCCGTCGCCAGGCGGATGAACGCGAACACCACCAGGACCTGGGCCCAGCTGACGATCGAATCGGGGGTCCCCGTGAACCGCACCGAGGCCAGCAGCACGAGGTACACGGCCAGCTGGCTCACCACCTCGGCCGCCGCCAGGAACAGCCCGCGGGTGCGGAGCAGGTCGATGACCCGGGCCCGAAACCGGACGGCGGTGTCCCCCCAGGCCCGGGTGGGCGGCCGTCCCACCTTCTGCAGGAACCACGAGGCCACCGCGCTCGCGGCCTTCCCGGCGCGGCGGGCGAAGCGCTCGCTCCGGAGCATGAGGGCGAGCACCCCGAAGGCGGCCAGGAAACCGCCCAGGCCGACCAGGGCCGCCGGCAGCTCGTCGCCCGGGGCTCCGCCCGTCGCGGCGAGCAGGCCCAGGGAGATCGCCGGGAGCAGGAGCTTGTACGACATGTTCGCGACGAACGTGGCCAGGGCGGAGAGCGCCACCTTCGCCCTCGAGAACCCCCACGACGTGTACATGGCGTACGACACCCCCACCGCCACGGCTCCACCTGCGGGGACGGTCATGGCCACGGTCGTGGAGGACTGGCAGACCACCGCGGCCTGCCCCAGGCTGAGCCCCGGCATGGCGGCCACGAGCATCGGCCAGTACGTGACCAGGTTCAGCACCGCCAACGCGACGAGCACGGCCACCTCGGCGGACGACATCGACGAGATGACCGACCACACCCGGTCCAGGTTGGCGATTCGGGGGAGGATGCCGACGAACACCGCGACCACCACGGCCGGGAACAGCAGGATGCGGAGCGCCTTCAAGGTCCTGCGCCACAGCGGCCTCGACCGGGTCTTCTCGCCCACCCAACGAGCGTAGCGAGCCCCGGGGCCGGGGTCGATATGCAGTTGGTACTTCCCCCGCTCCTCACCACCTCCTATACTCGAACATCTGTTCGCTCAACCTGCACAATGAGACTGACACGGACCGATCCCTGGCTCGAGACGCTGAACCCCAAGCAGCGGGAGGCGGTCGCGCATGCCGGCGGGCCGCTGCTCGTGGTGGCGGGAGCGGGATCGGGGAAGACCTGGACCCTGGCCTGCCGGGTGGCCCAGCTCATCGACCGCGGCGTTCCCCCGCAGCGGATCCTGCTGCTCACGTTCAGCCGGCGAGCGGCCCGGGAGATGCTCTCGCGGGCTGAGCGGCTGATCGGATCGGACCGGCCCGCCGCGGCCGGCCGGGTCTGGGGCGGGACGTTCCACGCCGTGGCCAATCGCCTCCTGCGACTGTACGCGCGGCCCCTCGGCCTGTCCCCGGACTTCACGGTCCTCGACCAGTCCGACGGCGCGGACCTCATGAACCTGATCCGGGGCGACCTCGGACTGGCGGCCCGGGAGCGGCGGTTCCCCCGCAAGGCGACCCTGGCCGCCATCTACTCGCGAACCGTGAACGCCGGCGTGCCGCTCGAAGGGGTCCTGCGACAGGCGTTCCCGTGGTGCGCCGAGGAGGCCGACGGCATCCGGCTGATCTTCCGCGAGTACACCTCCCGCAAGCGCGCGCAGCGGGTCCTCGACTACGACGACCTCCTGCTGTTCTGGCGGGCCCTGGCCGAGGATCCCGGCGCCGGACCGCACATGGCCGGCCGGTTCGACCACGTCCTCGTCGACGAGTACCAGGACACGAACGCGCTGCAGGCGGACATCCTGCTGGCCCTGCACCGGACCGTGCCGAACGTCATGGTGGTCGGCGACGACGCCCAGGCCATCTACTCCTTCCGGAGCGCGACCGTCCGCAACATCCTCGAGTTCCCGGAGCGGTTCCCGGGCGCGGGCGTGGTGAAGCTCGAACAGAACTACCGCTCCACCCAGGCCCTCATCGACGCGACGAACGCCGTGATCGCCCTCTCGCCGCAGCGCCACGACAAGACGCTGTGGTCGGACCGGGGGACGGGGAGCCGCCCCGTCCTGGTGACCTGCCGCGACGAGGCCGAGCAGTGCGACGAGGTGTGCCGCCGGGTCCTGGAGCATCGCGAACGGGGCGTGCCACTCCGCCGCCAGGCCGTGCTGTTCCGCACCGGCCACCACAGCGACCTCCTGGAGGTCGAGCTGGCCCGCCGGAACATCCCGTTCGTCAAGTACGGCGGCCTGAAGTTCATGGAGGCCGCGCACGTGAAGGACGTCCTCGCGCTGCTCCGCGTCCTGGAGAACCCGTTCGACGAGGTGGGCTGGTTCCGGGTCCTGCAGCTGCCCGAGGGCATGGGGCCGGTCGCGGCCCGTCGGGAGATGGCCGCTCTGGGCCTCGGCGGCGACCCCTCGCCGGACCCCGGCCGAACCCCGCTCTCGCGATTCCTCGAGGGCGAGTACCGGCCCTCCGCCGTCCGCGAGATCGAGCCGCTCCGACAGGCGCTGGCCGACTGCACCCGGGACGACCCCCCCGCTGCGGCCCAGATCGAACGCCTCCGGCGGTTCCTGGAGCCCGTGTTCGCCAGGAGGTACGAGGGCGCGAACGCCCGGCTCCGCGATCTCGAGCAGCTCGAGGGCCTGGCCGGGCGATTCCCGAGCCGCTCGCGGCTGCTGGCCGAGCTGGCCCTCGATCCCCCCACCTCCACCAGCGACCTGGCCGGTCCGCCGCTGCTCGACGAGGACTACCTGATCCTGTCGACGATCCATTCGGCCAAGGGCGGCGAGTGGGACGCCGTCCACCTCATCCACGCAGCCGACGGCATGATCCCCTCGGACATGGCCACCGGGAACTCCGACGACGTCGAGGAGGAGCGACGCCTGCTCTACGTCGCGCTGACCCGGGCCCGCGACGCCCTGTACGTCTACTTCCCGCTCCGCTACTACCGGCGTCCTCGGGGGCTCGACGACGCCCACCACTACGCGCAGCTGACCCGATTCCTGCCACCCGGCGTCCTGGACGAATTCGATCGGGACGGCGTGGACCCCGCGGCGGAGACGGGCGACGGACCGCCGGACGCCGCCGCGACCGCCGCCGCCTCCGGCGTCGACCGGTTCCTGTCCGGATTGTGGGACGAGGAGCCACCGCCCCGCCACCTTGCGGTGACGGCACCGCGACCGGCAGACTGGCCCGGTGGAGCGGATCGTGATGCTCGGGCCTCCGGCGTCGGGGAAGGGGACCCAGGGGCGGCGGCTGGCGGAACACCTCGGCGTCCCCCACGTGTCCACGGGGTGGCTCCTCCGGCGCTCGATCGATGACGGCGACCCCCACGGGGTCAGGGACCTGGTGATGCAGGGCAGGAAGGTCCCGGACGACGTGGTGGAGGCCGTCCTCGTCCCGGCACTCGCCGACGGGTTCGTCCTGGACGGGTATCCCCGGACCCACCACCAGGCCCACCGGCTGGACGTCCTGCTCGAAGGGTCCGGGCGGGCCCTCGACGCGGCGATCGAGCTGACGGTGGACGAGGAGACCCTGGTGGTGAGGATGGTGATGCGAGCCGACGCCGAGAAGCGGTCGGACGACCGCCCGGAGGTGTTCATGCACCGGCTGGACGAATACCGGTCGGACATCCTGGGGCTCCGGAAGCACTACGGCGACCGCCTGGTCGCCGTGGACTCTCACGGCGACCCCGACGAGGTGTTCGAGCGGCTCGCCCTGGCCCTCCACTTGACGTCGCCGGCCCGACCTCGCAGGTAGTGGGTGTCGCGCCTGATCGACGTCTCGATCCCCGTCACCCGCGCGAGCGGTCCTGGCCGGACCCTGAGCTCCCGCACAGCACCGCGTACGCCCGGTCGGCCCGATCCCTGGACAGGTTCCACGCGGCCCATCCGTGGAACCGTCCCCGTGCCGCCGGCGGGCAGAGAGCCCGGCGGAGGGCCCCGCGGTCGGCCGGAGTCAGCCGGGACCGCAGCGCCGCGAGGGTCGGCACCGCGTCGTCGGACAACCCGGCCAGGTACCCGGCGTCGAACCGGCCGGTGCGTTCGGCGTGGGCCACGTTGTGCCGGGCCACCACCGCCTCCGGGTTCACCACGTCGAGCGCGAGGAGCGCCACCAGCGCCGCGGCCAGCGCCGCTGGCGTGAGCCACCGCCGGCGAGCCCCCACCCCCGCCAGGCGCGCCGCCAGGAACAGGAACGAGACCCCGATCCACAGGGTGGCCACCCGCACGTACAGACGGAGCATGGTGAGCCCGAACTCCCGCTCGTACAGGTCCATGCGACCCACCGCGACTCCCACGATCGCCAGGGTCAGGGCCACCGCGGCCAGCGACATCACCAGGAACGCCGTCCGGGCGCGACCGGACCCGAGGTCGGTGACGGCCCGCAGCGCCAGCAGGACGCCGAGCGTGAGCGCCGCCACGGCCACCAGCTGGAAGAATCCCGAGCGCGCGTACTCGGCGTAGGTCAGCCCCGACGCCTCCAGCACGTGCCGCGCCCCTCCCGCCGCGGTCACGATCTGGGCCGCCGCGAACGCCGTGAACAGCGCCACCAGCCCGGCCAGCACGACCAGGGCCTCCACGGGGCCGACCCCGGGCAGCCGAACGACCGGGGCCGCCACCGTCTCGGCCGAGGCCAGCCGGAGCAGCCCGCCCATGCCCCACGCCCCCAGCACGACGGCCACGGCATGCAGGAACGCCGTCCGGGGGTCGGTGGGGAGCCGGAACCACGACGCGAACACCGGATCGGCGGATCCCAGCAACAGCCCCATGACCGCCAGGAGCGGCACGGCGAGGAGGAATCCCCGGACGACCGATCGCCGTCGCGACCCGGGCGCGGAGGACCGCCACGCCGTCCGGATCGGGTTCACCACGAACGCCGGCGCGACCGCGCCGTGGGCCATCGCATGGACCGCCCGGGCGACGAGGACGGACGGCGAGAGGTCGAGGACGGTGCCCTGCCGGGCCAGCGACGCGCCGAGGGCCAGCAGCGCCCCCGCCGCCAGCACGTCGGCCGGCAGCAGCCAGGGGCTCGACCGGAGCATCAGCCACACCCCGAACGCAGGCGCCGCCGCCACCAGCGCCACGGCCTGGGGGTTGCGGATCCGCCCCCCGGCCAGCATGGCGGCCGCCACAAGTGTCACGAGGAGGGCGCCCGCCGCCCCGGCCCCACCTGCTCGAAGGGCGATGTCGGTGGCCACCCCGGCCACCACCACGCCGATGAGGACGCGACCGTCGGCCGGTTCCACGAGGTCCAGAGGGAACGGGAGGAGGTCCGCGGGCGGAGAGACGCCGAGGACGTCGGGGCGGCGGGGGACTCCCGTCGTGTCGTCCACGGCCACGACCGTACCGGGCCGGTGTGCCGGGACGGTGGACGCGACATGCGGTTTCCGTGACGAACGAACCCGGCCGTTTGAAGACGCGACGGAGTTCAAACGGACGGGAGAACGCGCCCCGGGACGGGTCAGTTCGGTGAGAGCGTGCCGCGGGCCCGGGTGAGCTCGGCCGGCGAGAACATCGGGGCCCGGGCCAGGCGGCGATGCCGCGAGGCGAGGTCCGCCATCGTCGTCTGCTCGAACACCGACCGGACGGCCACCCGGACGTCGCCCCACAGCTCCTGCAGGCCGCACGCGGCGTCCTGGGTGCAGGTGTGGTCCTCCGGGTTCAGGCAGAACATCGGGTACATCGGCCCCTCGATGGCGTCGACCACGTCGGCCACATGGATCTCGCCCGGGTCGCGAGCCAGCCGGCACCCGCCGCCGGCCCCCCGGAAGCTCTCGACCAGCCCGGCCTTGTGCAGGGCCCCGAGCTGCTGTTCGAGGAATCGGAGCGGGATGCGCTGGGCCTCGGCGATCTCCCGGGCGGCCACCAGCCCGGAGCCCATGCGCATGCTCAGCTCGATCATCGCTCGGAGCGCGTACTCGGTCTTCTGGGAGATCCTGAACATGGCCGTCACCCTGGCCTTTCCCCGACCCCGATAGTGTCGCACACTCGGGCACCCGCGCACCGATCCGGGCACCGCGAGCGGCGGCGATTCGCCCCGCCGGGCCCGGGTATCATCCGCGGCATGCCCACCTCCGCGGACCCGTGGGAGTGGTTCTCCCGCCGGACCTTCCACCACTCGCGATACGCCGACACCGACGCGCTGGTGGCCGCCAAGGAGGCGCGCCACCTGACCGTGAGCGTGTGCCTGCCCACCCGGAACGAGACCGAAACGGTCGGCGCCATCGTGCGGTCCATCCGCGAGGAGCTGGTCGAACGGGTACCGCTGGTGGACGAGATCGCCGTGATCGACTCCGCCTCGGCGGACGGGACGCAGGCCGCGGCGGCCGAGGCCGGCGCGATCGTCCACCAGGACGCGGACATCCTCCCCGCCCTCGATCCGCTCGGCGGCAAGGGCGATGCGATGTGGAAGTCCCTGTTCGTCCTGAAGGGCGACCTGATCTGCTTCATCGACGCCGACATCCGTGAGTTCGACCCCCACTTCGTGCGGGGCCTCCTGGGACCGCTCCTCATCGAACCGGGGGTCCGGTTCACCAAGGCCTTCTACGAGCGTCCGATCCAGGAGGGCGCCGAGCTGGCCAGGACCGGCGGGGGGCGGGTCACGGAGCTCACGGCCCGGCCCCTGGTCAACCTGTTCTTCCCCGAGCTGGCCCCCGTGATCCAGCCGCTGTCCGGGGAGTACGCGGCGGAGCGGACGCTGCTGGAGGCGGTGCCGTTCCTCACGGGGTACGGCGTGGACCTCGGCCTGGTCATCGACGTGGCCCGGCACGCCGGGCTCGACGGGATGGCCCAGGTCGACCTGGTCCAGCGGATCCACCGGAACCACGCCCTGCCCGAGGTGGGCCGGATGGCGTTCGGGGTCCTCCAGGCCGCGGTGGCCCGGCTGCGGTCGGAGGGTCGCATCGAGCTGCGGGGAGAGCTCGGAGGGGTCCTCCACCAGTTCGACCCGCTCCCCGGCGGGTACCGGCCGGTCTCCACCACCATCCGGGTGGGCGAGCGGCCGCCCGCGGCGTCCCTCCCCGAGTACCGACCCCGGCCGGCGTGAGGCCGCTCTCGGAGTTCCGGCCGGCCGGAGCCGTCCGGGTCCTGTACGCCGACCTCGACGGGACACTGCTCGGGCCGGGCGGGTCGCTGTTCGCCGCCGTGCCGGAGGGCGTGACCTCGCGCGGGGCCGAGGCGCTGGCGGCGCTCCGGGAGCGCGGCGTGGACCTGGTCCTGGTGTCCGGCCGGACCCGGGCCCAGATGCGGGAGGCCGCACGGATCATGTCGGCGTCGTCGTATATCGCGGAGCTGGGCGCGTACCTCGTGGAGCGGGGGCTCCCCGACCGGGTGATGCCGAACCTCGGCGTGTACGCGGGCTCGGGGTCGGCGTTCGACGCCATCGCCCGGTCCGGGGCGGGGGCGTTCCTGCTCGAACGGTACGCCGGGCGGCTGGAGCCGCACGCTCCGTGGGCATTCGAGGATCGCGAGGCCACGATGCTGTTCCGGGGGTTCCTCGACACCGCCGAGGCCGGGGCCGCGCTGGCCCGGGCCGGCTACGGCTGGCTGGAGATCCTGGACAACGGGGTCATCCGGCGCCGGTTCGACACGCTCGACGTCCCCGAGATCCATGCGTACCACGTGGTCCCCCGGGGCGTGGGCAAGGGCTCGGCGGTCCGCCTGCACCGGGAGCTCCACGACCTCCCCCGGGAGGACACCGCGGCGGTGGGCGACTCCCTGTCGGACCTCGAGCTGGCCGGCGAGGTGGGGGCGCTGTTCGTGGTGGCGAACGGCGTCGAGAGCGTGGGAACGGCGGGCGACGGCCTCGACAACGTGTTCACGACTCCCTCCGCGGCCGGCGACGGGGTGGGCGAGGCCGTCTCCGCGCTCCTGAGCGTCTGAGCCAGGGCCTCAGGGCCGGCGCGGTCCCCGACCGGTCGGCGCCCGGCCGGGCCGGAGCGCGCGGGCGATGCGTCCCGGGGCCCTCCCCGGCGGCGGCTCCTCGGATTCGCCGTCGTGGCCGGAGAACGCGGCGTCGTCCTCGGGGAGCGCGGCGACCGTGGCCGGACCCGGGCCGTCGCCCATCTCCCCGGGCTCGGGATCGTCCGACGGCGGTCCGCCGCCGCCCGTGTGGATCTCGCGCCGGTGCACGGGGGCGGCCTGGTCGGGCCCCCGCGGCGGCCACACCATCCGGGTGTCCCAGTAGTGCACCACCACGATCTTCACCGCGGCCACCGCGGGAATGGCCAGGAGCATCCCCCACACGCCGGCCACGGTCCCGGCGATGAGCAGCGAGATCATCACGGTGAGGGGGTGGAGCCGGGTCACCCGGGACACCATCCGCGGGCTGATCAGGTGGGCGTCCACCTGCTGCACGATCAGGAGCACCACGGCGGCGGCCACCGCGAGCGGCCAGCCCGAGCGGGGATGGAGGAGGATCCCTGGCCCTGCCTCCGGGGTGGTGAACGCGATGAACAGCGCGGGGATGGCCCCCAGGAACGGCCCGATCAGCGGGATGAGGCTGAACAGGCCCACCAGGAGGCCCACCGGGGCCCAGTAGGGCAGGCCGATGATCCACAGCCCGAGCATCGACGCGGCGCCCATGAACGCCGCCACCAGGAGCTGCCCCCGGAAGTACCCGCCCACGGCCGCCGACACCCGGCGGGCCACGATCTGGACCTCCCCCCGCCGCCGGGGCGGGATGGCCGCCTCCAGCCCCCGGCGCATCTTCGGCAGGTCCACCAGGAGGTAGAAAGCCAGGATGGGCCCCAGGACCAGGATCAGCACCAGGCCGATCGCGGCCGAGGACAGCGACCCGACCCGGCCCACGTACTCGCCCACCGAGCCGCTCTTGCCGAACGCCCCCAGGAGGTTCGCGTCCTTGACCTCGAGCCCCAGCTTGCGGGCGAAGTCCACCAGGCCCTGCTCGGCCCGCTGCAGCAGGCCCGGGATGCTCTTGCCGAACAGCACCACCTGGTGCGAGATCACCGGGATCAGCCACGAGAGCAGGGCCCCGAGGGCCCCCAGGAACAGCACGTAGGTGATCAGCGTGGCCAGCCCCCGGCGGAGCCCGCGGCGCTCCAGCGCCGACACCACCGGGTTCAGCAGCTCCACGATGATCAGGGCCAGCAGGATCGGCGGGAAGATGATCCGGACCGGGTACAGGACGTAGCGGAGGATGAGGTACGCGAGGATCACCATCCCCACGGCGGCCCACGCCACGGCGAACACGCGTGCGGCGCGCGCCACGAACGGGCTCGACAGGATGGGTTCTCGGGGGCGCTGCACGCTCGCTCCTCCGCGGGCGATCCTCTTCCAGGGTACCGGGCCGTCCGGACCGTTCGTTCCCGCCGGTATACCCCATCGGGCGGACCGAAATCCGAGTTCGATGCCCTCCGTGAATGGCCCCCGGGGCCGTGTGGGTAGACTCGGGGAGATGCCTCCCCCCCAGGCGCGGCCCTCTCCGTCCGCCACGTCCCGGCCGGTGGTCGTGGCGTCGAACCGCGGGCCGGTCCAGTTCGACGCCGGGGAGGACGGCGAGCTGGAGGCGTCCAGGGGGGGCGGGGGGCTGGTCACCGCGCTCACCGGGGCGATGTCCGGGACCGGCGGGCTGTGGGTGGCGTCGGCCATGACCGAGGGCGACCGGCTGGCCACCGACCGCGCCCCCGGCGGCCGGATCGAGATCGCCGAGGACGACGCGAAGTACCACGTCCGCTACCTGAGCTTCCCGCCGGGAGCCTACGACCGCGCCTACAACGTGGTGTCGAACCGGATCCTGTGGTTCGCCCACCACTACCTGTTCGACTCCCCCCGGACCCCCCGGTTCGGCGCGGCGTCCCGGGAGGCCTGGCGCGACTACGTGCGGGTGAACCGGACCTTTGCGAAAGCCCTGGCGGAAGAGGACGCGCGCGGGGCGCCGGCCCACCTGGTGCAGGACTACCACCTGTCGCTGGTCCCGGAGATGCTCCGCGCCCTCCGGCCCGACGCGCTGATCACGCACTTCTCGCACACGCCGTTCGCCGGGCCCGACTACTTCCGGATCCTCCCCCGCGAGATGTCCGAGGGCGTGCTCCGGGGGATGCTCGGCGCCGACGTGCTGGGGTTCCAGTGCGACGACTGGGCCGAGAGCTTCCTGCTGTGCTGCCGGCACCTCGACGGTGTCCGGGTCGACCTCCGGGCCCGGCGCGTGGACGTGGACGGGCGGCGGGTCGGGGTCCGCGTGTATCCCATCGCCATCGACGCGGCGGGGCTCCGGCGGACGGCCGCCACCCCGGCGGTGCGGCGGTTCCGCCGGGAGATCGCCCGGTGGAAGGGCGACGCCCGGATGATCCTGCGGGTGGACCGGACCGAGCTGTCGAAGAACATCCTGCGGGGGTTCCTGGCCTACGAGGCCCTGCTCGAGGAGCACCCCGAGTGGCGTGAGCGGGTGAAGTTCCTGGCGCTGCTGAACCCGTCCCGCCGGGCCATCCCGGAGTACCGGGCCTACACGCGCGAGTGCCTCCGCGTAGCCGAGCGGATCAACGACGACCTGGGCACACCGGGCTGGCACCCCATCGACGTCAGCGTCCGCGACGAGTACGAACGGGCCCTGGCCGCGTTCGGCCAGTACGACGTGCTCATGGTGAACCCCGTGTTCGACGGGATGAACCTCGTGGCCATGGAGGGCCCGGTGCTGAACCGCACGGCCGGGGCGCTGATCCTCTCGACGAACGCCGGGGCCGACGCCGTGCTCGGCAGGCACGCGATCCGGGTGAACCCGTTCGACGTGGGCCAGACCACCGAGGCGCTGCTGACCGCGCTGGAGATGCCGGAGGACGAACGGCGGGCCCGCCACGCCGGACTGAAGCAGCGGGTGGGGGCGAACCCCCCGGCGAGGTGGGTGAACCGACAGCTGGCGGACCTCGAGCGGGCCCACGCGGCGCGGTCGGCCTAGGACCCCCCGGGGCGTCCGGCGGCCGCGGCGAGGTCCCGAAGGAGCTCCACCAGGGCCCGGGGGCCGTCGACGGTGACGTCGGCAGCGTCGAGGAGGGCCGAGGGCGTCTCGGGGCCGGCCACCGCGACGCGGACCGCGTGGACGCCGAAGGCCGCGGACCGGCCCAGCTCCTCGAACGCCTCCAGATCGGCCTCGTCGTCGCCCGCGTACATCGCCGCGCGAGGTCGGAACTCCCCGATGAGCCGGCGGACCGCCCCGGCCTTCCTGGGCCGCCCGGCCGGGACCAGCTCGACCACCATCTTGCCCTCGATGACCTCGAGCCCGGCGTTCGCCGCGGCGGGTGGGAGCTCGGCCAGGAGCCGTTCTCGCGCCGCCGGCCCGTCGAGGGCCTGCCGGTAGTGCACGGCCACCGAGCCGCCCTTGTCCTCCACCCACGTGCCGGGGAGGGAGGCGGCCATGCGCTCGATGAGGGGAACGAGATCGCCGGGGAGGCCAGGCCCCGCCTCCTCCTCCAGCCCGTACAGCCCCACGTACCGCACGCCGTCCACACCGAGCAGGTTCGACAGGTCGGCCGTGGGGCGTCCCGAGATCACCGCCACCAGCCCGAACCGAGCGGCCACCGCCCGCACCGCCTCCCGAGCGCCCGGCGCGGCGGGGGCGACCTCGGGGCGGGGCGCGATCTCGGCCAGCGACCCGTCGAAGTCCAGGAGCACGGCCGAGCGCCCGGGATCGTCCGCGAGGGGCGCGAGCCGTTCGGGCAGGGTCACTACAGCGCGCCGAGCACCGACTGGTACAGGGCCTCGTATCCGTCCGCCATGGCGGTGGGATCGAACCGCGCGGCGGCCTCCCCGCGGAGGTGCTTCGGGTCGAGCTCGCCCACGCGCTCCACCGCCGCGGCCATCCCCTTCGCCGACGAGGACAGGAACCCCGTCCCGCCGTCGGTGACGATCTCCGGGACCGCGCCCAGGGGCCGCCCGATCACGGGCGTCCCCGCCGCCATGGCCTCCACCATCACCAGCCCGAAGGGCTCGGGTTCCCGGATCGGCATGAGCAGCGCGGAGGCCCCGGCCATCAGCTCGCCCTTGCGTTCGTTCGAGATCTCGCCCTCGAACACCACCCGCTCCCCGTCAACATGCGGGAGGACGCGCTGCTGGAAGAACCAGGCCTCCTTGGGATGGACGCGACCGGCCAGGACCAGCTGGGCGCCGGCCCGGCGGGCCACCTCGATGGCGATGTCCTGGCCCTTGCGCTCGCACACCCGCCCGATGCACAGCAGGTAGCCGTCCTTCTTCGCCCGGAACGGGAACGACTCCACCTCGATGGCGTTGTGGACGCGCCCGGCCCACGGCAGCTCCCGGGCCGCCGAGCGCTGGTAGTCGCTGATCGCGGCGAGGTACACGTCCTCCTCGAACCGCCGGATGAACGACCGCCGCGGTTCGTCGAGGGGGAAGTGGACCGTGTGGACCACCGGCGTGGGCAGGCAGGCGGCGAACGCCGTCCCCAGGTAGTCGGTGTGATCATGGACCAGGTCGAACGCGTTGCCGTCGGCGTACTGCTGGGCGGCGAAGCGGTAGGCCGAGCCGACATGCGACGCGTCCGGCTCGGTCTCCCACAGCCGGTCGGTGGGCGCCTGGTCGAACACGGACCGAAGGGTGGCCTTCGTCTGCGAGCCGCCGGAGGCGTACAGCGTGACGTCGTGCCCCCGGGCCACCATCTCCTCGGTGAGGAGGCTGACCACGAGCTCGATGCCGCCGTAGCCCTCGGGCGGCACCGCGACCCACACGGGCGCGACCATGAGGATCCGCATGGACCAGCTAGCGTACTGCCGGGCGGGATGCGCCGGCGCGGCTACCCGTTGGAGACGGGGTGCGTGGACGCGTAGTCGTTGCCGAGCACCACGATGAGCTCGACGGAGTCCGGCATCGGGGAGTCCAGGCTCTGGTTCAACCCCTGTATCTGCCCCGGCGTGATCTTCTGGATCTCCGTGTTGTTCGTGAGCTCCTTCTTCAGGAGGCCCGCGTCCGCCTTCCCCTGCTCGTCCTTGAAGTAGACGATCGTGGTGGTGGAAGCGGTCGGGGAGTTGGCCTCCACCTTGATCACGTATCCGAGCTTCTTGAGATCGTTCCCGGAGCTCGACGCCAGGCCGTCGGTGCTGGTGGCGTTCAACAGCGCCAGCACCACCCCCTCCCGCGTCGCCTTGGGGCCGTTGTCGTTCCCCGTGGGCTGCGGGCTGGTGCCGGACGAGGGCGTCGCGCTGGGGGAGGTGCTCGCGCTCGGCGTGGGATGGGCCTTGGAGCCGCCGGCCGCGGGCGTCTCGAATCCCTTGCCGATGACCACGGCGCCCACCACCACGGCCGCGACGATGATGGCCAGGCGAGCGGGAGCCGACCCCATCAGGCGGCCCTTCCCGTTCGTGTCACGGTCGCTCCTCCTCGCCCTGCCGGTGCTGCGGGTCCGCTCAGAGCTCGAACCCGAGCCGCCGGGCGTAACGCTTCCTCCTGCGGTCCTCGCGGAGCCGCCGGAGCCTGCGCACCAGCATCGGATCGTGGGCGAGGGCTTCCGGGCGGTCGATGAGGCCGTTCAGGAGCTGATGATATCGCGCCGCCGACAGTCCGAACCGCTCCCGGATGGCCCGCTCCTTGGGGATGGTGGCCCGCCACCATCCCCGTTCGAAGTCGAGGATGTCGAGGGAGCGCTGGTCGAGCTCCCCGGCGCCGCCGGGGATGTCCTGGGGGGAGGTGCTCATTGGGCCGAACCTATCACGCACCTCAGACAGTTCAAGGAACCCGTCAGCAGCAGCGCGCGGCCAGCGTCCGGAGCGCGGTGCCGTTGTCGTAGTACCCCACGGCCCAGGCGTTGGAGGACGAGATGGATGTCACGCCGTTCAGGAGGTCATCCCGGGGGGAGCCGCCCGGGCTGGCACTCGGCATGCGCTTCCACACCGACCCACCCGCCGCCGGCGTGATCGCGACGGCCGCCCCCGCGAGCAGGACCGAGGCAAGGGCTTTCAGCAGGCGTGGAACCGTTCGCCGAGCGCGCATGGCTGCCCCCGAAGCGACCGAACGACGCATTGTCCGGACGATCGCGAGGCGGCGTCAAACCGTCGGCCTCGACGGACCAGCGGGACGAGCGATCCGGGCTACGGGAACAGGCCGCGGGTGGTGTGGGCTTCGGCGACTCTCGTGACGCCGAGGATGGTGGCGGCGGTTCGGGTGGTGACCTTGCGGTCCTCGGCGGTTCGCAGCACGTCGACGTAGGCGCGTTCCATGATCAAACGGAGCTTCATGTTCACCTCGTCCTCGTCCCAGAAGTAGGCCTGGAGGTCCTGGACCCACTCGAAGTACGAGACGGTCACGCCCCCGGAGTTCGCCAGGATGTCGGGGACCACCAGGACGCCGCGGTCGTGGAGGATCTCGTCGGCGCCGGGCGTGGTGGGCCCGTTCGCGGCCTCCACGATGATCTCGGCCCGGATGGCGTCGGCGTTCTCCTCCGTGAGCACGCTCTCCAGCGCCGCCGGGACGAGCACGTCGCATTCGATGGTCAAGAGCTCGTCGTTCGTGATGTCCTCGCCGCCGGAGTAGCCCACGACGGTGCCGGTCTCGGCGTGGTGGGCGGCCAGGCCCACCGGCGAGAGGCCCTCCGGGTTGTACGTGCCGCCGTTCACGTCGGAGACCGCGACCACGATGCATCCCAGGTCGCTGAGGAGCCTGACGGACGGGGCGCCGACCTTGCCGTAGCCCTGGATGGCCACCCGGGTCTCGTCGACCTTGCGCCCCTGGTGCTTCAGGGTGGCCTCGGTCACGTACATGACGCCCCGGCTGGTGGCGTCGGAACGTCCCATGGAGCCCCCCACGGACAGCGGCTTGCCGGTGACGACGCCGAGGGCCGAGTGGCCGACGTTCATCGAGTACGTGTCCATGATCCAGGCCATGATCTGCTCGTCGGTGCCCATGTCCGGCGCCGGGATGTCACGGTCGGGGCCGATCAGCGGGAGGATCTCGGCGGCGTAGCGGCGGGTCAGGGCCTCCAGCTCGCGTGTCGAGAGATCCTTCGGGTCGACCACCACGCCGCCCTTGGCCCCGCCGTACGGGATCCCGACGATCGCGCATTTCCACGTCATCCACATGGCCAGGGCCTTGACCTCGTCGAGGGTCACGGAGGGGTGGTACCGGATGCCGCCCTTCGAGGGACCCCGCGACGTGTTGTGGTGGACCCGGAACCCCGTGTACACGTGCACAACCCCGTCGTCGCGCCGGATGGGCACCGCCACGGTGAGCGAGCGCTTGGGATTGCGCAGGACGTCGTGCACGCCGGGGTCCAGATGCAGGATGGCGGCCGCCTCGTCGAGTTGCGAGAGCGCGGCGTCCCAGGGCGATGTCGTGCTCACACCCGGCTCCAGATTCGCGTCGGAAGGCTCATTGACGGGCTGACCGCCCGCGGCGAGTCTAGCAACCGGTCCACCGGTGGTCTCGGAAGCCGGACCGGCCTCGAACGGGGCCGGAAAGCAGAACGGCACGAGGCTGGCTCGTGCCGTTCTTGTGGGCGCTCCCCCCGTCTTACGCCTTGCGAAGCTCTCCCCTTGTGGTGCTGTTTCCGAGGCTCTTGCGGCGCCGAGCGCCGGCAAGGAGGAGTCTGCCGGAGAGGGTGTGTCACGCGCAGTACCACGGCAGTACCAACTTCGCCGGAACGTCCCCGAATTCGCTCACGAACCGGTCAGGGCCCGGGCGAGCGCCTGGGTACCGCGCCGGAGGAGCCGGTAGAACGTCGAACGGGACACCAGGAGGCGATCGGCCGCCCGCTCGTGGCTGAGCCCCCGGTCCAGGTAGCCCAGCTCCACGGCTCGCAGGGCGGCCTCGCGATCCTGATCGGCGTCCGTCCGGGCCCGGACCAGGGCCTGCCGGACCAGCGCCCGAACGTCCTCGGCGTCGGGGTCGGTGGCCGGGCTCATCTCGCGGAGGGCCGACTTGCCCACCACGTCGTCGCTGTCCCAGTTCGCCAGGACCTGCCGGAGCTCCTCCTCGATCTGGCCGGGATCCAGGGCCTGCCGCGGGGCGCGGCCGCTGACCACGGCCTCGATCCAGGGCTCCACGCCGATCTGGGACAGGTCGAGCACGTACCCGTCGGCGGGGTGCTCCCGGTCCCACACCCACTCCCGGGCCCCCTCCACCCACCGGAACCCGATGGCCTCGATGAGCCGCTTCCGGGAGGGCGTCGAGGTGGTGGTCAGGAACACACCGCCCCCCGTGAGCAGCCCGACCAGGTCCCGGAGCAGGGCGGCCTCGGTGGCCTCCGGATGGGCCTCCGTGTACGCGGCCTGGAGGAGGTAGTGGTACGACGTGGACTCCGCGCGATCCGGGAGCCCCGCCAGACCGGCCGGACCGAAGTACGCGCGCAGCAGCTTCGCGAACAGCGGGTGGGCCTGGAGCAGGGGGATGGACCCAGCATAGATGGGCAGGGCGGTGTCGAACCCGATGGCCCGCCCCTCGTGGTCCCGAGCCACCCGCAGCCGGAGGGCAGGGTGCTCGACCAGCTCGGCCAGCCAGTCCCGGTCCTGTTCGGGCGTGAACTCCGAGTAGTCCATGGCCTGCTGCTGCGGCAGGATCCGCTCCAGCCACTCGGACCACACCCGGAGCACGTCGGGGCCGTCCCCGGGGCGCCCGGGCTCCACGTAGACCAGCCCCGGTTCGTCCTCCCGGAACAGGATGGACTGCACCACTTCGTTGCCCCACAGATACAGCCGCTCCGACACCAGCCAGTGCCGCTCGGCCGGCGGCGCCGTGCGAGCCCGTTCGCGGTAGTGCTCGAGGGCGGCCAGACGGAGCTCCCGGAACCGGTCCGGCTTGCGCCACCGGAGGTCGCCGGCCAGGATCCGCCGGAGGTCGTCGTGGAGCATCAGCCCGTGCTCGGACGGCCGGACCACCGACAGGCGGCACAGCTTGTCGAACGCCATCGAGATGTCCCGGCGCCCCAGCGTGGCGCCCAGGCTGGCCTCATCGAACTGCCGGACCACGCTGCAGCCCTCCAGGGCCTCCCTGAGGTCGGGGTCGCGGACGTCGGCCAGGAGCCGTTCGACCAGTGACCTGACGGCCAGGGGCCACTCCGGCACGGCCTCGAACCGGCGGACCCCGAGCTGCTGGACCATGTCGGCGGCGAGCGACGCCGCAAGGGGCAGCCCGCCGGTGGCCGCCTGGATCTGCTGCACGAGGACCGCGTCCTCGATCCCCCTCCGGGCCAGGTACTCCCGGATCTCGGCCGGCCGCAGCCCCCGCAGGGGCAGGGACCGGATGATCTTCTGCCACTCGCTCCACGCCGGCCCCAGGGCGAACCGGCCGGCGATCACCACCCGGACGTCGGTGTCGAGGTTCGGCAGGAAATCCTCCTGGAGCCACCGGCTGAGCTCCTCCAGCTCCTCGAACGTGTCGACCAGGACGAGCGCCTTGCTCCGGTTCAGCCGGGCCATGGCGCCGGCCGTGGTCCCGGCGGCCCGCGAGCCGGGGCCGGCCGCCGCCGCCCGGAGGAACGCCTCAGGGGCGGGCTCCACCGACCGGCCGTCGAGCAGGACCACCCGCCGGCCCCCGCGCAGGGCGATCCTGCGGAACGCGCCCAGCAGGGCGCTCTTGCCGACCCCGCCCGGCCCGTGGACGTTCAGGATCTCGGGGGCGGGACCTGCGGGCTGCTCGAGCCAGCGGACGAACGTCTCGAGGTCGCGATCGCGACCGACGAACAGCCGCTCCTCGAGGGAGTCGACGGCCTCCCGAATGGTGGGCATCCGGGCATGTTGTACCCGTTTCGGGGCCGCGGTGTTCGGCTCAGACGGGGGCGCCGAGCTCCTCGAGGACCCCGGACGCCGACTCGTTCCCCGCCGCGGCCATGATGGTCAGGACCTCCAGGCACCGGTCCCGGACGATCTTGGGCTCGTCCGACCTGACCGTGGACAGCAGCACGCCCGGCATGTCCGAGGCCGGGTCGGACGCCAGGCGCCGGGCCAGGGCGCGCCGGGTCACCGCGGTGCCGTACACCAGCACGCGGGACAGGCTGCGGAGGTCGTCCGCGTCCATCACACCCGTAGCGTGACCGCTGCGGGGTGTCACGCGCAGTACCACGGTCGTTCCAATGTCCGGCGCGGTTTCGTACCTCGAGCCTCCGGGAACATGCCTGGAGGGGCGGAGGCCGACCGGCGGAAGGAGCCGACGTGCGCCGTGGCCCACTGAGCACGATCCTGTTCATCGTCTACCTGGTGGTCGGGGTGGTCGTGGCCCAGACCCACCACTTCATCCGGCACCTCCAGAACATCAAGGCCATCCTGTCGCTGGTCCTCGCCATCCTGCTGTGGCCGCTCGTGCTGATCGGGGTGAACCTGCACCTCAACAAGTAGGGCTCGGCGCGACTACGGCGATGTGGCCGTCCCGGAAGCCCCCTTCGTGCGGCTGTAGCGGACCTCGACCGAGACCGGGGAGAAGGTGTCGTCGCCGGCGAACTCGGCCGCGATCCGGGTGCCGGTGGTCCACGTGGTGGCGGCCGGCGCCGTGGCCACGCCGTCCGAGCCGGTGGTGGCCGAGGCCCATGACGCGCCGTTCACGGTGAACCGCACGGTCCTGCCCGGGAGCGCCGCGCCGGTGCGCGGATCCACCAGGGTCGCCGTCATCGTCCCCGTCGTCTCACTGATCGCCTTGCGGGGCGGCACCGAGATCGTGACCCGGGTGCTCCGCCGCTGCACCGCGATGGACCCGTGGCCGGTCGAGGGGAGGTACGGCGCGTCGCCCGCGAACGCGACCGTGACCTCCTTGGCGCCGGCAGGGGCCGACAGGGTCGTGGAGGCGGCGGCTGTGCCGTCCTGGTCGGTGGTGGCCGTGAGGTCCCGGCCCTGGAACGTGAACCGGACCTGCCGCCCGGACACCGGCCGGCCGGCGTCGTCGGTGAGCTGCGCCGTCATGGTCACGGCGTCGCCGATCCGGCCCGCAGTGTCGCCCGTGTACGCGACCTGGGTGATGACCGCCGGCGTGTTCGCCTGATCGGTGGCCGCCACCACCACCGGGGCCCGGACGGCGTTCGCGTAGGGATCGCCCACGGCGTGGGGCTGCGACGTGGGGACCGCGAACGCCCACTGCTGGGCGTCGACCTCCGTGGTGGGCTTGGGGCCGAACCCATTGTCGGTGTCGTTCGTGAAGAGGAAGTGGACGCCGTGCTGGCCCCACGCGCCCTGTTTCTGGTCGCAGGTGAGCTGGGCGTACGGGGTTCCGCCGTTCGCCGCCGAGTAGCCCTCCTGCACCCGGGGGTCGGTGGAGGCCTCCCCGGGCCACGGCCGCGGGATCGGGTCGTCGCCGGTGCCGTCGTCCAGGCACTTGTCGTCCCGGTAGTACGGCACCACCGTGGGGTTCTCCGCCGAGGTCGGGCCCTTCAGCTCCAGCACGTACACCATCGAGCCCGCGTCCGAGCGCCCGCTGACCTGTTCCCAGTTGTCGACGGAGACCGGGACGCCGAACGTCGGATCGGGCACGTCGAAGTAGGCCGGGAACGAGCCGATCCCGTCGATGTTGCCCTGGTCGTCGTTCAGGCCGTCGATGGCGATGCCCTCCGTATGCACCGCGTTGTAGTAGTCCGCGGCGACGCCGTGGTTGTAGTCCCACGACGTGTACAACCCGTCCGGCGGGATGGGGTGGACGCGGAGGTGGTAGCGGTACGTGATGGCGTCCGCGTAGAACGTCTCGGTCTTCGTTACGTTCGTGCCGGAGTCCGCCCCCCACACCTCGCGGATGGCCCGGACGGGGCCGGCCCGTTCGCCGAGGAGGGCGGAGTTCGCCTCCCAGTTCACCTGCTCGTCCTCGAACCCGACCAGCGAGACCCCCGAATCCGGGCTCTGCTGGAACGCACGGCCCTTCCACCGGTCGATGAGGTCGGGTCCGTACGTCCCGGGCTGGCCGGGCTTCGCCACCTGCATCTGCCGGATCATCCAGCGCCCGCTGGCGTGCCACCGGTAGAACGGGGTGGTGACGGTGACGCCGTCGCGGGGAACCCGGTCCGTGGAGTCGCGCGGCTGGCCGTCGGGGACCTGGGGGTAGCCCTCCGACGCCGAGCCGGGAGCGGTGCGGCACACCGTCCCGGAGAGGTTCGGGCCGTAGCCCGTGTTGCTGGCGGCGATCTTCTCGGGGTCGTCGGGGAGGAACGAGTACCGGTCCACCCACTCGTCGGCGTTCGCGTCGCGCGCGTACTGAACCGGGCCCGTGGCCGCGGTGAACGACGAGCCTCCCGGCTGGAGGAACAGGTACACGTACCGGACGTCGCCGGGATTCAGGGGGTCGGCGATCGCCACCACCTGGCGGTCCGAGCCGGTGTGCGGCGGGCCCAGGGCCCCGGAGGGCGCCTGCTGGCCGGCGTCGCCGTAGGACAGGGCGATCTCGTCGTCGTCGTCGAGGGTGGCCACGGGGTCCTGCATCGCGCTCGCGCCGGCCGCGTACTGCGCCGAGCACTCCCCCGCGGTCTTCTTCCACGCCTCCACGTCCCACTGGTACGTCAGCTCCTCGTCCGTGCCCGAGTAGATGCCGAAGTCCGAGCGGCCGTTCGCCAGGAAGTACGGGAACCGCTGGTCCACCTGCACGGGGATCTCCCGGAAGGCGCCGTCGCGCCACGCGTACGCGGCGATCTGGCCGGCCGGGACCCCGGTTCGACCGGCCGGGTCCGGTGGCACGGTGAGCATCCCGTTGTGCGCGTCCCGGGTCTGGTCGAGGGCTCCGGACGGATAGGGGTTCGCCACTCCCTCGGCGGGCACCCGCGACCACTGGGGCAGCTGCGCTCCGGTGAACACCACCGGAACGGCCCCCCTCGCCGCGAGCCCGGTGTCGGCCCGCGCCGTCCGGGTGTCCGCGAGGGGGCCAACGGCCATCGCGGCGATCGTGAGCGACGCGAGCAGCGCGGGCCGGGCTCGCACCCGCCTACAGCCCCGCCGCCGTGGCCGCCGCCGGGCCGCCCACGATCGGGAGGACCAGTGCGCTGGGATGCGCGGCGTCGTGGAGGACGGTGTTGGCGGCGCGCTCGGGGTCGGAGATCGCCCACCACGTGTTCGACGACATCACCGCGACGCCGATGCGGTGCCCGGCCTTCACCACCCAATCGTTGTCGATGAACTCCACCGTGGCGTGGTACGTCTCGCCGGGCGCAAGGTCCTTCCCCTGCTCCATGCCGTCGCGGTACCGGGCGTTGAGGAACCCCCGCGACATCGTGCAGGCGTCCGCCGTGGGTTCGAACGTGCACAGCGACGCCGTGGTGGTCACCGGCGGGCCCAGGTCGAACAGGACCGGCGTGTAGCGCGAGGACGTGGCCAGCGTGGACGCGAACAGGTCGAGCTTGGGTGTGCCCGACATGCGGACGTCGTGCGTCAGCGCGGGGGTCACGTACCACAGGACCTGGCCGTTGTCCGGCTGGTCCAACAGGCTGAGCGCGTGCGACTCCGTCATCGCTCCGGAGTCCACGTACTGCTCCGAGCCGTCGTTCGCGCCGAGGGGCGCCTGCGACAGCCGCTGTTCGGGATGCAGGAACAGCCGGACGTCGGAGGTCCCCGGCGGGGGCCAGGTGGCGTCGGAGTGCACCACGCCGTCGTTCGTCTTCGAGATCAGCGCGGGCTGGCGCTCGATGTTCGTGTGGTAGCCGTACAGGAAGTGGTCGAACCAGGCGTGGAGGATCGTGCCGAAGGGGATCTCCGGGTCCACGCCGCCGTGGGCCCCCTGGCCCATCACCATCATCTTGTAGGGCACGCCCTCGTCGGCCGCGGTGTGCTTGTCGTCCACCGGGACGGCGTCGAACCACCGCGTCGACTCGGAGTGCTTCACGTTGTAGTCGCGCCATCCGCCCTGGACCAGCACCGAGACCTCCTGCTTGTCCCGGGTGGCCAGCTTCGAGGCTCCCAGGAGGTAGTCGCGGTCCTTCCAGAACGAGTCGTAGTCGGGGTTCACGCTGTACCCGGCCTCGGTGTGAGCGGCCTTGTCGGCCGGGCACATCCGTTCGGCCAGGCGGTTCGCGTAGTCCATGGGGTCGTCGGGGTTCTGGGGCGGCAGCGCGCCGAACCCGAGGTCGAACCCGACCGGGGTGTCGAACCCCTCCTCGTCGATGATGACGCCCTGGCGCTGGGCGGGGTCCATGATGAAGTACCGGACGCCGCCGAAGTACGCGTACCCGTACCAGTGGCTGATGGCCACTTCGGGGACGATGGTGGCCAGGTGCGGGGGGTTCGCCACCGCGGCCTCGTTCGCGGTGGTGCCGTCGTACGAGCCGCCGATCATGGCGAGCTTGCCGTTCGACCAGGCGCGCGTGCCGAGCCACTCCACCAGGTCGTACGCGGAGTTCCGCTCCCGGATGCCGCCGTAGTCCCAGCACCCCCCGGAGTCGCCGGTGCCAACGACGTCGGCCACCGCGCGGGCGTAGCCCTTCGGGACGAAGGTGGACGCCAGGCCGTCGCTCGCGCTGGCGCCGAGGAGCGAGTACGGCGTGTAGGTGAGGATCACCGGAACCCGAATGCCGTCGGGGACCTTCGGCCGCACGATGCGGACGGCCACCTGGCCGCCGCGGGTGGGGATCATGAACGACTGCTCCGCCATGGCCTGGTACTTGTTCGTGGTCACCGGCTTCAGCGGCGGCGGACTGTGTCGCCTCGTGGCGGCGTGCGCGGTGGTGGCGCAGGCGGACGCGGCGGCCGTGGCGGCGAGCGAGAGCACGGCGCCGACGGCGACGAGGCGGACGCGGCGACGCTCGGGTGAGCGGCTTATGCCGTGGCGACGCTCGGGTGAGCGGCGGCCGTGGTCGATCGGGATGTTCGGGCTCGCGGGACGCATATCGGATTCCCCCTCTGGCGGACGTGTGCGTGGCTGGTATCCCCACCTGGGGCCCGAAATATGCGGGGTGAGCGGCAGAAACAGCTCACACGGTCCCGCCGCGCGGGGGCCCTGGAGGCCCTGATCCGGCCGATTCGTGCTCCCGATACTGGGTACGGGTCGAGGAGGAGGTGGTCGAGCATGGGGTCGGCACGGACGCTCCGGTCCCGAAACACCCGAATCGTGCTCATCGGATTCGCGAGCTGGGCCCTGGCCGTCGTGGCCATGGCCGCCGCGGTGGCCCTGGCTCGCTGGAACGGCCTCGGGGAGTCGAGCGGAAGCGGGAGGAACGGGCTCGTCGCGGTGATCCTCGTGGTGGGCACCTTCCTGGCGGTGCTCTCCGCGTGGCTGGGCATCCGCCTCACGAGATCGGGCCGCGTCACCCCGCGCGCCGCGAGGACGGGCCGGCCCCAGCCGGCCACCCCCGGCGGCGAGGCGCAGGTGCGGCCGGCCGCCTGACCGGGCCGCGCGTCCCGATCCCTCGTGGTCGGTCCCTGTTCCGGCCGCCGAACGCCGTTCGGTGCGCCGGCGCGTGCTTGGGTTCCGGGGGAGGGATGTGGGCCCGGCCACCAGGGCGCACTCGGAACCTCTCCAGGCTGATCACACACCTCGAATACCCATGCGAAGCGCGACGGAGTTCCGAGGAGACCCCCACCTCGCCTCAAGCCACGGCGTCGTAGGGTTCCTGCGCGATCTCCAGGACGCGAGCGGTGTCCTCGCGCACGGTCTGTGCGTCCCCCAGACGGCGGACCGCCAGGGAAGGGACAGGCGAGTCTGTCGAGACGCGGGAGCTCCCCCTCCCCCGGCCTGGCGTTCTCGGCGATGCGAGCGGCGAGGTTTCCCGCCGCTGTTTAGAGGTTGAACAGCGGGTCGGTGAGCATCGGTCCGAACTCACCGCCGTAGGCCGTCACGGCGAAGAAGACGAGGGCTGCGCCCAACAGAGCCAGGTCCTTCTGGAAATGGGTCATGTCGGCCACCCGCTCCGTCTGATCCTTCAGGGTCCAGAAGTTGTGGATGAAGAACGCAGTGAAGAACAGGAAGACCGCGATGGTGAGCGCAGCCAGGTCGGCCCAGATTCCGGCGGCGATCCCGATGCCACCGGCGATGATCGCCACCCCGCTCACCAGCACCGCCGGACCGGCCAGCGGGAACCGCTTGCTGGCGGTGTACCCCCGCAACTGCTGGTAGCTGACGAGGTGCCCCATGAGCCCGGCCCCGACGAACAGCGCGCTGAACAGGATCCGTCCGATCAGGAGCAACGCGTCCATGAGGTGACTCCTCTCCGGCGACGGGTTGCCCGCACACCTGTAGAACACGTCCGCGGCTTCCAGTCTTCCCGTCGGGGGAGGTACGCGGCGTGCTTCCTCGCTGCCGCGGATTCGTCTTGCTTCGCTTCGGCGGCGAGGACCTTTTCAAGGAACCTTGATCCAGCCCCGAGGACGGCTCGGCATTTCTCCTAACGACGGAGGGCATGCCAAGCGGCCGGAGCCGGCGGTCGGATTCGAACCGACGACCTAGCGATTACAAGTCGCTTGCGCTTCCGGACTGCGCCACGCCGGCGTGACGGTTCGCCCCGTCGTTCTCGTACCGTCCGGGCAAGGATACGCTCGGCGAACGGCGGCTCGAGGGAGCCCGCCGCCATGAGGAGGTCGCGGCCGTGGAGGTGTTCGTGTCGATCGACATGGAGGGGATCGCGGGGATCGCGCACATCCGGCAGGTCGTCCGGGGGACCGACGACTACCCGCTGTCCCGCGAGCTCATGACCGAGGAGGCGAACGCCGCCGTGGCCGGGGCGTTCGACGGCGGCGCCACGCGAGTGGTGGTGAACGACTCCCACGGCGACATGACGAACCTGCTGCCCGACCGGATGGACCCTCGGGCGGAGCTCACGCTGGGCTCGCCGAAGGTGCCGCTCAGCATGATCACCGGGATCGGGCCGGAGTTCGGATGCGCGCTGTTCGTCGGGTACCACGCCCGGGCCGGGAGCTCGGACGCCGTCCTGGACCACACGTACTCCGGGCGCCTCCTGTACGACGTTCGCGTGAACGGCGAGTCGTGGACCGAGGCCGATCTCAACGCGGCGCTGGCCGGGCTGGACGGCGTGCCGGTGGCCCTGGTCACCGGCGACCAGACCTGCTGCGAACAGTCCTCCGTGCGCCTTCCGGGGGTGCGGACCGTGGTGGTGAAGCGCGCTCTCAACCGGCACGTCGCAACCGGCATCTCGCCCCAGCGGGCTCGCGAGCAGATCCGGGCCGGGGCCGAAGAGGCCGTGCGGAGAGCGGGCTCGCTGGAGCCGTTCCGCCCGCGCCGCAGTACCGCGTGAACTAACCCGGGTCTCGGGGCCCCCGAGAGGGCACCACGTAGGCGAACAGGACCGCAGCGAGCGACGCCGAGGCGTTCAGCGACTCCACGGTGCCCCGCATGGGGAGCGAGACCAGCAGATCGCAGTGCTCACGGACCAGGCGCGAGATCCCCTCGCCCTCCGAGCCCACCACGAGCGCCACCGGGCCGTCCGGGCAGGGTTCATCGTAGACGGTTCGGGGAGCCGCCTGGTCGAGCCCGATCACGGTGAATCCGCGGACCTTCAGGTGCTCGACCGCCCGGGTGAGGTTCGTCACCCTGGCATGGCGTAGGTGCAGGAGGGCCCCGGCCGAGGCGCGGACGGCGGCCGCGGTGACCGGCGCCGAACGGCGGTCCCGGGTCACCAGCAGCGTCGCGCCGGCCCCCTCGGCCGCCCGAGCGGCGGCGCCGAGGTTCTGGGGATCGGTGATCCCGTCGAGGACCACGGCGACGTCCCGGTCGGAGACCCTGAACGTGGCCAGATCGCGTTCGGCCAGGGTCCCGGGGACCACCACTCTCGCCACGACCCCCTGGTGATCCGGGGCCAGGCCGTCGAGCCGTTCGCGGTCGGCCTCCCTGGTGGGCACGCCCGCCCGGCCGGCCTCCTCGGCGATGGCCGCGAGCGGTCCGGGGGTCCGTGCGTGCCCGGCGAGCACGATCTCCCGGGCCGTCCCCGCCCGGATCGCCTCGGCCACGGTCCGCCGTCCACCGATCCAGATCGCCCCGGGCTCCCCTCGGGGCCCCCGCCCGGGCCCGGGAGGGCGGCCCCACGAGCTCCCCCGCGCCGGACGCTTCACGCCCGGACCAGCACGGCGACGGCCAGAGCGGCGGCGCCGTCCCCGGACAGCCCGAGGCCCTCCGGCCTGGTCGCCTTCACGGAGACCGCGCCCGGATCGATCACCAGCACCTCCGCCAGCGCTGCCCGGACCTCGTCCCGGCGGGGCGCGAGCCGGGGCCGCTCCGCGACCAGCGTCACGTCGCACGACGACGGCCGGAAGCCGGCATCGAACACGAGCCCGACGCATCGCCCGAGCAGGTCGAGCCCCCGCATGCCCTCCGTGGCGGGGTCGGTGTCGGGGAAGTGATCGCCGAGATCGCCCAGCCCGGCCGCGCCCAGCAAGGCCTCGCCCACCGCGTGGCAGATCACGTCGGCGTCCGAATGCCCGGCCAGGCCGGGCTCACCGTCCCACCTGACGCCACCCAGCCACAGCGGCCGGGAATCGTCCCGGGGGTGCACGTCGAACCCCAGCCCGACCCGAGGGACAGCGGCCGGATCAGCCACCGTGGCGCCCGTCCCCGGTTCCGGGGCCGGCGGGGCGGGCGTGGGCCCTGGCGGCCAGCACGTGCTCCACCCTGGGCAGGTCCTCCGGCGTGGTCACCTTGAAGTTGTCCGGCTCGCCGGCCACGGCCCGGACCCGGTGGCCCGCCCACTCCATGAGCGCGGCATCGTCGGTGAACTCGACGTCGGCCTCCGCCGCCCGCCGGTGGGCATCCCGAAGGGCCGGCAGGACGAACCCCTGGGGGGTCTGGGCCAGGGCCAGCTCGTCGCGGGACTCGGTGGCCGCGATCCACCCATCCCGGATCCGCTTCACGGTGTCGGCCACGGGAACCACCGGTACCGCCCCGTCCGCGCCGGCCAGGACGGCGTCCAGCACGGCCTCGAACAGGGCCGGCGTGGCCAGGGCCCGCGCGGCGTCGTGCACCAGCACCGCGTCGGCATCGCCCGGAACCTCGTCCAGGGCCACCCGGACCGACCCCTGGCGGGTCCGACCGCCGGTCACCACCACGACGGTCCCGCTCACCGGCAGGAGCGACCGGGCCCGGTGCTCCCACCCGGAGGGGACGGCCACGACCACGCACGAGACCCCGGGGCAGGCCGCGGCGGACTCGACGGCGAGGGTCAGCAGGGAGGTCCCGGCCGCGGTGAGGAAGGCCTTGGGGCGGTCGCGCTCCATCCTGGTGCCGGCGCCGGCGGCCAGGACGACAGCGGCGGCCGTCATGGAGCCGGAGGCTCGGCGGGAGCCCCGGAGCCCGCGAGCGAGGCGAACACCATGCGGCCCGTCGAGGTCTGCAGGACGTTGGTGACCCGGACGTCCACCTCGGAGCCGATGTGCGCGGCCGCCTCTTCCACCACCACCATGGTGCCGTCCTCCAGGTGGCCCACGGCCTGACCGTGGTCGCGCCCCTCCCGGACCAGCCGGACGTTGAGCGTCTCCCCCGGCAGGAACGGGATCCGGAACGCCGCGGCCAGGGCGTTGATCGACCGAACCGGGACCGAGAGGGCCTGGGCCACCTTGACCAGGTTCGCGTCCGCGGTGACCACGGCGCCGCCCCGATCCCGGGCCAACCGGACCAGCCCGGCGTCCACGTCGCCCATGGCCTCCTCCTCCACCAGCAGGACCTCGACCGTGGGATCCCGCTGGATCTCGGCCAGCACGTCGAGGCCCCGCCGTCCCCGTCCCCGGCGGTTCGCGTCGGATGAGTCGGCGATCCGCTGGAGCTCGCCCAGGACACCGCGCGGGACGAGCAGCACGCCGCTCAGGAAGCCGGTCCGGACGAGATCGAGCACCCGCCCGTCGATGAATGCGCTGGTATCGATGACGTTGACCTCGGCCCGGCCCGACCCCGCCGCCCGAGGCTTCAGCCCCACGAGCGAGAACAGCTCCGTGCTCCTGGCCCGGCCGACGCGGTACCCCAGAAACGGGAACGTGAGGTAGACGAACGCGATGGCCGGCCACGCCGCGGCCTGGGGCAGCCGGAACAGCGGGATGCTGAGCAGGAGCGCGATGACGAGCCCCACGACCAGTCCCGCCACCCCGGCCGCGATCTCCGCCGGGGCCGCCCGAGTGAACTCACGCTCGACCGCGGAGACGGCCTGGGCGGTCTGCCGCCCGAAGACCCCGCCCGCGACGTAGCCGAGCAGCGCCCCGAGCACGATCCCGAGGACGGTCCGCCCGGGGTCGGACTTCGGGATCCACACGTTCGCCCCGATCTCGTACCCGCCGAGCGCGAACAGAGTGACGAAGATGAACCGGACGAACTCGACCAGCCGCCCACGCGGAATGGGCTTCCTGGGAACCTCGTCGCTCACCGCATCACCGTGCCCCACGCGTCGGCGCGCTTCAAGCCTACCGGCCGGCGATCCGGCGATTTCGGACAGCGTTCGTGTGCGCTCGGGCAGGGTTCGTGCGGCTCCGGCTGCAGGGCTAGTGGGATTCGGCCAGGACCTTGTCGATCATGCCCTCGGCGTCCGACTCCGAGCAGTCCATGGCGAACACCAGCTCGGACACGAGGATCTGCCGGGCCTTGGCCAGCATGCGCTTCTCGCCGGCCGACAGGCCCTTGTCCTTGTCCCGGATCGACAGGTTCCGAACCACCTCGGCCACCTGGTACGGGTCACCGGAGTGGAGCTTCTCGATGTTGTTCTTGAACCGGCGGCTCCAGTTGGAGGCCATCTTGGACTCGTCCTCGCGGAGGACGGCCAGGACCTTCTTGACCTCGGTCCTGGCCACGACCTTCCGCAGGCCGACGGCCTGGGTGTTGTCGGTCGGAATCATCAGGGTGAGATCGCCGTACGCCAGCCGGAGGACGAAGTACTTCTTCTTCTCTCCCAGGAAGTTCCTCTCCCGCAGGTCCTCGATGACGGCTGCGCCGTGCTCTGGATGGACGACCGTGTCACCCTTTCGATACACAGAACCCCCTAGGGACTGGGACGAGAAGTGCGCTCAAGACTATTGAAGAGTAGCACGACGCTGGGACCCCCGGCAACTCGAAACCGCAGGTCAGAGGTATATTTTCGCCTTGCTTGCCCTGCTGGACGACTCGTCCCGATCCTCCGGGGAGCCGGTCCGGAGCCACCTGGCCGGCCCTCCAGGGCCTCGTGCCGGGGACCAGCCTACATGCCGACCACCTCGTTCGGGGCGTCCCGCCGGGCCGCGCGGCGCCCGTCGCCGATCCCGGCCCACCACAGGGCCTCCCGGACGTGGCGGACCTCCACGACCCGGACACTGGAGGTGCAGCCGCCTGCGCCGTCCCGCACCGCGTCGCGTCCCGAACGGGCCGTCACCACGGTCCGGCATCCGGCGCCCGCGGCGGCGGCCAGCCGCTGAGCCAGGCCCGGCGCCGGGCGGACCTCGCCGGTCAGCGCGACCTCCCCGGCGAACGCGACCCCCGGAGGAACCGCCCGGCCGGTCGCCGCCGAGACCAGCGCGGCGGCCACCGCCAGGTCGGCCGCGGGGTCGTCGATGCGCAGCCCTCCGGCCGCGGCGCCGTACAGCTCGCTGCGGACGAGGGGCAGCCGGACCGCCTGGTCCAGGACCGCGGCGACCAGGGAGAACCGCCGGGCATCGAGCCCCGTGGCCTGGCGCCGGGCCGGCCCCTCCGTGGAGACGACCAGGGCCTGGACCTCCACGGCGAGAGCCCGGCGCCCCGCGGCCACCAGCGCCGTGGCCGCGCCCGGGTCCGCCGCCCCCGGAGCGAGGTGGGCCGAGGGATCGATCTCGGCGAGTCCGGAGGGCGACATCTCGAACCACGCCACCTCCCCCTCGGCCCCGAAGCGGTTCTTCCCCCCCGACAACACCCGGAGGCCGGACCGGGGATCGCCGTCGAACCCCAGCACCACGTCCACGGCGTGCTCCAGCGTTCGGGGGCCGGCCAGGTCGCCCTCCTTGGTCACGTGACCGGTGAGCAGCACCGTGACCCCCTCCGACTTGGCCAGGCCGACCAGCGCGTCGGCGCACGCCCGGACCTGGGCGGCCCCGCCGGGGATCGTGGCCGACGACGGATCGCGGAGGGTCTGCACCGAGTCCACCGCCACCAGGAAGGGTTGCTCCCGCTGGGCGGCGTCGAGCACGTCGGGCAGCTCCCGCCCCCGGACGAACGAGATGGCCTCTCCGGCCACCCCCAGCCGACGGGCGCGAGCCGCGACCTGCCCCCGTGACTCCTCGCCCGACGCGTACAGACAGGTGAGCCCGGCACCCGACAGTCGAGCCATCACGTGGAGGAGAAGGGTCGACTTGCCGATGCCGGGCTCACCCGCGAGCAGGACCACCGAGGCGGGGACCAGACCCCCGCCCAGCACGCGGTCCACGCCGGCGAACCCGGTGGGGACGCGGCGGTCGGGTTCGTCCGGGCCACCAAGCGTCTCGACCACGAGCGGCGCTCCGCCCCCCGAGCCTGCGCGAACGAGGTCCCGGGGCTGTTCCGCGACGGACCCCCACGCCCCGCACGCCGGGCATCGCCCCGCCCACTGGGAGACCTGGTGCCCGCACTCGGCGCAGGCCAGGAGCGCTCGTGTCTTCGCCATCGAACGCGAAGCTAGCACCCCCCACCGACACAACCCTGCGACTCGCGGGAAGCGGCCGAGGCCCCGAGGAGGAGATCCGTCCGGTCGCCTCCGCGGACCCCGGGACCGGATCGGGTAGCGTGACCCGGATCGTGCTTCCGGTCCCTGCCGACTCCATGACCCGCCTCCGGCGCGAGCTCCAGGCGCTCTACGGCGCGGCCGGCGACGAGGCGCTGGAGAGCATCACCGCGGCCGTGGAACGGGCAGCCGCCGGGATCCACGGGAATCCATCCACGGCTGGACCGGACGCCCGGCGCCGAGCCTGGACCGAACCGGACGCGCTGGTCATCACCTACGGCGACCAGATCCGCGCGCCCGGCGAGCCCCCGCTCCGCACCCTGCACAGGTTCCTCCGGGCCCATCTCACCGGGCTGGTCGACGCCGTCCACCTCCTGCCCGTCTACCCGTGGTCGTCCGACGACGGGTTCGCCGTCGTGGACCACACCCGGATCGACCCCGCCCTCGGCACCTGGCAGGAGGTGTCCGCCATCGGGGCCGACTTCGCGGTGATGCTCGACGTGGTCCTCAACCACGTCTCCGGGTCGCACCCGTGGCTGGCCGGGTTCCTGAACGGGGATCCAGCGTTCGACGACCACTTCGTGGAGGTCTCGCCGGAGGCCGACCTGTCCGCGGTCATCCGGCCCCGCTCCCGGCCGCTGATCACCCGGTTCCGGTCTCCCCGGGGGGACCGCCGGCTGTGGACCACGTTCTCCGCGGACCAGGTCGACCTGAACTACCGCAACCCGAGGGTCCTGACCCGGATGGTCGACGTGGTCCTCGGGTACCTGGCCCACGGGGCGGCGCTCCTGCGACTCGACGCGGTCGGCTACTCCTGGAAGGAGCAGGGGACCTCGTGCCTGAACCTCGAGGGCGCCCACCGGCTGGTGCGGGTGCTCCGGGCCTCGATCGACGCGGTGGCCCCGGCCGTGGCCCTGGTGACCGAGACCAACGTCCCCCACCTCGCGAATGTGGCCTACTTCGGCGACGGGACCGACGAGGCCCAGGCCGTCTACCAGTTCCCGCTTCCCCCACTGGTGCTCCACGCGTTCCTCACCGGCGACGCAACGAGGCTGGCGTCCTGGATCACCACCGTGGGGCAGCCCCCGCCGGGCTGCGTGTTCCTGAACTTCCTGGCCTCGCACGACGGCATCGGGCTGATGCCGGCCCACGGGCTCCTGGAGGACACTGAGATCGACGCCCTGGTCGAACGGGTGATCCGCCACGGAGGACTGGCCTCGATGCGCGACGCCCCCCTCGGCCCCCGGCCGTACGAGCTGAACACGACGCTGTTCGACGCGCTCTCGGATCCGAACGGGACCGAACCCGAATCGCTCCGTGTGGCCCGGTTCCTGGCCGCCAACTCCGTCATGCTGGCCCTCGCCGGCGTCCCGGCGATCTACGTCCACAGCCTGTTCGGATCATCGAACGACCGGACCGCGGCGGAGCAGAGCCTGAGCCCCCGCCGGATCAACCGGGCCCGCTTCGACGAACGGGACCTGGAGGCCGCCCTGGCCGATTCGTCGACGCGAACGCATCGCGTGTTCGAGGGATACGCCGAGCTCCTCCGGGCGCGGGCATCCCATCCCGCGTTCGACCCGGCAGCCCCTCAACGCGTCCTGGAAGCGCCGCCAGGAGTGTTCGCCCTGGAGCGCGGCTCGTCCGGCACCGGCCGGGTGGCCTGCCTGGTGAACGTGACCGCGGCGCCGCAGGACGCTCCGGCGGGGGTCTCGGGCACCGATCTCCTGACGGGACTGGACCTCGACGCGGACGATCGCCTGGAGCTCTCGCCGTACCGGGTCGCCTGGCTCGCAGGCCCGTGACCGGCGTTCGAACGAACGGTCTCGCGGGGCGGGGGTTCTCGTCGCGGAGCTATCCGCGGAGGTCCTTCGCGTAGTTCGTGTAGGAGCGGCGAACGCGCATGCCCACCCGTTCGTACATGTCGAGGGCGCCCGTTCGGGATTCGGTCGAGAGGACGACCGAGCGGCGGCCGGTCGCGTGGAAGCCACGGAACGCCTCGAGCAGCAGCGCACGGCCGATTCCGTGGCGTCGGTGCGAGCGCTTCACGGCCAGGTGGTGCACGTACCCGTCGTCGTCGCCCTCGTAGGTGAGCGAGATCGCCGCGCCGACGACCTCATCGCCATCCACCGCCACGGGGGAGACGACAGGGTCGAATGTCGTCCGGTCCACGGTGAAGGCCCGCCATTCCTCGAACGTCTGGGGCACGCGCCCCTCCCATTCGTTGAAGGCGTCGTCGATCAACCGATACACGTCCTGGTCGTCGATTCCCGGCTCGAACGGGCGAAGCCGGATTCCCTCCACGACCGCCGGCTCGGGCGGCTGTTCGCTCATCGGGTACTCCAGCAACCACGAGACCCACCGCGGCGCGTACCCGGCGGCCGCCAGGAGATCACGCGCCGTGGCGTCGCCGTCGCTCCTGGTCTGGCCGATGACCGCCACGCCAGCATCACTGGCCACGCGTTCGCTCCACGAGAGCAACGCGGACCCGATCCCGCGGCCGCACCACCCGGGATGGACGTCCGCATACACCGCCCCCCGAACGGCATGGAGGGTCGAGGCCGCCACCACGCGCTCCCCCTCCAGCACGACCACGGCGTGGCCGGGCGATGCCAGCAGCGGCGCGCGGAGATCGGTCTCCACGTCCTCGCGATCGACGTCGACGACGCCGTTCGCCACCAGCTCGGCCGAGGCGACCACCTCGGCGATCGCATCGGCGTCCACCGGGGTCGCGGGCCGGGCCCTCAAGCCCTCCGGAAGCCCCTCCACGTGACTGCTCTCCCTCCCCGGATGCCGGAGAGCCCAGCGACCCGAGGGCTGCTGGGCTCCACAATCCGGCCTTTCGATCGCGGACCTTCCAGTTCGCGACCCCTTGGCGCATTCGCGCGGTGGCCTGGGCCTAGCCTTCCTGCTGGCCCGCCATCTCCACCGGCGGCGTGTCGGGCGAGGAGGGGGACTCGAACACGACCTCGCCGTCCCGGGCGTCGACGATCACCGTCTGGCCCGCCCGGAACTCCTTCCACAGGAGCTTCTCCGACAGGGGGTCCTCCACCAGCCGCTGGATGGTTCGGCGCAGCGGCCGGGCCCCGAGCGCAGGGTCGTACCCCTTCTCGGCCAGCAGCTCGCGGGCGGCGTCGGTCAGGACGATGTCCACGTCCTTGGCCTTCAGCTGCTCGCGGACCCGCCGGGTCAGGAGCTCGACGATGGCCTTCACGTCCTCCCGCGACAGGGTGTGGAACACGATGACCTCGTCGATCCGGTTCAGGAACTCCGGGCGGAACGAGCGCTTCAGCTCGTCCATGACCCGGTCCGTCATCCGGTCGTGGGTCATGCCTTCGTCGGACTTGGCGAAGCCGATCCCGGCGCCCTTCTGGATGTCCCGGGTCCCCAGGTTCGACGTCATGATGATCACGGTGTTCTTGAAGTCCACCGTGTGACCCTGGGCGTCCGTGAGCCGCCCGTCCTCCAGGATCTGGAGCAGGGTGTTGAACACGTCCGGGTGGGCCTTCTCGATCTCGTCGAACAGCACCACGCTGAACGGCTTGCGCCGCACGGCCTCGGTGAGCTGCCCGCCCTCCTCGTACCCCACGTAGCCGGGGGGGGAGCCGATCAGCCGCGACACCGTGTGCTTCTCCATGTACTCGGACATGTCGAGCTGGATCAGGGAGTCCTCGTCGCCGAACAGGAACTCGGCCAGGGCCTTCGACAGCTCGGTCTTCCCCACGCCCGAGGGTCCGAGGAAGATGAACGAGCCGCTGGGACGCTTGGGGTCCTTCAGCCCGGCCCGGGTCCGCCGGATCGACTTGGAGACCGCGGTGACGGCCTCGGCCTGGTCGACGATCCGCTTGTGCAGCTCGTCCTCCATCCGCAGGAGCTTCTCCGTCTCCTCCTCGGTGAGCTTGAACACCGGGATGCCGGTCCAGATCGACAGGACCTCGGCGATCTCCTCCTCGTCCACCTCGGAGAGCACGTCGAGCTCGCCGGACTTCCACTGGCGCTCCCGGCGCTGCTTCTCCTCGAGCAGCTGACGCTCCTCGTCGCGGAGAGAACCGGCCCGCTCGAAGTCCTGGACGTCGATGGCCGATTCCTTCTTCAGCCGGACCTCGGCGATCTTCTCGTCCACCTCGCGCACGTCCGGCGGCGCGGTCATCCGGCGGATGCGCATGCGCGAGCCGGCCTCGTCGATGAGGTCGATGGCCTTGTCCGGCAGGAACCGGTCGGAGATGTAGCGGTCGGCCAGGTTCGCGGCGGCCACCAGCGCGTCGTCGGTGAACGACACCCGGTGGTGCGCCTCGTACCGGTCGCGAAGGCCCTTCAGGATCTCGATCGTGTGGGCCACCGAGGGCTGCTCCACGCTGATGGGCTGGAACCGCCGCTCCAGGGCCGCGTCCTTCTCGAGGTGCTTGCGGTACTCGTCGCGGGTGGTGGCCCCGATGGTCTGGAGCTCGCCCCGGGCAAGCATCGGCTTGAGGATCGAGGCGGCGTCGATGGCGCCCTCGGCCGCACCGGCGCCGACCAGCGTGTGCAGCTCGTCGATGAACAGCACGATGTCGCCGCGGGTGCGGATCTCCTTGAGGACCTTCTTCAGCCGCTCCTCGAAGTCGCCGCGGTAGCGGCTGCCCGCCACCAGGGCCCCCAGGTCGAGCGTGTAGATCTGCTTGCCCTTGAGGGTCTCCGGGACGTCGCCCCTCACGATCTTCTGGGCCAGGCCCTCGACGATGGCGGTCTTGCCCACGCCGGGCTCGCCGATCAGGACCGGGTTGTTCTTGGTCCTTCTCGAGAGCACCTGCATGACCCGTTCGATCTCCTTCTCGCGCCCGATCACCGGGTCGAGCTTGGAGTCCCGGGCCAGCTGGGTGAGGTTCCGGCCGAACTGGTCGAGCACCATCGAGCCCTGCGGCGTCTGCTCGCCCGGAGCCTGCTCGCCCTTGCCGCCGGTGTAGCCGGACAGCAGCTGGATGACCTGCTGGCGGACCCGGTTGAGGTCGGCGCCGAGCTTCTGCAGGACCTGCGCGGCGACGCCCTCGCCCTCGCGGATCAGCCCGAGCAGGATGTGC